>NZ_LBJX01000103.1:0-689326 GCF_028128895.1 Bradyrhizobium sp. CCBAU 11434
GCCGGACGCGCGCGCGGCGGCGCAGCCGGCTGAGCGGATGGGGGCGGGTTGTTTTCAGTCGCGCGGGCGCTGGCCCGGCGGAACGCATCGCCGCTGCCGCCACTGCGGGCAGCACCGCCGGCGGGGCGTGAGGCCTCGCGGGCACGCTGGGCGGCCTCCGATTCGACCTTGCGGACGGCCTCTTCCAGCGACAGCCGCTCGCGGGTGATCTCGGATTCGGAGAGCGGCGGCTGCACGCTGCGCAGTTGCGCGATCAGCGCCGTGCGCGCCCGTTCATAGAGCGCGCGCCGGCTCTCGCCGGGAGCGTTGGGGTCCAGGGCCGCAATAGCGCGGGCGATCAGCGGATAGTAATCAGCCATTTCTACTCAACTATACCCGCGTCCTGGTAAGAGATCGTTAAGCCTCAAACGGGTTTTGCACCAGGATAGTATCCTCGCGTTCGGGGCTGGTGGAAAGCAGAGCGACCGGGCATCCCACCAATTCCTCGATACGGCGGACGTATTTGATGGCCTGGGCCGGCAGCTGCGCCCAGGACCGCGCGCCCGCGGTCGGCTCCTTCCAGCCCTCGATGGTCTCGTAGATCGGCTCGACCCGGGCCTGCGCGCCTTCACCGGCCGGGAAATAATCGATCTCCTTGCCGTCGAGCTTGTAGCCGACGCAGACCTCGATCGTGTCGAAGCCATCGAGAATGTCGAGCTTGGTGAGCGCCAGGCCGGTGATGCCGCAGGTCCGCACGGTCTGGCGGACCAGCACGGCATCGAACCAGCCGCAGCGGCGCTTGCGTCCGGTATTGACCCCGAACTCGCGACCTCTGCGGCCGATCTCCTCGCCGATCTCGTTCAAGAGCTCGGTCGGGAACGGCCCCTGGCCGACGCGGGTCGTATAGGCCTTGCAGATGCCGAGCACGTAGCCGACCGCGTTCGGGCCGAGCCCCGTTCCGGTCGCGGCCTGCGCCGCCACCGTGTTGGACGAGGTGACGTAAGGGTAGGTGCCGTGGTCGACGTCGAGCAGCGCGCCCTGCGCGCCTTCGAACAGGATCCGCTTGCCGGCACGCCGCTCGGTATCGAGCAGGCGCCAGACAGTCTCCGCATAAGGCAGCAGCTGCGGCGCCAGCGCGCTGAGTTCCTTCAGGATCTCGTTGCCGTCGAACTCCGGCAGGTTGAGGCCGCGACGCAGCGCGTTGTGGTGCGCGAGGAGACGATCGATCTTGTGTGGGAGCGTGTCGAGGTCGGCGAGGTCCATCAGACGGATCGCGCGGCGGCCAACCTTGTCCTCATAGGCCGGGCCGATGCCGCGCCGCGTGGTGCCGATCGCGGTCGCCGAATTGGACGATTCACGAAGCGCATCGAGCTCGCGATGGAGCGGCAGGATCAGGGTCACGTTCTCGGCAACGCGCAGATTCTCCGGGCCGACCGCAACGCCCTGGCCGCGCAGCTTGGTGACCTCGTCGAGGAAGGCCTGCGCATCGAACACCACGCCGTTGCCGATCACCGCCAGCTTCGACGGGCGCAGCACGCCCGAGGGCAACAGCGCGAGCTTGTAGGTCTCGCCATTGATGACCAGCGTGTGGCCGGCGTTATGGCCGCCCTGAAAGCGCGCGACGATGTCCGCCTGTTCCGACAACCAGTCGACGATCTTGCCCTTTCCTTCGTCGCCCCACTGGGCGCCGACGACGACAACATTGGCCATTCGCGGGTAATCCTTCGAAGAATTTCTCTGTAAAAGGCACGATCCAAACGGAAAACCGGGACCCACTCTTCCGGAATCATGCCTGCGCCCAGCCGAAGTCCCGGCCCAAGGCCGTTCGCACGCGAGGCAGCCCCACCGGATAAAGGAAGCAGCCTCTCTAGGCAAGCAAGAACGGGGCTTTTTTCGGGCCCAAGGTGCGATCCAAGCCCTTGATATCCCCTAAAAATCCGCCTTATCGGGCGCCTTCTACGACGTTAGGCGCGGATGCGGCCGTCGACCACTTCGATGATGCGGTCGCAGCGCCGGGCCAGATCCATATTGTGGGTGACGAGCAGGAAGCTCGTACCGCTCTCGCGGTTGACCTGCCGCATCAGCTCGAACACGGCGTCGGCCGATTTGGTGTCGAGATTGCCGGTCGGCTCGTCCGCAAGCACGAGATCCGGGCTCATCGCCAGGGCCCGCGCCACGGCCACCCGCTGCTGCTGTCCGCCCGACATGTTGTTGGCGAGGTTGCCGGCGAATTTCTCCAGCCCGACCTGAGCCAGCAGCCGGTCGGCCCGCGCCTCGATGTCCGCCGATGCAAAGCCGCGATCGGCCAGCATCGGCATCATGACGTTCTCCCGCGCGGTGAAGGCCGAGATCAGGAGATGGTATTGGAAGACGAAGCCGATGGTGTGCCCGCGCAGATGGGTGATCTCGGTGTCGCCGAGATCAGCGATGTCCCGGCCCTTGATCAGCAGCCGGCCCGATGTCGGCTGGTCGAGCAGGCCGACGATGTTGAGCAGCGTGCTCTTGCCCGAGCCCGAAGGGCCGATCAGCGCCAGGAACTCGCCATGGTCTAGTTCGAGGTCGATGCCATGCAGCACCTCTGTTTCGGTCGGCAGGCCGACATTGTAGGCCTTGCACACGTTCTCGAGGCGGAGGATTTCGCTAGCCACGGATCGCCACCACGGGATCGAGTTTCGCGGCGCGGACCGCAGGCGCCATCGCAGCCAGAAGGCCGGTGACGGTGGCAAGCAGCGCCGTGTAGGCGAACAGGCTCCGCTCCAGGATCAGCGGAAACAATTCGGTGCCGTCGGCCTGGCGCGCGACCGAGTGCCAATAGACCAGCGCGAACGCGCCCAACGCCGCGCCGAACAGCGAACCGACGAAGCCGAGCAGGCCGCCCTGCACCAGGAACACACGCAGGATCTGGCCGCGCGATGTCCCCATCGCGCGCAGGATGCCGATATCCTTGGAGCGCTGAATCACCGAAACCACCAGCACGGCGGCGATGCCGAACGCGACCGAAAGTCCGACGAACAATCGAATCAGGGTGTTGGTGTTCTGCTGGGCCTGAACCGCGGTGAAGAACTGCGCATTGGTCTTGATCCAGCTGTCGGCCTCGACGACGTTGGCAGCCTGGATGCGCTGGGCTATGTCTTCGGCTGCGTAGATGTCGCCGACCGTGATGTCGATCGTGGTGATGCCCCCGATCATGCCGAGCAGTGATTGCGCGGTGCGGAGCGCGGCGTAGCAGACGCGCTGGTTGACGCTCTTGTTGCCGAGATCGACGAGGCCGGAAATCGTGAGCACGCGGGTCGCGCCGGAGGCGGCGCGGACATTGATCTTGTCGCCGACTGCGGCGCCCAGGTCCTTCGCCAGCTCGATGCCAATGATGATGTCCTCGCTGGTCAGGCGCGGCTCGCCGGCAACGATATAGTCCGGCACCTTGACGATCTTGAAATAGGAATCCGGTTCGACGCCCGACAGATTCACGGAGCGGCTGGCATCGCCGCGCACCGCGAGCACCGAGCCGAGGATCGTCGGCGACACCGCGACGACCTCGGGCATCGCCTGCATCTGGGCCCTGATCTTCGGCCATTGGTCGATCGAGATCACCCGCTGGCTCGGACGTTGCACCACCGCGTCCTCGATCTCGCCTGCGCCGTTGCGCAGCGGACGCGCAACCTGATCCGGCGTGAGCAACTGGATTTGCGGCTGCGAGGTCAGCACGCGCTTGATGAAGTTTGCCTGCAGCCCCGCAAGCATCGCCGACATGAAGACGATGACACCGACGCCGATCGAGATGCCGCCGATGATGAAGATGGTCTGGAGCCGGCCTTCGCGCAGAAAGCGCACGGCCATGGTCCATTCGAACGGCAGCCAGCGGTTCATTGCCGTACGGGCCGCACGCGCTGGCCGGTCAGAACGCCGGAGCTTTGCGGGATCGCGACATCGCCGGCAGCGAGTCCGTCGGTGATCTCGACCTGGCTGTTGCCGTGCAGGCCGATCTTCACGGGCCTTTGGGCCGCGCGCCCGTCCTTGATGCCGAGCACCCAGGGATTTCCCGACAAGACGTCGTGCACCGAGCGCAGCGGCAGGATCAGCGCATCGTCGCGTGCAGCCACTTCGATATCAACCGAGACAGTCATGTCCTGCCGCAGATAGTCCGGTGCGTCGGCGACCGTCAGCTTCACCTCGACCGAGGCGCGCGAAATGTCGACGCCGGGATTGATGTAGGTGATCGCTGCGGCGAAGCGCCGGTCCGGATAGGCGTCCGCCGAGGCGAGCGCCTTCTGCCCGAGCGCGATCTTGCCCAGATTGCGTTCATCGATCTGCAGCACGAGCTGCGCGTCGCCGACGGGCGCGAGCACGAGCAGCGCCTTGCCAGGCTGCACCACGGTGCCGCGCTCGACGCTGCGCGTGATCAGGACGCCGTCACGGGGCGCTGCGATCGTGGCATAGCCGAGCCGGGATTCCGCCGTGTCGAGATTGGCGCGCGCCTGATTGGCCTGCGTCTGCGCCATCACGTAATCGCTGCCGCCGGGGCTGGCAGTATAGACCTGAAACTCGGCCGAGCGCTTCGCCGCGCTGGCGACATCGAGTGTCTTCTGCGCATCGTCGAGCGCCGCGCGCGTCGCATAGCCGTTGTGCTCGAGCTGCGCTGTGCGGTCGTAAGTCTGCTGCGCGTTTCGCAAGGTCGCATTCGCCTGCGTCAGCGCTTCCCTCGCCGAGGGCAGCGTCAGTTCCTCGAGCTGCCTGATGCGGGCCTCGGCCTGCGCCACCGCGCCGTGCGCCTGCACCACGGCTGCGTTCAATTCGCGCGACTCCAGCGAAATCAGCGGCTGGCCCTTGCTGACCTTCTCGCCTTCCTGCACCAGTACCTCTTGCACCGTGCCGGTGATCTGGCTGCCGATCTCGACCCGGTACGGTGTCTCGACATGGCCGCTCGCCACCACCGTCTCGATCAGGCGGCCGCGCCTCGCCTCATCGACGACGACCGCCGGTCCCAGAATCATGCGCACGCTTTGCCAGGCCCCGAGAGCCAGCAGGACTGCGACCGCGAGGATGAACCATTTGTGAGCGAGGAACCCCGACCATAGCGCCGCGACGGAAAGCCGGCTCTTATGCTGCGGCAGGGTGATTGTTTGCTCGACCATGACAACGCCATGCGAATCGCGCCGCGCTAGCGGGGATTCACGTCTCGATTTCGATTGCTGGCCCGGCAAAGCCGGGGTGACTGTTCGCGACGCTAACGTGTCGTCGGGAATCGAGATTGCTTTAGGTCAATAGGTTACGCCGAATTTAGGGGCATCTGGCCGCCACAAGACGCCCTGAAACCGGGAGCTTCGCTTGCTGGACAGTTCAACCCGCGCCGACACCAATTTCTGGCGTCTGTCACCCCCGGAGCTTTGCAGCCGACTGGGCTGCGGGCTCACCGGTCTGTCTGCGACGGAAGCCGACGAACGGCTCGACCGTTTCGGGCTGAACACCGACGCACCGCCGCGCATCGAGGGCGCGGCGCGCGCGATCCTGCGGCGGCTGCTCGAACCGTTGTCGCTGATCCTTCTGGTGGCCGGCATCATCTCGATGCTGACCGGCGACGAGATCGGCGGCCTCATCATCGTCCTGATCCTCGCGCTCTCGATCGGCCTCGACACCATCCAAGAGGGACACGCGGTCCGCGCCGCCGAGATTCTTCGCCGCTCGGTGGCCCTGAAGGCCGAGGTCAGCCGCGACGGCGCGTTTGTCGACATCGATGTCGAGCACGTCGTGCCCGGCGATCTGCTGCGCGTCCGCGCCGGCGACATCATCCCCGCCGACGCGCTGATCCTGGAAAGCACCGCCTTTACCGCAGGAGAAGCCGCGCTCACCGGCGAGCCCTATCCGGTGCAGAAACGCGCCGGACCATGCGCCAGCCCCGACGACACCTCGAATGCGCTGTTCCGCGGCGCCGTCGCGCAAACCGGCGAAGCGATCGCGCTCGTGGTCAGGACCGGCCGCGACACCGTGTTCGGCGCGGCGGCCTCCGCGCTCGCCGAGACACAGGCGCCCTCTCCCTTCGAACGCGATCTGCGCGAATTCGGCCTCGTAATCGCGCGCGCCACGCTGGCCCTGGTGCTGGTCGTGCTCACCATCCGCGTCGTGTTCGGCCGCCCCGTGCTCGATTCCCTCCTGTTCGCCGTCGCGCTTGCGGTCGGACTGACGCCGGAACTGCTGCCGATGATCACGACGGTGACGCTGTCGCGCGGTGCGCTGCGCATGGCCGGGCGCAAGGTGATCGTGAAGCGGCTCGCCGCCATCCACGACCTCGGCGCCATGACCGTTCTGTGCACGGACAAGACGGGTACGCTGACATCGGCCGAGATCACGCTCGCCAGAAGCCTCGATGCCGCCGGCAAGGACGACGCACGCGCCGCGCGGCTCGGCGCCATCGCTGCCTCGCTCGGCGGCGACCGTGGCGCGCTCGATGCCGCCCTCGTCGCCGGCCGACCGGAGGCTGCTCAAGGCTGGACGCTCGCCGGACGGCAGGCTTTCGATTTTTCACGCCGGCTGGGATCGGTGCTCGCAACCGGCCCCGAAGGGGCGCGACTGATCGTCAAGGGCGCGCCGGAGGCCGTGCTGGAATTGTGCACGATGGACCAACATGCGCGCGACGCGGCAATGGCCCGCGTCCACGCGCTCGCAACCGAGGGCCTGCGCACCGTGGCCATCGCCTCGCGGGCCTGGAGCGGCGCGCTGCGCGAGGTCGAGACCGACGACGAAACCGACCTCGTCTTCGAAGGTCTCTGCGCCTTCGCCGATCCGCCGAAGCCGACGGCCGCGGCCGCGATCGCCCGGCTCGCGGCGGGCGGCGTGAGCTTGAAGATCCTCTCGGGGGACCATCCGGTGGTGGTGAAGCGGCTCGCCGGTCTGGTCGGGCTCAACGCCGAGCGCGTGCTGTCGGGAGCCGACATTGCCGAGCTCAGCGACGAGGCGCTTGCGGTGCAGGTGCGCTCCGCCGATGCGTTCGGCCGGCTCGCGCCGGACCAGAAATCGCGCATCGTGAAGGCGCTTCAGGCCGGCGGCGATGTGGTCGGCTTCCTCGGCGACGGCATCAACGACGCACCGGCCCTGAAGGTTGCCGATGTCGGCCTTTCGGTCGACGGCGCCACCGGTGTGGCGCAGGCCGCTGCCGACATGATCCTGCTGGCGTCGGATCTCGAAGTCGTCGCCGACGGCGTCGAGGAAGGTCGGCGCACCTTCGCCAACATCCTCAAATATGTCCGCATGGGCGCGAGCTCGAATTTCGGCAACATGCTGTCGATGGCGGCGGCCTCGATCGCGCTGCCGTTCCTGCCGATGCTGCCGACGCAGATCCTGCTCAACAACCTGCTCTACGACCTCTCCGAGCTCGGCATTCCCTTCGACCGGGTCTCGACGCAGGCAACGGCGAAGCCGCAGGTGTGGAGCATGTCGCGGCTGGTGCGCTTTGCCGCGATCATGGGGCCGCTGTCGTCGGTGTTCGACTTTCTCACCTTTGGCGCGCTGCTTTATTTGTTCAAGGCCTCGCCGGACGAATTTCGCACCGCCTGGTTCGTCGAATCCATGGCGACGCAGATCCTGGTGATCTTCGTCATCCGCACCTATGGACGGCCCTGGCGCAACTGGCCCGATCCCGTGCTTGCGGCGTCTTCGCTGATCGCCCTGCTCGCCGCGATCGCTCTGCCGTTCACGCCGCTCGGGACCTGGTTCGGCTTCGTCGCGCCGCCGCCGATCATGATGGCCGGCATTGCCCTTCTCGTCGTCGTCTATCTCGGCTGCGCCGAGCTGCTGAAGCCGTTCGCGATCCGCACGGGACCGACCGGCTGAGGTTCCTGTTGCACCGTCCTGCGCATGATGGCGATGCGCCGCGCGCCATTGATATCGGGCGCGTTTCCGTGTCTTTGGGCAGGGCCGGGCCGGGAGCCTCGGTGCATGACGCGGGGCCATAACAATTACAATGTCCGCTACCGGCCAGACCACGAGCGCCGAATCATCGGGCCACAGCTGGATCGCCAACCAGCCTTATCTCCTGCTCAGCATCACCGCGATGTGCTGGGCGGGCAATGCGGTTGTGGGGCGGCTCGCCGCCGGCCACATCCCGCCGGTGACGCTGTCCTTCCTGCGCTGGAGCTTCGCCTTCCTGCTGGTGCTGCCGTTCGCCTGGAAGCACCTCGCCCAGGACTGGCCGGCCATCCGCGACAAGCTCGGTCTGATGATCGTGCTGTCGATCACCGGCATCGGCGCCTTCAATACCCTGCAATATTGGGCGCTGGAGCATACCCAGGCGCTCAATACACTTCTGTTGCAGTCAGCTGCACCCCTGATCGTGGCGCTCTGGTCGCTGGTCATCCTCGGAATCAGGCTCACGCGCGCGCAGGCCTTCGGCGTGCTGCTCTCGATGTGCGGCGTGCTGATCATCCTGCTGCACGGCGATCTCACCACGCTGTCGAACATCGCCTTCAACAAGGGCGACCTGATCTTCATCGTCGCGCTGATCATCTTCGCGCTCTATTCGGTGCTGACCCTCAAGCGGCCGCCGATCCACGGGCTGTCGTTCCTCGCCTTCACCTTCGGCGCCGGTGCCGCGTGTCTCATTCCGCTGGAGATCTGGGAATTGTCCGCGCGCCCGGTCATGAAGCTCGACGGGCCGAACCTGCTCACGCTGTTCTACGTCTCGGTATTTCCCTCGACACTCGCCTATCTCTGCTTCAACCGCGGCGTCCGCCTGATCGGCGCCAACCGCGCCGCGCCGTTCTTCCATGTCGTGCCGGTGTTCGGCTCGATCATGGCCATGGTCTTCCTCGGCGAACTGCCGCAGGCCTTCCACTTCATCGGCTTCGCGCTGGTGCTGTCCGGCGTTTTCGTGGCATCGCGGAAGCAGGCGACTAGCTCACCTTGAACTTGCTGTACGCCTCGCTCGTGGCGATGATCACATGCTCGGCACAGCCGTTGACGCGATGCGGATCGGCATCACGCTCGTAGGCTTGCGACGTCATCATGTCGAGGAACGCCGCGACGGACGGATAGGAGACCAGCGCGACGAAATCCCATTTGTCGCCCGCGTGCGGGCCGAGCGCGATCGCCTTGGCCTCGCCGGTCCACAGCAGCGTGCCGCCTCGCGCCTTGATCATGGGCACGGTGATCGCGCTGTAGCGCAAATAGGCATCCCAGCCGGACCCGTCGCCATCGCGCGAACGGGCGTGGAAACGCATCAGATTCAGCATCACCACCGGCGCGTGCTGGTCGAGCCCTTCCAGGCCCTGGATGTTCAACATATTGACCGCCAATGGCACCTCCTCAGGATTTGACTGCATTGTAGCATTGCGGCGGCGGGCCTTGTGTCATGACGACCATCCGGCGCATGGTTGTGCGTGACGCCAATGACGATTGCATCGCCCGCGCCAACCGCCGCCAATCCGGCCAGCTGGCTCAACAACCAGCCTTATCTGCTGCTCAGCCTGAGCTCGCTGTTCTGGGCCGGCAACATCGTGATCGCCCGCCATGTCGGCGCGCATGTGCCGCCACTGACGGTGACGACGATCCGCTGGTTCGGCGTGTTCCTTCTCCTGCTGCCGTTCTCCTGGCCGCATCTGAAGCGCGACTGGCCGGCGTTGCGCAAGAGCCTGCCGCTGATGCTGTTCCTGTCGCTGGTCGGCTTCGCCTTCAACAACGCGATCTCGTACTGGGCGCTGCAATATACCGAGGCGCTGAACGCGCTGCTGATCCAGTCGGCAGGTCCCCTATTCGTGGCGCTGTGGTCGCTGGTGTTGTTTGGCGTGCGGCTGACGGCTGGGCAACTCGCCGGCATCGCGATCTCGCTGGCCGGCGTGCTCATCATCATCCTGCGCGGCGATCTGGCGGCGCTGGCGAGCATCTCGTTCAACCGGGGCGACATCATGTTCGCCTCTTCGCTGGTCGCGTTCGGGCTCTACTCCGCCTTCATCCCGCGGCGGCCGAAGGTTCATCAGCTCTCTTTCCTGTCATTCACCACCTGCTGCGGCGCTTTCATACTGCTGCCGACGGCGATCTGGGAGGGATGGAGCGGCCGGGTGCTGCAGTTCGACACCGTGACGCTGATGACGCTCGGCTGGATCCTGATCTTCCCCTCGACGCTCGCCTATCTCTTCTTCAACCGCGGCGTCGCATTGATCGGGCCGAACCGCGCCGCGCCGTTCTTCCATCTGGTGCCGGTGTTCGGCTCGGCGATGGCGATCCTGCTGCTCGGCGAAAAGCTCCAGCCGTTTCACCTGATCGGCTACGCGCTGGTGCTCGCCGGCGTCGTCATCGCCTCGCGCCAGGGTTCGGCGGTGAAGTAATTTCGCGCCTCAAAAGGAAAAGGTGGGCACGACGCTTCGCGTCTTTGCCCACCCAACACAACCCAACGCGAAAAGCTTACGCCGCGCGAACCTTGGCGAGGAAACCGTCCACCGCGCTGCGCAGCGCGCCGGACTGGTGATCCAGCTCGCGGGCGTTGGTCAGCACGTCGCCGGCGGCGGTGCCGGTCGCTTCCGCGGCCGAGGTGACGCTGCCGATATGGGCGTTGATCTCGCTCGAGCCGGCCGCGACCGACTGGATGTTGCGCGCGATCTCGCGGGTCGCTTCGCCCTGCTGCTCGATCGAGGCCGAAATGCCGGCGGTGATTTCGCTCATCTCGGCGATGGTCTGGGTGATGCCGCCGATCGCCGCGACCGCATCGCTGGTCGAGGTCTGCATCGCCGCGACCTGGGCGGAGATTTCCTCGGTCGCCTTGGCGGTCTGGTTGGCCAGCGCCTTCACCTCGGAGGCGACGACGGCGAAGCCGCGGCCGGATTCGCCGGCGCGCGCCGCCTCGATGGTGGCGTTGAGCGCAAGCAGGTTGGTCTGCGCCGCGATCGAGTGAATGAGCTTGACGACCTCACCGATCTTTTCGGCGCCGGTCGAGAGCTCCTGCACCGTGGCATTGGTGCGCTCGGCGTCGCTGACGGCCCGGCTCGCGACCTCGGTCGAGCGCGTCACCTGGCGGGAGATTTCTGTCACCGAGCTCGACAGCTCTTCGGCGGCGGCCGCGACCGTGCCGACATTGCCGGAGGCCTTTTGCGAGGCGGCGCCGACCGTCGCGGCGCGCGAGGAGGCGTCGCTGGCGGTCGCGGTCATCGACTGCGCCGTCGACTGCATGCCGGCTGCGGCCGAGGAGACCGAGCGGACGATGCCGTTGACGCTGCGTTCGAAGTCGCTGGCGATATCTTCCATCGCGCGGCGACGGTCCGCCGCGGAGCGATCCTTGGCGTCCTGCTCGCTCTTCTCGATCTCGCGGATGCGGACTGCGTTGTCCTTGAAGATCTGGACGGTCGAAGCCATCGCGCCGACCTCGTCGCCACGGCCGACGCCGGGAATGTCGCCGTCAAGCTTGCCGTCGGCGAGATCCTTCATGCGGGCACCAAGCAAGGCGAGCGGACGGCTGATGCTGCGACCGAGCAACCAGGCGACGCTACCGGCAACGATGACGATGCCGAGCACGGCAAGGCCGAGCAGCCAGTAGACCGGGCCCATCTTGGCGTCGATGTCCTCAAGATAGGCGCCGGTGCCGAGATACATGTCGAAGCCGGGAACGGCCACCGCGTAGCCGATCTTGCGGATCGGCGTTGGCTGGCCGGGCTTCACATATTCATAGTACAGCAGGATCGAGCCGTTGGCCTTGACGCCCTCCATCAGCTCGACCGACAGCTTGCGGCCGTTGGTCACGACGTCCATGCGGTTGGTGCCGATCTGCTTCGGATCGGGCGCGAGCTGGGTGATGCCGTCATAGGACGTACCGAACAGATAGCCCGAACCGTTATCGTAGGTCATCGCATTGCCGTAGCGACGGAGCTCGGCCATGGCCGCGTCCTTCGTCAGCTCGCCGGCGTCGACACGCTTCTTCAGCGCAGCCGCGTAGTTGCGGCCGAGATCGACGATCGCCTTGGTCTGATCGATACGGGCGCTCACCATCTCCTGCTTCATCAGGTAGCCGGCCAGGACTCCGGAGATGCACAGGCCGAACAAGGTGACGCCGACAAGGATGCCAAGCTTGGGGACGATCTTCAAATTGCTCAACTTCACGGGATGGGCTCCGGAGAAAAAGGGATGCGGGCGCGCGAGTGAATCGATCGATTTGAATCAATCTTTAGGGGGCGACCCCTTAGCAAGTTCCTTACAGGCCTCCGTAGAAGCCCGGACGACGCCGGCAAAAACGGCAAATAATCGCTGGAGCGACAACCGGGAATTGTACGCACTCCCGTCGATTTCGCGTAAAAGACGCAAAGGCCCCCCCAGAAGGTGCGGGTCGCAACAAGAACCGACAAACAAAATCGGGAGCAGAAAATGCCGAAATACAGGGTGGTGACGCCGAAGGGCGCGAGCTTCACGGTCGCCGGCAGCGACTATTCGTACGAGCGCGAGGCGCTCGATCCGATCGATGCCGAGATCGTCGAGGCACCGGCCAACGAGGCCGAGTTCATCGCCGCCGCGAAGAATGCCGACGCGATCTACGCGAAGGGCATGCCGATCACCAAGACCATCATCGACGCGCTGGAGGGCTGCAAGGTCATCACGCTCGGCTCTGTCGGCGTCGACAGCGTTGACGTCAAGGCGGCGACCGCCCGCGGCATTCCCGTCACCAACATTCCCGACACCTTCATCGAGGAAGTCGCCGACCACGCCATGATGCTGCTGCTGTCAGGTTTCCGCCGCCTGGTCGAGCAGGACAAGATGGTGCGCTCCGGGCGCTGGGCCGAGGGCCGGCCCGCGCTGCTGAAGGTTCCACGACTGATGGGCCAAACGCTCGGCTTCATCTCGTTCGGCCGCGTCGCGCGTGCGGTTGCGAAGCGCGCAGCTCCGTTCGGCCTGCGCATGATGGCTTACGATCCTTTCATCCAGGAAACCCTGATGTGGGACCACGGCGTCATCCCGGCGACGCTGAACGAGGTGCTGTCGCAATCCGACTTCGTCTCGATGCACGCCCCCGCCCGGCCCGAAGTGCATCACATGCTGACCGAGAAGCATTTCCGGCAGATGAAGAAGGGCTCGATCTTCATCAACACCGGGCGCGGCGCCACGGTCGACGAGGAAAGCCTGATCAAGGCGCTGCAGGAGGGCTGGATCGCGCACGCCGCCCTCGACGTGCTGGAGAGGGAACCGCCTTCGCACAACAACCCGATTCTGAGCATGGAGAACGTGACCCTGACCGCCCACGTCGCCTCGGCCTCGGCACGGTTCGACGAGGCGCGCAAGCGCCGCGTAGGCTACGAATTGTCACTGGTGCTTCAGGGCATGTGGCCGGTAAGCTGTGTCAATCCGTCGGTGCTGCAAGATACCGAACTCCGCCGCTGGCAACCCGTCGGCATGGATCGCGGACCGAACAGCTAAGACGGCCGGCGCGAAATTGCGCCGAAAGTCCGAAACGGCCCTTCACCGGCGATCAACGCCGGGAAGGGAAACATGACAGGGAGGAACTGATGAGGAACGACATCACACGTCGTGATGCCTTGGCGCTGGGCCTATCCGCTGCAACGGTCGCTGCCACTGGTGTTGCAGCGCACGCTCAATCCGCGATCAAGGCCGCGGACATCCCCGCTCCGAAACTGCCGATCGAGAAGGGCGCAAGCCTGCGCATGCTGCGGCCGGTCCGCTTCGTCCAGGCCGACGAGGACGTGTTCCGCGCCAATGCGGCCAAATTCACCAAGGAGACCGGCGTCGAGGTCAAGGTCGATTTCGTCGGCTGGGAGGACATCGCCCAGCAGACCGCGGTCACAGCCAATTCCGGCGCCGGCCCCGACATCATCATTGGCTTCTCCGACGCGCCGCACATCTATATCGACAAGCTGGTCGAGCTGACCGACGTCGCCGATTATGCCGGCAAGAAATATGGCGGCTGGCTGCCGCTGGCACAGCGTTACGGCAAGAAGAACAAGAGCGACACCTGGATCGGATTGCCCTTCGGCGCCACCGCAGGTCCCCTGGTCTATCGCAAGTCGATCCTGCAATCGGTCGGCTTCGACAAGGTGCCGGAAGACCATGCCGGCATCGTCGATCTCTGCCAGAAGCTGCAAAAGGCCGGCAAGCCCGCGGGCTTCGCGCTCGGCAACGCCAAGGGCGACGGCAACGGCTTTGCCAGCTGGGCGCTGTGGTCGCACAACGCCGCCCTGCTCGACGAAGAGGGCAACGTCATCATCAACAGCAAGGAGACGATCGCCGCGCTGAACTGGGTCAAGCAGCTCTATCCCACCTTCATCGCCGGCACGACGTCGTGGAACGATGTCAGCAACAACCGTGCCTATGCCGCGCAGGAGATCGCGCTGACCGCCAACGGCGTCTCGCTCTATTTCTCCCTGAAGAACGATCCGGCGACCAAGGCAATCGCCGACGATACCGAACATCAATTGCTGCCGAAGGGCGTTGCCAAGATCTCCCCAATGGCGGGCCTGACGCTGAACGCCATGGTGTTCAAGCACAGCCAGTACCCCAATGCGGCGAAGGCCTTCCTGCAATACATGCTGGAGAAGGATCAGTACGAGCCGTGGCTCAACGCCAACTCAGGCTATTGGGCGCAGCCGCTCGCCGCCTATGCCGACGCCGCCGTGTGGTCGCAGGACCCCAAGGTGAAGATCTTCAAGGACACCATGAACAGCACTTATTACGATGGCTATGCGGGTCCGATTTCGACGGCGACAGGCGCGGTCAGCGCCGACTACGTGCTGATCCAGATGTGCGCATCGGTCGCGACCGGCGCGGCCACGCCGGAGGCCGCAGCCGCAGAGGCCGAGCAGCGCTGCAAGCGGTATTTTAGGCGGCAGAGGTAAGGCCGTCATTGCGAGGAGCCCGTGGCAAAATTGCGAAGCAATCCAGACTTTCACCGCGGAGACAGACTGGATTGCTTCGCTTCGCTCGCAATGACGGCGGAGTGACTCCCAAGAACAGGACAACGCCCTGATGTCCGTGACCACCCTCTCCTCTCCCGTGCTGGCCCAGCGGCAGGCGAACTGGCTGGTGCGCCTGTTCGACTACAAGCCGTTCCTGATCGTGATGTGCCTCGCGCCCGCGATCGGGTTGCTCGCGGTGTTTCTGACCTATCCGCTTGGACTCGGCATCTGGCTCGCCTTCACCGACACCACGATCGGCCAGAAAGGCATCTTCGTCGGTCTCGATAATTTCCAGTATCTGCTCAGCGATCCGCTGTGGTGGAACGCGGTGTTCTACAGCGTGGTCTATACGGGCATTGCGACCTTCGGGAAGTTCGCGCTCGGCTTCTGGCTGGCGCTGTTGCTCAACAACCATTTTCCGTTCAAGAGCCTGTTGCGCGCGATCATCCTGTTGCCCTGGATCGTGCCGACGGTGCTGTCGGCGCTGGCGTTCTGGTGGATCTACGACCCGCAATTCTCGATCATCTCCTATCTGCTGGTCGACGTGCTGCATTGGCGCACCAGCAATATCGATTTCCTCGGCTCGCCCTGGCCGGCGCGGTTCTCGCTGATCGCCGCCAATATTTGGCGCGGCATTCCCTTCGTCGCGATCTCGCTGTTGGCGGGCTTGCAAACCATCTCGCCCTCGCTCTATGAGGCCGCGATGCTCGACGGCGCCAGCGCCTGGCAGCGCTTCCGCTACATCACCTTCCCGATGATGATGCCGATCCTCGCCATCGTCATGACCTTCTCGATCATCTTCACTTTCACCGATTTCCAGCTGGTCTACGCCATCACCCGCGGCGGCCCGGTCAACTCGACCCACCTGCTCGCGACGCTGGCGTTCCAGCGCGGCATCGCCGGCGGCGAGCTCGGCGAGGGCGCGGCGATCGCGGTGTCAATGATCCCGTTCCTGGTGTTCGCGACGCTGTTTTCCTATTTCGGCCTGGCGCGCCGCAAATGGCAGCAGGGAGAGGCCAATGACTGACGCCGTCGCCCCAGCCTCCTCCGTCGCCGACGCGAAACCAGCCCCAGAGACCATGGCCTGGGATTCCGGGCTGCGGCGACTAATGATGATCTACCTGCCGCTCGGCTGCTTCGTGCTGATCCTGCTGTTTCCGTTCTACTGGATGGCGATCACCTCGTTCAAACCGAACGCGGAGCTAATGAACTACAAGGAGCACAACCCGTTCTGGATCTCCTCGCCGACATTGGCTCACGTCAAGCATCTCTTGTTCGACACCGCCTATCCGCGCTGGCTGTGGACCACGATGATGGTTGCGATCGGGGCGACGACGCTGTCGCTGGTCGCGAGCACGCTGGCAGCCTACGCGATCGAGCGGCTGCGCTTCCGCGGCAGTCCCTATGTCGGCCTCGGCATCTATCTCGCCTATCTGGTGCCGCCGTCGATCCTGTTCATCCCGCTCGCCACCGTGGTGGTGCAGTTCGGCCTGTTCGATTCTCCGCTCGCGCTGATCCTGGTCTATCCGACCTTCCTGGTGCCGTTCTGTACCTGGCTCTTGATCGGCTATTTCAAATCGATCCCCTATGAGCTCGAGGAATGCGCGCTGGTCGACGGCGCGACGCGGCTGCAGATCTTACGACGGATCACGCTGCCGCTTGCCGTGCCCGGGCTGATCTCCGCCGGCATCTTCTCCTTCACGCTGTCCTGGAACGAGTTCATCTATGCGCTCGCCTTCATCCAGAGCGGCGCCAACAAGACCGTGCCAGTCGCGATCCTCACCGAGCTCGTCACCGGCGACGTCTACCAGTGGGGCGCGCTGATGGCGGGCTCGCTGCTCGGCTCCCTGCCGGTTGCGATCTTCTACTCGCTGTTTGTGGACTATTACGTGTCGTCGCTGACAGGCGCGGTGAAGGAATGATGAGCAGCGGGCGATCGCGTACGACCGTGCAATCCTGATAGACCACTCACGTCTTTCGTCGCACCTTGCCGCGCATACGGCGGGGTCGATCTTTGGCACCGTAGATCGTCGCACAAGCAAGCGAGCATCGCATGGGATCGCCAAAGCTCCATTCAATGTCCCGACGCGGCTTTTGCCTGTGCTGCCTCGGCGGCGCCGCGTTCGCGGCAACCGGGGGATGGCTCAGCCCGCGGCAGGCCTACGCCGAAGCGCGCGGCCTGGTCAGCCTGATCAAGGACAGCGCGGCGACGTCACCGATCAAAACCTACAAGCTGCGCAACAATATCAGCGTGCTCGAAGGATCCGGCGGCAACATTGCCGTCCTGACCGGATCCGACGGCAAGCTTCTGGTCGATGCCGGCATCGGCGTCTCTCAACCTCGGCTTAGCAAAGCGTTGAGCGAGCTCGGCAATGAGCCGATCAAGCATCTGATCAACACGCACTGGCACTTCGACCATGCCGACGGCAATGAATGGCTGCACAAGGCAGGCGCGAACATCATCGCGCACGAGAATACCCGCAAGCACCTTTCCGTCGTCCAGCGGGTCGAGGATTGGGACTACAATTTCCTCGCCCTGCCCGCCAACGCTGTCCCGGCCCAGGTTTTTTCCAAAGATCATCACCTCAAGGTCAACGGCGCTTCCATCGCCCTGAAATATTACGGGCCCGCGCACACTGACGGCGATATCTCGGTGATGTTCACTGAAGCCAATGTCCTCCACGCCGGCGACACCTATTGGAACAACATCTATCCCTTCATCGACTATTCGACTGGCGGCAGCATCAACGGCATGATCGCGGCGTCCGATGCCAATCTCGCCATGGCCAACAATGAAACCATCATCATCCCCGGTCACGGCAAGCCCGTCAGCAACAAGGCCGAGCTCCAGGACTTCCGCGACATGCTCGTCGCGATCCGGGACAATGTCGGCAATCTGAAGAAGCAGGGCAAGACGCGCGACGAGACGGTCGCCGCGAAGCCGACGGCTGCGTTTGACGCAAGATGGGGCCAGTTCCTCGTCGACCCCGGCTACTTCACCCGCTTGGTCTACGAAGGCGTGTGAGACGCGGCGCGCGATTGCGGCTGCGCCCTAACGAGGCTGATGACGACGAGTTCATGCTGCTCGAGGTCGCGGATTTCCTGAAGGCGACGTGAGAAAGCCGTCGCACAATCACGCTGTCATCGCCCGGCTTGACCAATGGCCAACCTGTCAGTGATGTGTCCGAACAGGTGTCAGCCATGTCTCCGGGCTAAACATGAAGCCGGGGCATGACAAATGAGAGTGCGGGGCGAGGTGAAGAGATCCTAGCCCGACGGCACAATCACCATGCTCTTGTCCTTCGGCCAGCGGACGCGCCAGGCGAAGTTGATGTCGCGGACTTCGCCGGGCTTGGCGTCAAACGACCATTCCAGCACGCCGCGCTTGTCGCGTATGTCCTTTGCCGTCGGCGGCGTGGTCGCGGGCAGCATCTCCACCACGATCTCGTCATTCTCGCTGACCGGCAGCTGGTCCTCGATCGCGACGTGAATCGGGAAATCGTGGCCGTTGCGGACCGTGGTCTTGAACGCGCGCTCGTCGGTCTTCGACGTCGTGACCAGGAGGCCTGCCGAGCCTTCATTGCGCTTGAGCACCGCGCGCTCGACCTTGACCTTGTCATCGGCGCCGAAGCCCAGCCGCACGATGTCGTCCTTGGCTGAGCCCGCAAGCTTGCCGCGGCCGACGAAGATGCCGTCACGGTAGATCGCGACCTTACCCGGCAACAGCGTCGTATCGTCGGTTTGCTTGAAGCTCGCTTCGAGGAAGGCGGTGGGGTCCTGCACTGGTGCAGCGCGGACCGCAAGATCAGCGGGCACGCTCATCGAGGCGATGCGCAAGCTCTTGGCTCCTTCCGCAGCACCAAGGCTGACGCGGCCGGGGATTTTGAAGGTCGCCTGGAAGTCACCGATCTCCGCAACCGCTTGCTGTTCGTCGGCACGTTGGGCCGGCAGATCAAATTGCTCCTTGTCTTGTGCCGCCTCCATCTTCCTCAACATCGGCGCCGCCGCGGGCATGGCGGTATCCGCGACCGAGCCCAGCGCGCGCGGCTTTGGCACCTGCGGATATTGCGCCACCAGCGAGCCCAGCTCCGGTGCGCTGCCGCCGCGGGCAATACGGACGGTGGAGACGCCGAGCGTCACATTTGACCAATCCTCGCCGGTCGACTGCGTCACTTCCGCGCGGCGTACCAGCTCGAGCTGCGGCTTGCGGTCCTTGGCGCCGGTGTCGAGCCGGGCATCATAGAGCGGCAGCCAGCGCGCATTGCGGACGTTGTAAGTCACGCGCAACGTCGCCTTGGTTGCGGTAGCCGAGGCGACGTCGATGCGCACCTCGAGCTTGTTCGGCGGCTTGGCCGATCGGTCGGCTTCGAGCTGCGCGATCTGACGATCGATCTCGCGCTGCTTTCGCGCGGCATCACGGATCGCCGTTTCAGCGGCCGCGACTTCCTCGGCGACCGCAGTGAACGCCGCGCGCCATTCGGTGATCGGGCGCGCCTCGCCTTTCTCGCCGAGGCCGGCGGGAGAGGCTTCGGCAAAGCGCTGTGCAAATTTGCGCCGGGCGGCCGCCGCATCGATCGCACCTTGCAGGTCGGCACGTTCGTCCTTGAGCGCCTCAATGCGCTTATCGAGTTCGGACAGATTGACCGGCGGCGCCGCGCGCGGCGGCCGCGCGTCGATGGTGCCGATGGTGAGCTTGGCGCCAGCCTCGCCCTCGACGCGGAGGGAGGACGGATCGAGCGAAAGCGGAAAGTCCTTGGCGACCAGGGTCGAGTCGCCGGGGGCGAGGTCGAGCGCGATCACGCGCGTGACCGTCGCGCCATCAGGATAGACGGTGACGGTGTCGATGGCCGATGTGGCGTCCACATCGGCGGCCCATGAGGGCGAGGCGAGCGCTGCGGTCACCAGGACCAGGCTCGTCGTTGCCAAACATTTTGCGGTGATGCGCATCACAATTCTCCCTGCCGATATCGCCGCGTCGCCAGCCGGACGCGCGAAAATATGCCACGCCATCGTGGTGAGACGCGGCAGGGAAGGAACTGGTTCGATTGGGGTTTCCGTTGGGCGCCGCTGCGGCGGCATCGTGGCCGCGGAACGCGTCACCGCGCCGCGGCACAACGTCGCTTAAGGAATTAAGCTTCAGACCTGGCTGGGCGAACCCTGGCCGAAGATGCGACGAAGCAGATCAGTCACATTCTTGGCGCCCGCCTTCTTCAAAATGCTGGCGCGATAGCCCTCCACCGTGCGCGCGCTCAGATGCATGCGGCGCGCGACCTCCTTGTTGGTGAGGCCGCCGGCAAGATGCGCAAGCACGTCGCCTTCGCGTGCGGTCAGAGGTTCGCACCCGGGCAACCAACGCTGCCGGCCCAGATCGGGCTGCGCGGACTCGTCGATCGCGGCGTCAATCCGGCCGACGATATCGTGGGTACGGAAGGGCTTCTCGATGAAGTCGGCCGCGCCGCTCTTGATGGCATCGACCGCCATGGCGATGCTGCCGTTCGCCGAGGTCATCAGCACCGGCGCCATGCAATTTTCCTCGCGCAGGCGCTTGAGCACGTCGAGCGCGGAGCGATCTGGCGGCATCTCCAGCAGCACGCAGGCCGGCATCCGCTCCTTTGCTTCCGACAGCAGCGACGCGCCGTCGGCGAAGCAGATCACGTCATAGGCACTCTGTTGAAGTGCGTTGGACAATTGTTCGCGAGAGGCGGCGTCGGTTTCAATGACGAATACCTCACCCTTGGAAAGCATGTTCCCCGGCATAATCCCGATCCAGCAATGTCTTGGTCAAATGGTCAGCGACGGCCGGGGGCCTCATCGCGCCCCGCCGCATCAGCACGGCATTCACGCCGGTGCTTCGCTTTCCCTTATGTATGTTCCACCCGGTTCCCGGATTTGACGGATCGGGACAGAAACTTTACAATTCGGGACATCTGCGGGAATGGCTGACAGGAACGGGTCGCATGACCGACCTCATTCGCAGCGCAGGCTTGAGCTGTTATCCGGAGGTCGCCCGGTCGGTCGGGCTCGACCCCAGGCAGATGATGCGCAAGGTCAGGCTGCCGCTGGCCATCCTGGACAAGCCCGATACACCCATTGCGGTCCCGGCCCTACGTCGTCTGCTTGAGATATCGGCAGCGGAGTCCGGTGCCGAAGATTTCGGCTTGCGGCTCGCCGAGCGCGGCGGCCTGACCAATTTCGGCGCCGTCGGCCTGATCGTACGCGAACAGGCGACGGTCGGCGAGGCGATCGAGGCTTTCTCCCGCTTCATCCATGTCCATCACGACGGCATGAAGCTCGAAATCGTCCGAGACAAGCAGACCGTGACCATCATCTTGCACCTGCGCGGTCGGCAACCGACCGCGCCCCGCCAGTCGATCGACATGGCGCTCGGCAGCGTCCACCGCATCATCCAGTCGCTGTTCGGCAGCGATTGGCGGCCGCAGGAGGTGCACCTGCACTACCCGCCGCCGCACGACCGCAAGCGCTACCGCGACTTCTTCGGCTGCCGCGTGATCTTCAACGCGGACGAGGACGCGATCCTGATGTCGGCGTACGACATGGAGCGCCGGATTCCGAGCGCGCATCCCCTGATCGCGAGCTACTTACGCAAGCGAATCGAGGCGATCGAAAACCGCCCCGCAAGCTGGGAGGAGAAGGTCGACGAGGTCGTGCGCAGCCTGCTCGCGAACGGCGAGTGCACGGTCGAACGCGTCGCCGAGCATCTGGCCTGCACCCGCCGCACCATCCACCGTCACCTCGCCGCATCAGGCACCAGCTTCTCGGCGATCCTCGACGCGCAACGCGCCGATCTCGTGATCCAGTTGATCGAGGACCCCGGCCGGCCGCTGGCGGATATCGCCACGCAACTCGGCTTCTCCGCGCAGAGCGCCATGGCCCGCTGGTTCCGCGGCCGCTTCGGCTGCACCATCACCGAGTGGCGTAGGGGCATGCGGCCGCCGGCCGGGCCGGCCGACGCACCATCAGCGTCCGCGGCCTAAGCCCACACTCAAATCAGGCATGCTCGAAGGGGCCGACTTCGCGGATGACCTTGCAAATCTGCAAGCGGCCGCTGGCGTAGAACTCGGCATGCCCTCGTTTCATCGCCTCGATATGTTCCGGATGCGTGCGCCAGGCCTCAAGCGCCTCCTCCGAAGCAAAGCGAAACACGGTCAGCTCCTCGCCGTCGTCGGCCTTGAACGATTTGACCGACAGAAAGCCTGGAAGGCCGCTGACAATATTGTACATGCGCTCGCCCAGTCGATCATACTCCTCGATCTGAACGCCATCCCGCAGATTCAGGCCGCCAATCACAACGACTTCGCCGATCATTTTCGGTCCATCCCTCAATCGCGTTTCCGCGCCAACCTAACAGCCGACGCAACTCGAATGAAAGCTTCGGATCGACGACGGCGTTTGTTACGCCGCAGCGCAAATTTCAGCGTGCCGGGGCGGCCGCGCCCATGATGGCCAGTGCGCGCCGGGGAACACCGGCGAGCAGCGGGCCGAACGCAATGGCAAAGCCCAGGAAGGCGACGATCCAGCCGCAGGCAGCGATGTGCAGCAACGCGTCGCCATGTGCGGGCAGAACCACGGCGGCGACGCGCGCCAGTGCAGCGACGATGATCGCGACATAGATCACTTGTGTTGCCGGCGACGCCGTCAGCGCCTGCCCGGTATGGCCGAGGCTCGCGCGCGTCATCACCGCGAGGGTCATGATTCCGGCCGCCCCCGTCATCCAGGCGTGAATGCCCGCGCTCGGCGGCAGCACGCCAAAGCCGGCAAGGGCGCCGAGAAGGAAGCCCGATGGCACGAAGGCGTAGCCGACATGCAGGATCACAAGCAGCCGTTCACGTGCGGTGCGATCACCGGCCCATCGCGCCAGCCGTACCAGATGCAGCATGCAGGCAAGCGCCATGCCTACGCCTGTTATCGTGTTCAGCGGCATCACGATCCACGTCATCAGCGCCAGCGCGCTCAATCCGATCACCACGCCGTCAAACCGTCCGAACGGCACCGGCACGCGGCCGGGATTGAACTTGACCAGCCAGTTGCGGGTGAAGCTCGGAATGATGCGACCGCCGATCAGCGAGATCAGCAGCACGACCACACTGACGCCGATTCGGATGCTGATATCGGCCGCACCCCTGAAATGCGCTTCGAGATGGAAGGCGAAATTGCCTGACAGCAGCACCATCACGAGTCCCACGACAGGCAGATTCCGCCAATTGCCGCCGGCGATGATCTCGCGCGTTGCAGCCGCAACGACCAGCGCCAGGAAGGCGGCATCGACGGCAAGCGCAAACGCCCAGCCGATCTCGGCAGACAGCACGACCGCCGCACGTCCGGCGAGCCAGACCACCACCAACGCGCCTAGCGACGTACCCTGGATCGGCAGCCGCCCGGTCCAGTTCGGGATCGCGGTGAACAGGAACCCGGTGATGACGGCCGGCAGGAAGCCATAGAGCATCTCATGGACGTGCCAGTCCCGCGGCGCGAAGGCTGACGTCACCGACAGCTCGCCATAGAACATGGGCAACCAGACCAGGATCGACAGCGCGGCCTGAATGGCGGCAAACAGGAAGAAGGGCCGAAAGCTGTTCGCAAACAGCTGAAAGCCCTGGAAATTACGGGATCGAGCGCCAGCCATGGGGACAACTCCAGCAGATTCAGACCGTTGTCTGGAAAAATACTGCTGCGCAGCCGGCGCGTTTTTGCGCTATCGCAAACTGCCTGATGATTGCAGGTGCCATCACACTCCCTGATGCCAAGGAGGCAGAATGGCCAAAGTCGACACATCGCTGGTTGCGCATTTGCCGATGTTTGCGGGCGTCAAGCCTGATGACCTTGACGAGATCCTGCGCGAGGCCCGCTCTGCGCGCTATCCCAGGAACACCGCCATATTCGAGCAGGGCGCAGACGCACAGTCGTTCTTCCTGCTGCTGCACGGCCATGTCCGCGCGGCCAAGACCACGCCGACCGGCGAGCAGATCGTGGTGCGCTATGTCGCGCCTGGCGAGACCTTTGGGCTGGCGATGGCGATCGGAGCTGCGCACTATCCGGCAACCGCGCTCGCTGTCGACGACAGCGTCGTCCTGATCTGGCCCACGTCTGCCTGGCCGCGTCTGGTCGAGCGGTTTCCCGCGCTTGCCGCCAACACAATGCAGACCGTCGGCAAGCGGCTGCAGGAGAGCCACACCCGTATCCTGGAAATGTCGACCCAGCAGGTCGAGCAGCGCGTCGCACATGCGCTGCTGCGGCTCGCCAATCAATCCGGCAAGAAGCTCGACCACGGCATCGAGATCGACTTCCCGATCAGTCGCCAGGACATCGCTCAGATGACCGGCACCACGTTGCATACGGTCAGCCGCATCCTCAGCGGCTGGGAGAGCCAGGGTCTCGTCGAGAGCGGCCGGCAGCGCATCATCCTGCGCGAGCCGCACAAGATTGTCGTGCTGGCGGAGCGGAGCCCGGACAGCGGCGCCGCCTGACAATAATAGGAGTGAGGGCGCTTCCGCTTACGGCGAAAACGCTGCCTCACCCGACATCCGCGCGCCCGGCGCAGATTTCGACCCACTTCACGCCGGCACACAATCGCTCAGCGCGGTCAGGAATTTGTCGCGGTCGATGCCATGCTCGCGGCAAGCGTCGTCCACGGTGTGGAAGGTCGCGATCGGACAGCCGACACAGGCCATCCTGAAGGCGAGGAACACCCGAATCGTGTGCGGCGCCGTGCGCATGATGTCATCGACCAAATCGTCGGATCCGAAGGGCATGGACAACTCCGTTCCGACATGAAGATAGCGGGGTTGGCCGGAGGTTCTTTGTTGAAGCGCAAGCTGCTGGCGACTACACAGCCCGGCTGTGCAGCTGCTTGCCCGGATCCAGATGCGCGTCGAATGCGGCGGCGACGCTGCGGACCAGGAAGCGCGAGTCGTTGGCGACCGCAAGACGGTCGCCGTCCAGTCTCACCACGCCGTCCGAGATCAGCGACTTGAGCCGCGACGCCGATTGCAGCATCTCCTTTGGCTCGGCGCCATGGCGCGCGCAGATGTCGCCGAGATCGACGCCGAACTCGCACATGATCCGTTCGATGATGTCAGCGCGCAGCCGGTCGTCGTCCGTAAGCCCATAGCCCTTCGCGGTGGCGAGGCGACCCGCTGCGATGCTCTCCTGATAGGCGCCGATCTGCACCTCGTTCTGGACGTAGCCCTGCGGAAGGTGTCCGATGGCGCTGGCGCCGAAGCCGAGCAGGACCTCGCCCTTGTCGGTGGTATAGCCTTGGAAGTTGCGCCGCAGCGTCCCCTGCTCGTAGGCCACGGCCATAGCGTCGTCAGGTCTTGCGAAATGGTCGAGGCCAATCTGCACGTAGCCGGCCTCCTTCAGCGCGTTGGCGATGGCGCAGGCCTGGTCGTGGCGTGCGAGACCGTCCGGCAAATGGGCCTCGTTGATCATGCGCTGGTGCCGCTTGAAACTTGGCACATGTGCGTAGCCGAACACGGAGAATCGGTCGGGCGCGAGCTCGAGCGAGCGTCGCACCGTATCCAGGCAGGATGCGATGGTCTGGTGCGGCAGACCGTAGATCAGATCGAAATTGATTCCCCCGATACCGGCCTGCCGGAGCATATCGACGACGGAGGCGGTCTGCTCATAACTTTGCACACGGTTGATCGCGCGCTGCACGAGGGGATCGAAACTCTGCACGCCGAGGCTGGCGCGGTTGACGCCGGAGAGCCGCATGGCCTCGACCATCTCTGCGGTCAATGTGCGCGGGTCGATCTCGACCGCGATCTCAGCCGAGGGCAGCACGAAGAAGGCTTGGCGCATCGCTGCCATCACTTCCGCAAAGGCCTCCGGCGCCATGATCGTCGGCGTACCGCCGCCGAAATGGATATGCTCGACCTTGATGCGGCGGCCGATGGTATCAGCGACCAGCGTGACCTCGCTGAGGAGGGTCCGCTGATAGGCAGCGACAAGCTCATCGCGGCGGACGATCTGGGTATGGCAGCCGCAGTACCAGCACATCTCGCGGCAGAACGGCACGTGCAGATAGAGCGATGCACTGGCGCCTGAGGGAAGCTCGGACAGCCAGCGTGAGTAGGTGTCGGCACCGATCTCCGGCGAGAAGTGCGGGGCGGTCGGATAGCTCGTGTAGCGCGGCAATCTCTCTTCGCCATAGCTCGCCGCGAGGTCGGTCCTCATATCTTACCCATTCGTAAAATTGACGCTGCATGCAGCCGCAGCAACCCTGGATGCAGAGAATGACCCGTTTTCCACCAGACGACCTTGCGCTTGCGCAAAGTGCGGGCGCCGGATCGCGACCAGTGTGGCGTTTAATCATCATCCCCTTGGGAGATAGCCGATGGCGTCGTTTGCGCTCGACCTCGTTCTCTGGCTCGCCGGTATCCGTGGCCACATCCCGCGCTTCGACGACTTCCGTCCCGTCCCCGTCGCGCCCACCGCCGGCGCAAATCGTCTCGTGCACACGCTGGTCATCGTGGCTGCCGTGCTCGCCATGCTGTCGCTCGCGGTCTGGGGCACCGTCTGGATTGCGATCGAGATTCTCTAATCGGCGCATCCAGCTACGCGCTTCGGTCCACCCTTAAGGGATTCACCGGAGGCGAATCCGGCAAAAGCTTGTCGCAGCGCAAACACAATTGCCGCAACAGGCGCAGACTGCATCCGTCATCAAACGCTTTTCAGATGAAGGATGCTTCCGATGTTTACCCGCAGAGCCGCATTGATCAGCGCCGCCGCGACCGCACTAATGCTGGCAGCGCCCGCTTTCGCCGCCAACGACCTCAACCTGCCGCGGCAGAAGGTGGAGCTGGTCGCCCCGCCCTTCGTGCATGCGCACGAGCAGGCGACCAAGCAGGGCCCCAAGATCATGGAGTTCACGCTCACCATCGAGGAGAAGAAGGTCGTCATCGACGAGAAGGGCACCACCTTCCAGGCCATGACGTTCAACGGCTCGATGCCGGGCCCGCTGATGGTCGTGCATGAGGGCGACTATGTCGAAGTGACGCTGGTCAATCCCTCGACCAACTCCATGCCGCACAATATCGACTTCCACTCCGCGACTGGCGCGCTCGGCGGCGCCGCGCTCACTTTGATCAATCCCGGTGAGCAGGTCGTATTGCGCTGGAAGGCCACGCGGACCGGCGTGTTCGTCTATCACTGCGCTCCCGGCGGCCCGATGATTCCCTGGCACGTCGTCTCCGGCATGAACGGCGCCGTGATGGTGCTGCCGCGCGACGGACTGAACGACGGCAAGGGCCACGCGCTGAAATACGACAAGGTCTATTATATCGGCGAGCAGGACATGTACGTGCCGCGCGACGAGAAGGGCAATTTCAAATCCTACGACTCGCCGGGCGAAGCCTTCACCGACACTGAAGAGGTGATGAAGAAGCTCATCCCGTCCCACGTCGTGTTCAACGGCAAGGTCGGCGCCCTCACCGGCAAGAACGCGCTGACGGCGAATGTCGGCGAGAACGTCCTGATCGTGCATTCGCAGGCCAACCGCGACAGCCGTCCGCACCTGATCGGCGGCCACGGCGATTATGTCTGGGAGACCGGAAAATTCTCCAATGCGCCGGAGACCGGGCTCGAGACCTGGTTCATCCGCGGCGGCTCCGCGGGAGCGGCGATGTACAAGTTCCTGCAACCCGGCATCTACGCCTATGTCACGCATAATCTGATCGAAGCTGCCGACCTCGGCGCCACCGCCCACTTCAAGATCGAGGGCAAGTGGAACGACGATCTGATGACCCAGGTGAAGGCGCCTGCGGAGATACCGCCCGCCAGCACCAACTAGAGGCGACAAGGGGCCGGCCGTTACCGGCCCCTCCTCGTTCGGGGAACGACCATGCTGATTGCATTCAAGCTCAAATTGCTGCTCGCCTGCGCGGCCGGCTTCGCAGGACCGCTGGCCGTTGCGCCACTGGTTTCCGAGATGACAACGCACGACGCGCAAGGCGAGCCTGCGATCGTCGAGATTGCCGCGGGCAGCTTCGCCTACCGCGAGGCCGGCGATTTCACCCGCGCCGGGCAGCAGGCCGAGGCACCGCTGCACACATTGCAATTCACGAAACCGCTCCATGTCATGCGCGAGCAGGTCTCCTCGGCCGACTACCAGCTTTGCGTGCAGGATGGCGAATGCCGCGCGCTTGATCGCGGCGTCGCGATTGCGCCCGACCGTCCTGCGGTACAGGTGAGCTGGCACGATGCGCAGGCATATGCGAGCTGGCTGTCGCGCAAGACCGGCCACCATTACCGCCTGCCGAGCGACGCCGAATGGGCTTTTGCGGCGGGCTCGCGCTTCAAGGACGATGGCGCGCCCGCGGACGCGGACAATCCGGCAAAGCGCTGGATCAGCCGCTACGAGCGCGAATCCGAGCGCGACCTTTCCGACACCACGGCCTATCCGTTCGGCAAGTTCGGCCTCAACGAGCGTGGCGTGTCCGACGTCGCCGGCAATGTCTGGGAGTGGACTTCAACCTGCTTCGTGCGCTCGCGCGTCGATGCATCAGGTAACGCCGGCCGCCCGACGGTGAATTGCGGCGTACGCATCGCCGAAGGCGCGCACCGCGCCTACGTCACCGACTTCATCCGCGACGCACGCGCCGGCGGCTGCGCACAGGGCGTGCCGCCCGCCAATCTCGGTTTTCGTTTGGTCCGCGAGGAGCGGTCATGGGTGGCGAACGTGTCGGCGCGGTGGGGCAAAGTGTGGGCGAGGTCGTAGCCGCCTAGCCCGGATGGAGCGCAGCGAGGTCAAATTGCGCGCGCGAACATGCGAAATCCGGGCGCTCCGATGATCGCCTCGAAGGCGGGGTCTCGCTTCTCTTCCGCAAAGGCAAAACCGGCCTTGGCATAAGCCCGCTCTGCGGGCTCGTTGCCGATCAGGAACGAGATCGTTGCGCGATTAAATCCAGCCGTCCGCCCCTTCTCGAGCGCCTGCGCGATCAGTGCCTGCACGAGGCCGCGGCCGCGATAGGCGGGATCGGTCGCGACATGCTCGATCATCCAGTCACCCTCGCCGCCTTGAACCCAGCAGTCCCGGACATAGGCGCCGCGTCGGCGGATGGCCTCCAGCTCGGACGCAGTCAACCCAGTCGCTGCGCCGACCTCCGCGATCGCAGCCCACGCCGCCGGGCCGGTGCCGGCCGCAGGCACGGCACAGAGCGCAGCGGCGGGTTTGTCATCGCATTCCGCGATCAGGAAGTTCTGATAATGCCACATCGACACGGCCTGTGCGGTCGCGATACGCGCGATGAAATCGCGGCACTGCTGTTCCGGCCAGCCCAGCGCAATGTCGAACCAGCCGCGCGGCCGGTGGCCGCGCTGCGATGGCAGGATGGTTCTGGCGATGAAATCGGCATCGTCGGGACGCGCAGACCGTATCGTCATGCGCGCCCCCTTTGCCAGGACCTTACGTGTTCTTCAGCGCGACGCGGAATTCGGCTTCGGTCTTGGCCTTGACCTCATCGAGCGTGACGCCGTCGGCGAGCTCGATCAGAGCCATGCCGCCGTCCCCGTGCTTGTCGATGGTGAAGACGGCGAGATCGGTCACGACCATGTCGACGACGCGCTCGCCGGTCAGCGGCAGATTGCACTTCTTCAGGAGCTTGGCGCCGTCCTTGGCCGAATGCTCCATCACGACGACGACGCGCTTGACGCCGGCGACGAGGTCCATCGCGCCGCCCATGCCCTTGACCATCTTGCCGGGGATCATCCAGTTGGCGAGGTCGCCGTTCTGGGCCACCTGCATGGCGCCGAGGATCGACAGATCCATGTGGCCGCCGCGGATCATGCCGAAGGAATCCGCGCTGGAGAAATAAGAGGTCGACGGCAGCTCGCTCACGGTCTGCTTGCCGGCGTTGATGAGATCGGCATCTTCCTCGCCCTCATAGGGGAACGGGCCCATGCCGAGCATGCCGTTCTCGCTCTGCAGGCTGACGTCGACGCCATCGGGGATGTAGTTCGAGACCAGCGTCGGGATACCGATGCCGAGATTGACGTAATAGCCGTCACGCAATTCCTTCGCGGCGCGCGCGGCCATCTGTTCGCGGGTCCAGGCCATCAGATTTCTACTCCTGTTCCGGCCGCGGGCGCGCTCGACGGGCGCGGGCGGGTGTTGCGGAATTCGATGCGCTTCTTGGCCGTGCCGACCTCGACGATGCGCTTCACGAAAATGCCGGGCGTGTGGATGTGATCAGGGTTGAGTTCACCGGCGGGAACCAGGTGCTCGACCTCGGCCACGGTGATCTTCGCGGCGGTCGCCATCATCGGGTTAAAGTTGCGCGCGGTCTTGCGGTAGATCAGGTTGCCGGCGGTGTCGCCCTTCCAGGCGTGCACGATGGCGAGGTCGGCGAACAGGCCGCGCTCCATCAGGTACTTCTCGCCGTCGAACTCCTTCACTTCCTTGCCTTCGGCGATCAGCGTGCCGACACCGGTCTTGGTGTAGAAGGCCGGGATGCCGGCGCCGCCGGCGCGGATGCGCTCAGCCAGCGTGCCCTGCGGGTTGAATTCGAGTTCCAGCTCGCCGGCGAGGAATTGCTGGGCGAACAGCTTGTTCTCGCCGACATAGGACGAGATCATCTTCTTGATCTGGCGGGTTTCCAGGAGGCGCGAGAGCCCGATGCCGTCGACGCCGGCATTGTTCGAGACGACCGTCAGACCCTTCACGCCGGAGTCGCGGATCGCATCGGACAGCGATTCGGCGATGCCGCAGAGGCCGAAGCCACCCGACATGATCATCATGTTGTCCTTCAGAACGCCCTCGAGCGCCGACTTGGCGTCGGGATAGACCTTGTTCATGCAAAAACCCTCGACTTAAACCTGAGAGGCGCAGCGCCCTTATTGGCGGCGATTATTAGGCGAAATCGTCCGAAGCCGTCAATGATACGGGGTTCTCCGTTCCGAGGGGCGGTGCTAGAAGCTGCCCACGCCGTGGGCAGAACCGTCCGCGGCCTTGAAAGCGACAAGAAAACCCATCAAGTTGCGGCACTTAACATAACAGGACTTGGACAGGATCTTGGCGGGGGCGCGCAGGTTTCCCGGCCCGCCTTTCCGGCTCAAGCGACCAACCCGATCAGGACATGCCATTGACCATGGCCCAAGGAATGAAGCGCCTCGGGACGCCGATTGCGGCGCTGCTCGGCGTCGTGCTGATCGCCCTGATCGCGACCTCCTGGCTCATCAACCGCGACGCGTTGCGCAAGGCAGTCGAAGCGCAGATCCGCGACGTCACCGGACTCGAGCTCAGCGTGGCGGGCAATATCGACATTTCCGTATTGCCGGCGAGCTACATCTCCTTCCATGACGTCGGTCTCAAGGGCGGCGGCACCGCCGACCCCGCGCTCCATGTCGACGTGCTCACCGCCAATCTTCGGCTACTGCCGCTGCTGCTGCAACGGTTCGAAATCGCCGACCTGACACTGCTGCGGCCGCACATCCATGTCAGCCTGAAGCCGGACGGCGAGAGCAACTGGACACCGTTCATCCAGACCATTGCGCGAACGATGAAGCCCGGCGCCGACAACCAGGTCTCATTCTCCGAGATCAGGATCCAGGACGGCTTGCTCGACTATATGGACGTCGCCACGAATGCCACGGAGAAGTTCGAGGACATCGACCTGTCGCTGGCCTGGCCCTCGATCTCGCGCTCCTTCGCCGCAACCGGGCAGTTCGACTGGCGCGGCGAACGCGTCGACGGCTCGATCAGTTTTGCCGATTTCGTCGCGGCGCTCTCGGGCGAGCGCTCCGGCCTGAAGGCGCGGATCGCCAGTGCACCGCTCAAACTCGCCTTTGACGGCAGCGTCGCCAACCGCACTAGCCCGATGATGGAGGGCACGCTCACCATCGACAGCCCGTCCTTGCGCAACGCGCTGCGCTGGACCGGCCAGCCGCCGCCCGGCAGCGGCGGCTTCGGCCGCTTCGCGCTGAAGGCGCGCGCCAATGTCGTTGGCGCCTCGATCGCGCTGACCAACGTCAATGTCGAGCTCGACGGCAACACCGCCGAGGGCGTCATGACCTATGCCAATAACGGCCGGCAGACTCTGCAGGCGACGCTGGCCGCCGACGCACTCGACTTCACGCCTTATATCTCCACCTTCCGTCTGCTCGCGAGCGGCGCGCGCGACTGGAACAGGCAGCTGTTCGATCTCAACGGATTGTCGAGCACCGACCTCGACATGCGCCTCTCGGCAGCCAGGCTGACGGTCGGCCCGACCAAGCTCGGCCGCACCGCGATCGGCGCCAATTTGCGCAACGGCACGCTGGCGCTCTCGGTCGGCGAGGCCCAGGTCTATGGCGGCATCGCCAAGGGCTCGTTCGGCATCTCGCGCTCCGACACGGTCGCCGACATCAAGGCGCAATTCCAGTTCGCCGACGTTGACCTTCAGGCCTGCGCTACCGAGCTGTTCGGCCTCAACAAGCTGTCTGGCCGCGGCAACATCAACGTGTCCCTCATGGCCTCCGGCTCGAGCCCGTTTGGCCTCGTGCAATCGCTCGACGGCACCGCCAGCGTGATCGGGCACGACGGCGCCATCTCCGGCTTCAATGCCGAGCAGCTCCTGAAACGGCTCGAGCGCCGGCCGCTGTCCGGCGGCGGCAATTTCCGCAGCGGTACGACGCCGTACGACAACCTCACCATCTCGGTGAAATTCGCCGACGGCATCGCCACCGCCGAGGACATCCGCATCGAAGGGCCTGCGGCAAAGATCACGCTGACCGGCACCGCGTCGGTGCCGACGCGCGAATACGACATGAAAGGTGTGGCGAGCCTGAACACAACGTCCGGCTTTCAGCTGCCTTTCATGGTGCAGGGTCCCTGGGACGATCCGCTGATCTTCCCCGACCCCGAAGCCCTGATCCGCCAGTCGCCAGCGGCATCACCCTTCCTCGACCTCCTGAAGCAACGCATCACCGGCGGCAAGCGGCAGGCGCCCGAGGGATCGCCGACGGCGGAGAACGCGAAGGACAACGCCAAGTCTAACTAGAGTGATCGAGGTCCTGGTCCTGAGGGGCCAGATCGCGTACTGCGTCCGACTTGATCCAAAGGCGCCGTCAGGCCGCCGATTGCGTCGTCGAAATCCAGCTCTTGTGGTCCCGGATCACTGTTGCCCCGGCGATCTTCGTCCCGGCCGCAATCTCCACACTGCCGCTCTGCCCCAGTTCACGAGCCAACACCTCGCGGTCACAGGCGTCCTCCCACAGCGAAACGGTGATGGCTGCGACGCAATTGCTGATCATGCTGGTCAGCGCCCGCGCTTCCGACATGAAGCGGTCGATACCGACCAGCAGGGCCACGCCGGTCACAGGCAAATCGGGCATGACGGAGAGGGTCGCCACAAGCGCGACGAAGCCGCTGCCGGTGACACCGGCCGCTCCTTTCGACGTCAGCAGCATCAGTCCGAGCATCGCCGCGATCTGCCCCCATGACAGGTGAATGTCGCAGGCTTGCGCGATGAAGATGGAGGCCAGGGTGAGATAGATGGCGCTGCCGTCCAGATTGAAGGAGTAGCCCATCGGCAGCACGAGCCCTGACACGCCTTTCCGGCATCCGAGCTGCTCCAGCTTGCGCAGCGCGCCAGGCAGCGCCGGCTCCGACGAGGACGTGCCGAGCACGATCAGCAACTCTTCCCTGAAGTAGCGGATCGTCTTCCACAGGCTGAAGCCGTTCAGCCGCGCCAGCGTCCCGAGCACGACGACCACAAAGACGGAGCAGGCGACATAGAACGTCAAGATCAGCAGTCCGAGCGAGCCAATCGAACGGACGCCGTAACGGCCCACCGTGAATGCCATGGCGCCGAAGGCCCCGAGCGGCGCAAGCTTCATGATGAAGCCGAAGGACACAAACAGCACGTGCGAGAACGAGGCGACCGCCTTTGTCACCGCAGCACCTCCGTCGCCCGCACGGCTTAAGCCAAAGGCGATCAGGATGGAGATCAGCAGGACCGGCAGCACCTCGCCATCCGCAAACGCTCCGAAGAACGAATGCGGGATGATGTGCAGCATGAAGTCCGCAAATCCGGTCGCAGCTGCCTGCTTGGTGAACTTCGCAGCCACCGACGGATCCAGCGTACTGACGGAAACATGCATGCCCACACCCGGCTGGATCAACGAGACAGCCATCAGTCCGGCCAGCAGGGCGAGCACGGTCAGCAGATAGAACAGCGCCATGGATTTCACCAGGGTGCGACCGACCTCGCGGGAATCGCTGATGCTGTTGATGCCGCTGACGATGGTGCAGAACACGATCGGTGCGATCATCATCTTGACGAGCTTGACGAAGCCGTCTCCGAGGGGCTTCAGCGCGGCGCCAAATTCCGGCCAGAAATGACCAGTGAGGACGCCCAGCATGACGCCAATCAACACCTGAACGTAGAGTATGCGATAGAATGGCTTTCGTGCCTCGCTGTGCCCGGGCCCAACCATTGCTTGCACCTGCATTCTCGTTTCTCCCATGTTCTGATTTTCTTGATGGCTTCGCAGGCGGCAGGTTTCAGGCCGCCAGCACCGCATGAGGCACGTGCGACCGGCGGGCAAAGACGTGCCCTTCAAAGATCCGCCGGGCTGTCCGCTGCACCCGGGCGACCGGCCCGGGCTCCAGCCGAACCACGAGCTGGCCGGAGGGATGGCCGAGCGTGATCGGCACCGGCGGCGCCAGCGGTCCGACCATCTCTGCGGCGATCGTTCCGGGTGTCACGCATGCAGTCGCGATCGCGACAGCGCCGGTCACCGCCAGCGCGCTATGACAGTCATGGGGCATGAAGTACCGGGTGTTCAGGGTCGCGGCGCCGGCAGACGCAATCAGAACCGGCTTCGGAATCACCATGTTCGCGGAATCTGGAAAACCCATCAGACGCCCGGCCTCGATACGCAGTCTTTCGAGACGCGCGCGGAAGCTGCTGTCGGCGAAGTCGGAGGGCGCCTCGCGACCGGTCCATCCCAGATCCGCCGCGCGGACCAGCATGACCGGCATCGCAGCGTCGATGCAGGTCACATCGATCCCTCCAATGCTGTCGACCGGCCGTCCGGTCGGCAGCAGGCGGCCAGTGCGCGCGCCCGCCGCGTTGGGGAACGACAGTTCGACGGGCGCGGCGGTCCCCGGTACGCCATCGATTCGCGCTTCGCCCTCGTAAGTGACCCGCCCACCGGGGGTGGCGACCGTCGCATCGATCAGCTTGCCGGTGTTGACATTGTGGATACGCACATGCGTGCGATCTGCGGTCGCGGCGACCAGGCCGGCTTCGATTGCGAACGGCCCCACGGCAGCCAGCATGTTTCCGCAGTTCGGGGACGTATCGACGATCCCTTCACGAACGCGCACCTGGACGAAAAGGTAGTCGACATCGGCGCCTGGCACGGATGCCGGCCCAATGATCGCGACCTTGTTGACAACCGCATTGCCGCCGCCGATTCCATCGATCCCGAGATCGTGCCCGCTTCCCATCACGGACAACAGGAGCGCGTCGCGCAGGCCGGGGTCGGCCGGAAGATCGCGGGCCAGGAAAAACGGGCCCCGAGAGGTCCCTCCGCGCATGACCACACAAGGAATGGCAATCTGATCGTTCATGGCATTGTTCCGTTCGGCGACATCTTCGTTCGAACCCGAACATCCTCCGCCAGAACTCTTTTGTGAAATGCAAATATCTGAGGTATTATTCCGTATATCGGTATAATGGAGCCTGCTCATGAACGCTGAACTGCTCGACCTCAAGGCGTTCATCACCGTTGCAGAGACGGGAAGCTTCGTGCGGACCGCCAGGGCGCTGAACCTGTCGCAGCCCGCGCTCAGCCGACGCATTCAGAAGCTGGAGGAAAGCCTGGGTGCGCCACTGCTCGAGCGCTCCACCCGCCACGTCAATCTCACCATGACAGGCCGCGACTTCCTGCCGAAGGTGCGCCGGCTCATCGACGAATTCGAGACCTCGGTGCTCGCCATCCAGGATATCGGAGCGCGGAGTTCAGGCCTGGTCTCGGTCGCCGCGGTGCCGACCGCGGTGTTCTACTTCCTGCCGCGTGCAATCGGCCGGTTCGCCGATGCGTATCCGCGCATTCGCGTTCGCATTCTGGACATTGGTGCCAACGAGGGATTGGAAGCGGTCGCGCGCGGAGAAGTTGACTTCGGCATCAATTTCATCGGTGCCTCACATGCCGAGATTGAATTCGAGAAGCTCGTTGAGGATCCTTTCGTCCTCGCCTGCCGCCATGACCATCCGCTGGCATCGCGCAAACAGGTAAGCTGGCCCGAAATCGCGCCGCACCGAGTTATCACCGTCGGCCGCAACAGCGGCAATCGCGCGTTGATCGACAATGCGCTGGCGCGACATGGCCTCCAGTTGAACTGGTCCTATGAAGTCGCGCACCTCTCCGGTTCGCTCGGTCTGGTCGAAGCGGGCCTCGGCATCGCCGTGCTCCCCAAGCTGGCGACGCCGGCCGCCGGCCATCCGATCATTCACACCATTCGGCTGATCGAGCCGGAAGTGTCGCGGACGATCGGAATCGTGCGCCGGCGCGGAGCTACATTATCCCCTCATGCCAGCCAATTCCTCAAGATGCTCCTCGAGGCATGGCGCTCTCCATCCCGGACCGGCGGGCAAGGCAAGCCGCGGTCCCGGTCCGCTGAGGCAAGTGCGGAAGCCGTTTCGACGGGCCCGAAGGGAAAGCGCTCGTAGCTCGCAGAGAGTGCGGCGCAAGTCCGTTTCCCGGTAGAGGCGTGAGCAGCCTCGCTTTGGGAACACGCACTCCGAATTGATCGGCACGAATTGATGCGGCGATTGGATCGATGCGCGCGTTAAGCATCTCCGAGAGCCCGACACCCCTCGACCTAGGTCTGACAACATGCCGCTAGATCGGATAGCGGCCATGGGCTAGTGTTTTATCCGACCGGTTAAAACACCGGCCGCTTGAGGGAGAAAAACGTGAAATCCAAGGTTATTGGCGCAGTTACATTGGCGGTAGCTGCAGCTGGGCTGTTTGCAGCCGCCGCACCCGCTTTTGCGCAGCAAAAAACGATTACGGTCTGGTGGGGCAAGGGCTTCTACCGCTCCGAAGACGACGCACTGCTCGACACGATCAAGAAGTTCGAAGCCAAGACCGGCATCAAGGTCGAGTTGTCGCAGTATGCGATCCAGGACATGATTCCGAAGACGGTCGCCGCGCTCGATGCCGGCACCGTGCCCGACGTCGCCTATTCCGACACTTATGACGTGCAGGTGCAGGGCAAGTGGGCCTATGAGGGCAAGCTCGAGGACCTTTCCGACATCATGGAACCGATCAAGGATCGGTTCGTGCAAAACACGCTGGATGCGTCGATCCTCTATAACGACGTCGCCAAGAAGAAAGCCTATTACGGCTTCCCGCTGAAGCAGCAGAGTATGCACGTCCAGATCTGGAACGACATGCTGGAGAAAGCCGGCTTCAAGCAGAGCGACATCCCGAATGATTGGGAAGGCTATTGGTCATTCTGGTGCGACAAGGTGCAGCCGGCGATCCGCAAGGCCACCGGCCAGCGCATCTACGCCGTCGGCCAGCCGATGGGCGTGGAATCCACCGACGCCTTCCAGTCGTTCTACACCTTCATGGACGCCTATCATGTCAAGCTGGTCGACGACGACGGCAAGCTCCTGGTGGACGATCCCAAGGTTCGCGAGAACCTGATCAAGGCGATGAAGGACTACACCGACACCTACATCAAGGGCTGTACCCCGCCGTCCTCGACGACCTGGAAGGACCCGGACAACAACGTCGCCTTCCACAACAAGACCATCGTGATGACCCACAACTTCACGATCTCGATCGCGGCGAAATGGTACGAGGACTCGCAGAACCAGGCGCTGACGCAAGAACAGCGCGACGCCGGCAAGAAGGCCTATGAGCAGGACATCATCACGGCGTCCTTCCCGAAGGCGCCGGATGGTTCGACCATTCGCTACCGCTCCGACGTCAAGACCGGGCTGATCTTCACCGCGGCCAAGAACAAGGCCGAGGCCAAGCAGTTCATCAGCTTCCTGCTCCAGGAAGAGAACGTGCGTCCCTATATCGAGGGCGCGCTCGGCCGCTGGTTCCCGGTGACGAAGGAAAGTCAGGCCAGCCCGTTCTGGCAGGCCGACAAGCATCGCAAGGCGGTGTACGCCCAGTTCACCGGCGGCACCGCGCCGTTCGACTTCACCAAGAACTGGAAGTTCACGATCCTGAACAACGAGAACGTCTGGGCCAAGGCGATGAACCGCGTGGTCAGCGAGAAGGTCCCGGTCGACAAGGCCGTCGACGAACTGATCGCCCGCATCAAGCAGGTCGCGGGCTAAGTCCCCTGCACTTCCCTCTCCCCGCTTTGCGGGGAGAGGTGTAAGAACAACACCGGCCGCGTTTCGCGGCCGGCTTCTCTTTGAAGAGTTCGAAAAGAATGGCGATTACGCTTTCTGGCGATCAGGCGATCCCCGCCCCACCCCTGACGTCGCGGCTGACCACGGCGCAGGTCTGGGGCATCGTGCTGCTCACGCCCTATCTGCTCGTTTTCCTCGCCTTCGTCGTCTATCCCGTCTGCTACGGGCTGTGGCTGGCGCGAGCGCCGTCGAACTATGTCGCGCTCTGGAACGACCCGATCTTCGGGCGCGCCGCGGTCAACACGCTGATCTTCCTGGTCATCGGCATCAACATCAAGATGCTGATCGCGCTGTTCCTGTCCGGCTTTTTTGCGCAGCAGCGCACCTGGATCAAATGGCTTTCGGTGATCTTCATCCTGCCCTGGGCGGTGCCGTCGATTCCGACCATCCTGTCGGTGCGCTTCATGCTCAACCCCGAATGGGGCATGATCAACCACTACATCTTCGCCTTCACCGGCGATGACGGCCCGAACTGGCTGAACGACCCGACCGTGGCGCTGACCATGGCGATCGGCGTGCACATCTGGAAATCGCTACCGTTCTGGACGATGATCCTGATCACCGGGCGCCTTGCGATCGCGCAGGACCTATTCGAGGCCGCCGAGGTCGACGGCGCGAACTGGTGGCAAAAATTCCGCTTCATCACCTGGCCGTCGATGCAGACGCTCTACGTCACCTGCACGCTGCTCTCGATGATCTGGACGCTCGGCGATTTCAACAGCGTCTATCTGCTCACCGGCGGTGGTCCGGCCGACCTCACGCACGTGCTGTCGACGCTTGGCATTCGCTATCTCCGGCTCGACCAGCTCTCGCTCGCGATGGCCTCCATCGTCTGCGCGATGCCGTTCGTCCTGCCGCTCGTGTATTTCATGATGAAACGGTTGTCGCGATGAAGCTTCCCTCCCTCCGTGACGTCGCGACGGAAGCGCGGCTGCTGCTGATCGGCATTCCCGTCTTCCTGTGGACGATGATTCCGATCTATCACATGTTCCTGTTCGCGATCTCTCCGAAGGAGGACGCGTTCTCGGGCAAGCTGTGGCCGGACCATCCGACGCTGCACAACTTCGAAATCGTGTTCAAGCAGCAGCACTATTTCCTGCGCGACTTCTACGTCCAGTTCTGGAATTCGACCGTGATCGCGGCCGCCGTCGGTGCGCTGACCCTGTTCATCGCCACGGCTGCGGCGTTCTCGATCTCGCGGCTGAAGGTGCCAGGCGGGCGCGTGGTGCTGAACCTCGCGCTCTTCACCTATTTCATTCCGGCGGCGTTCCTCGCCGTGCCGATGTACCGCACCATGGGCAATTACGGTCTGCTCAACAATCGCTGGGCATTGATCCTGGCGATGGTGACGATCGCCTCGCCCTACGCGATCTGGGTGCTCAAGCAGGCCTCCGACAAGCTGCCGGTCGAGCTGGATGAAGCCGCGGTGATGGACGGCGCCACGACGCTGCAGATCTTCCGCCTGGTCTATTTGCCGCTGATGATGCCCTCGCTGGTCGCGATCGGCACCTATGCGGTGCTGCTGGCCTGGAACGAATATCTCTACGCGTTCCTGCTACTCTCGAACGACCAAGACATCACGCTGCCCGTCGCGCTCGGCAACTTCCTTGCCGCGGACGATTCGCCCTGGGAGCTGCTGATGACCACCGGCTTCATCTACGCGCTGCCACCGGCCGCGGTCTACTACGCCTTCCGCCGCTACATGGTGGGCGGGCTGACGGCGGGCGCGGTGAAGTCCTAGACATCCTCGGCGCACTTCCTGCGATAGGCGAGCAGCAGCGCGACCATCGAACCGAAGAAATAGCCGGCGGTCGCGCCCGAAATGGCGCGGCCGACGATGGTTGCAAGCGCTCGGTCGCCTGCGTCGATGGCGGAGATCACGCTCACCGTGTACTGCAGGGTGAACACGACGAGATTGCGAATCAGCGCGAATGCACTGCCTGGACGGATGATCTCTCCCGTCTTGTGATCGACATCGAACGGACGCGGTGTCAGCACACCGAGCGGCAGCAGCGCGAGCGCCGCGCCGATCCATGCGACCAGCGGCCATTGGCTGTCCTGATGTCCGAAACCGATCCTCGAAACGCCCCAGGCGATGAAGACGACGGGGACGATCAATGCGCGCCAGATCGGCGCCTTGCGCGTCTGCATCGCCTTGATGCCCTGCCAGACCAGATAAGCCAGCAGGATCCAGACCCAGGGTGGGGTATGAATCAGGATTTGATAGACGAACATCATGACCCATTCCTTTTCTAGAGAGGCGCAGCGCTCTCTCCCTGCGAGCTCGACAGTTTTGAAGCGAGCGAGGCGATGACAATGACGACCGCGATCAGGGCGATCACCAGCGTGCAGATCGCATTGATCTCCGGCTTCACACCCAGTCGCACCTCGGAATAGATACGGATCGGCAGCGTGGCCGAGCCGGGGCCGGTGGTGAAGCTGGCGATCACGAGGTCGTCGAGCGAGAGCGTGAAGGCGAGCATCCATCCGGCGACGATGGCGGGCGCGATCAGCGGCAGCGTGACCGACAGGAAGGCCCGAACGGGCGCGCAGCCGAGATCCATCGCCGCCTCCTCGAGCGAACGGTCGAGCGAGCCGAGGCGCGACTGCACGACGACGGCGACAAAGCACATCGTCAGCGTGGTATGCGCGATCGTCACCGTCCAGAAGCCGCGCTCGGCGTTCAGCGCCACGAACAGCAGCAGCAGCGACAGTCCCGTGATCACCTCCGGCATCACCAGCGGCGCATAGAGCATGCCGGAGAACAGCGTGCGGCCGCGAAAGCGCTCGCCGCGCGACAGCGCCACCGCAGCCAGCGTGCCGATCAGTGTGGCGATGGTTGCGGAGGCGACCGCAACCCTCAGGCTCATCCAGGACGCCTCGATCATGGCGCGGTCAGCGAAGAACTCGTGATACCAGCGCAGCGACCAGCCGCCCCATACCGTCACCAGCCGCGAGGCGTTGAAGGAGTAGATGACGAGGATCAGAATAGGCAGATAGAGGAAGGCGAGTCCCAGCGCCAGCGAGGCAATGTTGAATCGGGACAGACGGGACGCCTTTCGCATCTCACTGTTCCTCCAACTGCCGCCGCTGCAGCCGCTCGTAAAGCAGGAGCGGCGCCAGCAACACCACGAGCAGCACGATCGCTGCGGCGGAGGCCACCGGCCAGTCCTTGTTGGTGAAGAATTCGAGCCACAGCGTCTGGCCGATCATCAGCGAGTTGGAGCCGGCGAGAAGATCCGGGATGACGAACTCGCCGACAACGGGGATGAAGCACAACAGCACGCCGGCGCCGACGCCCGGCAGCGACAGCGGGAATGTGACCAGCCAGAACACCTGCCAGGGCGGCGCGCCGAGATCGGAGGCCGCTTCCTCCAGCGCCGGCTCCATCTTGGCGAGCGTGGCGTAGAGCGGCAGGATCATGAACGGCAGATAGGAATAGACGATGCCGATATACATCGCAGTGTCGGTGGAGAGCCACACCACCGGCTGGCTGACCAGGTGCAACGCCAGCAGGATCTGATTGAGCAGGCCGTCGTGCTGGAGGATGTTGATCCAGGCATAGATGCGGATCAGGAACGAGGTCCAGAACGGCACGATCACCAGCACCATCGCCACCGCCTGCCAGCGTTTTGGCAGTCGCGCCATGCCGTAGGCAATGGGATAGCCGATCACGAGCAGCAACACGGTCGCTGTCACGGCAACAGTCAGGCTGCGCAAATAGGCGAACACATACAGGTCGTCGGAGGCGATCAGCCTGAAATTGTCGATCGAGAGCGTGGCAAAGGCCGACCGGATCGCCGTCCATCCCGCTGTCAGATCGAACACCGGCTCATAGGGCGGCTGCGCGATCGCCGTCTGCGACAGGCTGATCTTCAGCACGAAACCGAACGGCACCAGCAAGAACAGCACCATCCACACATACGGCGCGATCGCGGCGAAGCGCGCCGGTCGCGCAAAGATCCGGCGCGCGCTCATGACGGCAGCACCACGCAATCGTCGGGCGTGAACCAGGCGACGACGTGCTGGTTCAGACTATAGGCATCGATATCCAGGCGCGCACTGTTGGCGACAGACGCCTGCAGCATTCCACCCGTATCAAGCTTCACCTTGTAGGTGGTGGTGCCGCCGAGATAGCAGATGTCCGCGATCACGCCGTCGAGCAGGTTGATCGCCGTTTCATGACCGGCCGCGCTCACGGGACCACGGCGCGACAGCTTGACCTTCTCGGGGCGGATCGCCACTGAGAACTTTCCCTCGCCGACCGCTTCACGCGGCTCGGCCACAACAAGCGCGCCGGCATCGCGCGTGCCAATGACGAGGCGATGACCATCGCGCAATTTGGACTCGGCGTCGAACAGATTGATGTCGCCGACGAACTCCGCGATCCAGCGCGAACGCGGGGCCTCGTAGAGCTCGCGCGGGGTCCCGACCTGCGCAAGCTTGCCGGATTTCATCACGCCGATCCGGCTGGCCATCGTCATCGCCTCCTCCTGGTCATGCGTGACGATGATGAAGGTCATGCCGAGCCGACGCTGCAGCTCCATCAGCTCGCCTTGCGTGTTTTCGCGCAACTTCTTGTCGAGGGCCGCGAGCGGCTCGTCGAGCAGCAACAATTGCGGCCTTCGCGCCAGCGCGCGGGCCAGCGCGACGCGCTGGCGCTGGCCGCCGGAGAGCTGGTCGGGCTTGCGCTTCTCGAGCCCCTCGAGCTTGACCAGCGCGACCATCTCCGCGACGCGCGTTGCGATGTCGGCACGCGCCATGCCGGCGCGCTTGAGGCCGAAGGCGATGTTGTCGCGCACGGACAGATGCGGGAAAAGCGCGTAGTTCTGGAACATCATGTTGATCGGACGCTCATGCGGCAGCGCCTGCGCGATGTCCTTGCCGCCGAGCAACATGCGTCCTTCGTCCGGGGCCTCGAAACCCGCAAGCATGCGCAGCAGGGTGGTCTTGCCGCAGCCGCTGGGACCGAGCAGCGCAAAGAACTCGCCGGCCTTGATCTCGAGCGACACACCGTCGACCGCACGGAACGTCCCGAAGGTCTTGGCGACGCCCTCGATGCGCAGCAGCGGCTCGCCCGCGGCCGGACGCGCATCTCGGCCAGCGACGTCTGTTCCGGGCAATTCGTCAGTCATGGTCCCTGCCAACCCCAATGCCGCCGCACGCTAGCGGCGGATCGTCGTTTGCTCAACCGGTTCGAGGTGGGGTCGCCATGAATGCAGCCAGCGCGTCACGGTCCGTAGCCGGCATGGTCAGGCCTAACTTGGAGCGGCGCCACAGGATGTCCTCGGGGAAGCGCGCCCATTCGTGGGTCATGAGATAGTGCACCTCGGCGCCGGTCAGGTCGGGGCCGAAGGCCGGTCCCAGCTCTTCGCGTGTCTTCGCCTCACCCAGCACATCAGCCAATCGCGAGCCGTAGGCGGCAACCATGCGCCGGGCCTGCGGCTCCGATAGGAAGCGCCAGCGGTGGCAGGCGAGATCGACCTCGGTCTCGAAACGATCCCAGGCGAAATCGCCGCCAGGCAAGGCTGCGCCTGAAGTCCAGGGCCGCGACATCGGATAGAACGGCGTCAGTCGCGTCACTGCCCGCTCGGCGCGAAAGCGCGAGGTCGTGATGTCGCCGCCGAACATCGTGAGCAGCGGTGCCTTGCGCCGGCGCGCGTGGAACAACGTCGTGCCGTCGCGTCGCCGCGCGGGCACCGGCGACAGATTGACCCCGGAGACCGTGCGCACCACGTCCGTCGGAGCAAGGCGCTCGCGGAAATAGCGGCTCACGGCCTCGCAGAGATAGCTGACATCGGCGCCCGGCATCGCAACGATGGCGGGATCGCCGGTGAAATCATGCGTGACGGTACCGACCAGCGTGAAATCGCGCTCGAACGGGCTAGCAAAAATCAGCCGGCCATCATTGTTCTGGAACACATAGACATTGTCGGACTCGAACAGCCTGGGCACGATGATCTGGCTCATCTGCACGGCCGCCATGGCCGGCTGCTTCTGCCGCAGCACGGTCTCCGCGACCATTGACGTCCAGGCGCCGGTGGCGTTGGCCAGCGCGCGGGCCGTGATCGTACGGCGATGACCGCGATCGACGACGGCAAGCCGCCAGGCATCGGTCCGGTCGGCCCGCACACAACGCGCCCCTGTCCGAATCGCAGCGCCACGTTCGGCGGCATCCAGCGCCGTGAGCACCACCAGGCGCGAATCGTCGACGACGCAATCGGCATATTCGAAGGCGATGCCGAATGGCCGTTTCAGCGCGTTACCGACCGCATGATGCGTGATGTCTAAGGTCGTCGATGCCGGAAGGCCGCCGCGGTTCGTCAGGGCGTCATAAACATACAGGCCAGCGCGCAACAGCCAGGGTGGACGCTCGTCGGAATGGGCCGGGATCACAAAACTCATGGGCCGCACCAGATGCGGCGCGATCCGCAGCCAAATCCGGCGCTCGGCCAGTGCCCGGCGGACGCGCCAGAAGCCGCGCCGCTCCAGCACCGACAGATCGCCATGGATCAGCCGAGGGGTCGCCGATGAGGCAGCGCCGCCGAGATCACCCTGCTCGATCAGGATCACCCGCAGCCCGCGGCCGGCGGCATCGCGGGCGAGGCTGACACCGTTCAGGCCGCCACCGATGATCGCGAGGTCGTAATCCGCCATGAAACCGTCGAGAGGGAGCGAGGTAAGCGCTCAACATCACTAGCCGGTCTTGAGCGCAAGCTCCATGGCCTCGCCGCGGCCAACGAGGTCGGCATATTTTCCGATCGGCATCGGCTTGCCGAGCAGATAACCCTGCACGCCGTCGCAGCCCTCCTTGGCGAGGAAAGCGAGCTGGTCGATCGTCTCGACGCCCTCGGCGATGATGGACATTTCGAGGCCGTGGCCGAGATCGATCACGGCGCGAACGATCGCGGCCGATTGCGGGTTGCGGCCGAGATTCATGATGAAGGCGCGATCGATCTTGATCTTGTCGAACGGGAAGGCCTGGAGATAGCTCAGCGAGGAATAGCCGCTGCCGAAATCGTCCATAGAGATGCGGACGCCCAGCGCCTTCAGGCGGCGTAGCAGCGCCAGGCCGCGGTCAAAGTCCTCGATCAGCACGCCCTCGGTGATTTCCAGCTCGAGCCGGCCGGGCGCAAGCGCCGTCTCGATCAGGATCGAATGGACGAGACCAACCACGTCACCGTGCATGAACTGCGCCGGCGACAGATTGACCGCGACCTGCATTGGTTTCGGCCACGACGCGGCCTCGCGGCAGACCTCGCGGAGAATCCATTCGCCCATCTCGACGATCAGGCCGCTTTCTTCCGCGATCGGGATGAATTCGGCCGGCGAGACCTGGCCGCGTACCGGATGCTGCCAGCGCGCCAGCGCCTCGAAGCCGATGATCTCGCTCTCGGCGACGCTGTTGCGCGCGATGCCCTGCGGCTGGAACGCAAGCGAAAGCTCGCCATTCTTGATCGCCTTCGACAGGTCCTGGTGCAGCACGCGGCGGTCGCGGATCTGCTGGTCCATCTCGGGCTGGTAGAGGCTGATCGTGCCGCGCGATTTCTGCTTGGCGCGGAACAGGGCCGCGCCGGCATTGGCGAGCAGCGAGGCACCATCGGGGCCGTTGTGCGGAAAGACCGACATGCCGGTGGTGATGCCGGCGCGGACCGCGCGGCCGTCGATCTGGAATTCCGGCGCGAGCGCCTCGCCAAGCTGCTGCGCCAGCGCAAGGCCTGCGTCGGGCTGCTTACCGTCGATGATCAGGCCGAATTCGTCGCCGGACAGGCGTGCCACCAGGCCACCGCGTGCGGTGTCCTGCAGTCGCTGGGCCACCTCGATCAACAGCTTGTCGCCAAGCGCATGACCGAACACGTCATTGACTTCCTTGAGGCCGTCGAGATCGACGCAAAGGACCGCAAATTCCTCGTCGGTCCCTTCGCAGGCTTCGATCATCTGGGTCAGCGCCTGAAGGAAGGCAGCGCGGTTCGGCAAATCGGTGAGGCCGTCATGATAGGCCATGTGCGCCATCCGCGACTCGATCTGCCGGCGGTTGGTGACGTCCTCGTGGGTCTTGATCAGATATTGCGGCTCACCGGCGTCGTTGAGCACTGTGGCGCGCCGGGTCAGGAACAGGCGCAGGCCGTCCTTGGTGGAGATCGGATGCTCCTCGGTGATCATCCCGCGTTTCTTGATCGCGGCCTCGTCGCGCGCGATGATCAGCTTGGCTTCCTTGGCATTGAAGATGTCGGCCGCGGTCAGGCCGGTCGCTTCCTCGCGCCTCCGGTTCAGGATCGTCTCGGCGCTACGGTTGGCGAGCAGGTAGCGGCCGTCCTTGACCTGCTCCACGATCAACGCCACGGGGATGTTATCGACCACGAGCTCGAGGAACTTCTTGGTGCTCTCCAGCTCCATCGACAGCGATTGCCGATCGGTGATGTCCTCGAACACGATCAGCAGGAATTGCGGCTTGTTGCTTTCGTTGCGGACCACGATCCGGATCGAGGCCACCATGCGCCGGGCCGCGCCAACCTCGACCTCGAATTCGTTGCGATATTGTCCTTCCGGCGCCAGCAATGCGGCCCGGTCGGTCATCTCAATGCTATCGGCCGATGTCGCGCCGAACAGCTCGCGCGCATTCTTGCCGACGACCTGATCCCGCGAAAACCCCCAGAAGTGCTCATAGGCACGGTTGGCGAAGATATAGCGGCCGTCCTCGATATTCTTCGCTGCGACGCAAGCCGGCACGTTGTCCAGCACCGTTTCCAGGAACTGCTTGGTCGAGGCGAGCTGTCGCGACAGTGCGCGCTGCTCGCTGACGTCGAGATGGGTCGCCACCGAGCCGCCATTGGGCAGCACGAAATACTTGACCAGGATGGAGCGACCATCGGGCAGTTCGGTGATCAGACCGTTGTGACTTGCCGCCTTCTCGTAGAACTCATCGTCGGAAACGCCGAGGACGCCGCGCTTGCGCCGCAACCCGAGGATGTCGTAGCCGGTCATGCCGGTCCACAGGTCCGAGCGCGCGAGGCCGTAGATCTCGAGATAGCGGTCGTTGCAGAAGATGATGCGCCGCTGCGCATCCGTCATCACCACGCCCTGGTTGAGATTGTTCATGGCCGAAGAGATGAAGGCGTTGCGCCGCAGCTGCGAACGGTTGCTCCTGCGCAGCGCGGAATGGATCCACAGCGCGATGGCCGCCAGGAACGCGCAGATGACAACGCCCCCGATCAGGGCTTCCCAGACCAGATTAGCGCCGAAATCGCCAATCTGGTTTGGCGAAATGAAGCTATTGGCATAGGCACGCGAAGGCGCGACCGCGCTGGTCAGGCACACGACGGCCTGCACAGCAATCGGAAGCATGCTGCCTTCCTGCCAGTTCTTCTCAGCCATCAGCCACCCGCGATTTCAACTGCGGATTGTCTGGCTTCACGGGTTTGGATCGGGTAAACGCCTGTAGGCCCAGCAGAAAAATGTGACGTGAAATACGGCAATTGCCCTGACATGATAAATGCTTCCTTAACGGACAACGCCCGCGCAGCGCGTTTCCCGGGCAAACCGGAGCCATCGGCACCACCTTCAGCGGGACTTCTGCATCACCATGGATAGGGTCGATTGCGTCGTCATCGGAGCCGGCGTGGTCGGGCTCGCGGTGGCAAGAAGGCTCGCCCAGGCGGGGCGCGAGGTGATCGTACTCGAGGAAGCCGAGGCCATCGGCACCGTCACCTCCTCACGCAACAGCGAAGTGATCCATGCCGGGATTTACTACCGTGCCGGAAGCTGGATGGCGCGCATGTGCGTCAGCGGCAAGCAAGCGCTGTATCGCTATTGCGGCGAGCGCGGCATTCCACACAAGAATTGCGGCAAGCTGATCGTCGCGACCAATGCGAAGGAAACCGAGAAGCTGCAATCGATCAAGGCGCATGCCGAGGCCAATGGCGTGCTCGACATGCAGCTGCTTTCAGGCGAGGCCGCGCGCGCGCTGGAGCCGGCACTGGCCTGCGACGCTGCGCTGCTGTCGCCGTCGACAGGCATCATCGACAGCCATGCCTACATGCTCTCGCTGCAAGGCGAGGCCGAGGCAGCGGGCGCGGCCTTTGCGTTTCACACGCCGCTGCTCCGCGCCAAGGCGGAGGCGGGCGTGATCGAGATCGAAGCCGGCGGCGAAGCGCCGATGGCCTTGCAATGCGGCCTGCTCGTCAATGCCGCGGGATTGTCGGCGACATCGGTGGCGCGCCACATCGACGGCATGCCGATCGACCGGATTCCGCCGGCCTATCTCGCCAAGGGCAATTATTTCAGCTGCAATGCGCGCGCGCCGTTTTCGCGCCTGATCTACCCGGTGCCCGAGCCCGGTGGGCTTGGCGTGCATCTGACGCTGGACATGGCGGGACAGGCGCGCTTCGGCCCTGATGTCGAATGGATCGAGACGATCGACTATGAGGTCGATCCGTCGCGCGCCGAGCGGTTCTATCCGGCGATCCGCAAATACTGGCCGACGCTACCCGATGGCGCGCTGATGCCGAGCTATTCGGGCATCCGCCCGAAGATCGTACCGCCGGCAGTGGCAACACAGGATTTTCTGATGCAGGGGCCGCGCGATCACGGCGTCGCAGGACTGATCAATCTGTTCGGCATTGAATCGCCGGGACTGACATCATCGCTCGCGATCGCAGACCACGTCGCGGAGCTCGCAGAAATCTAGCCCGCTGCGCGATGATGATCGCGCGGGTGCGCACCTTACAGCAGGGACGAGCGCAAAGGCTTTCGTCCCTGCCTGAAAGGATACGATCAAACTTGACGCTGTTACGGGGGTTACTAGTGAAGCGTGTCGCCGGTCTGCTTCAGTCGTTCAATCTGGTCCTTGACCATCAACTTGCGGCGCTTCAACTCAACAATTTGCAGGTCGTCTGTTGAAAGGTGCACGAGCGCTTCGTGCAATTCGTTTTCGAGAGTTTTGTGCTTCCGTTCCAATTCAACCAGATGTGCCTGAATTGTCATTCGAAACCTCCTCGGTAGGGGTGAACCTTGGATTCGATCCGGACGAGGAAGTGTACATCACCGATTCGTTCTGTCGATATGTATCCGTCGTCGCACCGTCATTTTTGAAAATTCATATGTAATGAAGCGTGAGTAAGGAACCACGCGTCGAAAAATCCATGATATCAAGGTGCTTGCGCCACGCGCCCGCGAATCGTCGAAATATCTTGCGAGAGAGCGGTGCGTGAAGGTCGCAGATCGCTTGCGATCACGCCGCGCAAGGACGATAATTTCCACAGGGCATCCACAGCCTTAATCTCAAGCCTATCGGTTTTTCGGCCACCGCAGACATGACCCATGAAGACGAGCGTGAACTCGAAGCCGAGCTCACCCGGTTGCAGCAGGAACACCGAGATCTCGACGCGGCGATCGATGCACTGCATCAATCGCCTGCCCCCGACCTATTGCGGTTACAGCGCCTGAAGAAGCGCAAGCTGTTGTTGCGAGACCGTATCGCATTCATCGAAGACCAGATTACCCCCGACATCATCGCCTGATCCGGTGGCCGTGCATTGCCGCAACGTGAATCCACTTGACTCAAAAAGAACAAAAGAGGAACATTAATCCTATCCCCGACGCCCCCCCGGAAATGCCCAAAGCAAACCGCCCAAGGACAGCAAGGACACCGCCGATGTCAGCCCCCGCCCTTCTCGACAACAGCCATTATGAACAGGCCTGCGACCAGGCGATCGCGATGTGCGACGGCAACCTGCGCAGCACCATCAAGGCGCTGATCATGGCCAACGAATATCTGGAAGCGGCGCTGGAGGAATTGCAGGCGGCTGTTACGGCCGGCTGCATCCCGGAGGCTTCGCGCAGCAGGAGCAGCGCGGCTTAAGACCCCACCATTGGAGCAACGCCATGTCAGACGTGACCTATTACGTTGCAATGCCCTTCCTGATCGATGCCGACGGATCGCCTGTCGCCGGCACTGCTGAGGAATGCCAGAGCTCGACCGCTGCGCTACGACGCGCCGAGGCCCTGGCGCGCGGCACCGGCCATATCGGCGCAGTCGCGTTCAGCCGCAGCGGCGATCCCATGACCGGTGAGTTCGGCGATGCCACGCTGCTGCGCAAATTCGGCAACGTGCCGGAAGATCTCGCCACGCTGTAAGGTTTTATTTCTTGAGCATGATCTCTTCGGAAAGGCGCTGCACACTTTTCCTGATCATGCTCAGCTGCTCACAAGCCTGATCCGCGGCTCGTGCCGCCGGTGCGCTTTGCGCACATACATGGCGGCATCAGCCTCCTCCTGCGCGCGGGCAGCATCAGACTGCGCACCGAGCAGCGCAACACCGGCGGACGCGCCCGCCGTCACATGCTGGCCGCGAAAGGTGAAGGACAAATCGTCGATCGCCTGCTCGAAGATGGCCGCCTTCGCCTTGGCGTCAGTCTCACTGAGATTCCACAACAGCAATGCGAACTCGTCGCCACCGAGACGGCCGACCACGTCGGACGCCCGGATCTGTCGCGTCAGCGTGCTGGCTATCGCCTTGAGCACCTCATCGCCGGCGGCATGGCCGAAGGAATCGTTGATCGGCTTCAGCCGGTCGACGTCGAGCACGATCAGCGCGCCGCTGGCGCGGTAGCGCTTCATGTAGGCGATGGCGCGCTGGAGCTCGCGCTCGAAACCGCGCCGGTTGGGAATGTCGAGCAGGAAATCCGTGTCAGCCGCCGCCTCGAGCTCGGCGACGCGCCGCAGCGCCTGGGTGAGCTTGGTCCGCAGGCCGCGGATGGTCGCCGTGCTGCTGTCCTTGCTCGCTGCATTGCCGGTCATCTTGGTCGCCGTCTTGGCAGCGCCGGCCCGGGACGCGCGGCGCGGCGCCGCAGCCCGCTTGGGTACGACTTTCGTTCGGCTCCCGCTGGTTTTCCGGCCCTTTTTGGCCTTCGCGGCGGTCGCCCTTTTTGGTTTCTTCATGGGCATCCTGCTCAATGAAGGCTTGCGGGGATTCACCAAGACAGGATAGTGCATTCCCTTCTCCTTGCCACCGCCTTGCGAGCCGCCGGCCGGAACCGTTAATCTGGCCTATCTTTCTGTTTTTCGAGCACAATTGACGTCATGACAGCGCCGATCGCCATCATCATGGGAAGCCAGTCGGACTGGGAGACGATGCGGCATGCCGCCGACACGCTCGCAGCGCTTGGTGTCGCCTCCGACACCCGCATCGTTTCAGCTCACCGCACCCCCGACCGGCTGTTTACTTTCGCCAAGGGCGCCAAGGCGGAAGGCTTCAAGGTCATCATCGCCGGCGCCGGCGGGGCCGCGCACCTGCCCGGCATGGCCGCAGCCCTGACGGAACTGCCTGTCTTCGGCGTCCCCGTCGAGTCCAGGACGCTGAAGGGCATCGATTCGCTCTATTCGATCGTTCAGATGCCGGCCGGCATTCCGGTCGGCACGCTCGCGATCGGCAAGGCCGGCGCGATCAACGCGGCGCTGCTTGCGGCCGCCGTGCTGGCGCTGTCCGATCCAGCGCTGTCCGATCGCCTCGCCGCCTGGCGCAAGGCACAGACCGAGGCGGTTGCCGAGCGCCCGGAGGACAAGGCGTGACTGACGCAAAGCAGGTGAAGCTGAAGCCCGGCGACACCATCGGAATCCTCGGCGGCGGACAACTCGGTCGAATGCTGGCCATGGCCGCGGCGCGGCTCGGCCTGCGCTGCCAGGTGTTCTCGCCCGATCCCGACTCGCCGGCTTTCGACGTGGTGCTGAACGCGACCTGCGCCGAATATGCCGATGTCGAGGCGCTCGAGCTGTTCGCCCACGATGTCGACGTCATCACCTACGAATTCGAGAACGTTCCGTCCGCGGCCGCCCTGGTGCTGGATTCCCGCCGTCCGGTGCTGCCGAACCGCAAGATCCTCGAGACCACCCAGGATCGGCTCGCCGAGAAGGATTTTGTCACGCGGCTCGGCATCGGTACCGCCGCCTATGCCGACGTCACCTCGGTCGCATCGTTGCGCGAGGCGATCGTCAAAATCGGCCTCCCCGCGGTGCTGAAGACCCGCCGCTTCGGCTATGACGGCAAGGGCCAGGCGATCATCCGCGAGGGCGACGACATCGCGAAAGTGTGGACCAGCATCGCCACAAAATCGGCAATCCTGGAAGCCTTCATCCCGTACGAGCGCGAGATCTCCGTCATCGCCGCACGCTCTGCATCGGGCCAGGTCGAATGCTTCGACGTCACCGAGAACGAACATCGCGACCACATTCTGAAGATCTCGCGGGCGCCTGCGCCGATCCCGGATGCACTCGCCGAGGAGGCGCGCAGCATCGCCGGCAAGATCGCAACCGCGCTCGACTATGTCGGCGTGCTCGCGGTGGAGATGTTCGTGCTCGCCAACGGCGGCGGATCGAAAGTGCTGGTCAACGAGATCGCGCCGCGCGTGCATAATTCCGGACACTGGACGCTCGACGGCGCGTCGGTCTCCCAGTTCGAGCAACACATCCGCGCCATCGCCGGCTGGCCGCTCGGCAAGCCGGTGCGCCACGGTGAGATCGTCACTATGACCAATCTGATCGGCGACGAAATCAATGATTACGAGAAGTGGCTGAGCGTGCCCGGCGCGACTGTCCACATTTACGGCAAGGGCGCTCCGCGCCCCGGCCGCAAGATGGGCCACGTCACCGAAGTCAGGCCTTCAAAGAGCAAGTAAGGGGACCGCAGCAAAAGCTGCGATCCCGCTGTTGAACTAGGCCGTCTTCACGCCCGCGACGACGCCCGCGGGCTCCTCGCTGAGCCAGCGATAGATCACGCCTCCCAGCGCGCCGCCGATCAGCGGTGCGACCCAGAACAGCCAGAGCTGCGCCAGCGCCCAGCCGCCGACGAACAGCGCGGGGCCGGTGCTGCGCGCCGGATTCACGGACGTGTTGGTGACGGGGATGCTGACGAGATGGATCATCACCAACGCAAGCCCGATCGCGAGCGGTGCGAAGCCCGCCGGCGCGCGGCCATGGGTCGCGCCCATGATGACGAACAGGAACATCATGGTCATCACCACCTCGGTGATGAAGCAGGCGATCATGCTGTACTGGCCCGGCGAATGCGCATCATAGCCGTTGGAGGCAAAGCCCTTGGTGACGTCGAAGCCCGGCGCACCACTGGCGATCACGTAGAGCAGCTCGGCGGCGACGATGGCGCCGCAGACCTGCGCAATCACGTAAGGCAGGATCTGGCCTGCCGGAAACCGCCCGCCGGCAGCAAGGCCGACCGTGACGGCCGGGTTGAGATGGCAGCCCGAGATGTGGCCGATCGCATAGGCCATGGTGACGACGCTGAGGCCAAAGGCCAGGGACACGCCGACCAGGCCGATGCCGACCTGCGGAAAGCCGGCGGCGATCACCGCGCTGCCGCAGCCTGCGAATGTGAGCCAGAACGTGCCGATGGCCTCGGCAGCGTATTTCTTCATGTCCATGTGGCGTCTCCCCTGATTGCAAAGATTTTCGGAACTATGTCCGCTGCGGCCCTTCTTGGCGCCAAATCTCCCAAATCGGGGCTGCAAGGGAGGATTTTCGCCGCATTTAATGGCTGAACTTGGCCCTAAACCCCGCTTCGCAGGTGGACATCCCAGGTTTTGTCTGATACATCCGCGCCCTCAAGGTTAAGGGCTTGCGCTTTTTGCCATCCCTTCGTCTTACCAGAATTCAAATCCGATCCACTGAAGAGGATGCCGCGTGCAGGTTCTCGTTCGCGATAACAATGTCGACCAAGCCCTCAAGGCGCTGAAGAAAAAGATGCAGCGCGAAGGCATTTTCCGCGAGATGAAGCTCCGCGGTCACTACGAGAAGCCCTCCGAGAAGAAGGCTCGTGAAAAGGCCGAAGCCGTGCGCCGCGCGCGCAAGCTGGCCCGCAAGAAGCTGCAGCGCGAAGGCCTGCTGCCGATGAAGCCGAAGCCGGTGTTCGGCGCTGGCCCCGGTGGCGAGCGTGGTGGCCGTGGCGGCCCCGGCGCAGGTCCGCGCGGACCGCGCTGATCTTGCCGAGATTGCAGGACTGAGTTTCGATAACGCGGGCTCCGAGCCCGCGTTATTATTTTGTGAGCAGTGCCTTTCTGGGACGGGGCACTACAGATGCGGCGCTAAAGCGCGATGAGATCGGGATTGTTTGTCATCGCGCTTTAGGTTGTTGTTTGGGCATGATCTTTTCGGAAAACTTCTGCACACTTTTCCGGATCATGCTCTAGCGCGAGCGAACCGTAGATGGCCTTCCCTATCCCCCAGCCCGTCTTGGCGCGGCGACGCCGGATCTGGCGCAAGCCCCTTGCGCTGACCTTGATGGGGATCGCGCTGTGCGGCTGCTCCTTCGATCTCGGCTCATTGGGGCCGGAGAAGGACAAGCCGCAGGAAGCGCCCAAGGCGACCGCCGCGCCTGACAGCGCCGTCAGCGCTGCCAACGTCTCTGAGGCCCAGACCCACACGGAAAAAGCGCAAGGCTTTGCCAAGTCCGGCGAGACGCAGGCCGCGCTGGACGAGTTCAACCGCGCCGTCGCGCTCGATCCCTATAATGCGCAGGCGCTCTACGGCCGCGCCCTGCTCTACCAGGGCAACAACGAGCACGACTTCGCGATTGCCGATTTCGGCGCCGCCAGCGGGCTCAATCCGCAGAAGGCCGAACCGCTGCTCGGCCGTGCCGTCAGCTATCTCGCCATCGGCAAGGTCAAGGAGGCGGCTGCCGATCTCGACGAGGCCTCCGAAGCCGATCCGCACAATGCTCAGGTCTGGACGACCCGGGGGCAGGCCTATGAGCGGCTGGGTGACAAGGCCAAGGCGGCGGCGTCCTACAACAAGGCAGTCAGCCTGCGCCCACGGGACGACGCCGCTCGCAGCGGCTTGGCCCGTGTCGGCGGCTGACAATTATGGGACGGCGTAGGCGCTATCCTGGCTAATCGGGGGTAGCGCTCTTCGGCAGAACCGCGTGGAACATCGACTTCATGCCCGACAACATTTCGTCGGCGACATTGGTCTTGGGACGCGGCATCGGCGCGCCGGCATCGGCGCGCAGGTCGAGCGGCGGGGCGATCACCGGGACCGGAATATCGGCCGGTGGCGTCAGCCGATTCGGATCGTCGTTGCCGATCGAGGCGGTGTACGGCGGATTCGCCTGCGACGCGGCGCCATTGCCATAGGCCTCGGGTGACGGCGTCGACACATTGATCGGCGGAGGCAGGGGACGCACCGTCGCTGGCACCGCGGTCACGACGCGCGGAGCCTCCGGCGTGCGGGATGCTTCCTGAACGGCAGGCTCCGGCGTCCTCTCGGGCGCCTTGTCGACCGACTTGGTCTCGGCAGGCTTGGCCTCGGCAGGCTTGGCTTCGGCAGGCTTGGTTTCAGTCGATTTGGCCTCGGCGGCCTTCTCGGCGGCCTTGCCCTCGGGCGACTTGCGCAGGCGCTCGATGGCAGCCCGGGCGAGATCGTTGGCGTCGGGGGTCACGGCCGGAGACGAATTGGCCTCAACCACGGGCGCAGCAGCCGGGGTGGACGTGACAGGGGTGGCCTTGGCAACCGCCTTCTCGTGCGCGGGGGAACGACCGTGCGAAGCGGCCTCGTCAGCAGCCTTGGTCTCAGCAGCCTTGGTTTCGGCAGACTTGTCGGCCGCCGCCTTGTCCACCGCGCTCTTGTCGGAAATGCTCTTCTCGGAAACGCCCTTGGCCTTCACGCCGGGGCCCGGGAGGTGGGCCACGTCAGCGGGCTTCTTGCCGGCGTCGGCAGGTGCGACGACTGCGGCTGGCGTATCCGCCGCCGGCCTGGCGTTGATGTAGTGGTTAACGATGTAGGCCCCGATGATCGTCGCGAGCACCGAGGGGAAAATATCCATCGAGATTTTAGCGAGGTATTTCAGCATTTCTCGGCCACTCCCCGCGCGATCTGATGCGGGAACTTTGGGGCATTGTAAGGGATCAACTGCGACGGATCGATGGCAAAGGTTACGCGCGCCTTACGCCTTCAGCTCAATCTCAAGGAACACGATCTCGGTTGAGGTTTCGTTAAGTACGTCGTGTTGGACGCCGGCCTTGCGGAAGTAGGATTTTCCCGCCGAGAGCTGCGCCTTGGAACGCTCCCCGCCCGGCGCCACGATGGTCATTTCGCCGGCGACGACGGGAACAATCACATAGTCCATTCCGTGGGTGTGATGCCCGGTCGCGCTGCCCGGGGCAAGCCGCCATTCGGTCACCCTTACCTCGTCATTGTCGATCTGGACTTCGGACCTGGCGGCAAGCATCGAGAACCTCTCTAAGACGAATCGGCTCAGGGCACGAACACCATGAACGCGTAGACGGCAAATACCACCATATGGACCAGTCCGAACAGGACATTGGTCCTGCCGGTGCCGAAGGTCAGCATGCTCAGCAAGAATGTCAGGAACAGCAGCGCCGTGTTCTGGGAATTGAGCCCCAGCACTAGCGGCTGGTCGATGACATAGGTGGCGAGCCCGACCGCCGGGATGGTCAGGCCGATGGTCGCCAGCGAGGATCCGAGCGCCAAATTGATGCTCTTCTGAAGATCGTTCTTGCGGGCCGCGGTGATCGCGGAGACGCCTTCCGGCATCAGGATCAGGAGCGCGACCAGAAGACCCGCAAAGGCCGGCGGAGCGCCGATCGTGTCGGCGACGGCGTCCACCACCAGCGAGAATTTCTTGGCCAGCAGCACGACGGCCAGGAGCGAGATCAGGAGCAGCGCGACGCTCAGCGCCAGCATCTTGCCCGACAGATAGGCCTCCCCGCTCTCGCCCTCCGCCCCCTCATGGACGAAATAATCCTTGTGCAGGACGGTCTGGGTGTAGAGGAACACGCCATAGAGCACGATGGTCACGAGGTCGACGAAGCCGAGCTGAAGCGTCGAATAGATCGGCCCCGGCGTCGTCAGCGTGTAATTGGGCATGATCAGCGTCAACGTCGCGAGCGCAATCAGCACGCTGAGATAGACGTTGGCTCCAGAGAGCTGAAACCCCTGTTCGCGGTAGCGCAGCCCGCCGATGAACACGCAGAGGCCGACGAGGCCATTGCAGACGATCATCACCACTGCGAAGACGGTGTCACGCGCAAGCGTCGGGGCGGGCTTGTCGCCGAGCATGATCGTGGTGATCAGCGCGACCTCGATGATGGTCACCGCAAGCGTGAGCAGCAGCGTGCCGAACGGCTCGCCGATCCGCTCCGCGATCACCTCGGAATGATGGACGGCCGCGAACACGGTGCCGAACAGGATCACCAGCAGGACGATCGCGAACAGGCCGCCCCCGGCCGACAGGGTGAAACCGTAGCCGGTCGCGGTGACGACCAGGAACAGCAGCACCGCCAGGGCCGGGAACACCCAGGACGACCGCGGCATCGGTTCGTGTACACTCATGCAGGCGATTCCTTCGTTGAACCGCCCGATTATGCGCGAGAAGATCGCGCCCGTCAGCCCTCAGGAGCCGTTGATGAAACCTCGCGCAATCTCGATCATGCCGAAGTTGTCGAGATCGTCGTGCCCGCCCTCAGCGAGTCGAACGAATTTCTTCGGCTCGTGCGCCAGCGCGAACAGCTTCTCCCCGAATGCGATCGGGATGGTTTGATCCTGCGCGCCGTGAACGACCAACAGCGGCACTGTGACGCCCGCGATCCGCTCGTCGGAATGAAGCGGATCCCGGATCAGGAGACGGACCGGAAGGAAGCGGAATTGCGCGGCCGCGACGTCGGCGATCGAGGTGTAGGGCGCCTCGAGGATCAGCTTGCGAACCGGATGCTCGGACGCGACGGCAACGGCAACGCCGGTCCCAAGCGAGAATCCCCAGGCGACGATGCACTGAGCGTCGTAGCGCTCCGCCGCGAATGAATACGCGGCCGCGCCGTCGCGTAGTAGACCGTCCTCGCTCGGCGCGCCGCTGGAGCCCGCATAGCCGCGATAGGACAGCGCGACGAGACCGGTGCCGTCAGCAATGATCGCCTTGAAGCGCCCGGCAAGGCCCGCAAGGAAATCGCCATTGCCGTGGAAGTACAGCACCACGTCGCGGCCGGGCTTCGGCGGCACGTGCCAGACGATGATCTTCTCACCGTCGGAGGTGGTGAGGACGTGTTCCTCGGCCTGCGGAAACCCTGCGGCGGCCGGTGCGGTGCGCTCAGTGGTCGGGATCGGAAACAGCATGCTGCGCTGTTTCACATAGAGCAGGGCGAGACCTGCGAGATAGCCGGCGGCAGCGACGATGGCGATCCATTTCAGGAATGTCATCGCTGCGCCGGCTCTCCGGCGCTACATCGCCTTGACGATATTCTCGGTAACCTTCTTGGCGTCGCCGAGCAGCATCATGGTGTTGTCGCGGTAGAACAGCGGATTGTCGATACCGGCATAACCCGACGCCAGCGACCGCTTGATGAACATCACCGTGCCGGCCTTCCAGACCTGCAGCACCGGCATGCCGTAGATCGGCGAGGTCTTGTCCTCTTCGGCGGCCGGATTGGTGACGTCGTTGGCGCCGATCACAAAGGCGATGTCGGCCTGCGCGAACTCGGAGTTGATGTCCTCGAGCTCGAACACCTCGTCATAGGGCACGTTGGCCTCGGCGAGCAGCACGTTCATGTGGCCGGGCATGCGGCCCGCGACCGGGTGAATGGCGTATTTCACCTCGACGCCTTCCTTCTTCAGCATGTCGGCCATTTCGCGCAGCGCGTGCTGAGCCTGGGCCACCGCCATGCCGTACCCGGGCACGATGATGACCTTGGAGGCGTTCTTCATGATGAACGCGGCATCGTCAGCCGAGCCGAGCTTGGCGGGCTTCTGCTCGCCACCTGCTCCGCCGCCGGCAGCAGCGGTCTCGCCGCCGAAGCCGCCGAGAATGACCGAAATGAAGGACCGGTTCATCGCGTGGCACATGATGTAGGACAGGATCGCGCCCGACGAGCCTACCAGCGCGCCCGTGATGATCAGCGCCGAATTGCCGAGCGTGAAGCCGATGCCCGCCGCGGCCCAGCCCGAATAGGAGTTCAGCATCGAGATCACGACCGGCATGTCGGCGCCGCCGATCGGGATGATCATGAGCACGCCGAGCGTGAGCGCCAGGATGACATTGAGCCAGAAGAACACCGGGCTGCCGGTGACAACGAGCCCGACGATGCAGGCGACCAACGCGACTGCGAGCGCGACGTTGATCACGTGCCGCGCCGGCAGGATGATCGGAGAGCCGCTCATCCGCGCCGACAGCTTGAGGAATGCGATCACCGAGCCGGTGAACGTCAGCGCGCCGATGGCGACGCCGAGCGACATTTCGACTAGGCTCTGGGTGTGGATGTTGCCGGGGGTGCCGATGTCGAAGGCCTCGGGCGCATAGAACGCGCCGGCGGCGACCAGCACCGCGGCCATGCCCACCAGCGAGTGGAAGGCGGCGACCAGTTCGGGCATCGACGTCATCGGCACGCGGCGGGCGATGACCGCACCGATCGCCGCGCCAATGGCGATGCCGACAATCACCAGCACCCAGGCGAGACCATCGGCCGGCGGATGGTTGGCGAGCGTGGTGGCGACCGCAATCGCCATACCGACCATGCCGAACAGATTGCCCTGGCGCGACGACGCCGGGCTCGAGAGTCCGCGCAGCGACAGGATGAAGAGCACCCCCGCCACGAGATACAAGAATGCAGAGAAGTTTGCGCTCATCTCAGGTCCCCATTGATCCCATCAGCCCGAGGTGGCCGCTTACTTCGACTTCTTCTTGTACATCGCCAGCATGCGCTGGGTGACAAGGAAGCCGCCGAAGATGTTGATGCAGGCAAAGATCAGCGCGACGAAGCCAAACGCGCGCGCCCAGCCCGAACCGCTCGAGACGTTGGCGACGCCGCCGGCCAGCAGCGCGCCGACCACGATCACCGAAGAGATCGCATTGGTGACGCTCATCAGCGGCGTATGCAGCGCCGGTGTCACCGACCACACCACGAAATAACCGACGAAGACGGCGAGGACGAAGATCGACAGCCGGAAGATGAAGGGGTCGACGACCTGTGCAGCATGCTCCATGACGGGCCTCCTTAAACCTTCGGCTGGAAGTTCGGGTGAATCACGGCGCCGTCCTTGGTCAGCGCGGTGGCCTTGACGAGCTCGTCGTCCCAGTTGACGGCGAGCTTCTTCTCTTTCTTGTCGACCATGGTCTCGATGAAGGAGAACAAATTGCGTGCATAGAGGCTGGAGGCCGAGGCCGCGACGCGGCCCGCGACGTTGGTGTAGCCGACGATCTTGATGCCATCTGTCTCGACGACCTCGCCCGCCTTGGCGCCCTCGACATTTCCGCCGCGCTCGACGGCGAGATCGACCAGCACCGAACCCGGCTTCATCGACCTGACCATCTCGCCCGAGACGAGCTTCGGCGCGGGACGGCCCGGGATCAGCGCGGTGGTGATGACGATATCCTGCTTCTTGATGTGCTCGGCGGTCAGCGCGGCCTGCTTGGCCTGGTACTCTTTCGACATCTCCTTGGCGTAGCCGCCGGCGGTCTGCGCGTTCTTGAACTCCTCGTCCTCGACGGCGAGGAACTTTGCACCGAGCGATTCCACCTGCTCCTTCGTCGCAGGCCGCACGTCGGTCGCGGTGACGATGGCGCCAAGGCGGCGCGCGGTCGCGATCGCCTGGAGACCGGCGACGCCGACGCCCATCACGAACACCTTTGCGGCAGGCACGGTGCCGGCCGCGGTCATCATCATCGGGAAGGCACGGCCGAAGGCCTCGGCGCCCTCGATCACGGCGCGGTAGCCGGCAAGGTTCGCCTGCGAGGACAGCACGTCCATCACCTGCGCACGGGTGATGCGCGGCATCAATTCCATCGCAAAGGCGGAAACGCCGGCATCGGCCATCGCCTTCAACGCGGCTTCGTTGCCATAGGGATCCATAATGGCGATGACGAGCGCGCCGCGCTTGTATTGCGACAGCTCGGAGGCCTCGGGACGCTTCACCTTGATGATGATGTCGGCATCCTTCAGCGCATCGGCGCTGACAGTGGCCCCCACCGCAGTGAATTCGGAATCGGGGAGGCCCGACTTGAGGCCCGCGCCCGGCTCGACGGCGATCTCGGCGCCCAGCGCCTTGAACTTCTTCACCGTATCAGGCGAAGCCGCGACCCGCGGCTCTGACGGATCGATTTCCTTGGCAACGGCGATCTTCATAGGTCCTCCGGCGGCGCGGGCCAGCGCACGCACAAAAAAGTAGCGTTACTCCCGCAGCGTTGCATACCGGCTTTAGAACCGGCTTGTTTGCAAATTTTGTGGGCAGCTGCCGCCACAGATGAAGGCAGCCGCCAAAGTCGATTTAGGTGAGGAAGATCGCCATCAGAATCACGATCAGCGCGACCGACGCCGTGCCGTACTTCACCAGCTTGATGAAGCCCTCGTAGGTCTGCTCGTGAGCAACGTAGTCGTTGCCGTCGGCGGTGCTGTACGCAACTTCGCTATGATCTGCCATGGATGTCCCCAGTCGAAAGTCGAATTCCTCGGCTGGGATACCTTAAACCTTCGGGCAGGGCAACGGCGCCAAGGCGCGGTTTTCCAGCAAATAGGCTCATTTGGAATCCCGATTATCGCGGATCCGGCGCGCGGAATTTGCTTTGCTGAACCTGGGTTCAACAGATGCCGCGCGGCAGCCCTGCCCTAAATCCAGGCATTCGCGCCCTTCAGCCCATCGCCTCCAGCTCGTCGATCATCCCGGCGATGACGCTCAAGCCCCCATCCCAGAATTTGGGATCCTTGGCGTCGAGCCCAAAGGGCCGCAGCAGCTCGGAATAATGCTTGGTGCCGCCGGCGGCGAGCATGTCGAGATAGCGCTCGGCAAAGCCCTCGGCCGCGTTCTCGTAGACGGCATAGAGCGAGTTCACCAGGCAATCGCCGAACGCATAGGCGTAGACGTAGAACGGCGAATGGATGAAGTGCGGGATATACATCCAGTAGTTCTCGTAACCCGCCTTGATCTCGATCGCCGGACCCAGGCTCTCGCCCTGCACCGACAGCCAGAGCTCGCCGAGCCGCGTCGCGGTGAGCTCGCCGTTCTTGCGCTCGGTGTGGACGGCACGCTCGAACGAATAGAACGCAATCTGCCGCACCACGGTATTGATCATGTCCTCGACCTTGCCGGCGAGCAGCGCCTGGCGCTGCTTTGCATTCTTGGTTTGGGCAAGCAGCCGCTTGAACGTCAGCATCTCGCCGAACACACTCGCGGTCTCCGCCAGCGTCAGCGGCGTCGGCGCCATCAGCGCGCCGTTCTTGGCGGCCAGCACCTGGTGCACGCCGTGGCCGAGCTCATGCGCAAGCGTCATCACGTCGCGCGGCTTGCCCTGGTAGTTCATCAGCACGTAGGGGTGCGCCGACGGCGTGGTCGGATGCGAGAATGCGCCGGGCGCCTTGCCCGGACGCACCGGCGCATCGATCCAGCGATCGGTGAAGAAGCGCTCGGCGATGTCGGCCATCTTCGGCGAGAAGCCGCGATAGGCCGTCAGCACCATGTTCCGTGCATCGGGCCAGCCGATGACGTCGGTCGCCGCGAACGGCAGCGGCGCGTTGCGGTCCCAATAAGCCAGTTTCTTCTTGCCGAACCACTTCGCCTTCAGCGCGTAATAGCGATGCGACAGTTTTGGATAGGCCGCGCGGACCGAGGCGACCAGCGCATCCACCACTTCGCGCTCGACGCGATTGTTCAGGTGGCGGGAATCCGCGACATCCTTGAAACCGCGCCAGCGGTCGGAGATGTCCTTGTCCTTGGCGAGCGTGTTGGTGATCAGCGCAAAGGTGCGCTCATTGGCCTTGAAGGTTTTTGCCAGCGCTTCCGCCGCAGCCTTGCGCTTGGCGCCGTCGCGGTCCTGCAGGAAATTCAGCGTCGGCTCGATCGCGAGTTCGTTGGCGCCGACCTTGAAGCGCAGGCCCGAGATTGTCTGGTCGAACAAACGGTTGAACGCGGAATAGCCGGTCTGCGCCTTTTCCAGGAACAGCTGCTCGAGCTTGTCGTCGAGCTGATACGGCTTCTCCTTGCGCAGATCCTCGATCCACGGACGATAATGCGCGAGTTCCGGGGTTTGCATCGCGCGAGTCAAAATATCGTCATCGATGCGGTTGAGTTCGAGCGCGAAGAACAAGAGATGCGTCGAGGCCGCCGTCAGCCGCTCGGAGACGTCGCCGTAAAACTTTGAAATCGCAGGGTCCACGCTGTCGCCGGCATGGACGAGACCGGCATAGGAGCCGAGACGGCCGGCGAGATCGTCGATCGCCTCATAGCGTCGCACGGCCTCCGCGAGCCATTTTCCGCCATCTTCGTTTGCTGTGCCTGTTGCGAGCTTGCCCTTGTAGTCGGTCTCGAACGTGACGCAATCGGCATCCATCGTTTCGAGATCGCGCGCCACTTCCGGCGCGTCGATCCCGGAATAGAGATCGGCAAGGTTCCACTCCGGAAGCTTGCCCGTCTTGCTCGCAGGCTTCGCGGAGGACTTTGCCTTGGGTGCCAATTTCTTGACGGCGGATTTCTTGGCTGCGGGCTTACGAAGAGCAGCGTTCTTTGTGAGAGCAGCTTTGGAGCGCGAAGTCATTGTGTGGGAAACCTGTGTTCAACAATCGCGACGGTGGGCGGGGGCATCAAGGTTTAAGAGTGCGTTAATCGGCTTCGGCCAGAGTGACCCGATTCGAGACAGATAGTAGTAGCGTGCGGGGAGCACCATGGCTGCCAGTATTTTGATCGCCGACGACGACGCCGTAGCTCGCCGCCTGGTCGAGAACATGGTGCAGAAATGCGGCTATGAGACGGTCGTCGTCGAATCCGGCGACGCTGCGATCGCCACCCTCACCGGCCCCGACGCACCCGCGATCGACGCGATGATCCTCGATCTCGTGATGCCCGGCCTCGACGGCATGGGCGTGCTGGCGAAAATCCGCGAGGCGGGCCTCAGCGTGCCCGTCATCGTGCAGACCGCCCATGGCGGCATCGACAACGTGATCTCGGCGATGCGCGCCGGTGCGGCCGACTTCGTGGTCAAGCCGGTCGGACTGGAGCGGCTCCAGGTCTCGCTTCGCAACGCGCTGAATGCCTCCGCGCTCAAGGGCGAATTGCAGCGCATCCGTCACAGCCGCGAGGGTCGGCTGACCTTCTCCGACATCATCACGCGCGCCGAAGCGATGGCGCCGGTGATGCGCGCGGCCCAGAAGGCGGCAAACTCGTCGATCCCCGTACTGATCGAAGGCGAGTCCGGCGTGGGCAAGGAGATGTTCGCCCGCGCCATCCATGGCAGCGGCGAGCGCAAGGCCAAGCCGTTCGTTGCGGTCAATTGCGGCGCGATCCCCGACAATCTCGTCGAGTCCATCCTGTTCGGCCACGAGAAGGGCGCCTTCACCGGCGCGACTGAGCGGCATACCGGCAAATTCCTCGAGGCTCACGGCGGCACGCTGTTTCTGGACGAGGTCAGCGAGCTGCCGCTGACCGCGCAGGTCAAGCTCTTGCGCGCACTGCAGGAGGGCGCAGTCGAGGCCGTTGGTGGCCGCAAGCCCGTGAAGGTCGACGTCCGCATCATCTCAGCGACCAATCGCAAGCTGCTGGACCGGGTCAAGCAGGGCCATTTCCGCGAAGACCTGTTCTATCGCCTGCACGTGCTGCCGCTGACGATCCCCTCGCTCAGGGCCCGCCGCGAGGACATCCCGCATCTGCTCAGGCATTTCCTGGCGCGTTTTGCCGCCGAGGAGAACCGCGCGATCTCCGGCGTCACTGGCGAGGCCGTGGCCCATCTCGCCCAGCTCGACTGGCCCGGCAACATCCGCCAGCTCGAAAACGCTGTTTACCGCGCGGTGGTGATGAGCGAGGGCGACCAGCTCGGCCTGGACGATTTCCCGCTGCTGGCCTCGCACCCGCATTCCGCGACGGAGATTCCGACCGCCCCGCTGATGATCGAGCCGATCGCGGCGCCCCCGGTGGTATCGGGTAGCGAAATACCCATCGCACCGCTGCCCCTGGCAGGATCCCTCTCCATGTTGACCCCGACCGGCGATGTTCGTCCGCTCGAGGACATGGAGAGCGAGATCATCCGCTTCGCGATCTCGCACTACCGTGGACAGATGTCCGAGGTGGCGCGCCGACTCAAGATCGGCAGGTCCACGCTGTATCGCAAACTCGACGAAGCGGGGGGTCCCGGACATGGCGGGAAAAGCGGCGAGGAGACGCACTGAACCTCATGCGAATGGCAGTTCGCGCGCATTCGTGAGGCGTCCGCAACCCGTTGAATTACGGCAAAATTCGGCTCCGGCCGGAACCGTGACTTGGAAGTGACAGACAGCGGGAAAAGCGCGGGGCAAAGCCGCACAATCCGTTGCAAACAGACTGTCTTGAAGTCAGTTTGTCGTGAGTTTCCCGGGGTAGCGCTAGCTGTGAAAACGGGGCCTGTATATCGTCTGCGTATGAATCGTTGCGTGCAGGCGTGTAACTTTCGAGAGGCCGGCGCGATTTAGCCGAAGCTCAATTAGGCGATAACGAAAGCTGTTCCACGAGGGACAGCTCACCCGAGGGGTGCGATACAATGCGTGACTGTTTGAACCACCGTGCAGGCTTTGACCGCGTTCTGGCGGTGGTCGCAGCGACCTTCATCACGGTGTCGGCCGGCTCGGCGCTGGCACAGGATCAGGCGCGCAGCAGCGCTGCCGAACTCGCGATCGAAGCTGCGATCCCGCGCCCCGAGCCCGCAAACGTTCCGCCCCCGACCGCATCCGACATCAAGCTCGACACCACCGCCACAGTTCAGGACGCTCCGAAGGATGCGGCCAAGGAGCCTGTGAAGGCCGAAGCCGCTCCAGCCGCAGAGAAGGTCGAAACCAAACCTGCCGACATCGCCACGACGCCCGCCGCCGAGGCGCCGAAGAGCGAGACGGCCACCACCGAACCTGCCAAGACCGAGCCCGCTAAGACCGAACCCGCCAAATCTGAAGCGGCCAAATCTGAGCCTGCCAAATCTGAACCGTTAAAGGCTGACACCGCAGCCGCGCCATCGGCCAGCCCCGCTGCTCCGGCGGCGGCAGCCGCAACTCCGGCCGCCGAGCCGGTGAAGGCCGCGAGCAACGTTCCCGCCGCCGACCAGCCGGTCGCCGACAAGATCAGGGACATCCTCGGGTCCAAGACCTCGCGCCATTTCGACCGCAAGAACGAACGTGCCGCCGCCGAGAAGTTCTACGGCGCCCGCGACTTCGCGCCGGTCTGGACGCAAGCCGGCAGCCTGACCGCTGCGGCCAAGGGCGTGATCGCGCGGCTGAAGGATGCGGCCTCCGACGGTCTCAATCCGGCCGACTATCCGGTGCCGGACTTCGTCGCCGCCACGACGCCCGATGCGCTCGCCGATGCCGAGCTGAAGCTCACCGCCAGCATGTTCGACTATGCGCGCCAGGCGCAGAGCGGCCGCATGCACTGGTCCCAGGTCAGCGCCGATATCCTCTATCCCGAGCATCCGGTCGATCCGAGCGAGGTGCTCACCAAGGTCACGACCGCAGCCGACGCCTCTGCCGCGCTCGACAGCTACAACCCGCCGCAGAAGCTCTACAAGGAGCTGAAGGCGCAGCTTGCCAAGCTGCGCGGTCAAGGCGACGGTCCGGTGATCGAGATCGCCGACGGCCCCGCGCTGAAATACACCCCCGCCAAGGGCAAGAGGCAGGCGGAAATCGTCGCGCAGGACCCGCGCGTGCCGCAGCTTCGCGCCAAGCTGGGCATCACCGATAACGCCAGCGACGACCATTATGACGCAACGGTTGCCGAAGCCGTGCGCAGATTCCAGGACGGCGCCGAGATGAAGGCGACCGGCGTGCTGGATGCGCCGACCGTGAAGGCGCTGAACAGCCCGAAGCGTGACAGGCAGATCGACACCGTGCTGGTGAATATGGAGCGCTGGCGCTGGCTGCCGCGCGACCTCGGCGCCCCCTCGCTCGGCGATGCCTATGTCATCCTCAACATTCCCGACTACACGCTGAAGGTGATGCAGCGCGGCCAGCAGGTCTGGACCACCCGCGTCGTCACCGGCAAGCCGGGCCAGCACGCAACGCCGCTGCTGACCGAGACGATGAAGTACATCACGGTCAACCCGACCTGGAACGTGCCGCCGTCGATCGTCTATGGCGAGTATCTGCCGGCGCTGCAGCAGGACCCGACCGTGCTTCAGCGCATGGGCTTGAAGCTCGAGCAGAACCGCGACGGCTCGGTGCACATCTCGCAGCCGCCCGGGGAAGCCAATGCGCTCGGCCGCATCCGCTTCAACTTCCCGAACAAGTTCCTGGTCTACCAGCACGACACGCCGGACAAGTATTTGTTCGCCAAGGACGAGCGCGCCTTCAGCCATGGCTGCATGCGCGTGCAATATCCGGATCAGTACGCCTCGGTCCTGCTCAACATCGCCATGCCGAACGAGCACTACACCCCGGAGCGCGTGCGCGGCATGTACGGCTCGGGTGAGGTCGACCTGAAATTCCCGACCCCGATCCCGGTCAACATCACCTACCAGACCGCGTTCGTGGACGACGGCGGCAAGCTGCAATTCCGCAAGGACGTCTATGGCCGCGACGCGACCATGATCAACATCCTGAAGAACGGCCGCGGCAAGGACCTCGAGAACGTCGTCGCCCATTCGCAGCCAAGCTATTCGCGCCCGGCAACGACGCTGCCCTCGGGTGTAGCGATCGCCAACAATGGCGGCTCGTCCGGGTTGAACTTCTTCGAGCGGCTGTTCGGCGGCGGCGCCCCGGCTCAGCCGCCGGCTCCGGTTGGCCGCCGGCAGCAGCGGGTCTTCACCCGCTGAGCCGCAGCCTGCCCTCAATCCCTCAAATTCTTCAATAAAATCAGCGACCCTTTCCTCTGGATAGGGTCGCTTAACGTTAACCATTCTCCACCCGAGTTCGGGCGGCTGGCGTTTTTTCGCCACACTCAACCGGTTAGGATTGTAGTCTGACTTGGTTTGGGGGCGGGAAGGTAAACCTCGGATTAACCTTCTCGCTTTAAGAAAGCGTTCATCCTCTTTCGCGCGCTAACGGGGTTGGCGGGAGAGTCCATTTTGAACGCTCGTCGACTGGGTGGGCTCATTCGTGCTGACTGGTTTCGCACGCAAATTCGCTGCGTTGTCGTTGTCCCATGCGGGAGTGAAGGTCGGATCTCGGATCGGCCTCGCTTCGCTGGTGCTGTTTGCGGCTGCCGGCTCGGTCCATAACGCCGCGGCGCTGAACGAGACCAAGACGCTCTCCTTCCACCACACCCATTCGGGCGAAGACCTTACGGTCACCTTCAAGCGCGACGGCCGCTACGACGAAGCCGCGCTGAAGACGCTCAACCATTTCCTGCGCGACTGGCGCACCCAGGACGAGACGGTGATGGACCGTCACCTGTTCGACATCCTCTGGGAAGTCTATCGCGACGTCGACGGCAAGCAGCCGATCCAGATCATCTCCTCCTATCGCTCCCCCGCCACCAACGCCATGCTGCGCCGCCGCTCCTCGGGCGTGGCGCGCTTCAGCCAGCACATGCTGGGCCATGCGATGGACTTCTACATCCCGAACGTTCCGCTGGAGCAAATCCGCTTCGCGGGCCTCCGCCTGCAACGCGGCGGCGTCGGCTTCTACCCGACCTCCGGCTCGCCCTTCGTGCATCTCGACACCGGCAGCATCCGGCACTGGCCGCGCATGACGCATGACCAGCTCGCCCGCGTCTTCCCCGACGGGAAGACGGTGCATCTGCCAACCGATGGTGTGCCATTGAAGGGCTATGAACTGGCCAAGGCCGAGATCGAGCGTCGCGGCGGTGGCGACGATGGCGCCAGCAAGCCAGGCTTCTTCGCCGCCCTGTTCAAGAGCAAACAGGCTCCGGCAGCCAGTGCCGACGAGGATGACGAGGGCGCTCCCGCCCCGGCCGCCAAGCCCACCGTGGTCGCCGCCGCAAGCAAACCCGCCGATCCTGTGCCGACGCCGCGCGCCAAGCCGTCGGTCGCCTCCGCCATCCAGCTCGCCTCGGCCGATGCCCAGCTCGTTGCGCCGCCGAAACCGAAAGCTGAGCCGAAGCCCGAGCCCGTGGCTGACAAGCCGGCAGCCCGCAAGTTCGAGTCCCCGGCCGACATCATCAATGCCCGCGGCTTCTGGGATACTCCGGCCGCGCCGCAGCAAGCGACGCCGGCGCAGATTGCAGCGCTCAGGGCGCGTCAGGCGCTGGCAGCCGCGACCGATCCGCAACCGACCGCGAGCGTCTCCAACGCCGCCTATCAGGCGCTGGCCTTTGCGCCCGCTTCCGCCTCGCCAGTCGACCGCTCCCGCGTCGTCGCCGCCTCGGCGCCGATCCCGCGCGGCGCGCGTCCGGCGTCCGTCGCCCGCAACGCTGCGCCGGCCACCGAGATCAACACCATCGTCGGCAAGAGCACCGACGGCATGATCGCAACCGCAACGCGGCTCTCCGCGGCCAAGGGCGAGAGCATCTGGCTCAAGATCGTGATGCTGTCGCCGAGCGCCAGCCGGGCGATGTCTGTCACGCTGATGGGCGAGCTCGATATGGCTGCGATGCGCGCCTATTTCGTCAAGCCGCAGGCCGTGGTCGCAATGGGCTTCACCGACGATCCGATGCATGGCCTGTCCTGCGACGGTTTCTCGGGCAGCGCGACCACGAAGATCGAGACGACGTCCTTCGTCATGCGCACGGCCGCGCTGCGCTAAAGGCCGATCGCCTAGCGCGCCCTCTTTCCCCGCCGATCCAGATGATAGGTCAGCGCCAGCGACAGGCAGACCGATAGCGCCTGCTTCGGCAGTTTGCCGGCCACCGGCAGCAGCAGAGCCCGGGTCTGCCGATATTCGAACTGATCGGGAAAGCGCTCGCGGAAGGTGTCGACGAGCGTCGTCTTGCAGTTGAACAGAATGGCAGCGTGGTCGGAGTCCTTGAGGCGGCCGAGCCGGATGGTCGAACCGCTGCCTGTCTCATCGGTCAGGTAGGCAGGCTCGCCCCATTTCAGCGTCTCGGTGAGACGGCCGACATTGTCATCCGCCGCCGCGATCGCAAAAATCAGGTCGCGCACCTGGAACAGCCGCTTGCCGATCGGCGCCGGAAGAGCGCCGAAGGCACTGATCACCTCACGCGGCAGCGGCGGCGCAGTCACTGACGTCTCCGTTCACAAACGAAGTGCAACAGCCGCGATTTGTAGCCCGAGTGACGTCGGAGGCGCAAACGCCTCAGATCATTCCCAGCGCCTGCATATAGGTCTCGAGAATCGTCTCGGCCTCGGCGCGCTCATTGGGGTCCTGCTTGCGCAGGCGCACGATGGTGCGCAGCGCCTTGACATCGTAGCCGTTGCCCTTGCTCTCGGCATAGACGTCGCGGATGTCGTCGGAGATCGCCTTCTTCTCTTCCTCCAGCCGCTCGATGCGCTCGATGATGGATTTGAGCTGGTCCTTGGCAAATTTCGTCGCGGGCTCGTCGTCGCGGACGGCGGCGGAGGTGGCCATCTTGGTACTCCCAATGGAACTGGCAAAACGAGGTGACGCCGGCATCCACCGCGCGTGCTGGGTAGACCCTTAGGGTTGACGCCGTCAGCGTTCAAGCAAGCATCGCGCTCGTCCACAGCGCGCCCACACCTTCCTGCAGGTGAGCAAAGAAAGCTGTTGTGTGGTGCGACTCAGGCCGCGGCGCGGACAGTCCCCCTCAATGATTGTGGGGATGGACCTTCTTCATCGCCTCGATCTGTTCGGCGGTGGCCGTGCCCTGGTACTTCGCCTTCCAGGTCTCGTAGGGCATGCCGTAGACGGCTTCCCGGCTCTCATCCTTGCTCAGCGCGACGCCTTGGGCGTCCGCGGCGTCCTTGAGCCAGTTGGACAGGCAGTTGCGGCAGAAGCCGGCCAGATTCATCAGGTCGATGTTCTGGACGTCGGTCCGCGTCTTCAAATGATCGACCAGGCGCCGGAAAGCGGCCGCCTCGAGCTCCGTTCTGGTTTTGTCGTCAATGGCCATGGCTGGATTCCTCGGCTGCGCCCTTAATGGTGGTCACCCTTACGGGATCAGGTGGGGTCCTGTCACAGATTTTGCCATATCGCGGCGCAAACGGCCGCTGGGCCAACAAATGGGCAGGTCCCCGGCCCCTACGCCAAATCGTCAATCATCTGGTATACGTTCCGCGACAATGATCGCCGAATCTCCCCGCTCCCCCCTTCGCCTGCTCGCCCGGTTGGTCCCGGTGCTGGCGGTTGGCTTATTGTGCCTCTGGGCCAGCCCGGCCTCGGCCGACTTCCGCCTCTGCAACAACACCTCAAGCCGGGTGGGCATCGCGCTCGGCTACAAGGACGCCGACGGCTGGACCACCGAAGGCTGGTGGAACATCTCGTCCCGCTCCTGCGAGACCCTGCTGCGGGGAACGCTGGTCGCCCGCTACTATTACATTTACGCGATCGACTATGACCGCGGCGGCGAATGGTCGGGGCAGGCTTTCATGTGCTCGCGCGACAAGGAATTCACCATCCGCGGCACCGAGGATTGCCTGGCGCGCGGCTATGACCGGACCGGCTATTTCGAAGTCGATACCGGCGAGCAGCGGGCCTGGACGGTGCAACTCACGGACGCCAACGAGCAGCCTTCTGCGCAGCCGCGTGTCCCCGGCATGCCCGGCCCTGTTGGTCCTGGTGGCGGCGTTCCGGGTTTGCCCAATAGTCCGCCCGGTGGTACGCCCCCCGCCGCACCTGGCCTCCCGCCAGCTCCCTCGTCACCACCGTCTGGAAATAAGCCATGAGGCGCCTTCGCCGTATCAAGATTCTCGCGACCCTTGGACCTGCCTCTTCGGACCTCGCGATGATCCGCCGCCTGTTCGAGGCTGGCGCCGACGTGTTCCGCATCAACATGAGCCACACTCCGCATGACAAGATGCGGGAGCTCGTGGCGACGATCCGCAATGTCGAGAGTAGCTACGGCCGTCCGATCGGCATCCTGGTCGACCTCCAGGGCCCGAAGCTCCGGCTCGGGGCATTCGCCGAAGGCGCGGTGCAGCTCCAGAACGGCCAGACCTTCACGCTCGATTCCGACAAGACGCCGGGCGATGCCACCCGCGTCAACCTTCCCCATCCGGAGATTCTGGCCGCCCTGCGGCCCGGCCATGCGCTGCTGCTCGACGACGGCAAGGTACGGCTGATCGCGGAGGAAACCAGCAAGGAGCACGCGGTGACGCGCGTCGTGGTCGGCGGCAAGATGAGCGACCGCAAGGGCGTCAGCCTGCCGGACACCGACCTGCCGGTCTCGGCGATGACGCCGAAGGACCGCGCCGACCTCGAGGCGGCCCTCGTCACCGGTGTCGACTGGATCGCGCTGTCCTTCGTGCAGCGCGCCGACGACGTGATCGAAGCCAAGAAGATGATCCGCGGCCGCGCCGCCGTGATGGCCAAGATCGAGAAGCCGCAGGCGATCGACCGTCTCGCCGACATCATCGAGGCTTCCGACGCGCTGATGGTGGCGCGCGGTGACCTCGGCGTCGAACTGCCGCTCGAGCGCGTGCCGAGCCTGCAAAAGCAGATGACGCGCATGGCGCGCCGCGCCGGCAAGCCGGTGGTGATCGCGACCCAGATGCTGGAATCGATGATCCAGTCGCCGGTGCCGACCCGCGCCGAGGTCTCCGACGTCGCCACCGCCGTCTATGAGGGCGCCGACGCCATCATGCTGTCGGCGGAGTCGGCGGCCGGCAAATTCCCGGTCGAGGCGGTCTCGACCATGAACCGCATCGGCGAGGAGGTCGAGCGCGACCCGATCTATCGGGACGTGATCATGGCCCAGCGCCCCGCGCCGGAATCCACCGCCGGCGACGCCATCGCCGATGCCGCCCGGCAGATCGCCGAGACGCTCGACCTGCCCGCCCTGATCTGCTGGACCAGCTCCGGCTCGACGGCGGTACGCGTGGCGCGCGAGCGGCCGAAGCCGCCCATCGTGGCGATTACGCCGAACATCACGGCCGGGCGCCGGCTCGCGGTGGTCTGGGGCGTGCATTGCGTGGTGGCTGAGGATGCGCGCGACCAGGACGACATGGTGAACCGCGCCGGCCAGATCGCGTTCCGGGACGGCTTCGTCCGCGCCGGACAGCGCGTGATCATCGTCGCCGGCGTGCCGCTCGGCATTCCCGGCACCACCAACATGGTGCGCATCGCCTCGGTCGGCCCGGAGGGCGAGGCGAATATCTAAGGCGGCCGGCAGGCCGCCGACCAAAACGCGAAAACAACCCCATGCACAGTAGCGGGCTGGTCTAGAGCGCGATGAGATTGGGTTGAATCGTCATCGCGCTTTAGCTCCTTGTTTGAGCATGATCTCCGCGCAAACGCGTTCCGCGTTTGTCGCGAGAGAAAACCGCTTCACACTTTTCCGGATCATGCTCTAAAGCGTGATGAAATTAGGTTTGGTCGGCGGTCCGTGTTTCACCTCTCCCCAACGGGGAGAGGTCGGATTGCTATGGCGCGCAATTGCGCGCCTGAGCAATCCAGGTGAGGGGCCGCGGCGCACAGTGAGACTGTAACCCCTCACCCGGATCGCATCTTACGATGCGATCCGACCTCTCCCTGCGGGAGAGGTGACTCGAGTTCTTGGCGCGCATCGATTCATCCCAATCGCATCGCGCTTTAGCGCTTGATCTTGTGGATCACCATCCTGCCCCGTGAAGCAATGCCCTCCCATTCGGAGGACCAGCTGACTTCCGAGCTCGAGGATCTCCCGACGCCCTTGTGATCCCAAGCGCCCTGCAGCGCAAACAGGGCGCCCTGGGGGTCGACGCATCGCACGATCCAGCCGCCATCGGGCAACTCGATCGGCTGGTGAAGGACCCGGCCCCCGCCGGTCATGACCCGCCGGGCCGCGGCGCCGATGTCCTCGACATTGAAGTAGTGAAGCCAACAGGCGTTCGCTACGCTCGGTAGCTTGGTGAGCATGCCGCCGATCGTCTGCCCGGCTACCGAAAACAAATCATACACGCTTGCCGGATCCAGTTCGGCGGAGGCCTGTCGCCAGCCGAGAACCTTGCCATAAAATGGAAAAACCGTGCGTCGGTCTTCAGCCAGCAACTCGTGCCAGCCCACGCGCCCGGGCTGATACGACCCGCTCGTTTGCATCAGGCCAAATGCCAGCCGGCTGACCAACGCAAACGTCGCTCCTTGCGGATCGGCGACCACCGAAATGCGGCCGATGTTGCTGTCGGTCGGAGACACCAGGATGGCGCCTCCCAGTCGGAGGATCTGCGCGACCGTCGCATCCATGTCATCGACGCCGACGTAGCCCAGCCATCTCGGCGTTGCCCCCATCCGTACTCCCTCTTCGGGGAGATCCATGAGCCCGACGACCGGAGCAGCACCCGCCGTCAGCAGCGTGTAGGCAAGTTCCGGGCTCGACGCATCCTTCACGGCCCAGCCGACAATTTCGGCGTAAAAGGCAGCTGCCGACGGCACATCCGTCGTCAGAAGCTCATACCAAACGAAGCGTCCAAATTGATCGGCCAAGCTCGCCTCTCCGGTTGAGCTCCCTGACGATTGCGCACCGCATCACGGCCGTCCATCGATATCGACGAAAAATTACAGTGATGTCATTCATGAAGATGAATGCGTGCGAACGGGCCCATACTCTTTTGTGTATCCGCGAATCTTGCCCGCCCTTTTTGCTCGGCGTAGGATCATCAGCGAAGATCGGACCTGAAGCCATGGAGGATGCGGCCATGCGGCGGACGAGACAAGCTTCGAAAAAGAACAGCAAGACCAAAACCGCAATGCCGGCGCTCGGCCTCGCCGGATTGACGTTTTCGCTGGCGGGAAGCGCGGCAGCGTCCGCGTTGCCGACAGGCGATGTTCAACAAAGGCCGAACTCCAATTCCGGTCGGTACACGGCGCTCAGCGAAGAAGAACTCGCAGACGTCAGCCTCGCTACTTTTCATCTGGCCTACGACAAGAAAGAACTGAGCCATGTGCTGCTGGCTCGGGGATGCGGTGGTTGTCGCGGCTGCGGAGGCTGCAGAGGGTGTGGTGGCTGCAGAGGTTGCGCAGGTTGCCGAGCCTGTCGCTGCGGCGTCGGTTGCGGTGGCTGTGGCGGCTGCGGCGTTGGCTGGATCGGCCTGCCGTTGCCAGTGCCGGTAGCTTGCACGGGATGCTGCGCATCATGGGGGCGCTGCCGCTGGTGCTAGGCCAGAGCATCTGACTCGACATCGACATGATGCAATTTCATTGGCCGGGCTCGCACACGACCCGGCCAATTTGCTTTCGTCGCCACCGCGTTCGCTTCGTCTCCCTGCTCGGCTTGCCGATGGCGAACGAGTGTGTTCCAACTCATGTCAAGAAATCCGGTAGCGCTCGGCACAAGTCGGGCCAGCAAGACGTTCGTCGTACACCAACGACCGAACATGGCGGAAACAGGATCAGCGTGCGCCCCCGATGACAATCAAGCGAAAGAGCCGCACCGCGAAGCCGACCCGCAAGACCGTTTTGCGTTTCGCGCCAAACTTCACCGCCTACCTGCTTCCTCCCAATGTGGTCTGTCTCTATTCAGAGAACCGCAAATTTTTCCTGCATGGTGATCTCTATTACGCAGTGGCGAGCGCGATCGGAAAGAATGGCCGTGCTGCCCAGGATATCATCCGCCAGCTCTCGAAACACTTTCCCGTGGCCGAGATCGAGAAAGCGATCCGGCGTCTGCTGGAGCGCCGCTACGTCGTCAGCGGGGCATCGCACGCGAGCCCCGTTGATGGATATTGGGCAAGCCTCGGCCTGCCTGCCGAAATCGCCGAAGAGAACCTGCGCAACTGGCCGGTGCGGGTGGAATCGATCGACGTCAAGGGTGCCAGCGAGTTGAGCGCGGCGTTGACCAAGCTCGGAGTTCAAATCGCCAAGCGGTCGCCCAAACTCATCGTCACGCTTGTGAACGATTATCTCGAACCGACGCTCGCCGAATTGAACGGGGAACGCGTCACCGACGGAACGCCCTGGCTGCTGGTTCAGCCCTCCGGCGTTTTTCCATTGGTGGGGCCGGTGTTCAAGCCGGGCGAAAGCGCCTGCTGGACCTGCCTGCACGATCGCATGATCCGCAATCGCGAGATCAAGGGATTTCTCGATCGCGGGGCGGCGCAAGCGGTCGCAACATCGCCCCTGGTCAGCGAGAGTGTCGGACAGACCGGGGTCCACTTCGCTGCCATTGAAATTGCAAAGGCGATCGCCTCCGGATTTCGCACTGATCTCAGCGATCACATCGCAAGCGTCGACCTCACCGGGGCCACCATCGCCAAGCACTACGTTGCGAAACGTCCGCAATGCGCGACCTGTGGCAGCAAGAAATTGAGGAATCCGCGGCGGGCGGCAGCGCCGATCGAGATTGCCGAAGGCAGACGGCTCGTCATGACCAGCGGCGGATACCGCACCGTGACGTCGCGGGCCACCGTGGCGCGGTTCCGCAAACACGTCAGCCCGCTGACCGGCGTGGTATCCAGGCTCGAGCGGATCGAAGCCGATCTGCCGATGAACACCAATTTTTTCGCTTACCATAATTTCTCTGCGCCGGCGTGGAATGTCGACCAACTCAGGTCCGGCCTGAGCGGCGGCAGCTTCGGCAAGGGCTCCACGGCCGAGCAGGGCGAGGCCAGCGCGCTGATGGAGGCGATCGAACGCTATTCCGGCATTTTCCAGGGTGACGAGATCAGGACGACGCGACGCTTCGCCGATTTCGCTCCCGGTGAGGCGCTTCTGCCAAACGACGTCCAGTTCTTCAGCGACCTGCAATTCCAAAACCGGCATATCCCTCTGCCCGACGATTCACATCCGGTTCCCGAGCCGTTCGATCCCTCGATGAAGACCGAATGGTCGCCGGTCTGGTCGATGCGCGACAAGCGGTTCAAATATCTTCCGACTGGCCTCTTGTATTTCTTCTATGGCGGCTTCCACACGGATTCGAACGGTTGCGCAGCCGGCAACACACGCGAGGAAGCCATCGTTCAAGGCTTCCTCGAACTAGTCGAACGCGATGCCTACGCGATCTGGTGGTACAATCGCGTGCAGCGTGCGGAAGTCGATCTCGCAGAATTCGAGGATTCCTACGTACGGGATCTGCAGCGCCAGTTTGCCGATGCGGGACGCCGGCTTTGGGTCCTCGACATCACCAGCGATCTCGGCATTCCCTCTTATGTTGCGATCATGCACTGGATGCAAAATGGGCACGAGAACATCGAGTTCGGGTCCGGTTCGCATTTCGATCGCCGCATCGCCCTGCTGCGTTCGCTCACCGAGCTGACTCAGTTCATGTCGATTGGCTTGATGGACGGCGGAAGCGGCGAGAAGCCATCGCTTGACGGTGTCACGCCGCTGCGGCTCGACGATTATCCGTTCTTGATCCCGAGCGACAATCCGGTGATCCCACCGGCGCCTGATATCAAGCTTCACGACAATACGCGCGACCAGGTCAATGCCTGCGTCGAGATCGCGGTCCGCTCCGGATACGACTTCCTCGTGCTCGACCAGACACGACCCGACGTCGAGGTCCCTGTCGTCAGAGTGCTTGTCCCGGGCTTGCGGCATTTCTATCGTCGCTTCGGGCCCGGCCGGCTTTACGATGTGCCGGTGAAGCTTGGGCTGCTGGACCGCCCACGCCTGGAAAGCGAACTGACCCCGTACCTTCCGCACACTTGAAGGCTGCTTCCGTGCGCACCTCCCGGAAAAAGCTGGCCAGGAAAGTCGCATTCGTCATCGCCGCCCGGCTGAACGGCCGTTTCTCCCTGCATATGCAGGCCGACGGAAGCGTTGCCGCCGTGTCCGGCGATACTTCGCTCAACCTCGGACAATACAGCCGCGCGGCGATCGAACGCGCAGGCCCCCTCGCCACCGGCTTACCGCTCGCCTCCCTTACCGGCAGAAGTATCGTCGCAAGGCAGGTTCATGCCCTGGTGCAGCGGCTGGCGCGGCACGGGCTCCTCGACTATCGCCTATTCTCGCCCCGAGACGCGCGAGACGTGGTCGTTATCGAGCCACAGATCGCGGAATACTGGCCGGAACCCGAAAAGCTGTCGAACGGCGATACTCTCGCCTTATCGCGCTTCGCCTATCTTCGCCGGCGCGACAACGAGATGGTGCTGGAATCGCCGCGCGCCGGCGCGCTGTTCCGGATTTGCGATCCCGCCATCGCCGCCACGCTCGCGGCCCTGTCACGGCCTCAGAAGATCAGCAACCTTCGCAGGCAGGCGGCCGCGCTGGACATTGGTCTGCTCGGATTGCTGCTCAGTAGCGGGATGTTGATCAAGCTCGATACGAAAGACAGAGACGGCCTTCGGGTCAACGAAGGCGACGGCAATCTCGTTCTCTGGGATTTCCACGATCTCGTATTTCACACGCGGAGCACGGAGGGCCGGCATACCGATCCGGTTGGCGGCGCGTACGCCTATGCTGCCGCCGTTCCGCCGCTGCCCGCGCTGCGCCCGCCTTGGCCCGGCAAGTCGGTCTCCCTCGACAAATTGGCCCTGCCCGAGCCGGCGTCGCCGTTCGTGCAGTTGCTCCGCGCGCGCCATTCGACGCGGGATTTCGACGATCGGAATCCCGTCACGCTTCCCGAGCTTGCGCAGTTTCTCGGCGCCACGGCCCGCGTGTTGTCGGAATGGAAGAGCGGCGCCGATGTCGACGGCGGCTCCGAGGTCACCTACACCTCACGACCGTATCCGGCCGCCGGCAGTGCGTATGAGCTGGAGCTGTATCTGGCGGTCTCCAACTGCGAGGGTCTGGCGCGCGGATTTTACCACTACGACGCCGGAGGCCACGCGCTGGTCACGCTCGACGCCTCCCCCGAGCAGCTCCGGGCGCTTCTCGCGGCGGCCGAGTTTTCCATGGACGCATCCGGGCCGCCGCAGGTCCTGATCACGATCGCTGCGCGCTTCGGGCGGATCTCCTGGAAATACAGCTCGATCGCATATTCGCTGGTCCTGAAGGATGTCGGCTGCATGATCCAGACGTTCTACCTTGCGGCGGCCGATATGGGCCTTGGCGGCTGTGCCATCGGCACCAGCAATATTGATCTGTTTGCAAAAATGACGGGGCTCGAATTCCACGTCGAGGGACCGGTTGGTCAGTTCGCGCTGGGACGCAGCGCGCACCGGTCGATCCCGGGCTAGAGCCTTTTTGCGATCGGCTCAGCCCGCAGCCCCGACCAGCGCCTTGGTCGTCGGCAGCAGCGTCTGCTGCACGACGAGACCACGCGCGCGGGCGTCCATGACGCCGACGGCGCGCAGCGCCAGCAGCGTCACGGTCTGGACAGCGTCGCGCATCTTGGCGGGGTCTTCGAGATTGTCAGGCGCGAGCGGACCGACCAGGGCCTCATGCAGCGCGCCGAGCAGCGCGGTTGCGGCGAGCGCTGTATCCTGCGCCGGCAGATGGCCCGCGCGCACCGCAGCGTCGATCCGTGCGGCGATCTCGCCCGCGATCTCGCGGCGGCTGGCCAGGCGGGAGGCGCTGACATCGACGTCGACGGGCTCGGCCAAAATGCCCCAGGCGAGGCGCCGCTGCGACAGGGTATGGACGGCCACCGTGGTCACGGCCGCCGCCAGCGCCGAGGACGGTCCCGGCGCGGCATCGGCCGCTCGCCTGATGGCCGCGAGCTCGTCACGGGAGACTTCGGAAATCAGTTCGGAGATCAGCTCGGCCTTGGAAGGGAAGTAGCGGTAGACGGTGCCGGCCGCCACATTGGCCCGGACGGCGACCGGCGCGATCTGCACCGCCGCCATGCCGCCTTCGGCTGCGGCTTCCCTTGCCGCCGCCAGGATCGCGCTGCGCCGAGCCGCAAGGCGCTTAACCACTTGATGCGTCCGCCGATAAACCATGGCGCGCTTCCTGTCCCACCACGCCTGCCGCACGCCCGCGGCCGAACGCTTCGTCACCGAATTCGCTGCAAATCGCCCCGCAAGGACTGAACAACTATTCAGGGGGGATGACAAGCAGCAAATGCGTCATGCGTCACGCCTGACCTCACTTGCGTCGCTGCACTGCAAACCGCTCAAATTGCAGGGAATTCATTGGTAAACGGCTGACCACACTTCTTACCGCGGTCTTAAAGCCGGCCAGCGACTGTGGCTGCGATCCAACCCGGTGCAGCATGGTCGATACGGACGCCAAGACCGCCTGGCAGCTCTTCCATTTGAACTGGCTTCCCATCGTGTTCATGGGCAGCCTGCTGACGCTCGGCCTTGATGTCACTGGCCTCAGGCTCGAGCCTGTCGCCTACGGCACGACGCTGGCAATCGCCGCGCTCTTCGTCGTCATTGCCTATCGCCACCGCATCGGCAAAGGCGATCTCGCCGATCCGAAACTGATCTTCTCGCTTGGCACGATCGGTCAAGTGATCATCACCTGCGCCATCGTCGGGCCGCTCAGCTACGTCGCGGGCAAGATGGGCTGGCCGCTGCAGGATCAGGCGCTGCTCGCGATCGATCGCGCGCTCGGCCTCGATCCCGAGCCGATCGCGCGCTTCGTCAACGATCATCCCTGGCTCGCCGACATCCTGTCGCGCAGCTACGGCCTGATCAAATGGCCCCTGCTCGCCATCCCCATCGTGCTGACGCTGACGGCGCGCTACGTGCGGCTGCAATTGTTCATGCTGGCAATGAGCCTTGCGCTCGCCATCACCATCGCGATCTCGGCCCTCGTGCCGGCGATCGGCACCTATTACGCACTGCAATTGCCCGCGGCCCACCTCCCCGACATCAACACCGCCATTTACGCCGGGCAGTTGCGCGACATCCTGGGCTTACGCGACGGCAGCCTGCACGAGATGCAATTGTTCAAGCTCTCCGGCATCGTCTCGTTTCCGAGCTTCCACGCCGCATCCGCCGTGCTCTACATGTGGGCGCTGTGGCCGGTGCGGCGCATCGGCGGTGCCGCAGCGGCCCTCAACCTCATGATGATCGCGGCGACGCCTGTCATCGGCGCGCATTACATCGTCGACGTCGCCGGCGGTGTTGCGCTGGCGGCAGCTTCGATCTGGGCCGCGAAGGCCTATCTGGAATGGATGAACCGCACGGCGCGGGTCTCGGCAGCGCCGGCTACACCGGCGGTGTGGCAGCCGAGTCTTGCGGAATAAGCGCGCGAGTAGCGCCGCGATCAATCACATCCACAGCTCTCGTAGGGTGGGCAAAGGCGCGTAGCGCCGTGCCCACACTCTCTTTGCAATCGAGAAAAGTGGCTCCCGCTTCCTCGTCATTGCGAGCGCGGCGAAGCAATCCGGCAATCCCTCCGTGGAGACAGCCTGGATTGCTTCGCTGCGCTCGCAATGACGCGGGGGATACGCCGTGCCATCTACTTGACGTGGGCATGCTTCGCTTTGCCTACCCTACGAAACCTTCAACGCCGCGCCCCCCAAACGAAAAGAGCCCCGTCCGAGGACGGGGCTCTCTGAACTCTGAATTCGTCTCAGCTTACTTGAGGCTGGTCGAGATCGAGCCGAACTTGGTGTTCAGCGTCGAGCCGAGGTTGTTGACGACGGTGATGATCGCCAGCGCGATGCCGGCAGCGATCAGGCCGTATTCGATGGCGGTGGCGCCGGATTCGTCCTTCACGAAACGCGAAACGAGGTTCTTCATAGACTGCTCCAAAAGATACACGAGGCTTCAACTGGTCTGGTCTGGTTTCTTCGGCTTCCCAGCGCCGCCTGACCATGGAACCGAACGTAAGGGCAAAGAATTGCGCCGCAGTTAATTCGACTGCGCAAACAGAGAAGGGTCTACACGTATTCGCCGATGGTAAACCGAAATCTAAAACAATCGGTTAAATTGCGCGGAAACAATGCCGCGCCAGACGCGATCGCCCCGCCGATTTACTGGAAGTTATGACCGCCGTGGTCCAATGCCGCCCGCTCGGCCAACGCTCCCAAGAACAACACGAGGCGGCATGTCGCTTTCCTTCACCAACAGCATCACCGTGCAGAGCCGCGCGCGAGCGCTGGTGCCGCTGTGTGTCGGCGCGGGTGCCTATCTCTTCTTCCTTTATGTCGGCGACACGCTGCTTCAGGACTCCGACTCGTTCTGGCAGATCAAGATCGGACAGTGGATCCTCGATCACCACGCCCTGCCCTATACCGATTTCTATTCGTTCACGCGGCCAGGGGAGCCCTGGATCTCGACCTCCTGGCTGTCGCAAATTCTGTACGCCATCACCTACGCGCGATGGGATTGGGCGGGGCCGGTGATCCTCACCGCGCTCGCGATCGCCGCCTCGGCCGCGATCTTCGTTTACCTGCTCGACGCCCATCTTGAAATTCCGCGCTCGGTTCTGTTCGCGATGCTGGCAGTGCTGCTGTCGCTGCATCACATCCTGGCGCGGCCGCACATTTTGGCGCTGCCGGTGATGATCGCATGGGTCGGCGTGCTGATGAACGCGGCCGATCGCAAGGTGACGCCGTCCTGGGTCTGGCTGCCGCTGATGTCGCTGTGGGCGAGTTTGCATGGCGGCTTCGTGCTCGGCCTCGCGCTGATCGGCCCGATGGCGCTCGAAGCCATCTGGACGCTCGATTCGGCCAAGCAGATCCGGCTTCTCGGACGCTGGTTCCTGTTCGGCGTCGCCGCGATGCTGGCTGCCTGCGTCACGCCCTATGGCTGGCGGACGCTGCTGGGCGCCACCAACATCCTCAACCTCGGCGAGCTGCTCTCGGTCATCTCGGAATGGATGCCGGCAAATTTCGCCTCGTTCTCCGCGTTTGAAGGCGCGATTCTCGGCCTGATCGCCCTCGGCCTGTTTCGCGGCCTCACACTGTCGGTGCCACGCATTCTGCTGATCCTGCTGTTCACCTGGATGGGCCTCACCCATGTCAGGAGCATCGAGGCCTTTGCCTTCCTTGTGCCGCTGGTGCTGGCAAAGCCGCTGGGCGAGAAGTCGCCGCTGCCGCAGCTCACGCAAGGCACCGAGAGCGGAGCCGCGCGCTATGTCACGGTGATGGGCGCGCTGATGATCGCGGCCGCGGCTTGGACCTCGACCTCGATCTACATGTCGCATCACCGCTTCACATTCACGATGAACCAGACGCCTGTTACCGCGGTCGACCTGCTGCAGCAACGCAAGGCGCAGCGCATCTTCAATGCCTACCAGTTCGGCGGCTACCTGATCTCGCGCGACATTCCTGTTTTCGTCGACGGTCGCGCCGAGCTCTATGGCGAGAAGTTCGTGATGGACTTCTTCAAGGCGATCGAGGTCAAGAAGCTCGATAACCTGACGCGGCTGCTCGAAGAGTACAAGATCGACGCCACGCTGCTGGTCGCCGACAGCCCCGCCGCCCAGGTGCTCGATCACATCAAGGGATGGAAGCGGCTCTATGCCGACGACATCGCCGTGATCCATGTGCGGGATGACGAGGCGAGCACGGGCGAGACGCCCATGCCCGCACACTCAAATTGAGACGCCGGACAATGTCGCCGTTCGTCCCACCGACCGTGCCACGATCGACCACGGAGCCGAAGCCTGCGATCGTGCTCGCGATAACCTGGGCAACGATCGTGGTCGCACTCGGACTTCCCGCGATCAAAACCGGTGTGTTCGACACGCTGTCGACCGACGACGCCCTGCGTCTGGTCGAAGTCCGCGATCTTCTGGCCGGCCAGGGCTGGTTCGACCTGACTCAATACCGGCTCGACCCGCCCGGAATTGCCATGCACTGGTCCCGCATCGTCGATGCGCCCCTGGCCATGCTGATCCTCTTGTTCCGTCCGCTGCTCGGCCAGCACCTTGCCGAAGGGCTTACGCTGGTGCTGTGGCCGTCGCTGTTGATGGGCGCCGCGCTATGGCTCGCAGCGACGATCGCAAGTCAGGCATGCGCCCCTGCAGACAGGAAGCGGGCAAAGCTTGCGGCGATCCTGATCACGGCGCTGTCGATCCCCGCCCTGATCCACTTCCGCTCCGGCGCGATCGATCATCACAATCTACAGATCGTGCTGCTGCTCGGCTTCGTGCTCTGCATCTCCGACCTGGAACACCGCGCGGACAAGGCGGCTTTGGCTGGGTTGTGCGCCGCGCTTTCGCTGTCGGTCGGATTGGAAATGCTGCCCGCCATAGCCCTGGCGAGCGCGACCGTTGTGGGGCTGCTGGTGTGGAAAGGCAGTGAAGTCCTGCGCCCCGCCTGTGCCTTTGGTGCAGGCCTTGCCGGGTCGTCGCTGCTGCTGGCGCTGCTGCTGCTCCCGATGAACAGTCTCGCCAGGCCCGTCTGCGATGCCTTTGGCGGGCCCATCTTGCTGTTGTGTGCGGGCGGCGGCGTCGCCCTGCTCGCGGTTGCCGGTGTTGCCCGCATACGCGGGCCCGTGTGGGCGCGGCTGGCGGCGAGCGCGCTCGCCGGCGCGCTGCTGCTGGGCGCATTCTACAGATCGTATCCGAGCTGCGTTGCGTCGCCCTATGCGCAGGTCGATCCCCTGCTTGTCAGCTTCTGGCTTGACCGCGTCGTCGAGACCATGCCGCTGACTGAACTGGCACAGATGCAGCCGCAAAAGCTGCTCGGCTATTATGCGTTTCCCTTGCTGACGCTCGGCCTGTGTGTTGTTGCCATGATCGGCTGCACGCCGCAAACGCGCTTTCGCTGGATCGTTTCGACCGTCACGCTTGCAGCGCTGGTCGGCGAGAGCCTGTGGGAATTGCGTGGCGCTGCCGCGGCCAATATCGTCGCCGCCCCGCTGTGCGTCGCCGGAATTGTCCGGCTTCGCACTGACATCGTGGCCGGTTGGCGGCTGGTGCGTGTGGCGTTGCTGGTGTCGCCCGCCACACTTGGAGGCATCGGACTTGCGGTCTGGCCGGCGCTCGCCGCCGGCACGAGCGGACAGAAGATCGCGATGCCCGATCCCGCCGCGTCCTGTCAGACCATCTCCAGCGCCGCGCCGCTCGCCGGCCTGCCTCCCGGACGCGTGATGGCGCCGATCGATTCCGGTTCTGCGATCCTGGCCGCGACGGAGCACTCCGTCTTCGCCGGTCCCTACCACCGCAATAATGACGGCAACCTCGCCATGGTGCATGCGATGACGGCAACACCTGAGGCCGCCCGCGCCCTGCTCCGCGCGCGGCAGGTCGACTACATCCTGACGTGCAACGGCTCCTTCGATCAGGAGGATCTCGTTCGCATCGCACCGGAGGGCCTTGCCGCACATCTCGGCCGCGGCGAAGCTCCGGACTATCTGGAGCCCATACAGGCCGTGTCAAAACCCGGCTGGACGGTGTGGCGCGTGCGCAAGTGAGAGAGCGCGTGCCGCAGATTCGATCCCGATCGGCCGGGCCTCTTGCGCATGTGCGGGACGATATGGAAGGCGCAGCAACAGAGGAGCGGCCGTAGCCCGGATGGATCCAACGGGTCGGCGCGAAGCGCCGCCCGATGACAGGCTCCGCCCGATCCGGGGCCTTCTCTAGAGTACCGATCCCGGATTACGCTACGCTCCATCCGGGCTACGTCGGCCTCGTGCCTGACGCGGCTCAATGCAGCCAGATCGGGGCTACGCAAATGGCCTGAAGTAAACTGTGTCATGAAAAACCCGGACGCCATCGCCGTTATCGTATCAGCGCTCCGCCACGTCCATGGTGACGACATCGCGCGCATGATGCTGGTCGAAGGCATGAGCCTCGCCAATCTGATCGATGCGATGTTTTCGGCGCCGCTGACGCACCGGGAAGCCGTTCGGGCGATGACCGACGGGCTCGATGACTTCGTCATCACGCCCGACCTGGGCCTGATCTGGCACCTGAAATATGTCTACGGAGACCACTCCTTGCACGTCGTGGACCTGGAGATCGCCACCCCCGACGGCACGCTAGCGAGCAAGGACGTCTGGCTTCGGCTGGCCGAGTGAGGGGCCGCGATAGGGCTCACATCGTCAGTGCGAGCAATCACCCTCGTAGGGTGGGCAAAGCGTAGCGTGCCCACCACCTGTCGCGATTGGCGAGAGATCGTGGGCACGGCGCTCCGCGCCTTTGCCCACCCTACGAAAGCGGTGCTACTTCGCTCGGTCCTTCACGGGGATCACGAGCTTGAGGCCGGACCAGACGTCGTTGACCGCGCAGATCTTGATATCGACGAGGCCGGTGGCAAGCGCGGTCTCGCGCACCAGGGCCTCGGTGACGTCTGTCGTGACGCCCGACGCCTTCTTCGGCCAGGATGCCCAGATCATTCCGTTGGGCGCGATCGCCTTGCGGTAGAGGCGCAGCTTGGCGGCGAGGCCTTTGGCCTCGGCGGCGAAGAGATGCACCATGTCGAGCGGGGCCTTGACGGCTTTTGCGATGCTCACTCCGTCAGGGAGCTCGCCGACGACGTCGCGATAAGGCGTCGCAAGGCCGTCCACCAAAATACAAAAGCCCGGCTTGATGCCGAGCTTTTGCACAACGGGTTTACCGGAATATCCGGCCATCGCCGAAGCGTTACGCCTGCGGCTGGGGCTCCAGGCCGGGATCCGGATCGGGACGCGGCCGCGACTTGCCGGCCGGGGGCACGGCGGAGGCGCGCGGCGTGGCCGGCTCCAGCACGGACTCGCGGTTCGGCTTCTTGCCCTTGAGCAGGTCGACGATCTCATCGCCGCTGAGCGTTTCGAACTCGAGCAGGCCCTTGGCCAGCGCTTCGAGGTCGGCGTGCTTCTCGGTGAGGATGCGGGTCGCTTCCTTGTAGCCTTCCTCGACCAGGCGGCGGATCTCGGAGTCGATCTTCTGCACGGTCGCTTCAGAGGCGTTCTGCGTGCGGGAAACCGACATGCCCAGGAAGACCTCGTCCTGGTTCTCGCCGTAGGAGACGGTGCCGAGCTCTTCCGAGAGGCCCCAGCGCGTCACCATCATCCGGGCAAGGCGCGTGGCCTGCTCGATGTCGGAGGCGGCGCCCGAGGTGACCTTCTCGCGGCCGAAGATCAGCTCTTCGGCGACGCGGCCGCCCATCATGATGGCGAGGCGCGAGGTCATCTGCTCCAGCGACATCGACAGCTTGTCGCGCTCGGGGAGCTGCATGACCATGCCCAGCGCACGGCCGCGCGGGATGATGGTCGCCTTGTGGATGGGATCGGTCGCGGGCACGTTGAGGCCGACGATGGCGTGGCCGCCTTCGTGATAGGCCGTCAGCAGCTTCTCTTCCTCGGTCATGACGAGCGACTTGCGCTCGGCGCCCATCATCACCTTGTCCTTGGCTTCCTCGAACTCGGCCTGGGTCACCATGCGCTTGTTGCGGCGCGCAGCGGTGAGGGCTGCTTCGTTGACGAGATTCATGAGGTCGGCGCCGGAGAAGCCCGGAGTGCCGCGCGCGATGGTCTTGAGGTTGATATCGGGCGCCAGCGGAACTTTACGGACATGCACCTTGAGGATCTGCTCGCGGCCGACGACGTCGGGGTTCGGCACCACGACCTGGCGGTCGAAGCGGCCCGGACGCAGCAGCGCGGGATCGAGCACGTCGGGACGGTTGGTCGCGGCGATCAGGATCACGCCCTCGTTCGCCTCGAAGCCGTCCATCTCGACCAGCAACTGGTTCAGCGTCTGCTCGCGCTCGTCGTTGCCGCCGCCGAGGCCGGCGCCACGGTGACGACCGACCGCGTCGATTTCGTCGATGAAGATGATGCAGGGCGCGTTCTTCTTGGCCTGCTCGAACATGTCGCGCACGCGAGAGGCGCCGACGCCGACGAACATCTCGACGAAGTCAGAACCCGAAATGGTGAAGAACGGCACATTGGCTTCGCCCGCGACCGCACGCGCGATCAGGGTCTTGCCGGTGCCGGGAGGGCCGACCAGCAGCACGCCGCGCGGAATGCGGCCGCCGAGGCGCTGGAATTTGCCGGGGTCGCGGAGGAATTCGACGATCTCCTGCAGGTCCTGCTTGGCCTCGTCGACGCCAGCGACGTCCTCGAAGGTGACGCGGCCATGCGCCTCGGTCAGCATCTTCGCACGCGACTTGCCGAAGCCCATCGCCTTGCCGGCGCCGCCCTGCATCTGCCGCGACAGGAAGATCCACACGCCGATCAGCGCGATGAAGGGCAGCCAGGAGACCAGCAGAGAGACGAACCACGGCACGTTGTCGCCGGGCGGCTTCGCGGTGATCTGCACCTTGCTGTCATAGAGGCGCTTCACCAGCGTCGGATCGCTCGGCGCATAGGTCTGGAAGCTCGAGCCGTTGGTGAAGGTGCCGTGAATATCGGGGCCCTGGATCACGACGTCGCGGACATGGCCCTGGTCGACCTCGCTCAAGAGCTGCGAGAACGCGATGTCCTGCGAGGACGTGCGTTGACCCGGATTCTGGAAGAGCGTGAACAACGCCAACAGCAGCAAAACAATGATGACCCAGAGGGCGAAATTGCGCAGATTGGCGTTCATCGATCTTCCTTCGTGGTCGCGCGGATCGCGGCCTCATCCTTGGGGCAGTACGAGGAAATCCCCAAGGAATCCTCATCGTTAGACGTATACAATTTAGGTGCCGCCCCGCTCGCTGCCAAGGGAACGAGATGGGACTATTTAGCCCATCTTAGAGCGATTCCCGCTGAAATAATGGCACCAGAGCCGGGGTTTTTCCTGCCTGGTTAAGGTGTCCTGACAGCAGATCAGGCAAATGGCCGGTGTCATGATCCGCCCTCATCTGCCCTTTACGTCCCTTTGAGATCTCCTTGGGGACCGCCGGGCCGGCGCAGGCGCGATGTGGATACGCCCCCCGGCAAGGCTGATCAAGGCTCCCGCAAGGGTCTGCTTGAGAACGGTCTGCTTCAGGATGGCACGGCCATTGGCGGGTGCACGGGACCCCGCCCCCATCGCCTGATCAAGCGCGGCCAGCAGGGTTTCGGCCTTGCCGAGTTCCGCCGGTCCTTCGTGCCCGATCGCGTCGATGGCCCGCAGCAGGAGCCGCAGCCGGACTTCCTCCGGCAGGGCGGCGAAGGCCGAAGCCTCAAAACTGCGAATGCCCGGCTGCGGCCGTTGGCCGCGATCCCGCAAGCTGAGGAAGCGCTCGGCACCGTCGGTCAGCACGTCGACTGCCGCGTTGGCGCGGGCGAGCCGCGCCGAGAGCCGCGCCAAGGTTCTGATATCGCCGCCCTCGGCGGCAAGCTGCGGCAGCAGCGCGCGCAGCCGCGGGCGCGTGAACGCCGTGTCGCCGTTGGTGGGATCTTCAGCGAAGCCGATCCGGGCCCGCCTCAAGGTTGCGATCAGTTGCGATTTCGGAACATCGAGCAACGGGCGCGCCAGCACGAGGCCGTCGCGCCTGGTGAGGCGCGCCATCGCCGACAGTCCGGCGATGCCACTGCCGCGGAAGAGCCGCATCAGCAGCGTCTCGGCCTGGTCGTCGCGGGTGTGCGCGGTCAGCACGTGGCTTGCGCCGGCAGCGCGCGCGGCTTGCGCGAGCAGGCGATAGCGGGCCTCGCGCGCGGCGGCGGGCAATCCTGCCTTCGGCTTTGTGCCGCGCCAGCGCAGGGTCCGGTGTGCAAGGCCAAGTTCAGTGGCGAGCCGCTTGACCTCGCGCGCTTCGCGCGCCGCCTCCTTGCGCAGACCGTGATCGACGGTGACGACGGTGATATCAGGGCCGCGGGCGAGGCTGCGCCGCCAGCGTGCCGCCAGCCACATCAGCGCGACCGAATCAGGCCCGCCGGAGACCGCGAGCACGAGCGCCGACGCGCTTCGGAGCTCGGCGAAGAGCTGCTTCGCCGCGCGCGCGGAGATCGGAGAATTGTCGTCGTCTGACATGACGCGGCCCGGCAATCGCGGCGGATGGCCGTCAAATCTAGCGCAGCATCGGCCGCGTTGTCAGTCCGCAAACGCCGCAGATCAGCACTTCACCCGCTTCTGCTCGCGGTCGACCGCGGCCTTCACGCCGGCGGAGGCACGCGGATATTTGCGGCCGACCTCGCCGAAGGCGGCGCAGGCAGCTTCCTTTTCCTTCAGCGCGGCGAGCGACTGGCCGAGCCGCAACAGCGCATCCGGCGCCTTGGCCGATTTGTCGTACTTCGTGGTGACGGCAAGGAAGGCCTCGGCGGAATCGCGATATTGCTGGCGCTGGAAATAGCTTTCACCGAGCCAGTATTGCGCGTCGCCAAGCAGCGGGTCACCAGGATATTTCGCGGCAAAATTCTTCATGGTCTGCTCGGCGAGCGCGTAGTCCTTGCGCTGCATGTAGCCGATGCCGAGGTCGAACTCGTCGCGGGGCGTGGCCGAGGGCGGCAGGGTCGCGAGCGCAGGACCGCCACCTTGCGCGGGATAGCCCTGCTGCTGGGCCGGCGGATAGCCGGGCTGTGCGGGAGCTGCTCCTTGCGGATATTGTCCGTTGTTGGAGAGATCGAGCGGAGCACCCGCCGGCATCGGCTGCTGGCCGCCGCCGAGCGCGCGCGGCGCACCGGGCGCATTCGGGGTCTGGCTCGGGTCGAACGCGTCGCCGCGGCGGCGCGTGCCGGGAGCACCCGGGCCCGGCTGCTCCTGAACGATCGGCGCGGGCGCCGCGCCCGGAGGCTGCTGGTAATTCGGTTGCTGATAGTTCGGCTGCTGCACCGCCTGTTGCTGCGGCGGCTGCTGGCGATAGCCGGGGGTGACCTGAGCCGGCGGGACGCCCGCGACATTGGGCTGGGCCGGCGGCTGGCCGGGCGCAGCACCTTGCGCGCCGCCCTCGAGCTGACGGATGCGATCCTCGAGCTGGCGGTTGCGATATTGCAGCTCTTCGTTCTGGCCGGTGAGCTGGCGCAGCTGGTTCTCCAGCCGCTCGATCCGCATCTCAGGATCATCGTCGGTCTGCGCGAATGCGGGCGCGGACAAAGAGAGCAGCGCGGCCAATGCCACGATGCCGGTAATTCCCTTGGATCTGGATGACATCTTGCCCTGACGACGAAAACAAAATCTGCGACGGAACACGCGAGGCGCGACACATTGAAAGGCACTACGCCAAAAATGTGACTGGCACCACGCCCTTTCGGTCACAGTTGGCTGAAACGAAACCGGCGCCCGTGAGGGCGCCGGCATATTCGGTTTCCAAAGATGAACAGCGGCTGACTGGACGTCAGGAGCTCGCGTTCAGCACGGTCACAGCACGACGGTTCTGCGACCAGCAGGAGATGTCGTTACACACGGCGACCGGGCGCTCCTTGCCGTAGGAGATCGTGCGCATGCGGTTCGGATCGATGCCGCGCGAGGTGAGGAACGAACGCACCGACTGGGCTCTGCGGGCGCCGAGCGCGATGTTGTATTCGCGGGTGCCGCGCTCGTCGGCGTGACCTTCGATGGTGAAGGAGTAGCGCGGATAGGTCTGCAGCCACTGCGCCTGTTTCTCCAGGGTCACGATCGCCTGCGGGGTCAGATCGGTCTGGTCGCTCTCGAAGAACACGCGGTCGCCCACGTTCACCACGAAATCCTGCTGGCTGCCCGGGGTCGCCGCACTCGCATTGGCGTCCAGACCTGCATTGGTCTTGGCACACGCCCCCATCGACAGCGCGATGGCAACCACCGCGGCCAGCTTCAATCCCTGGAGGATACGCATAGGATTAGTCATTCCGGAGCCTCCACGCTCACGTTCGTCCACTGCTGTCCGGTCTACAGGGGGTTGGTTAAGCGAACGTTCCGTCAACCTTATCGGAACCTTGCCTCAGCCGGTCAAATGCCCCCAACCAGCGAAAAGCACCCATTGTGGTTAATGGGTTGTAAATGTGGCGCAAGGGTGAAGGCAAGCCGCATGAGCCGGCAAAATCATCGAATTCCGGGCCATTACGGGCTTTGGCGGGCTGCGCAAGGCGCGCCAACGGCCCGGAACAGTGCCGGTCAGACCAGGCTGGCGGGACTGAGCGGCGCTTGAACGAGCACAGGCCGGGACAGAGCCTGGGGCTGGCTGTTACGCTCGAACAGCATCCGCCGTTCGAACGCGCTTGAGCGCATGATGGGAAAGCGCGTCAGCACCTTCTCCCGAAGATTCTTGAAATCGGACGCCATCAACGACGTCTTCATCGTGTGCCAGCCGGGAAATGCGCGAGGTTCGGCGACCGGCTCATGCAAGAACACGCGCCGGTAAAACGGCTGGTGATCGGGCCGCACCATCGCAAGACCGGTATCGGCATTGAAATATTCGCAAGCCAGATAGGCCAGCCGCAGGGTGAGATAGGGCAGTTCCGGAAGCCGCCTGGCCTTCTCGGGATCGGCGGCAAGCCGCGCCGGATCGACGAAAACCTCGCCCCGATCGAGGCGCGCGTGGAGATGATCGCCGTACAATTCGGTCGAATAGGACATCCTGCATTCGCTCGTCAGGACGTGGATGCGGACCGAGCTGCACAGCTGCCCATCGACGTAAACGCCGAAGATCCAGACATTGGGCGCGTCATCATAGACGTCGCGGACCTGCTCCGACTCGGACGGCAAGATCAATCCGCCGTTCAAATACGCCTTGTAGCGCAGATGGTAGATCTCAGCTCTGTCTTCGGGAGTCTCGATCAGCCTGTAGTCGGTGCGATCGAACAACGCTGCTCCGCGCATTTGCGACGGCCTGCGCAGCTCGGGTTGAGACGACATCCGCTACTCCAAAACTTCCAATCAACTTCCGCGAGTACGCAAAAGATTAAAGGTTCCTTAACACAATTGCAAAGGGTTAGAACTGTTAGGGTTAAGGGTTGTGGCTCGCAACTGCTTCGCGAAATACTTGGAAATATTGGGAAAATAGCGATGAGCGGATGCGCGGGAACTTACCCGAGCGAGCGTGAGGAGACGACGATCAGCTGCTCCTGCACGCGCTTGCCATGCGAGGCACTGAGCAATTGCCTGATACGGACGGCCGGAACCGGTCGGCTGAACAGGTAGCCCTGCCCTTCGGACACGGTGCCGTCGGCGCTGATCAGCTCGAGCTGCTCGTTGGTCTCGATGCCCTCGACCACCACGGCCATGCCGAGGTCGGCCGACAGCCGCGCCACGCCGCGCAACAGCGTCAGCGGCCGGTCGGTGTCGATCCCTTCCAGGAAGGACCGGTCGATCTTGACCTTCTGCATCGGGAAGTTGTGCAGATAGCTGAGGCTCGAATAGCCGGTGCCGAAATCGTCCAGCGAGATGCGCACGCCGAGCGCATGCAGCTGCGAGAGAATGTCGTGCGTGAGCTGCGTATTGCGCAGCAGTGACGATTCGGTGATCTCGATCTCGAGCCGATGCGCCGGCAGGCCCGACACTTCGAGCGCGTAGCGAATCTCGCTCAGCACGTCGCGCTGGTGGAATTGCTGCGGCGAGAAGTTGACGGCGACGCTGACACCCTCCGGCCACTTCATGCATTCCATGCAGGCACGGCGCAGGATCCAGCGGCCGAGATCGACGATCAGGCCCATGTCCTCGGCAACCGGGATGATGTCGACCGGCGAGACCGTGCCGCGCACCGGATGATTCCAGCGCAGCAGCGCCTCGCAGGTGGAGATCTTGCCGGACTTCAGATTGACCAGCGGCTGGTAGAACAGCTCGAATTCCTCGTTGGCGAGCGCCTTGCGCAGGTCGAGCTCGAGGATGCGTCGCGCTTCCGCGGTTGCCGCCATCTCGTCGCGGAAGAAACAGAACGTGCCGCGGCCGTCGGCCTTGGCACGGTAAAGCGCCATGTCGGCGTTCTTGAGCAGCGTATCGGCGCTGGCGCCCTCCGGCGAGGTCAGCGCGATGCCGATGCTGGCGCCGATCTCGACCAGATGATTGTCGATGCGGTAGCGCTCGCTCAGGCGCTCGACGATTCGGCGGGCAAGGCTCGCGGCATCCTCTGGCACGCTGATATTCTGCTGGAATACGACAAACTCGTCCCCGCCGAAGCGGGCGACGAAATCCTCCGGCCGCAGCATCTCGCGCAGGCGGTTGGCAACCGCGCAGAGGAGCTGGTCGCCACAGGGGTGGCCGAGCGTGTCGTTGACCTGCTTGAACTGGTCGAGGTCGATGAACAGAAGCGCGGACAGCCGCGCGCTATGGTGCGAGGCCGCCAGCAGCGATTCGATCTCGTTGCGGAAATGCACGCGATTGGGAAGCGCGGTCAATTCGTCGTAACGAGCCAGATGGGTGATCTTGGCCTCGGCATTGCGCCGCTCGGTGACGTCCTCGAGAAGGACCACCGCGCCGCCGTCGGCCATCGGCTGGACCGTCCAGGACAATGACCGGTTTCTCTCAGCATCGGGATCGACAGTCACGATCTGGTTCGCATGCGCGTTCTCGATCTCGGCGACGATCATCTCGCCGCTTGCGGCCGAGATGGAGCCCGAGCTGACGCACGCGGACAGGATGTCACGCGCGGTCGAGCCGCTCCGGACGAGACCATCGGGGAGATCCAGCATGTCGCTGAACCGGTGATTCATCACTGCGAGCTGCCGGTCGACGCGGAACATGCACAGACCGTGCGGCATGTTGTTCAGGGCAGTATCGAACTGGCCAGCGAGCGCCGATTCTCGTTCGCGGGCCACGACGGCCCGCATGAAGATTTTGTGCAGATTGCCCGAAAGCTGCATGATCGCCAGCAGGAACGCCGCGCTCACGAACGCCATCGCGATGTAATAGGGCGTGCCGCGGACCGCGAGGGCGATCACCGCGGGACCGAATTGCAGCAGCGCCTGCTGGTGAAATATCGATGGCCGTCCGTACGCCCTGCCCGCGCCTCCCGCCACGATCCCGGTGGTGACGGACAGCGCAATGAGATGGACGACGGCATCGTCGTTGCTCAACAAGGCGGTCGAGCACCAGGTGCCGATCGCAGCCGCCTGAATCAGCGCTCCGATGCGATAGCGCTGCTGCCACTTGCCGGCTTCTTCAGCCGTGAGATCCGACTTGCGGGGATCGAAGCGTCGAAGATCGAACACACGGATCGCGCCCGCAACGACAAGAAACAGGACGCATCCCCAGAGCAGGGTTTGTCCCGTCTTCAGCGCGGTCATGCCCGCCGCAAAGGCGACGAAGACGATGCCCGCAAGCAGCGGGCCGGACGCCTCGAACAGCGAATCGATCAGCGCCGCCGAAAGCTTCGTGGGCTTTTGATCAATCCCGCCGGTCTGGTCTGCGAACTGCATTTTGGTTTGTACGCGCGTCCTGTTTGGCGCGTACTTTTACCCACAGCAGATGAAGCCTTTCTGAGGGAACATCGTTAAAGTCGAGTTGTTTTTCGGCAATAGCGAAACTGTTTCTGCTGAAAAATCAAGCAACTAGGCAAGCCTTGCCGGGCACAAGATGAAGGAAAGCTTGCCGCGCATGCAGAAAGCCGAAAAGTTCGCGGATTTTTCGAAATAGATCGCGCGCTTCCCAGCGCGCGATCGAGCTACTGGCCCGCGGTCGCTGAGAGCAACGGCGACCACGCCGGATCGGAGGCGAAGCCGGGCGTCGGCACCTTTTGTTCAAAGCGACCGGAGATATCGACGCTGAACAGCGACGGTCCGGAATTGCCGCCGGGATCGCGGAAGAACATCACCACGCGTCCGTTCGGCGAAAAGGTCGGGCCTTCGTTGTGGAAGCCGGACGTGAGCAGCCGCTCGCCACTGCCATCAGGCTTCATGACGCCGATCGAGAACTGCCCGCCACCTTGCCGGGTGAAGGCGATGTAGTCGCCGCGCGGCGACCACACCGGCGTCGAATAGGTGGCATTGTTGTCGTCCTTCGAGAAGGAGATGCGCTGCGCCTGTCCGCCGCCCGCCGCCATCACATAGATCTGCGAACGGCCGCCGCGATCGGATTCGAAGCAGATGCGGGTGCCGTCGGGCGAATAGGACGGAGACGTGTCAATCGCCGGCGTATCGGTGAGGCGCGTGGTCGAGCGCGAGCGCAGATCCATCACAAACAGGTTGGAATTGCCGCCCTGCTGCAGGCTCATGATGACGCGCTGGCCGTCCGGCGAGAAGCGCGGCGCAAAGGTCATGCCTGGGAAGTTGCCGACGATCTCGCGTTGGCCGGTCTCAATGTTGAACAGATAGACCTTCGGGTCGCCCTGCCCGAACTCCATGTATGTGATCTCTTGCGAGTTCGGCGAGAAGCGCGGCGTCAGCACGAGGTCGGAGCCGCGGGTGAGGTAGCGCACATTGGCACCGTCCTGGTCCATCATGGCGAGCCGCTTGACGCGGCGCTCCTTCGGCCCGGTCTCGTCGACGAACACGACGCGGCTATCGAAATAGCCCTTCTCGCCGGTCATCTGCTCGTAGATCTGGTCGGAAATGATGTGGGCGATGCGGCGCCAATATTCCGGCGAGGTGAAATATTGCTGGCCCGCGAGCTGCTGGCCGGTCACCACGTCCCACAAGCGGAATTCGGCCTTGAGGCGGCCGTCCTGCTGCCGCGTCATGCGGCCGGTGACGAGGGCCTGGGCGTTGAGCGTCTTCCAGTTCTGGAATTGCGGCGCGACGTCGATGTTGCTGATGCGCTCGATGAAGGCGGCCTGGTCGATCGGGGCAAACAGGCCCGAGCGCTTCAGATTGTTGGTGATGACCTGGGTGACGCCATTGCTGACCTCGCCGTCAGCGGGCGAGCCGGGCACGAAATTCGTGATCGCGATCGGGATCGGCCGAAACTCGGTGGGATCGATGCGGAGACGGCCTTGCTGCGGTTGCTGGGCGAAGGCCTGTCCACCCCCGAGCAACGCAAGCGTAGACCCGGTCAGAGTCATGAAGCGGCGGCGGTTCATCGATCGAACGTCATTCATTGCAAAATTCTTTTGTCCGGATGTCACAACATGTCTTTCAGGCCGAAAGTCATCGGAATGAGCTTCCAGCTGTCGTATTGCTGCTTCGGCAGGAACGAATAGACTTGGCACTGCACGATGGCGCGCTTGGCGCTCTCTGCCACGGCCTGCGCGATGGACCGCGACGGTCCGCGCACCGCGACGATGACGGGCTCGGAGGCGAGCGATCCGTCGATCTTCATGGGAATGTCGATGTCGGCTTCATACAAATTGGCGTCCTGCCCGTTATAGGTGGGCGTGAAGCAGCGTTTGACCGCGCCCTGGAATGCACCTTGCCAGGTCGCGATGTTGTTGGCGGCTGTCCCTGACGTCGAGCCCAGCGACGCCGACGCATTCAGCGCTGAGCCCGTGAGCTCATGCCGGGTCGCGGCACGCTTGTCGAGGTCGCGGGCGATCTGCGCGGGATCGAAGGTGCGCTCCTTCGGTTTCGGCTGCGGCTGCACCGCGGCAACCTTCTGCTCCACGGGCTTGGGCGGCGGCTTCTTGGTGTCCAGCTTCTTCTGGAGCTCGGCGATCGGATCTTCCTTGGCCGGGTCAGGCTTCTTCTCCTGCGGCTTCGGCTCTTCCTTCGGCTTGGTCTCCGCAACGGGCTTCGGCGGATCGGGCTTCTTCTCGACCGGCTTTTCGACAGGCTTCGGCGGCGGCGGCGTATCCGGGGTCGAGTTGGTCTTGATCAGCTCTTTCTTCTCGGTGACCTTGCCGACGGAATCTTCCTCGGGCTTGGCCTCGGCGACCTTCTCGACCTTGGGCTTCGGCTCTTTCTTGTCGCCGGTCTTCTGCCCCGACATCATCTGCGCGAGCTGATCTGTCGAGATGATGTCGACCGGGAGCGACTCCTCCGGCGCGATGTAGGCCTTGCTGCTAAAGGTGAGCAGGCCCCATCCCAGCACGAGGACGTGGAGGACAATCGACGCAACGAGTGTCTTGTCGACGTTCACCTTCACTGGCCTAAGACCCCTGATCCGCTTCGGTGACGAGCGCCAGCTTCTTGAATCCCGCGCCCGACAGCAGGCCCATCACCTTGGCGACCGTGCCGTAATCCGCCTTCTTGTCGGCGCGGAGATAGATGCGCTCCTCGAGACCGCCGCGCGCGTCCGTGATCGCCTTCAGCTTGGGGATCAGTTCGTTGATCGCGATCTCCTGGTCGTTGATGAACACCTTGCCCTTGATGTCGACCGACATCTGGATCGGCTTCTGGTCGTTCTGCTCGAGGCTCTTGGCCTGGGTCTGCGGCAGGTCGAGCGGCACGCCGACGGTGAGCAGCGGTGCCGACACCATGAAGATGATGAGCAGCACCAGCATCACGTCGACCATCGGCGTGACGTTGATCTCGGCCATGACCGGCTTGCGCCGGCTGCGGCGCCCGCCGCCTCCGGACGAACTGGCAACGTTCATGCCCATGGCTTGGTGCCCAATCTCGCCTTCACACTATACATGCCGTCCGTCAGCCCCGCTCGTCGATCTGGCGGGACAGGATGGCTGAAAATTCATCAGCGAAGCCCTCGAGCCGCTGGGCCTGCCGGTTCACCTCGGAAGTGAACTTATTGTAGAAAATAGTGGCAGGAATTGCGGCAATAAGGCCGACCGCGGTCGCAAACAGCGCCTCCGCGATACCGGGCGCCACCACCGCCAAAGAGGTATTTTTCGACGCCGCGATCGACTGGAAGCTCGACATGATGCCCCAGACCGTGCCGAATAGGCCGACGAAGGGGCCGGCGGAGCCGACGGTCGCGAGCACCAGCAGGCGGCGTTCCAGCCGCTCGACCTCGCGGGCGATCGAGACGTTCATGACCTTGTCGATGCGCATCTGGAGCCCTGCGACCGAGCGGGCATGGCTCTCGAACGAGCGTTTCCACTCACGCATCGCCGCAACGAAACAGGCCGCCATCGAATGGGTCGGCTTGGCCGAGAGCGTGCGATAGAGCTCCTCGATCGACTCGCCGGACCAGAAGGCCTGCTCAAACCGGTCCATCGAGCGGCGGGTGCGGGCATAGAGGAAGATCTTGTCGATCGCGATGGCCCAGACCCAGACCGAGCAGGACAACAGGCCCAGCATGACGCATTTCACGATCCAGTGAGCCTGCCAGAACAGCGCGATCAGCGACACGTCGGCGGAGGCGGCAACCGGAAGGGCAGACTGAGCCACGTCGGCCGGATTCATTAGAAATATCCTCTCAAGGTGACCGTTTTTGGCGATCGTTACCTATGTCCCGGCCCGCTTATGGCGGCCGGTTCCCCAATGCCCGCGCTAACATCGGCGCGGCCGGCAAGCCCGCTCAAAGCCTTGTCTTTCTGGGGTGCAGGGGCTCGTCCAAAGCCGCCGCCTGCATTCCCTGCCAAGATGTCAAAACTATGGGCCTCGACGACAGCTCCGGGCGCGATTGTCCGTCGTTACCAGAGCCCGGCGATGGTTAATGCGGGGTTACCAGGGGCCAATTTGGCTGCGGAAAAGGGTTACGGTGCAGGGGGATGGGAGGGGCATTGCCCGCCAGCAATCCCGCCGCTGGCCGGTACGATTGCTGCGACCCGGCTGACCCATGTGCAGGGCGTCGTGCTCCAAGGCCCGGCCGACCCGGGACCGGAACTCGATTTCGAGATCTACTACCCAACGAACTCCGAAGCGGTCCCTCGTTGGCGGACCTTCTTCGAGGAATCTGCGGGACCCACTCAGGCCACGCTCGTCGCTGTGCTGCGATCTTCCGCAAGCGTCCGTTGCAATGTCTCAACGAAGGTTACGAGCTGCGGCGCATATTTCTCGGATGCCACATCGCGGGCCGTGATGGAGAGACAGCCGACGGGACGCTTGCCGACGACCTCCTGCATCTGGCCGAAGGCCTGATCGCTGCCAGCCCCGCCGAGCGTACAAAAGAATGCCACGGCAGGAAGTCTTGGCTTGTTTGCCAGCAGGTAGGCTCGGACGGGCGAAGATAGTGACCAGGCCCAGACCGGAGTTCCGATCACGATGATATCGTAGAGCGATGGATCTCTAGCGCCCGCGACGATGCGCGATGGAACCTGCCGTCGCGCATCGATCACGGACCGCAGATAGCCAAACATCCCGCTTCGGCTGCCGGTCTCGACGACCTCTTCGCTGTCACAATGCAATGCAGCCGCGAGTGATTTGGCAACCTTGCGTGTCGTTCCGGTCCGAGAATAGTAGACCACGAGAATCCTTGCATCCGCCATTGATGCGCTCCTCCCTCGTGCACAAGGAACTACATCTCGATTGTGTTGATGGCGGTTTGATCCTCGTCAACAAGCAGGCAATTGAATGGGCCATTTGAGCGAAACATCCTGAAGCTTCGTCTCCCGAGATTGAAAGCTGCGGGATGATCCGATCCGCCCGTCACGCCGCCGGGAGAGGCTCGGGACAATTGGTCAATCGCGCGGGATTGCCGACCGCGGTGCAGCCGGCGGGCACGTCCGATGTCACGACCGTATCGGCGCCAATCTTGGCGAAATCACCGATCCTGATATCGCCGAGAATGGTCGCGCCGCCGCCGATGTAGACGCCACGGCCGATCCGCGGCGAGCGTGCCGGCAGCTCACTGTCGCGACCGATGCTGACGTTCTGGAGGATGGTGACCTCGTCGCCGATCACGACATTGGCGCCGATGACGATGCCGGTGGCGTGGTCGAGATAGACGGCCGATCCGATTGCCGCTGCGGGATGGATGCTGACCTGAAGAACGTTCGAGGCCTCGTTTTGAAACAATAGCGCCGCGTCGCCATGGCCGTGACGCCAGAGCCAGTTCGAGACGCGCCAGGCCTGCAATGCGACGTAGCCTTTGTAATGCAGCAGCGGCGGCAACAACGAGGTGATGGCCGGATCGCGCAGTGTGATAGATCGCAAATCGCGCCCGGCCGCTGCGATCAGGTCCGGCTCGTCGCGAAAGGCATTGCGCGAAAGGGCCGTGAAGCGCGTGCGCTCGGCGGCACTGCGGCCAAGGCGATGCCCGATCAGATCGGCGAGGGCAGCTGCAAAATCATCATGGGCGAGAATGGCACGGGCAAGGGCCTGGCCAAACACCGGATCGGCATCCGCCGCGCGCTGCGCCTCGCCGCGAATGGTCCGCCAGAGGCTCTCGCTCGTCATGATCGCAGCCTGTGTCATCGTCGCCTCCGCGCCCTGCCCAGGACGACGGATATAGGCCGTCCCGATCAAGGTGCCAGGGATGCAGGCGGGATGGCGCTCCGCCGGGGCGCGCGGCCTGGCCGGACCCGTTTGCGCACGTCGATCGCGTAGAACCAGCCGCCCGCAGCGATCGCGGCAGGAAGGATGAAGAGCGCAAAATCACGGAGCAGGATCATGGGTCGAGGCTCGCTTTGGCAAAACTGATGGCGCGGTCGAGCGCGAGCGAGGCCAGAAAATAGAGCAGGCAACTGAGAAAGAATTTCCAGGACTCGCCGACCTGCCAGTGCGGATAGAGCTCGACCGTGGTCGGCCATCGATTGAGAAATGCGATCACCAGCGGAATGGAGCCACCGAACCGGCCGAACAGCGCGCTGCCGCGCTCCAGCAGCGCAATGCGCTGATCGATCTCTTTGCGTTCGGCGTTGGTCATGGTCGGACCCGTCGGCGCGGCAGGCGCTGTCGGCGATTGGTCGCGCCACGGACCGATCGGGTTCTACGGCGTCGGGCGGTTCTCAGGATGGTCGTAGACGACGCCGCAAAACCGATGGCCGCAGACGCGGAAATGGCAGTCGGGGTCGCCTGCGCATCCGCCATAGACGGAGCTGATAAAGGCCAGCACCGCGAACGCGGTCACGCCGAGCAGCAGGCGGGTGGTGAGGTCCATAGGCTTTGGTGTCGGCCGACCGTGCGCTGGTTCGGAGGTCAAGCTTCCCCAAAAACCAAACCGCCCGCCTGCGGGGTGCGCGGGCGGGCGGCTCGGGGCCATCAGGACTTTGGGGGCATGCGCCTGAAGGCTTTGAGTTAGAGATCAACCCTGCGGCTGGTCGGTCGGCGGCGGGGTCGGCCGCGTCTTGTGCTGGGCCATGAACTGGTCGAACTCTTCCTTGTCCTTGGCGTGGCGCAGACGGTCGAGGAAGTTCTTGAACTCGACCTGCTCTTCCTCGAGCCGGCGCAGCGTTTCGCTACGATACTCGTCGAAGGCGCGGTTGCCGGAGGTCGGCGGACCGAAACCAAAGCCGCCGAAGCCGCGGCGCTCCATGCGATCGCGCATGCGGTCCATCTTGTACTGCATCCGCTCCATCTTGTTCTGCCAGCGATCTGAGTTGCTCCAGCACGACATTCTTCTGCTCCCGAGTGTGAAAAAGAGAAGTGCGAGTCCGATCGGCCACCAAATGATGAAGCCGAGAATGGTCACGGCAATCCAACCAGGATGCCAGGGCGTATCGAGCATGTGAGGCCGCTCATACTGCTGGTGTTGGTCCGAGGGGCCGCGCCAGCGATTGACGTCAGCGGTGTAGGCCATTTCCCATCTCCATCACGGCATCGCGCCGTTGTGAATGTAAATAACATTTACATAGCTAGACCATCCCGCGATTTTGTCAAGCTGACCGCCTGACAAGCCCGCGTGATTATTTGCGCAACTTTATTTCGGCTTGCCCCAGGGGCCGCCCGGCGGGACCCCGGAACCGGAGGATGCCTCCGGCGGCACCGGCGGTGGCTCGGCGCTCTTCGCCTGTGGCCTGCGGTCGGTCGGGAAGCCGAGGCCGCGCAGATAGATCAGCACCTCGGCCTCCAGCAGTTCGTCCGGCGACATCGGCAGCTTGCGTCGCGCAGCATCACCACGCGAGAACAACGAGGCGACGCCGTGCGCCATCGACCAGATGTGGAGCGCCATCATCATCGCCGGCGGCCGCGGCGTGCCGGGCGAGGCGAGCGCCGCAAGACGCTCCGCGGCGGCGCGAATGACGTTAAAAGCACGCTCGCTTGCAGCCTGTAGCGCTGCATTGGCATCGACCGGCAGGCCGGATTCGAACATCGCGTTGTAGAAGGCCGGCTCCTCGCGGGCGAAGGCGAGATAGGCCCGGCCGACGCGCTCGAACGCGGTGACGGTGTCGGGACGCCCGTCGTCCCAGGCCTCGGTCAGCCGCGCCTCGAACTGCTCGAAGCCGCGCTGCGCAATCGAGGACAGCAACTCATCGCGGTCACGAAAATGCCGGTAAGGCGCCGCGGCGCTGACGCCGGCCATGCGCGCGGCATCGGCGAACGTGAAGCCGGCCGCCCCCTTCTCGGCGATCAGCCCGAGGGCGGCCTGCAGAAGTGCTTCCTTCAGATTGCCGTGGTGATAGCCGCGCTCGGCGCGGCGCTGCTCCTTGCGCCAGCTCATGTGAACGATCTTTACATGAGCTGGGCGTGAAGGTCACTAGGCCCTGCCCGTCATTCCGGGGCGATGCGCCAGCCACCCCGGAACAATCAGAGGGCCCTAGCCGCCCGGAATCGGCAGCACCGGCATGATTTCGACGCGCTCGCCGGGGAAGATCGCGAAATGCGGGTGGTTCTCGAACATTTTTGCGGCCGCCTCGTGCGAGGCGGCGCTAACGACCGTGAACGCGCCCATCTCGTTGGCGATGTCGGCAATGCCCTTGCCGTCAACCTTCTTGGTCTTGCCGAGCGGACCGCCCATCGCCTGGATCGCGCCCTGATGCTTCTCGACCCAGCCCTTCCAGGCCGCCATGCCCTCCATCTCCTTCGCCTTGCGCTCGGCGTCGGACATCGCATTCCACGCAGCCATTTTCGGACTGGTCTTGCTGCCGAGGAAGACGGCGAGATAGGTATCGTTGCTCATTGGTTTGCTCCCTGTTGATGGATGGACGAAGCCGCGAAGTCTTGGCGGCGGCTAGTTCTTCAGGTTTTCGAAGCCGGCAGCTGCTGCCTGCACGTCAGGGGGAAAGTCGGACATCTCCTGCACCTGGCGGATCTCGATGATTTCATTGGCGGAGGCCGGGCACTTCTTCGCCCACGCAATCGCCTCCTCGCGCGAGCCGACCTCGATCATCCAGTAGCCGCCCAGCACTTCCTTGGCTTCGGTGAAGGGGCCGTCGGTCACGACAGGCAGGCCGGTCGCGAACGAGACGCGGGCGCCCATCGACGGCGGATGCAGGCCGTCCAGCGTGATCAGCACGCCGGCATCCTTCAGCGCCTCATTGTAGCGCATCATCGCGGCGACGCGTTCGGGATCGAGTTGCACGTCCGCCGGCGCGGTCTCGTAGCCGAGCGGGATCATCAGCATCATGAATCGCATGCGGTTCCTCACCAAAGCGCGCCTTCTGACCCGCGCTCACTTCTAAGACGAACGACCTTCTCCGAGGCCGACATGGCCGCGAAAATTATTGCGGACGTCACGGTCCGGAACCGGCACGGCGCATGGCGGAGGCATCCGTGCGGGCCCCGCCCCAGGCCCGCGCTGCGTCAACACGCCGCGCAAAATAATGCCAATGGGTCCCGTACAAATACGTGTCGGCCAATGAATTCCGCCGTGCATATGAATCGGGAACGTGTGCTTGCTGAAGGACATGGCCACAGCACGTCCAACTGCGGAGCCGATGCGGCTCATGGCAAGTGTTTACGGTTGCTCAAGAAGCCCATGCAACTTTTCGGAACAAGACAAACGGTCTGGCAATCCAGCCGATTCGGGTTGGGAACGTTGCGGAGCAAACGTGTTCAATTTTCAAAGCAAGAAGGTGAGGCACGCGGTCGCAGAGGTCGAGGCGCTCGATCGGTCGCAGGCCGTGATCGAGTTCGGTCTCGACGGCACCATCCTCGATGCCAACGAAAACCTGCTGAAGATGAGCGGCTATTCACTTGCCGAGATCAAAGGCAAGCACCATAGCATCTTCGTCAGCCCGACCGAGCGCGAGAGCGCCCGCTATCGTGATTTCTGGGCCAGCCTCAATCGCGGCGAGTTCCAGACCACGCAGTACAAGCGGTTCGGCAAGAACGGCAAGGAAGTCTGGGTCCATGCCTCCTACGCGCCGCTGCTCGACGAGAACGGCAAGGTGGTCTCCTTCATCAAGTTCGCCACTGACATCACGGCGTACAAGATCAAGACCATGGAAGATGCCGGCAAGATCGCGGCGATCAATCGCGCCCAGGCCGTGATCGAGTTCCAGGTCGACGGCACCATCATCACCGCCAACGAGAATTTCCTCGGCGCGATGGGCTATTCGCTCGACGAGATCAAGGGCAAGCACCACAGCATGTTCGTGACGCCGGAGGACCGCGCCAGCGCGGCCTATGGCGCGTTCTGGGCCAAGCTGAACCGCGGCGAGTTCGAGGCCGCCGAATTCAAGCGGATCGCCAAGGGCGGCCGCGAGATCTGGATTCTCGCCAGCTACAATCCGATCCTCGACGAGACCGGCAAGCCGTTCAAGGTGGTCAAGTTCGCGACCGACATCACCGCACAGAAGATGAAGGCCGCCGACAATGACGGCCAACTCGCCGCAATCCAGAAATCGCAGGCGGTGATCGAGTTCAACATGGACGGCACGATCCGCACCGCAAACCAGAATTTCCTGAAGGCGATGGGGTATTCGCTGGCCGAGATCAAGGGCCAGCACCACTCGATGTTTGTCGAGCCGAGCGAGAAGAACGCGCCGGCCTACCGCCAGTTCTGGGAAACGCTTGGCCGCGGCGAATTCCAGGCCGCCGAATATAAACGCATCGCCAAGGGCGGACGCGAGATCTGGATCCAGGCATCCTACAACCCGATCCTCGATCTCAACGGCAAACCCTACAAGGTGGTGAAATATGCCACCGACGTCACCGCGCAGGTCATCGGCCGCAAGAAAGCCGACAATGCGCGTGGATTGATCGAGGCGGTCGCGGCCGGCAGCGAAGAAATGAGCGCATCGATCCGCGAGATCTCCGAAACCATGGCGAAGTCGCGCGAGAACTCCAAGGTCGCGGCCTCCAGGGTCGAGGCCGCCGACGGCCAGGCGCAGAGGTTGAATGCGGCCGCGCAGGCCATGAGCGGGATCGTCGAGATGATCGCCGGCATCACCAGCCAAATCAATCTGCTGGCGCTCAACGCCACGATTGAATCGGCACGTGCAGGCGAAGCCGGACGGGGCTTCGCGGTGGTCGCCTCCGAGGTGAAGAACCTCGCCAACCAGGCCAAGCAGGCCACAGACACCATCACCTCCGAAATCGACGCGCTGAACACCATCTCAGGCGACGTCGCTAGCTCGCTCACTGCGATCAAGGCCGCGATCGCCGGCGTCAACGAGTTCATCGCCACCACGGCCGCCGCGGTCGAGGAACAGAGTGCGGTGACCGCGGACATGTCGGCCAACATGCAGCGGGCATCGGCGGAGCTGGCTTAAGGCGCTCGCTGTTTCGCTATCCCCGTCATCCTGAGCGCTCGCTGTCCCTACAGCGTCATTGCGAGCGTAGCGAAGCAATCCAGAATCCCTGCATAGTAAAGACTCTGGATTGCTTCGCTACGCTCGCAATGACGGAGCGGCTCGATCAACATAGCCCTTCCTCACCGGCGCTAAAGCGCAGTAAAAGGAGCGCGCGCTCACGCGCCTCTCTTCTACACAGGACACAACAATCCATGCCGCAAGCCCCACAAAAAGTCGCCCTCGTCACCGGAGCCGCGCGTGGCATCGGGCTTGCGACAGCCAAAAAATTCCTAGCCGAGGGCTGGCGCGTGGCGATGCTCGACATCGAGGGCGAATCGCTGAGCCGCGCGGTCGCCGAGATCGACCGGAGCGAGGCGACGCTGGCACTCACCTGCGATGTCTCGGACGCGACCGCGGTCGGTGCCGCAATGACGGCGCTCGAGCAGAGCTTCGGCCGGCTCGATGCCCTGGTCAACAATGCCGGCATTGCCGTGTTCGCGCCGCTGATGGAGACGTCGGAGGCCGACTGGCGCCGCGTGCTCGAGGTCAATCTCACCGGGCCGTTCCTCTGCACCAGGGCGGCCGTGCCGCTGATGCGCGAGGCCGACGGCGGTGCCATCGTCAATATCACCTCGATCTCGGCCGTCCGTGCCTCGACCTTGCGCTCGGCCTACGGCACCAGCAAGGCGGGGCTCGCGCACCTGACAAAACAGCTCGCGGTCGAGCTCGCCTCGCTCAACATCCGCGTCAACGCGGTCGCGCCCGGGCCGGTCGACACTGCTATGGCAAAGCAAGTGCACACCAAGGAAATCCGCGCGGACTATCACGACGCCATCCCGCTCAACCGCTATGGGCTGGAGGAGGAACTGGCGGAGGCGATCTACTTCCTGTGCTCGGAGCGCGCGAGCTACATCACCGGCCAAATTTTGGCCGTCGATGGCGGTTTCGATGCCGCGGGCATCGGCCTGCCGACGTTGCGAGGGCAACGACGGAACGGGTAGGCGCAGACTTGTCGGGTGGACAAAGTCGCGATGCGCCGTTCCCGCCATCGTCACAGGAGTTGCTGTGACAATGGTGGGCACGCTACGCTATGCCCACTACGAAACCAAGTTGGTGGAGTGCTTCATGCGACGCGTCACCTTCTTCAGTGCCCTGATGCTCGCATCCGCACTGTTCGCCTCCGCACCCGCCAAGGCGGAGATCCGCATCATCCAGAGCCCAGGCGGGCAGGTCGGACCGTTCCTTGATCTGTTCGAGAAGGTGCGCGCGAGCGGCGAGCGTGTCGTGATCGACGGTCCGTGCCTGTCCGCCTGCACACTGGTGCTCAGCATCGTACCGGGCGAGCGGATTTGCGTTACCAGGCGCGCCGTGCTCGGTTTCCATGCCGCGCGTTCGGTTGACCGGCGTGGACGCTTCTACGCCGAACCGGAAGCATCCGAAGCCGTGCTCGAAGCCTATCCCGGCCCGGTGCGTGACTGGATCAGCCGCCGCGGCGGCCTCACCTCTCGATTGCTCTTGCTGAGGGGCCGCGACCTCGCCGCAATCTATCCTCGCTGCCGGTGAGGATCAGCGACTATGAGGCGCGGGTCATCGCTACCGCGAGATTGTCGTCGTACGGGTCATTGTCGTTCGCAGCATCGCTCGCGAACTGACCAACGTGATGCCTAGAAGAATCTCTCGATCGTCTGCGCCAGCTCCAAGCTCGCGCAAATGAGCATTCCCCACAGTGCAAAGTTGATTTGTAGCGCCGCCACCATCGGTCGCTCCCTTCCGAGTTACGTCCACCCTGGTTTTTAAACTTTATGAAGGAATTATTAGCGGATTCTCGCGCGACGTGCACAGCCTAATATTGCGCCAGTTGTTGTGCGTTGCGATCCGCTTCATTCACGAAGCGGCCTCACTGCTCTCGCAATGTGATGCGAATCAAGATTTCAGATTCAGCCTCGCCGGCGGTGTCATTTCTTTGGGTTCCATTTGATTGGCGCGAAGCAGAACGTCCTGCGCAGCTTTTGCCTGTCGCGTGGAACACCGAAAGTCCAGCATGATACGACACATCTTCGTCTTGCTTAGTTTTTGCGCAGTGCTCGTGGGATGCGCGGCCGCGCCGGCGGCGGAGCGGCGATCAATCGCGTGGGACGGGCTCGGTCAGGATCCAAATCGTCCTGCCGTCACAAAGCGTCGCGTTGCCGGTCGCGCAACGCCAGAGACCGATCCTAATCTTGAGAGGCAACGAGTGCTGGCCATGTTGCGTCCTTATTCCGACGCATGGTGGGCGGTACAGGACGAGATCGAGGCCGAGAACGACAGGCAGCTCGGCTCGAAGCTCGTGATCTGCCCCAGCTGCGTGACACAGCCGCCGAACGAAGAGACGACCGGATCGATCCGCTGACATGCACCCTCCTCTCTCACGGCAAAGGAGAGAGGAAGGCGCAGCGCGGTGTATCAGCGGAACGACACGCTCACATTCCCTCGGCCGGGCAATTCACCATCCAGGGGATGCCGAACTTGTCGACGCACATGCCGAAGCCCTTGGCCCAGAAAGTCTTGCTGAAGGGCATCGTGACGGTGCCGCCGTCGGCGAGCGCGTTAAATTTGCGCTCGCCCTCAGCCGGGTCCATGACCGTGATCGAAATCGAAAAGCCCTGCGGCTTGTGAAAATGCTCAGCCGGCGTGTCGGAGGCCATCAGCACGCCACCGCCGGGCAACGTCATCCGCGCATGCATGATCGTCTTCTCCCGGCCGGGCGGTCCAGGAGGCATGTCCGATGGCGGCGCGTCCGAGAGGCGCATCAAGGCGTCGATCTTGCCGCCGAGAACCTTGGCGTAATAGTTGAACGCCGCTTCGCAGGTGTCCTGATAGAACAGATAGGTACTGAGCATCGCTTCTCTCCTCTTCGTTTCGCTGACCGTTTCCTGCCAGTCCTTGGGCGGCAGTTGGCGTTATTTCTCGGTGAGCTTCTTCAGGCTGGCGAGGCCGACCTCAAAGTCCTTGCCGATCATGGTGTCCATGTTGACGAAGACCTGCATCATCTTGGACATGAAGGGCGCTGGACCGTACATCGCCCATGTGACCAGCGTAGCATCGCCTTGCGGCACAAAAGTGAACTCGGCGGTATTGTGCCCCTCAAAGGGACGCTCGAAATCGAGCTTGATGCGGAGCTTCGACGGCGTGTTCGCCTCGAGGATCTCCATGTGGCCGGCGCCGACATTGTTGTTGCCGTCCCAGGCATAGGTCGCGCCCTTCCCTGACTCGGTTCCACCGTAGGTGCGCTTCATCGCGGGGTCCCGGTTTTCATAGGGGGACCAACTGGTCCAGAAGTGGAAATCGGCGACCATCGGATAGATCGCATCGGCCGGCGCCTTCAACGCGAGCGAACGTTCAACACGGAACGTGTCGGGCTTTGTGAGGGCGAAGACGACGATGCCCGCGATCCCGACGGCGACCACGATGGCGATGATGGCAACAGCTTTCAGCATGAATGGCTCCCTTGATACGGGATTAAGACGAAGGAGAGCCGCGCGGACCGACAATCTGGAAGAGATTTTCTTGCCCGTCATTCCGAGGCACCGGAAGGGTGAACCCGAAATCTCGAGATTCCGGGCTCGGTCCTGCGGACCGCCCCGGAACAACGGCTACGCCGTCATTTCGCCTTCACGCCCTGCTTGGCGCCGCTGTCCTTCGGCTGGCTATCCCGGATCAGGCGATCGATGTGCATGCGGATGTGGGCGGCTTCAGCGGAGGTGTTGGCGAGCGCGATGGCGCGGTCGAAGGCAACGCGCGCTTCGTCGCTGCGGCCGAGCTGCATCAAAAAGGCGCCGCGCACGCCGTAAAAATGGAAGTAATTGGCAAGCTTCGGCGCCAGCGGCTCGATCAGATCGAGCGCGGCCTGGGGCCCGCGCACCTTGGCCACCGCGACCGCCCGGTTGAGCGTCACCACCGGCGAAGGCTGCACGACTTCGAGCGCACCATAGAGCAGGTCGATCTGGGCCCAGTCGGTCTCGTCAGGCGTCGCCGCGCGCGCATGCAGCGCGGCGATCGCAGCCTGGATCTGGTAGGGCCCGCTGCGGCGGTGCCGCATTGCCTTGTCGATCAAGGCGAGGCCTTCCGCGATCATGGTGCCGTTCCACAGGGCGCGGTTCTGGTCCTCCAGCAGGATCAGCGATCCGTCTTCGGCAAAGCGCGCGGCACTGCGGGCATGCTGCAACAGGATCAGCGCCGTCAGCCCCATGATCTCCGGTTCGCTCGGGAACAGGCGCAACAACAGTCGCCCCAGGCGGATCGCCTCCTCGCACAGCGGCTTGCGGATCTCTGCGGTATCGCCACTCGCCGAATAGCCCTCGTTGAAGATCAAATAGATCATCGCGGCGACGCCAGCGAGCCGCTCCGAGCGCTCGACGGCGCCGGGCGTCTCGAACGGCGTCCCGGCTTCCGCGACCTTGGCCTTGGCCCGGGTGATGCGCTGCTCCATCGCGGCTTCCGAAACCAGAAAGGCGCGCGCGATCTGCCTCACGGTGAGACCGGAGACGATACGCAGCGCCAGCGCGATCTGCTGCGTCGCCGGCAGTTGCGGATGGCAGCAGATGAACATCAGCCGCAAGATGTCGTCGCGATAATGCGAGCCGTCGAGACGCTCGGCGAGCGCGCCTTCGGCATCGTCGAGATCGGAGATCGCCTGGTCGTCCTCCGGCAGCGGCTGCTGCTTGCGTGTGCGGCGAACCTCGTCGATGGTGACGTTGCGGCCGACCATGATCAGCCAGGCCGCGGGATCGCGCGGCGGCCCATTCTCCCGCCAGTTCTTGAGCGCGCGCAAGGACGCGTTCTGGAAGGCTTCTTCGGCCGTATCGAGATCGCGGAAATAGCGCAGCAGCGCGCCGACCGCCTGAGGTCGCGCCGAGGTCAGCGCGGTCTCGATCCAGCCAGTGTCGGCCTCGCTCACGCCGAAATTCCTCCCGGCCTGAACACGCCGACGGGACGCACCTCATAGGCGCCGCCGGGATTGGCAGCGCCGAGGTCGCGCGCGACGTCGAGCGCATCGTCGAGATTCTTGCAGTCGACGATATAGAACCCGAGCAGCTGCTCCTTGGTCTCGGCATAGGGGCCGTCGAGCACCAGCGGCGGGTCTTCCTTGCGCAAGGTCGCCGCAGCGGTGGTCGGCAGCAGCCGCGCCACCGGGCCGAGCCGGCCTTGGCTCGTGAGCTTGTCCTGCACCACGGCGAGCTTTTTCATCACGGCTTCGTCCTGGTCCTTGCTCCAGGAGCCGACGAAGTCTTCGTCATGATAGCAAAGGATCGCATAAAGCATGGGCAGTACCTTCCGGGAACGCTTGATTTGAAGACGATCCACTATGCCTCGCCCCGACAGGGCTGCGGAAAAAAATTGCGAGAAAAATCCGTCGGATCGTGCCAAGGAGGACCTGCAGAAGCGGAACCTTATGAGGCACTTCGAATGACCAAGGGCACACTGGCCGTCCTGATCAACAGCACGCAGCAGAATTGGCTGCCGGAGCGCTGGAAGGCCCGGTTCGATGCGGTCTGCGACGGCCGCCGCGTGGTGCTGCTACCGGATGCCTCCCTCGATCCCGCCGAGGTGCATTACGCCGCGGTGTGGAAGCCGGTGCCGGGCGACCTCGGCTCCTTTCCCAATCTGCGGGCGATCTTCAATCTCGGCGCCGGCGTCGATGCGTTGATGGCCGACAACAGCCTGCCCGACGTGCCGCTGGTGCGCGTCGCGGTGCCTGACCTCACCAACCGCATGACCGAATATGTCGTGTTGCACGTGTTGATGCACCATCGCCAGGAACTGTACCTGCGCCAGTGTCAGCGCGACAAACACTGGGAGCCGAAATATCAGTGGCCGGCGAGCGCGGTGACGGTCGGCGTCATGGGCCTGGGCACGCTCGGCGCCGATGCAGCCGACGTGCTGCGGCGGCTCGGCTTCCGCGTCGCCGGCTGGAGCCGCAGCCCGCGCAGCATCGCGGGCGTCGAGTGCTTCCACGGCACCGCCGGGATGGTCGCGTTCCTGCGCAAGACCGACATCCTGGTGTCGCTGCTGCCGCTGACGCCGGACACGCACGGCATTCTCAACCGCGAGGCCTTCACCAAGCTCAACCGCACAAGCCCGCTCGGTGCGCCCGTGCTGATCAATGCCGGCCGAGGCGGTCTTCAGAACGAGGCCGACATCCTGTCCTGCCTCGACGACGGCACGCTGGGCGCCGCCTCGCTCGACGTTTTCGTGCGGGAACCGCAGCCCGCGGACAGCCGGTTCTGGACCCATCCCAAGGTGGTGCTGACCCCGCACAACGCCGCCGACACTGACGCAGACGCGATCTCGGCCTATGTCGCCGAGCAGATCGAAAGGTTTGAGGCCGGTGAGGCGCTGGAGAATGTGGTGGATCGGAGGAGAGGGTATTGAGGACCCGCTAGCTCCGCCCACAGCGTCGTCCTGGCGAAAGGCAGGACCCCCCAAGGGGTCGTTGCGACACGCCACTAGTCGCTCCGAGTCTTCGCCAAACCACATTCGGTGGCTATGGGTCCTGGCTTTCGCCAGGACGACGTCGGAGTTTTCTCCGCCTTCCTTCTCTCGCCGGTCCCCCCTTCCCCCCGCGCCGCCGGTATCCCGTTCACCCTCTTTTAGCGAGAAGTTGATAAGCGTTGTTAATCAACGTGCAACAAACGAGTCGGACATGCGAGCGAGCCTCGGCCTCAGGATGCGGATCACGGTGGCGCTGGCGCTGACGGCGGCGGCGACTGCGCTGATTGCCGTGCTCGGCGCCATGTGGATCATCGCGGGCATCATCGACCGCGCCGACCAGCGCGAATTGCGCAGCCATTATGATGCGCTGCTGTCGCGCATCGCCGAGGAGTCCCACCGCGCCGCCGCCATGAGCACGGTCGTGGCCGCGATGCCGGCGACGCAGGAAGCGATGGCCAAGCAGGATCGCGACGCCCTGATGCGTCTGTTCGGGCCGGTGTTCGCGGCGACCAAGTCGGAGTACGGCGTCGAGCAGTTCCAGTTCCATACGCCGCCCGCGACCTCCTTCCTGCGGGTGCACCAGCCGGCGAAGTTCGGCGACGACCTCTCGAGCTTCCGCAAGACCGTCGTCGACGCCAATCAGGAGCGCAAGGTCATCGTCGGACTCGAAGGCGGGGTCGCCGGGCTCGGCATCCGCGGCGTGGTGCCGATCGCGCAAGCGGGCAAGCATCTCGGCTCAGTGGAATTCGGCCTGACCTTCGGCCAGTCCTTCCTCGACGATTTCAAGGCCAACCGCCATGTCGACATCGCCTTCCATCTCGCCGACGGCGCGGGCTTCAAGCTGTTTGCCGGCACGCTGAAGGGGCAGAGCTTCTTCGATGCCGCCGATTACGGCCGCGCCGCCGGTGGCGATTTTACGGTACGGCAGTCGAAGCTCGACACCAGGCCGGTCGCTGCGCTGCTCGGGCCGATCAAGGACTTCTCCGGAAAACCGCTCGGCGCCGTCGAGCTGGTGATGGACAACGCCGATTATGTGGCTTCCGCCGACCGCGCCTGGTGGCTTTCGCTGGGCATTGCCGCCCTCGGTCTGATCCTCGCCGCCATCGTCGGCTACCTCATCGCCCGCGGGATCTCGCGCCCGATTCTATCGATCACATCAGTGATGCGCGAGCTCGCCGATGGCCATCTCGACGTCGCCATCCCCGAGAGCAAGGCGAATGATGAGGTCGGCGCGATGGTGAAGGCGGTCGCAGTGTTCCGCGACAATGCCGTCAACTTCAGCAAGCTCCAGGCTGGTCAACTCGAGGCCAAAGCACAATCCGAGGCGGAGAAACGGCGCGCCTTCGCCGCGCTCGCCGACAATTTCGAGGCCAGCATCCGCGACGTCGTCACCACAGTCTCGTCGGCCGCCGTCGAGATGGAACACACCGCGCGCTCGATGTCTGCCATCGTCGACCAGTCGCGCAATCAGACCCGCGCGGTGTCGTCGGCTTCGGCGCTCGCCTCGGAGAACGTGCAGACGGTTGCGGCCGCCGCGGAAGAATTGTCCTCGTCGATGACCGAGATCAGCCGGCGGCTTGCGCATGCGACCGAGGTGGTGGGCAAGGCCGCGAGCGACGGACAGGCGTCGAATGCGCGCGTCCAGAGCCTCGCAGATGCCGCGCAGAAAATCGGTGATGTCGTCTCCTTCATCAACGGCATCGCCGGGCAGACCAATCTCTTGGCGCTGAATGCGACGATCGAGGCGGCGCGCGCGGGCGAAGCCGGCCGCGGCTTTGCGGTGGTCGCCTCCGAGGTCAAGGCGCTCGCGACCCAGACCGCGAAGGCGACGGAAGAGATCGGCGCGCAGGTGACAGCCGTCCAGGGCGAGACATCAGGGGCGGTCGAAGGCATCCAGTCGATCTGCGCCACGATTCAGCAGGTCGATGAAATCTCCGCCGCGATCGCAGCAGCCGTCGGCCAGCAGGGCACCGCGACGCAGGAGATCGCGCAAAACGTTCAGCAGGCTGCCGCCCGTACCGGCGAGGTCTCGCAGAACATCGCCGGCGTTACCGACGGCATCGCCGCGACCGGCACGGCCGCGGAAGAGGTGCTGGTCTCGGCGATCGAGCTGTCGAAACAGTCGCAACGCTTGCGCGATGAGGTAGATCGCTTCCTCGCGCAGATTCGCGCAGCGTAGTCAGCCTACCCCTTAGACCCCACCATCACGTCGATCGCGCCCTTGACGATCGCTTCCAATTCCTTGCGCGGTACGCGCGCGCGGGAGCGGATGGCGATGGTGTGGACGGTGGCGGAGGCGAGTTGCGCCAGTGCGGCGGGATCGGCGTTCGCGGGCAGTTCGCCCTTCTCCTTGGCGCGGCGGAAGCAATTCGCAAAAGCCTTGTCGAGCTCGGTGAGTCCCTCGACCACCATGGCGCGGATCTCGGGATCGCTGACCGCTTCGGAAGCTGCCGTCACCACCGTGAAGCAGCCGCGCGGGCCGGTCTCTCCGGAGAGATAGATATCTAGCGCGGCGGCGTAGATGCGCGTCAGCCGCTCGCGCACCGGCATCTCCTCGCGAAAGATCTCGACCATCGATGCACGGGCGTCCTCGCGGTAACGCTGGTAGCTCTTGATGTAGAGCTCGCGCTTGTCGCCGAAGGCGCCGTAAAGGCTCGGCCGGTTCATGCCGGTGGCTTCGCTGAGATCGTCGAGCGAAGTCGCGGCAAAGCCCTGCTTGCGAAACAGATCGAGCGCCCTGCCGAGGGCGATTTCAGGCTCATAGGCACGCGGCCGGCCGCGTCGTTTCGGCTCGTCGCGGCGTTCGGGCTTGTTGGCAGCAGCTGGCGGTTTCGATTTTTGTACCATTTCGCAAATTAATCCTTGACCTGCCCCATACTATGCAAGATGGTACAAAAATCAATCTGGCCAGGTTGAGCGACACTCACAAGAGGACTTGCCCAAGGAGGCCCATGATGGATCTTTATTTCTCGCCGCTCGCCTGCTCGATGGCGACGCGCGTTGCACTCTATGAAGCCGGCGCTGACGCGAACTTTCTCGAAGTCGATTCCCCCACCAAGACTGTGCTGAATGACGGCTCCGACTTCCGCGCTGTGAACCCGATCGGTCTGGTGCCGACGCTGCGCACCGACGAAGGCGTGGTACTGACGGAGAACGCAGCGATCCTGCAACATGTCGCGGACCGTTTTCCGCAATCCGGGCTCGGCGCCACGCAAGGCATCGAGCGCACGCGGCTGCATCAATGGCTCTGCTTCATCGGCACCGAGCTGCACAAGGGCCTGTTCATCCCCGTGCTCGACCGCAAGGCGCCGCAGGAGACCAAGGCCTACGCGCTGGAGAAGAACCTGTCGCGGCTCGACTATGTCGACAACTACCTGAAGGGTCGGGACTACTTGCTCGACCATTTCAGCGTGGCGGACGCCTATCTCGTCACGGTCATCAACTGGACCATGGCGACGCCGCCGATCGAGCTTTCGAAATGGCCGAACCTGAAGGCGTATTACGAGCGCCTGCGCCAGCGTCCATCGTTCGCAAAGGCGATCGCGGAGGAGTTCGAGCTGTACAAGGCCGAGCAGGTGCGGAGGAAGGCGGCGGCGTAATTTCAGCTCATCAAGACATCGTCCCGGCCGGTGAGGCCGGGACGAATTGCTTCAGTGACTCATTCCGCGAAGCCGTACACTGCGGCCGCATTGGCTGACGACACGAGACCGCTCTCGACATCATCCTTGACCGCTGCGCGATCGCGCATTGCGGGCGCGCCGATGCCGGCGCCGCCGGGCGTGTGCACCACCAACCGGTCGTCCGGCGGCACCTGCTGAAAGCCCTTGCCACGCAGCTTCTTGCCGGACTTCAGGCCGACATAGCCGGCCTCGCCGTTCTTGCCGCCATCGCGGCCGCGCGGCGGATGATCGATGCGGTCGAATGCTGCGAGAATGTCGAAGGGCGCGTCGACGCCACTGCCGACTTCAATGATCTGGCCGAGGCCGCCGCGGGTGCGCCCTGCCCCGCCGGAGTCAGGACGCAGCTCCTTGCGCCAGAAGATCAGCGGGGTCTGCGTCTCCGCGATCTCGACCGGCGTGCCGCGCACGCCGCTGGGATAGGCAGTCGCCGACAGCCCGTCCTTCGCAAAGCGCGCGCCCGTGCCGCCGTTCGACGTCACCGCCATCGAGAACCCGTAATTGCCGCCGACGCCGGAACGGGTCTGGCCGCGCACGTTCAGATTCCAAAGGCACGAGGTGCCTTCGGCGGGCACGCGCTCGGGAATGATCTGGCGCAGGCAGCCGAACACGACATCGGGCAGCATCTGGCCGATGATGTGGCGCGAGGCGACCGGCGCCGGTTTCGGCGCGTTGAGAATTGCCCCCGCGGGCGCCGACACCGTCAACGGCGAGAGCGAGCCGGCATTGTTCGGAATCTGCGAGGCGACGACGCAGCCAAGACCGAACACGGTATAGGCCGTGGTGTAGGACAAGGGCACGTTGATGCCGAATTTTGACGCCGCCGACGTGTCGTCGAAATCGACGTGAATGCCCGCATCCGAGATCGTCAGCGTCGCCGCCAGCGTGACGGGCGCGTCGTAGCCGTCGACGACCATGGTGTTGCGCCAGCTGCCCTTCGGCAGCTTGGCGATCTCTGCGAGCACGGCCTCACGCGAGCGGTCGCAGATGTAGTCGCCGAGCTCGTCGAGTGCGTCGATACCGAACTCTGTCATCATCTCGACCAGGCGTTCACAGCCGACATCGTTGCAGCCGGCGAGCGAATAGGTGTCGCCTTCGGTATCAACAGGCAACCGCGTGTTGGTGCGGATCATCGCCATCAGCGTCTCGTTGACGACGCCCTGGTCGATCAGCTTCAGCATGGGGATGTAGAGCCCCTCCATGAACACGTCGGTGGCGTCAGGACCGAAGCCGATGCCGCCGATGTCCATGAGATGGCTGGTGCAGGAGAACAGCGCGACGATTTTGCCGTCCTTGAAGCAGGGCGTGGTGACGACGAAGTCGTTGAGATGGCCGGTGCCCATCCAGGGATCGTTGGTGATATAGGCGTCGCCCTGCTTCATTGTCTTCAGCGGGAAATGCGCGATGAAGTGCTTGACCGATTCCGCCATCGAGTTGACGTGACCGGGCGTGCCGGTCACAGCCTGCGCCAGCATCCGCCCCTTCAGGTCGAACACGCCGGCCGAGAGGTCGCCGCATTCGCGCACGATCGGGCTGAAGGCGGTGCGCAGCAGCACCTGCGCCTGCTCTTCGACCACGGCGATCAGCCGGTGCCACATGATCTGGAGGTCGATCAGGCTCGCGCCGTTTGCCTTGCTCATAATCAGGCCGCCTTCCGTTCCATGACGATGCTGCCGGCACCGTCGATATGGGCGTCAAAACTGGTGGAGACGAAGGTCGAGGTCTCGTCTTCCGCGATCACGGCGGGGCCGGCAATGGTCGCGCCCGGCGCCATGTCCTCGCGGCGATAGAGCGGGATCTCGATCACCTCGCCCGCGCGGCCGTCGAAGAACTTTCGGCTACCCGACGCTTTGCCCGCGGGCTTGCGCGCGACGGCGGCAACCGTAGGCGGATTGCGCGCCTCCGTCGTCGCAAGCACCGACCAGCTCAACACCTCGATCGCCGCGCCCGGGATCGGGCGTTCGAACATCGCGGAATAATCCGCCTCGAACTTCTGGCGGAGTCCCGCGAGATCAGCCGTCGTCAGCGGCCGGTTCGGCAGCTCAACGGTGATCTCGTGGCCCTGGCCGACGTAGCGCATGAAGGCGGAGCGGCGCTCGCGCACCGGCGCACCGGCCGCACCGGGCTCGACCAATGCGCGCGCTTCGGTCACCATCTCCTGCAAGAGATCGGAGACGGCCTTGGTGTCGAAATCATCGAGCCGAACGTGACGGCTGCGCACCAGTTCATAGGCGATGGGCGCCGCGAGGAATCCAACGGCAGAACCGACACCGGCATTCGACGGCACGATCACGCGGGAGACACCGATCTTCTCGGCAACGCGCGCGGCATGTAGCGGGGCAGCGCCGCCGAAGGCAATCAGCGTGTGCTGGCCGACGATCTCGCCGCGCTCGACCGCATGCACACGCGCCGCGCTGGCCATGTTCTCGCAGACCACCTCGTGCACGGCATAAGCCGCGGTTTCCGCCGACAGGCCGAGCGGCGCGCCGACGTGTTGCAGCAGCGCTTGCTTCGAAAGCTCCGGGTCCAGCTTGATCGTGCCGCCCGCAAAGGCGTCGGGATCGATCATGCCGAGCGCAACGTCCGCATCCGTCACCGCAGGGCGTTGGCCACCACGCCCGTAGCAAGCGGGACCCGGCTCGGAAGACGCACTCTCCGGGCCGACAGTGACGCGCTTCATCGCATCGACATGCGCGATCGAACCGCCACCGGCGCCGATCTCGACCATCTCGATCACGGGAATGCGCACCGGCAGGCCCGAGCCTTTCAGGAAGCGCGCAGCGCGGTCGACCTCGAACACGCGCGAAGTCTCGGGTTGGTATTTCTCGATCAGGCAGATCTTCGCCGTGGTGCCACCCATGTCGAACGACAGCACCTTGCTCTCGCCGAGCCTTGCTGCGATCTGCGCCGCGAAGATCGCGCCGCCGGCAGGACCGGATTCGACCAGCCGCACCGGAAAGCGTCGCGCCGTCTCGATCGAGGTGACGCCGCCGCCTGACGTGACGAGATAGATGGCGCCGCGGAATTGCTCGACCTGCAAAGCATCGGCCATGCGGGCGAGATAGCCGTCGATCAGCGGCTGCACATAGGCGTTCGCAACAGCGGTTGACGTTCGCTCATATTCGCGGATCTCCGGGCACACCGCCGACGACACCGTCACCGAAATGCCCGGCATCTCCTCAGCTAGGATCGCAGCTGCGCGGCGCTCATGGTCGGGGTTGGCATAGGAGTGCAGGAAGGCGACGGCAACGCTCTCGACCTTCAATTCGCGCAATTTCGGCGCGAGTGCGCGCACTGCCGCCTCGTCCAGCGGGAGACGGACGGCGCCATGGGCGTCGATGCGCTCGGGCACGGTAAAGCGAAGGCTGCGCGGCGCCAGCGGCTTCGGCTTGTCGATGGTGAGGTCATACTGGTCGTACCGGCTCTCGGTGCCGATATCGAGCACGTCGCGAAAGCCTTCGGTCGCGATCAGGGCCGTCTTGGCGCCACGCCGCTCGATGATGGCGTTGGTGGCCAGCGTCGTGCCGTGGATGAAGACGTCGATGTCGCTGATATGCGCTCGTGCGTCGATCAGAATCAGACGCATCCCGTCGAGCACGGCCTGTTCGGGCCGTTGCGGCGTCGTCAGCACTTTGCGGGTTTTGCGCACCTCGCCCACATCAAGCACGATGTCGGTGAACGTGCCGCCAATATCCACGGCAAGCCGCACTTCGGCTCCCTCAAACATTCCAAATCTCTCCGTGCTGATCGTCAAATCGGGATCGAAACCGCAGCAATTTCCATACCAGCGACGGCCCAATGGGTGAAGCCGGTAGGGCCGGTTTGCGTGGCACCTATGCGAGAGGAGAGTGCTCGCGGAGCTCCCGGATCAGAGCAGGAAAGCCAGCGCCGCTTCACAGCGCTCCTCGACCTTCAGCGTCAGCAGATCATCGGCGCGGGTGCGGCCGAGATTGACGGCGGCGATCGGGATCTGCCGCTCTGCGGCAGCCTTCACGAAGCGGAAACCGGAATAGACCATCAGTGACGAGCCCACGATCAGCATGGCGTCGGCCTGCGCCAGATGATCCTGCGCCGTCGCGACCACGTCGCGGGGGACGTTCTCGCCGAAGAACACGACGTCGGGCTTGAGGAGGCCGCCGCAGGCCTCACAAGCCGGCACCTTGAATGACGAAAAATCCGCGTGCTCCAGGTCGGCGTCGCCGTCGGGCGCATCAGCAGCATCGAGCGTCAGCCATTCCGCGTTAGCGCGGCCAAGCGCATCCTGGAATTGATTACGCGGCGTCTTGGCCCCGCAGCCCATGCAGCGGACCAGATCGAGCCGCCCGTGCAAATCGATCACCTGCCGGTGGCCCGCCGATTGATGCAGTCTGTCGACATTCTGGGTCAGCAGCATCTCGCAGCGTCCGCTCGCCTCGAGCCGCGCCAGCGCATGATGCGCATCGTTCGGCCTCGCCTGCCCGAACCGCCGCCAGCCAATCAGGCTGCGCGCCCAGTAACGCTGGCGCGTCCGCTCTTCCAACATGAAGGCCTGGAAATTGACCGGCTGGGTCCGCTTCCAGTTGCCATGGCTGTCGCGATAATCAGGGATGCCCGAATTGGTGCTGCAGCCGGCGCCGGTCAGCACGAACAGTTTGTCGTGCCGATCGACGAAATCCTGGAGCGGGTGGTTTGCCAGCGGAGCGTTTGCCATGGGTGCAGATGTAGTCGACGGCGCGCGCTTTTTCCAGATCACCGCGCGTCCGCGCCCTTCTCGCCCGGCCGCGAACACGTTACCGGTCAGATCTTGCCGCGATCAGCGTCGTGCCTGTGCTTGTGAAGAAACCGCGCGATCTGCCCGCGGAGCGCCGCTGTATCCAACAGTGTTCCGACCGATCCGGCAGTGTCGAATATTTCCCGTTGAAGGGGCGTCGGCAGAGAATTCCATTGCATGATAACTGCCGCGCCGAGACACCGCAAAACGCGCTCCTCCTCCGCCGCGAGGGCTGCACCGCGCGGTCGCTCCGTCCCTCCGGCGTTGACTGCATCCGCATATTGATCCGCGAGGACCCGCTCGTTGTCCGCGCGCGACGCAAGACTGTCCCGCAGTTTCTCAAATTTGCGGGTATCGTCCCGGCCGGAAGAATTTCTGGCAAGCTCGCCATACTCGGCCGCTCTGGCGCGATACTGTAAGAATTTGAACATGGCGGCTCCATTCGATGAAAGTCTTGCGTGTCGTCCCCATGCCGCTGGCCGGCTATGTCGGCGTCGGAACATTCAGAGAGGCCAGCGGAGCGTCGAAGGTGTATACAAAGCCGCTCTCCGCATAGGTCAATCCCACGTTGCCGTGAAGCTGGCGGCCAAGGGTTTCGATCAATCTCGTTCCAAAGCTGCGCTTTGGGAGCGACCTGATCGATGGACCATCTTTCTCGGTCCAGCTCAGGCGCAAACGCTGCGTCTGCCGATCGATCGTCCAGCCGATATCCACGCGCCCCTTTGGCAACGAAAAGGCGCCATATTTCGTGGCGTTCGTGCAGAGCTCGTTGAGCGTCATCGCGACGGCGATGACAGCGCCCGAATTGATCTGGATATCGGGTCCCGAGATCGAAAACCTTGACTCATTGCGATCGTCGAAAGCTTCGATCGCGTTGCGGACAACCGCGCCGAGATCGGCGTTTGACCATCTTGTCTGCAAAAGCAGATCGTGCGCCCGGCCAAGCGCCAATAACCGGCCCTCGATCGCCTGCTGCGCGTGATCCACGCCCTGCACGTTGCGCAGGCTCTGCGAGACGATAGCGGAAACGGTCGCTAGTGTGTTCTTGACGCGATGGTGTAGCTCTTCAAGGATCAACTTTTGCAGCTTGTCGGAGGCCTCCCGCTCTTTGGCGTCGATCCCCGCCCTGGCAAGCAGCCCATTCGCATTGATCTCCGCCTGGGCCAGGAGAAGGCGCAGGCTCACATTCTCTGCCGCCAGAGCGTCCTCGTATGATTCTTTGCCGCCGGGGTGCTGGCCCGTTCGGAGGTCGATCTCGAGCATTGGCGACTATATCACTCGGTTGCTGCCGGACCTGATCAATGGACAGTACCGTCACGAAAGTGGCGACGGCGCGCCTGGCCCGGCTACCATTGTATGAGCATCGAAGCGGCGATCAGCAGCACGAAGAAGATCGGCAGCAAGACTGGAGGCACGAGCCACTCACGAAAGCTAAATCCCGGAGAATCCGACATATTGACCGCCTGTTGATTTCGGCGGGAGCGCGATGCTCTCAGTCACCGATAACAGCCGAGGGGCGCGCGGTGATAAATGGCATATAGTGACCGTTCGCCGAATTACGAGATCCGGCAAGAGCTTTACGCAACTATGGACCTCCAACCGCGTTGTATCGCGCGCCAGGTTCTCACCTAAGAGTATGGCAGCTGGGCTTCCCTTGTCCCCGGGCATCAAATCCCGCAACTTGATCGGCCCTTATCATGATCGACTTTCCGAATTATAGCCGCTCATATGACCGGACTCGGCATGCCGTGCGGTTCTGGGGACACGACAGCGCCATCGAGGCCTCGTTCTTCATCGACGAAGGGGCGTTAAAGCGGATTCAACCGAGCGCCCATTCCAGCGAATCAGGATTTCTGGACGCGTTCGATGCCAATCGCGACTTGATATGTGCCACCGCGGCCAGGAAGTATGTCCGCGGCAGCCGGGGCTCCTACGACCTGTTCGCAGGAGATTTCTGAAGCTGCCAGCACGGGCGTGACAGGTGCAGGGGTTTCATCCGTCAAGCCAACTTCAGCTCGACCAGTTCTCCCTGAATTCGGGAAACAGCGTCAGCCCGCCGCAGGCGTAGATGGTCTGCCCGGTGATGTAGCTAGCGTCATCCGAGGCCAGGAAAGCGAAGACCGCGGCCATCTCTTCCGGCGTGCCGACACGCCCGAGCGGAATGTGGCTGACGACGGCGTCGCGCTTTTCGGCGTCGCCTGTCCAGGCCTCGTTGATCGGCGTGTCGATTGCGCCGGGGCCGACCGCATTGACGCGAATGCCGCGGCCGGCAAACTCCAGCGCCAGCGTACGGGTCAGATTGGCCATGCCGCCCTTGCTGATCGAATAAGCGAGATAACCGGGCTTCGGAATGATCTGGTGGACGCTCGAGCAGTTGATAATGCTGCCTCCTCCGCCGCGGGCGACGAAATGCGCCAGCGCCTTCTGCGCGCAGAGCACGGCGCCGTTGAGATTGACGTTGATGATGCGGCGATAGGCTTCGATGTCGAGCGCCTCGCTCGGCGATTCCTGTTGAAAGCCGGCATTGTTGACGAGACAGTCGAGACGCTTCCAGCGCGCCAGGATCGTCTCGAACATCGCAGCGACCTCCTGCTCATTGCTGACGTCGGCCTTGACGATGACATGGTCGAGCTTGCCGTGGCCGCGATCGCTCGATCCAGTCGTGGCCAGCGCAAGCGTCTCCTCAGCCCTCCCGAGATGATCAAAATAATTGATGGCGACGGTCGCGCCTTCCTGGGCGAGCCTGACGGCAACGGCGCGGCCGATGCCCTGGGAGGCGCCGGTAACCAGCGCATAGCGGCCGTTGAGGCGTGAAGGAAAGGCGGGCGAGAGATCGGTTTGTGGCATGAGTATTCTCCGGGATGCCTCATCATGGATGGAACCGGGATTTTGTTCCACCCTGTTGGCGCATCGCTGGGATTCATTCCGCGTGGCGCGCGATCGGTGAGGTGAGGATCTGATACAGGATTATCGCGCCGAAGGTCGCGGTGCCGATTCCTCCGATCGTGAAAGCGCCGAATTTGAGCGTGAGATCGCCGACCCCTGCGGTCAGCGCCACGGCGACGGTGATCAAATGCGCGAAAGCAAACAGCAGGGTCGAATAGACCTTCGTTGCCGCCATGACGCCGATGTTCTCGGCATAGGTGGTCACGCCGGTGCCGCCGCCACAGGCCGCCAGGATCGTCGCGAGGCTGTCGGCAAGCAAAGCGCGGCCGAGATAGGCATCGAGGCTCCGGCCCGTCATGGCCCCAACGGCCTTGATGTGCCCGAGATTCTCGGCGACGAGGATGACCGCAACCGGCGCGATCAGAAAGATGGCATCGGCCTGGAAGGTCGGCGTGGTGAAGTTCGGCAGGCCGACCCACGGCGCAGCCGAGAGCTGCGCGAAGTCGATCGGCTTGCCGAAACCAAGGCCGTTCGCGAACAGCAGGTACAACAGATATCCACCGATCGCCCCCAGGATGATCGGCAGGCGGCGCCACAGACCAGGCGCGACCACCGCGACCACGCCGATCATCAGAACAGTCGCAAGCCCGATCCAGGTCTCGAACGCGTTCGCGCTCACCGCCTTGACCGCCACGGGCGCAAGGTTGAGGCCGATCGCGGCGACCACGGCGCCGGTGACAGCCGGCGGCATCAGACGCTCGACCCAACTGATGCCCGACCACATCACGATCAGTGCGATCACGCCGTAAAGCACCCCGGCGCCGACGATACCGCCGAGCGCGACCGAGATGTTCGGATTCGGTCCGTGCCCGGCGTAGCCGGTTGCGGCGAGGACGACGGCGATGAACGCGAAGCTCGAGCCGAGATAGCTCGGCACACGCCCCGCGACGATGACCAAGAAGATCAGCGTGCCAATGCCGGAGAACAACACCGCAACATTGGGATCAAATCCCATCAGCAGCGGCGCGATGATCGTCGAGCCCGACATTGCGACGCAATGCTGCAGACCGGAGACGATGGTCTGCCCCCATGGCAGCCGCTCCTCCGGCATGATCACGCCCGACGTCTTCAGCTTCCAGCGCGGAAAATAGCCTTGCGATGGCTCGTCCGCACCCCTTGCGTTCGACATGCTCCCCCCATTGCGGTGCAGCGATTGATGTTCGTGCGATCCGACAAAAATGTGATTGTTGCTTATGATGCGATCATCACATGATCTAAATCATGCAAGATCAATGTGTTCCGGGATTGAACTTTATGACGCAGATCGCGATCCAGCCAGCCGTCCACCGCCGGCACCAGCCCTGGTACAAGATCCTCTATGTCCAGGTGCTGATCGCGATCGTGCTCGGGGTGCTCATCGGCTATTTTTATCCGGACCTCGGCAAAGCCCTGAAGCCGCTCGGCGATGCCTTCATCGCGCTGATCAAGATGATGATCGCGCCTGTCATCTTCTGCACCGTGGTGCACGGCATTTCCTCGATGGGCGACCTCAAGCGCGTCGGCCGCGTCGGACTGAAATCGCTGATCTATTTCGAGACGGTCTCGACCGTCGCGCTCGCCATTGGTCTTCTGGTGGGCGAGGTTCTCCAGCCCGGGCACGGCTTCAACATCGATCCCGCCACCATCGATCCGAAATCGGTCGCGACCTATGTGTCCAAGGCGCATGAAGACGGCATCGTCGCCCATCTGATGGCGATCATTCCCGACAGCTATGTGGGCGCGATCGCGCGCGGTGACCTCTTGCAGGTGCTGTTGGTCTCGATCCTCTCCGGCTTCGCCATCGCCTTCCTCGGCAAATCGGGCGAGCCGATCGCGGAGGCGATCGACAAGGCCGCGAAGATGTTCTTCGGCATCATCCGCATCATCGTGCGTGTGGCGCCGATCGGCGCGTTCGGTGCGATGGCGTTCACCGTCGGCGCCTATGGCCTCGGCTCGCTGCTCAACCTCGCCGCTCTGATCGGCACATTCTATCTCACCAGCATCCTGTTCGTGCTGATCGTGCTCGGCACAATCGCCCGGCTTGCCGGCTTCTCCATCATTCGCTTCATCGCCTATATCAAGGACGAGCTGCTGATCGTGCTCGGCACCTCGTCGTCGGAAACGGTGCTGCCGCAGATGATCCAGAAGATGGAGCATCTCGGCGCCTCGCGTTCGGTGGTCGGCCTCGTGATCCCGACCGGCTACAGCTTCAACCTCGACGGCACTAACATCTACATGACGCTGGCAACGCTGTTCCTGGCGCAGGCGACCAACACGCATCTGACGATCTGGCAGGAGCTCGGCATTCTCGGTATCGCGATGATCACCTCGAAGGGCGCATCCGGTGTCACAGGCGCCGGCTTCATCACGCTGGCAGCGACACTGTCGATCGTGCCTGACATTCCGATCCAGTCGATCGCGATCCTGGTCGGCATCGACAAGTTCATGAGCGAGTGCCGCGCGCTGACCAACCTCATCGGCAATGGCGTCGCCTGCGTCGTCATCAGCATCTCCGAAGGCGAGCTCGACCGCGAGGCACTGCACGAGACCATGGCGCATCCGCTGGAGATCGGCGAAGCGCTGGAGCCCGGCGGCAGCGCGTAGAGCCACGCCGCTAAGATCGAAGCCAGACGCCCGGTTCCCTTGCGGTAGTTTCCCGGAGTAGAATTTTGGTAGGACTGGAGTCACAACACCCGGGTTGGGATCACGGATTGATACTCATCCATTCCACCCGACGCGCTGGGGGCAGAGCGTCGGGTTTTTGAGAATTATCACGCAGTCTGGCTGTCAGTGCTTGCATCGCCCGCGTCGGTCAACGCCGCGAGCCGCTATCATTGTTCCATCAGCCCGAACAATCGGCCAGATCGAGCCGGCGTCTGATCCCGATGGCTTCCAGGAACGCCTCATCGTGACTGACGACGAGTAGCGCGCCGTCATAGGCCCGCAGACCCGCTTCGACAGCCTCGATGGAGTCGAGGTCGAGGTGATTGGTCGGCTCGTCCAGGATCAGCAGCGATGGCAGCGTCGCCCCGCCCAGCACGCAGGCGAGGGCCGCGCGAAACAGCTGGCCGCCGCTCAGGCTGCCGACAGGCTGCAGCGCCGCATCTGCGCGAAACATGAAACGAGCCAGCGCGGCATGGCATTCATTCGCACCTGCCCTCGGATTGAGGCGTCCAAAGTTGTCGAGAATCGAGATCGCAGGATCGAGCAGGCTGACCTTCTGGTCGAACAGCGCGAAGTCCGGCCTGACCCGCACGGCCCCCGCGACGGGGCGCAATTCACCGGCAACCAGCTTCAGCAGCGTCGTCTTGCCCGAGCCGTTAGGCCCGACAATCGCGACGCGCTCCGGACCAACGATGGTGAGCGACAAATCGCGCAACACCGGCCGCTCCGGCTGATAGCCTGCGCAGACACGATCAAGCCAAACCACCTCCCGCCCCGCCGGCAGCCGAGTCGATGGCAGCTTTACAGACAGCGGCTGAAGGATCTCGATGCGCCGGCGTGCAGTGTCGACCGCATCCAACGCCTCCGCGCGACGCCGCTCGGCAATATCTGCGGCCTTGCCGCCGCTATCCTCGCTGCGATCCTTGCGTGCGCCCGCAAGGATCCGTGGCATGTCGCCCCTGGCGCGCTTCTTCCTGCCGCCGCTGTCCTTGCGGGCCCTGCGCTCGGCTGCTTCCTGCGCCTTGCCCTCGATCTCGGACAGATGCTTCTCGGCATATGCGAGGTCGTGGCTGACGGCGGCGAGCTCGACGGCCTTTTGTGCGCGATAGCTGCTCCAATTGCCGCCATAGCGTGTTGCGCCAAGCGAGGTCAGCTCGACGATGGCGTCCATGGTTTCCAGCAGCGCCCGGTCGTGGCTGACGACGATGGCGCCGCCGCGCCAGGCGGCGAGCAGATCAATCACGGCACGACGCCCGTCGCGATCGAGATTATTGGTAGGCTCGTCCAGCAGCAGGAAGTCCGGCTCGGCAAACAGCAGCGCGGCGAGACGAACGCGCGTGACCTGTCCGCCGGACAGACGGTCCAGTTCCGTATCAGGCGCGATATCGAAGCCGACGCGCGCAAGGGCGGATGCCAGCCGCGTATCGAGAGTCCAGTCGACCTCGGCGACATCCTCGGCCGAGGCCTCGCCGCGCTCCGCCCGGCGAAGCAGCTCCAGGGCATCGTGCGCGCCGAAGAGGTCAACGACCTTAGCGCCGGCGCGCAGCTGGGCGTCCTGCCGCAGCAGCCCGACGGTGCCGTTGACGACGACGCGCCCCGACTGCGGAACGTGCTCGCCCGTGATGACCGCAAGCAGCGTCGTCTTGCCGACGCCGTTGCGACCGACGAGGCCGACGCGTTCTGCGCCGAAGGTCAGATCGATGTTGGAGAGAAGAGAGCGGCCGTCAGGTGTGGACAGCGACAGGCGTGACAGGATGATTGAAGCAGGCATGGAATTCCCCGTGAGCAATGCGGATGGGCGTTGCGATCGGGGTAAAATCCATGGCTGCTGATATCCTTGACGAGAGCCTCGCTCATAATCCGGCCGGGCGGCAAGATCAAGGCATGCCGTCGGCGAGGCCAGCGGCTACGCCGCCAGCCTGTCGAACTGAACCTTCCCCGCCTTCATCACCAGCGGGATGTGCTCACCCTGCCCGAGCAGGCATGAGACGTCTCGAAGCGGGTTGCCGTCGACCACGAGCAGATCGGCGAGCGCGTCGGGCACGATGCGGCCGAGCTTGCCCTCCATGCCGAGCACCTCGGCCCCGATCACGGTCGCGCTGGCGATGACCTCGCGCGCGCCCTGGATTTCCGCGCGGATGCGGAACTCCTCGCTCTGAAGGCGTTGCGACGGGCCGAGCAGATCGCTGCCATACCCCATCTTCACCCCGGCCTTGCGGTAGATCTCGAGCGAGCGCAGGCCGGCATCGCGGACGTCGGCGATCTTGGCGACGCTCTCCGGCGGCAGGCCGAACTGCGCACCCTCATTGGCGAGCGCTTCATAGGTGATCAGGGTCGGCACCACATAGGCGCCCTTCTCGGCCATCAGGCGGGCGGTCTGACCGTCCACGAGATTGCCGTGCTCGATGGTGCGGACGCCGCAGCGAACCGCGCGCGCGATCGCCGCCGCCGTATAGGCGTGGGCAAGCACATAAGTCTGCCGGCCGTGGGCCTCGTCGACGATGGCGCTGATCTCGTCCTCGGAGTAGCCGAAGGCGCCGACCGGATCGGTCGGCGACGCCACGCCGCCGGACGCCATGATCTTGATCTGGTCCGCGCCCATCTGCAGCTCCTCGCGCACCGCCCTGCGCACCCCATCAACACCGTCGGCAACGCGCGCCAGGGCTCCGACCCGCACGCAGCACGGACAGACGGAATCGCTGGCCAGATAGTCCGAGCGGGCCCGACCATCGCCATGCCCGCCGGTCTGGCTGAGCGCGCGGCCCGAGACAAACAGCCGCGGGCCATCGGCGAGGCCGGTCTCGATGGCCTGCTTCATCGCGTGGCCGGCGCCGCCGGCATCGCGGACGGTCGTAAAACCTCGCCGCAGCATGCCCTTGAGAATCAGCGTCGAACGCAGCGTTACCAGGACGTTCGGCATTTTTGCCTGCGCCGCCAGGTTGAGCTCGATCGCGATCGTATGGACGTGGAGGTCGATCAGGCCGGGCATCAACGTCTTACCCTTGAGATCGATCGTTCGATCTGCGGTGGCCTGGATCGGACGGTCCGAGACCTCCTTGATCACGGTATCCTCCACCAGCACATCATGGCCCATCAGCAATTCGGGCTGGAGCGGATCAAGCAGCGCGGCGTTCTTGAAGAGAGTGCTTGGCATTGAGATTTCCTCTGTCAGGCAATTGGAAGCAGCGCCGGCAGCGCGAGCTGGGCGAACGGGAGACACGCGGCGACGTCGTCCTCGTCGTACCAGCCTGCTTCGTGAAGCAGATTGAGCGAGCCGAGCGTGCGGCCGCGCCAGCGCACCGGCATGTTGAGCACGCTGGCACAGCCAAGCGAGGCGATCAGCTCATGGTCGGGGAAGACAGTCCGCAGATCGTCCTGCGTCCGGCCGATATAGGCCTCGCCGGAATCGAGCACGGCTTCTGTCCACGGTCCCGGCGCGAGGCGCTTGCGACCGCCGGTGGGGTATGGACCCGGCAGATTGGAATAGATCCGCGCGGCTTCGAAGGTGGCGCTGTCATAGGTCAGGATCGTGAACAGCTTGTGCCCGATCGCCGACTTCAGGGCCTCATCCAGCACCGCAAAGAGCGCGCCCGGCTGATCCACCCTGTCGTGTGCCGCCGCAACGGCGCAGAGCAGCGGATCGGCCGGACGTTTGGTCGGCCTCATGCGGTTTCACCCGCGGCGATCTCTTCAAGCGACCGGCCGCGCGTCGGCACGCCCATCAAGACGACGGTGACCGCTCCCAATAACAGAACCGTGGTGGTGACGCCGAACACGCCGGCGAAGCCGAAATTGGGATAGAGATAGCCGACCAGGATCGGCGAGACGATCGCGCCGATGCGGCCGATGGCCGACGCAAGCCCGGCACCGGTGGTCCTGATCGGCGTCGGGAACACCTCAGCGGTGTAGGCATAGACGCCGGCATAGGTGCCGTTCATGAACAGCGACAGCAGAATGCCCGCCAGTATGATGTGTTGGTCCGTCTGCGCGAAGGCAAGGCCGAGCGCGCTGACGCCGCCGAGCACCATGTAGGTCGCAATCGTCGCCTGCCGGCCGATGCGCTCGTTGAAATACGCGGCGCTGAAATAACCGGGTATCTGGGCGCAATAGATCGCGATCGAATAGCCAAAGCTCTTGGTGATGCTCATGCCGTTCTGGACGAGGAGGCCGGGGATCCAGACGAAGAAGGAATAGTAGCTGAAGGTGATCGCAAGCCACATGATCCAGGTCATGATGGTGATGCGCGCCTGGCGCGCCGCCAGAAGCGCCGCGAAATTGGTCAGCAGCGTTCCACCGGTACCGGTGGGCGGGGCGGCTTCGACCACCGGCGGCGGCAGCACATGACCCTCCTGCGCAAAGACCGCCTCGATCTTGTCGAGCACGGCTGCTGCTTCCTTCTCCCGTCCGCGGCTCTCCAGCCAGCGCGGCGATTCCGGCAGAGCCCGCCGCCACCACAGCAGCATGACGACAGGCACCGCCGTGATCACAAGCACGATGCGCCAGCCATTGTCGTAGGAGGGAACGATGAAGTACCCGAGCAAGGCCGCGGCCACGAAGCCGAACGAGAAGAAGCCTGCGAGCGCGCCGGTGAAACTGCCGCGGTAACGTCGCGCCACGAACTCCGCAAGATAGGGCGCGATGATCGCGCTCTCCGCGCCTGTGCCCATGCCCGCGACGATGCGGGCGACGAAGAAGGCCGACCAGGTGTCGACCATCGCGCTGACAATGGATGCCGCGCAATACAACGCCAGCGCCGACATCATCACCGCGCGGCGGCCGATGAGATCACCGAGCGTGCCGGCGAACAGCGCGCCGAACAGGAAGCCGATATAGGTGCTGCTGCCGAGCACCCCGATCTGGACGCTCGACAGATTCCACGCCGTGCGCAGCACCGGCAGGATGAAGGCCAGCACCGCGGCGTCCATCGCGTCGAACATGTAGCCGAGCCCGCCCATCAGCAGCAGATGCATGTGGAAGCGTGCAAACGGAAGGCGCTCAATGCGCGCCGATATCATCGACATGAATATCCCCCTCGATCCCCGCGGTCCGGCACCCGCTTGTCGTTCGGGAGGAAATCATAGACAGAATGACGTTATCGTCATAATTTATAATGATGATCTAATACATCACCACGGTGAATGTTCTTGTCCTTCCGCGCGCTCGACCTCAACCTGCTGAAAGTCTTCGAGGCGTTGATGACCGAGGGCAGCGTCACGCGCGCGGCGAGCGCGCTGACGATGACCCAGCCCGCCGTCAGCAACGCGCTCGCACGCCTGCGCGACGCGCTCGGCGATCCCTTGTTCGTGCGATCCGGCACCGGGATCCGCCCGACCCAGCGCGCCGTCGTGCTCTGGGAGCCGATCGGCGAGGCACTGGAAAGCGTCCGGGGGGCACTTGACGAGCAGGTGTTCGACCCCGCCCGCGCGCAGACCGAATTCACCCTGTCGATGTCGGACTACGTCGCCTCGCTGGTGATGCCGAATCTGCTGAACCATCTCGGCGAGGTCGCACCCAAGGCACGGGTCCACACCGTGCCCAACACCATCCTGGAGATCGCCGATCAGCTCGAGGGCAACCGGGTCGATTGCGTACTGAGCGTCTACGTCAACGAAGCGCAGCAACCGACGGCCATTCGCTCACGCTCGCTTTGGACCGTCGATTATGCCTGCTTCATGCGGCGCGGCCACCCGCTCGCGGCCCAGAAGCGGCTGAGCACGCGCGCCTTCCTGAACGCTGGGCATGTCGACGTGACCTTGGCGGGGAAGCGCTTGCCGACCTACGATCTCTTCCTCGCCTCGCGCGGGCTGTCGCGCAATCTGGTCGCGACCGTCAATCATTATAGCGCCGCCTATGAGATCGTGCGCCAGACCGATCTGATCGCCGTGCTGCCGAGCGATCTGCGTTCGCAGTCGCGCCACGCCCCGTTCCTGCATGCGATGCCGCTGCCACTGCAGGCGCCGGCGCGCATCGTCAGCCTGTTCTGGCACCAGCGCAACGACACCGTGCCCGCGCAGCGCTGGCTGCGCGAGACCCTGGTCGGAATGTTCGCCAAGTCGGAATGAGTGAAGCCATGCTTTAGCGGGCGGCCGAACGATGGAAACGCTCGATGCCGAGATCGCTGATGCGGGTCTGGGTGCCGCCATTGACGATCAGCTCTGCCATCACGGCACCAGCGCCGGGCCCGAGCTGGAAGCCGTGCAGCGAGAAGCCGAACTGGTGATAGAGGCCCTTATGTCGCGAACTCGGGCCAAACACGGGAATGTCGTCCTTCATCTTGGCCTCGATGCCGGCCCAGGCGCGCACGATGGTGGCGCCGCGCATCACCGGGAACAGCTCGAACACGGTACGGGCGCTGATGGCGAGGCTCTTCCAGTCCAGCACCGTCTCGTTGCGATCCTGATAGGACGTTGCCAGATGGCCGCCGCCGATCAGCACGGTACCGTTCTTGAATTGCTTGAAGGAGAGCTTTCGTCCGCGCAGGATCACGACGGGGTCGATGAAATGCGGCACGCGCGAGGTGATCATCAGCATCGGCGCTACCGTCTCGACCGGCACCGGCTCGCCAAGCGCGGCAGCGATCTTGCCGGCCCAGGCGCCGGCGGCATTGACGAGAACCGGCGCGGCGTAGCTATCGGAGCCGACATCGACGTGCCAGAGGCCATCGCTGTAGCGGATATTACCGGCGGCCACGCCTTCGCGCACGGTAGCGCCGAGTTGCTCGGCCTTGCGGCGGAACGCCGTCGTCGTCTGCGCCGGATTGGCCGCGCCATCGCGGCGCGACACCACGCCGCCGGGGCAGGTCTCGGCGACCGCCGGCACGAGACGCCGGAGTTCGCTCGCGTCGATCAACTCTTCATGGGTGAAGCCGAGCGCGTTGAGCTCGGCCACGCGCGCGCGGCAGACCGCAAGCTCTTCCTCATTCTCCGCGACCAGCACCTGGCCGTGGCTCTCAAAACTGCAATCGTCGTCGAGGAGATCGTTGATCTTTTCCCAGATCCCCATCGAGCGGATCGAGAGTGGGATTTCGGGGATGTGCCGCGCCAGCTGACGGACGCCGCCGGCGTTGACGCCGGAGGCGTGACGACCGGCGTAGTCTTTCTCGATCAGCACCGGCTTCAGGCCGGCGAGACACAGATGGAGCGTCGTCGAGCATCCGTGGATGCCGCCGCCGATGACGATCGCATCCACGTTCGTGGTCATCCGCGCACCACCGCCTTGACGTCTTCTTCCGTTTTCGGGACCGCGGCGAGCTCGGCGAGGGTGATCGGCTTCACCGGTGCGCGCAGCCGGTAGTAGCCGATCTCCTGCGGAGTCTTGCCGCGCGCCTGCGCCATCAATTCGGTCACGGTGAGACCGCAGAGCCGGCCCTGGCATGGACCCATGCCGGTACGACGATAGGCCTTGAGCTGGTTCGGCCCGGTCGCGCCGATCGCAACGGATTCGAGCACGTCGTTGGCGGTCACCTCCTCGCAGCGACAGACGATGGTATCGCCCGAGGGAATGCGGAACTGCGGCGCCGGGCGAAACAGCGTGTCGAGAAAAACGCGGCCGCGCTCGGCCTTGGCAAGATCGCGGCGAAGCGTCGCCAGCGCGGGCAGCTTCGCAGCAGCGGCGGGCGCCAGTGCTTCCACCGCCGCACGGGCCGCGATGCGGCCACGCACCACCGCGGCATTCGCGCCGCCGATGCCGGCACCGTCGCCGGCGATCGCAATACCGGCAACCGACGAAGAACCGTTCGCATCCAGCACGGGTGACCAGCACAATTGCAGATCATCCCAGCGATGCTCGATGCCGGCCGACATCGCTAGATTGACGTTGGGCACGACGCCCTGATGCAGAAGCAACAGATCGACAGCAATGGTCTCGCGTTTGCCACCCGCGACGTAGCTGACGCCGGCGAGTTGGCCCTCGCCGGCCGCGGCAAGCTCTGTGACGCCGGAGACGACCTCGACCTTCGCCTTCACCTCGCGCATCATCGACAGGCCCTTGGTGAAATAGGGCGAGGTGAGGAACGCGAAAGCGTGCGGCAGCGCGGCGAGATAGTTGCCGCGTTCGGTGGTGTCGAGGATGCGATCGATGCGGCCGCCGAGGCGCAGGATCTGTGCGGCGAGCAACCAAAGCAGAGGCCCCTGCCCTGCGATAGCAGTGCGGCCGTCAGGCACCAGCCCCGACGACTTCAACATGGTCTGGGCCGCGCCCGCGGTCATCACGCCCGGCAGCGTCCAGCCAGGAATTGCGAACGGCCGCTCCAGTGCGCCCGTCGCCAGGATCACGCGCTTCGCCTTGACGAAAGCGGAGGCGCCGCCGATCGAGACGGCGATATCGAGATTGCGGTCGAGGCTCCAGACCGTGGCGCGGTGGATGACCTCGGCAGTGCTTGCGCGCAACGACTGCACGAGCTCGGCACCGACCCAATAATCGGCGCCGAGCTGGCTGCGATCGGTCACCGGCGTTGAGGAGATGGCGCGGAACACCTGGCCGCCAGGCCCGGCGTTCTCGTCGAGCAGCAGCGTCGACAGGCCAGCTTCGGCAGAGGTCGCAGCGGCCGCAAGGCCCGCAGGCCCCGCGCCGATCACCACGACGTCGTAGTCTTCGCGCTTGGGAGCAACGCTCATCTTCCGATCTCCCGCTTGCCCTTCTGGATCTCGATCTGCATGCCCTCAGCCACTGGCACGAGGCAACCCTGCCGGTTGCCGACACCGTCGATGGTGACGAGACACTCGAAGCACACGCCCATCATGCAGTAAGGCAGCCGCGGCGCACCGCTGACTGCCGTGGAACGCCGTGCGTCCTGGCCGGAGGCCAACAACGCAGCGGAAACGGTGTCGCCCTCCCGCGCCGCGACGACGACGCCGTCGACGAAGATCTGCACTGGAGGACGCTTGTCCTGTTCGGATCGTCTAAACATGGGATGCCTCGTGGCTCCTTAAGTATCTTTAGTAGCCGCTGTTGTTCGCAGCGCCGGCGCCGCCGAAGCGGCTGGCCGAAAACGCACCGACCAGCTCCGGCTCGAGCGCGCCCTGCGCGACCATGCGCGCAATCTCGAAGGCATGGTTGGAGGCGAGCGTCACGCCGGAATGGCAGCAGGCGACGAAGGCGCCGGGATGCGTCTCCGACTGGTCGTAGATCGGAAAGCCGTCCTGAGGCATGACGCGGATGCCGGACCAGCTCCTGACCACGTTGAGTCGCGACAGGTGCGGAAACATGCGCTGCGCGCGATCAGCCATCACGCCGCTGATCGAAGGCTTCAGCGTACGATCATCCAGCTCGTCTTCCTTGCTGTCGCCGATCATCACCGTGCCTTCGTCGGTCTGACGGATCGTGGTGAGGGGATGCGGCAGGAACGGCATGGTGCGTTCGGTCACGACGACCTGGCCACGGGTCGGCCCCATCGGCGCGTAGAGGCCGACCATCGGCGCCAGCGTCTGGTTGGCGTTGCCGGCAGCGAGCACGATTTTAGCGGCGCGAAGCTCGCCTTTCGGTGTGGTCAGACGGAATTCGCCGCCGCTCTTGCTGATCGCCGAGACCGGACGCTCCGGAAAATAGTCGATACCGAACGCCTTGAAGCCGGTATGGAAGGCACGGAACGTCCGCAGCGAATTGACGTGGCCATCGAGCGGGCAATAGCTGCCGCCAGAGACTTCGGGCCCGATCAGCGGCAGCGCCGTCTTGATCTCGGAGGGGCGCAACATCTCCATCTTGTAGTCGGCGGCGCCGGTCTGGTTGTGCATGCGCTTGACCAGCTCGGTGCGCTGGCCGAATTCGTCCTCGCCGAGCGTAAGGTGAAAGCCGCCGTTCTGCTGAAGCACGACGTCGAGCCCGGTCTGCTGTTTCAGTTCGGACGCCAGCCGGCCCCACGCCTGCGAGGCCTGCACGGTCCAGACCGTGTAGGCCGGCATGCCGAGACCCTTGCTCTGCACCCACACCAGCGCAAAGTTCGCTCGCGAGGCGCGCTTGGTGATGTCACCTTCGTCGAGCACGGCCACGCTCTTGCCGAGCCGGCCGAGGCCCCAGGCGATGGCGGAGCCGAGCAATCCGCCGCCGGCCACGGCGACGTCGTATTCTCTAGACATTGGTTCTCCTATCGCCCGGCATCGCCCTTGCCGGCGAGCACGCGGTCGAGCCCGTAGAAGCGGTCGAGCAGAATGAGGGCGGTCATGGTGACAGCGATCACGCAGGCCGAGACCGACGTCACCAGCGGATCAATGTTGTCCTGGATATAAAGGAACATGCGAACGGGCAATGTCTCGGTGCCGGGCGCGGCGAGGAAGACGGTCATGGTGAGATCGTCGAACGACTGGATGAAGGCAAGCGCCCAGCCGCTGATGACGCCGGGCAGGATCAGCGGCAGGGTGACGCGGCGGAATAGCGTCCAGCCGCCGGCGCCGAGCGAGACCGCCGCCATCTCGACCGTGCGGTCGATGCCGGTCGCCGCCGCCAACGTCAGCCGCAGCGCGAACGGAAACACGATGATGACGTGCGCGATGATCAGCGCCGCAAAACTGCCGCCGAGGCCGGCCGAGGTGAAGAAGCGCAGGAAGGCGATGCCGAGCACGACATGCGGGATCATCAGCGGCGACAGGAAGAGTGCCGCTAGCGCATCGCGGCCGCGGAAACGATAGCGCGCGATTGCCAGCGCCGCCGGCACCGCGAACAACAGCGACACGAAGGACGAAAGTGCGCCGAGCCCGAGGCTAACCCAGAAGGCGTGGATAAATTCTGGATACTGGGCAATCGCCCTGAACCAGCGCAGCGAAAAGCCGTTGGTCGGCAGCGACAGAAAGCCTTCGGGCGTGAAGGCAACGAGGCAGACCACCAGGATCGGCGCCACCATGACGATGACGAAGATGGTGTGGAAGATCAGCGCGAGCGGGCCGTTCCGCCTCATCGGAACACCTCCGCATAGCGGCGTTCGATCAAGGCATTGCTGCCGACGACAATCAGCACCAGCGCGACCAAGAGCAGCGTCGCGACCGCCGCGCCGAGCGGCCAGTTCAGCGTGTTGAGGAACTCGTCATAGGCCAGCGTCGCCGCGACCTTGAGCCGGCGGCCGCCGATGATCGCAGGTGTCGCGAAGGCGCTGGCCGAGAGCGAGAACACAATGATCGCGCCCGACAGCACGCCCGGCATGATCTGCGGCATGATGATGCGGCGGATGATGGTGAGCGGTCGCGCGCCGAGCGACATCGCGGCATTCTCGATCTGCGGATCGAGCCGCTGAAGCGCCGCCCATACCGACAGCGCCATGAACGGCATCATCACATGCGCGAGCGCGACCACCATGCCTGTTTCGGTGAACATGAAGGGAATGGGGGAACGGATCGCGCCGAGCGTCATCAGGAGTTTGTTGACGAGACCGTTGTTGCCGCCAAACAGCAGCGCCCAGCCGAGCGTGCGCGCCACCACGGAGATCAGCAGCGGGCCGAGAATAACGAGCAGGAAAAAGCTCTTCCAGCGGCCGCTCATGCGGTTGAGGATGTAGGCTTCGGGAGCGCCGAGCAATGCGGTGAGCAGCGTGGTCAGGATCGCGATGCGAAAGGTCCGCCAGAACATTTCGGCATAGTAGGGATCGGTCGCGATCTCCTTCCAGTTCTTCAGGATGAAGACCGGCTCGATGCCCTTGTACTGGCCCCAATCGTGGAACGACAGCATCACGGTCATCGCCAGCGGGATCAGCAGCACGCCGACGAACAGCATCAAGGCGGGCGCCGTCAGCGCCCACGGCACACGTACACTGCGCTCCTCGGCGGCCATGCTCATGCGCCAGCCCTCGCGCGAACGCTCATGTCCTCGGGACGCCAGGTCAAGCGAACCGCCTCGCCTTCGGCCGGCTGCGCCGTGCCGTCATTCTGACGGATCACGATCGCCGGGCCGCATTCGCTGTCGCACTGGAACAGCCAGTGATTGCCCTGGAAGATGCGCGTGACGATTCTTGCGTTAAGGCCGGCATCGCCGAAGCCGATGCGTTCGGGGCGAATGCTGACCGTGACTGCACCGTTCAGGCCAGCGGGCGCCAGCGCGCTCCACGAACCAGCGACGATCCGCACGGGTGCCGCGGTTCGATCGATCGTTCCGGCGAAATCGTTGGTCTTGCCCAAAAATTGCGAGACGAAGGTCGAGGCCGGCTTCTCATAGGTCTCCTGCGGCGTGCCGATCTGCTCGATCTTGCCCTGGCTCATCACCACGATGCGGTCGGACAGCGACATCGCCTCGTTCTGGTCGTGGGTGACGAGGATCGTGGTGGTGCCGATAGTGCGCTGGATCTGGCGCAGCTCGATCTGCATCTCTTCGCGCAGTTTTGCGTCGAGATTCGATAGCGGCTCGTCGAGCAGCAGCACGCTCGGCTTGATCACCAGGGCGCGAGCCAGCGCCACGCGCTGCTGCTGTCCGCCGGACATGCGACGGGGATGGCGGTCTTCGTAGCCGGCAAGACCCACCATCGCGAGCGCCGCGCGGACGCGCTCGGCCCGCTCATTGCCCGACACATTGCGCATCTCCAGACCGAAGGCGACGTTCTCCGCCGCAGTCATGTGCGGAAACAGCGCGTAGCTCTGGAACACGATGCCGAGCCCGCGCTTGGCGGGGTGGACCGCCGTCAGGTCCTTGCCCTCCAGGCGGATCATGCCGCCCGTGGGATCGAGGAAGCCCGCGATCATCTGCAAGGTCGTGGTCTTGCCGCAGCCGGAGGGGCCAAGGAAGGAGATGAACTCCCCCTTGCCCACCGCCAGACTGAAGTCATCGACCACGGTCGTGGTACCGAACTGCTTAGAGACCCGATCGAGCTCGAGATAGGCCATACGCTGTCTCCGCTGCGAACGATCAGATCAGCGCTCGACCTCGCGATTCCAGCGTTTGGTCCACTCCTCGCGCTTCTCGTTGATGGCGGTCCAATCAGGATTATAGAGCTTGGCCGCGCGCTCGCCGATCGGCGCCATCTTGCCGAGGTCCGGCGGCACCTTCAGCGATTTCAGCACCGGGCCGTAGCCGTAGTCCCTCAGCATCACGAGCTGGATTTTTGGATCGAGCAGCATCTTGACGAAGCTCGATGCCAGCGGCGAGGCGTTGGGCTTTGCGATCGGACACGCCGTCGTCAGCAGGGTCGCGGCGCCTTCCTTCGGATAGACGAAGTCGACGGGGAAGCCGGTATTGGCAAAGCTCTGCACACGGCCCGTGCCCCACACCGCGATGACCGCCTGGCCGGACTGGAACAGCTCGGTCATCTTGCCCGGCGACGGCTCATAGGCGAGCACGTTCGGATTGATCTCTTCCTTGAAGATCTTGAAGCCGGAATCGACGTTGGACTCGCCGCCGCCGTTCATCTTCGAGAGCATCACCAGCGCTTCGAGACCATAGGTGTTGTTGATCGGCGGGATCACGAGCTGCTTTGCGTATTTCGTGTCCTTCAGATCATTCCAAGAGGTCGGCGGTGCCCAGCCTTTCTCCGCGAACACCTTGGTGTTGTACATCAGGCCCGTGGCGACGATGCCGATGGCAACCGCGCGATCGTCCTTGAAGCGCGCGGTATCGTAGAGATCGGCGGCCGGCAACCCGTCGAGCTTGCCGCAGAAGCCGAGCTGGATCGCCTGGTACATCGGGCCATCATCGACGATGGCGACATCGATCTGCTGGTTGCCCTTCTGCGCCTGCAGCTTTGCAAGCGTGTCGGTGGAGTTGCCGGCGACGTACTCGACCTTGACGTTGTTCTCCTTCTCGAAGGTCGGGATCACCTCGTCGCGGATGGTCTTCTCGAACGAGCCGCCATAGCCGGCGACATAGAGTGTCTTTTGCTGGGCCGAGACGGCCGAGGGGATGGCGATGAGCGCTGCGATGCTGACTGCGGTCAGAAGGCGGAAAGTCTTCATGTGGACCGATCTCCAATACCGGAATGAGGTGACGTGCCGACAATTCGCTGGCTGAGCACCCTTCCGCATTTCCTTCCGCACCGATCCCCTTTGAAGCAGGGCTCCGGCCCCTGCTCGACGGGTTTTGACGCGATCTGGGGTGTTTTGGGCCCCATCTGCCGAAAAAGCGGTCTGTCTTCAGCTCTGATGAAAAAGATCGCAAACCCCAGCTTCCATCGTCCAATGAATAATGGCACCCTCTACATGCCTAAATGTTATGAATGGGATTTGCATGGCGCGGATCAATTCGCGGCAAGTGGAGGCTTTCCGGGCAATGATGCTGACCGGCAGCGTCACCGAAGCGGCGACGCTGATGGCAGTGACCCAGCCTGCGGTCAGCCGGTTGCTGCGTGACCTCCAGGCGCTGCTGAAGATGGAGCTGTTCGAGCGGCGTGGCACCGGCCTGGTGCCGACCGCCGCAGCGATGGCGCTCTACACCGAAGTGGAGCGCTCCTTCGTTGGCCTGGAACGCATCACCGCGGCCGCGGAAGAAATCCGCGGTCGTCGCACCGGCTCGCTGCGGATCGCGGCACTTCCGGCGCTGTCGAACGGCTATTTGCCGCGGCTCACAGGTCACTTCCTGAAGGAGCGGCCGAACCTCAACCTCGCCTTCTTCGGCGTGATCTCGCCGATCGTGGTCGATTGGGTGCTGAACAACCAATGCGACGTCGGCTTTGCCGAGGTGCCGATTGCGCATTCGGGACTGCCGAGCCAGAAGCTGCCCGCACCCGCCCGCGTTGCGGTGCTGCCAACCGGTCATCGTCTCGCGGAAAAAGAAGTCTTGGAGCCACGCGACTTCGAGGGCGAGACATTCATTTCGCTCTCGGCGGGATCCTCGAGCCGGCACCTCGTCGACCAGATCTTCCATCGTCACGATGTCCGCCGCGTGCTGCGGGTTGAGACCGCACTGTCCGAGATCATGTGCGGCATGGTGTCGTCGGGGCTGGGAGTCGCGATCTGCGATCCCTTCACCGCGCAGGAATTCTCCACCCGAGGTGTCATCGTGCGCCGCTTCCTGCCGCGCATCGACTTCGAGTTCTCCGCGGTGTTTCCGGCGCAGCGCAGCCCCTCGCCGGTGGCGCTCGATCTGGTCGAGACCATGCGCAAGTCGCTCGCGGAGTTCGAGAGCTAGCCGTTGAACGCGGCCTGCGCCTCCGGCAGGTCCCAGATCTTACCGATTGCAGCGGTGCCTGCGGCCGTGATCGCAGCCTCATCGGCGCCGACGTAGCGTCCCTCATCGACAAGCACACGGCCATCGACCATGACCTGGTCGATATTGGCGCGGTTGGCGAGCGCGATCAGCGCACGGCGCGGATCGAACAGAGGCTGGAGATGCGGATGGGTGAGATCGACGACGGTGAGATCGGCGGTGGCGCCCGGCTCGATCCGACCGAGGTCCGGCCGCTTGATGACGTCCGCGGCGACTGCCGTGTTCGCCTCGATCAGCTCCGGCGAGTTCGCGACATCGGCGCGTTGCGAGGTGACCTTGGAGATCAGCGAGGCCGCATTGAGCTCGCCGAGCAGGTCCATGTTGTAGCCGTCGGTGCCGACCACCGTGCGGACGCCATGCTCCGCGAACCGGCTGAACGCAGCGGTCACACCGGCACGTGCAAATACACGCGGGCAGTTCAACACGGTCATGCCGCGCGCGGCCATCAGCTTGAGATCGTCGTCGCTGCTGAACATGCAATGCGCCGCCATGAGATCGGGCGCAAGCAGGCCGAGCCAGTCCAGGTACTCCGCCGGCGTGCGGCCGCCATAACGTTTGCCGATGGTCTCGACCTCGGCGCGGCTCTGCGCCATGTGAGTCGTGATAGGCACGCCAAGCTCGCGCGCCCGCGTGGCGCAGGCCTTCAAGAGATCGGGACCGCAGGTGTCGGTGGCATGCGGGCTTATCGCGAGCGAGATGCGGCCATCGCCGCGATTGTTCCAGCGGTGGTAGAGCGCGTCCCACGTCGCCATGTCGGCGGCACCGTCGTCGCCGGAATAGCGCACCACGCCGTCGGGGCCGGCCTTGGCGTCCGAGGTCGAGAACAGATAGGGCGCGCCGTAGAAGCGGATGCCCATCTCTTCCGCCGCGTCGAACATCTCGGGAATCGAGTTGCGGAACGGCTCCATCACCGTGGTGGCGCCGCCCGTGAGCAGCTGGAGGATGCCGAGCCGCGCCACCGCGAGACGTTCTTCAGGCGACAGGATCTCAGCGCCACGCTTGGTGAGCGGCAGCAGCACCGTGTAGACGATGCTCTGATTGTTCTTGCGGCCGTTGCCGTCCTCGCTGTGGCTGCGCGCCACCGCTTCGGAGAAGCAGTGATTGTGCAGGTTCAAGAGGCCCGGCAAGACGAAGCGGCCGGGGCGATCGTAGACCACGTCCGCACTCGGCTTGTCGCGCGTGATTGCCGCGATCTTTTTGCCTTCGACCAGGACCCAATGGTCGCGCAGCACGTCCTGCGCGCCGTCCTTGCGTGACAGCACATAGCTCCCGAAGATTGCTGTGGTGCTCATGTGGGACGTACGTTCCAGAACACGGCGGTGCCGTCGAGAATGCCGGTGATGGCTTTGCGATAGGCGGTCGGCTGCCTATACAGGCCGATCGGAATATAGGGGATTTCCTCGAACGCGACCGCCTGGATCTCGCGGCAGATGCGCTGCTGCTCGGCAAGCTCCGAGGCCGCCAGCCACTGGCTGCGCAACGGCCCCATCTTCTCGCTCGCGTACCAGCCGGCGACCTTGCCTTCGCCGCGGATGTTGGTGTTGCCGGCCGGGTTGAGCCAGTCGATGCCCTGCCAGTTGCCGACTGCCGCGCTCCAGCCGCCCTGCCCAATCGGGTCCTTCTTGAGCTGGCGCTGCAACACGACGGCGAAATCGAGCCCGGCATATTCGACGTTCATGCCGGCCTTGCGCAGCGAATCCACCGCGATCTCGCCGAGCGGTTTTTGCGCCAGTGAATTGGTGGGAACGAGCAACACGATCTTCTCGCCATTGTAACCGGCAGCCTTCAAACCAGCCTTGACCTTGTCGTAGTTTCGCGGACCGCGGAACACGTCGAGGCCGACCTCGTTCGCCATCGGGGTATCAGGCGCGAAGAAGCCGATCGGCGACACCTGGAAGGCCGGATCGGTGCCGGCGACCGCGGTCATGAAAGCGGACTGGTCGATCGCGCCGAGCAGCGCACGGCGGATGGCGGGATTGTCGAGCGGCGGCTGGAGATGATTGAGGCGCAGCATGCAGGCATAGCCGCGGGGATCGAGGATGCGTGTCTCGATGTCGCCGGCAGCCCTGATGATCGGCAACAGATCGTGCGGCGTGGTCTCCTGCCAATCCTGCTCACCGGTCTGGAGCGCGGCGACGCCGGTGCCGGCGTCGGGCGTGATGGTCCAGACCACGCGGTCGTAATGCACGATCTTCGGACCCGCGGTCCAATCCGGCTTGCCGTCGGTGCGCGGCTGGTAGCGCTCGAATTTGGCATAGGCGTTGCGGGCGCCCTGCACGCGTTCGTCGGCGAGATAGCGGAACGGGCCACTGCCGACGACTTCGGTCAGCGGCTTGAACGGATCCTGGCTCGCGAGCCGCTCCGGCATCATGAAGCAGGCATTGATCGCGGCCTTGCCGAGCGCCTGCGGCAGCAGCGGGAACGGGCGCTTGAGACGGAAGCGGATGGTGCGGTCGTCCACGGCCAAGAGCTCGGCGGTCGCCTCCATCAGCTCGCCACCGAAGCCGTCGCGCGCGGCCCAGCGGCGGATACTGGCTACGCAGTCGCGCGCCAGCACGCGCTCGCCGTCATGCCAAAACAGGCCGTCGCGCAGCGTCAGATCCCACCGGAGCTGGTCGCCGGAGATGACGTGGCCCGACAGCATCTGCGGCGAGACCTGGAGCGAGGAGCTCATGCCGTAGAGCGTATCGTAGACCATGAAGCCATGGTTTCGCGACACCTGCGCGGTCGAGTAGATGGGGTCGACGAAGGCGAGATCGATGACGGGGATGAAGCGCAGCGTCGACTGCGATTCGGCACGCACGATGCCCGGCAATGAGAGCGCCGGCATCACTGCGGCGGCCTTGAGGAGCGAGCGGCGGGAGATCGGCATTCCAAGAGCTCCTGAAGGTAACCTACGTATTCAACAAGACCGCACCGATCGCGACAGCGACCGCCTGTTGCGCCGGCTCGACCACGGGCACGCCGATGGCGTCCGAGATCGCGGCGCGGTGCGAGGCCATTCCCGCACAGCCCATCACCAAGACATCGGCACGATATTGCGTGACCAACGCACGGCCGGCTTCGATCAAGCGTCCGCGGATGTCGGCACTCGCCGTCTCGGCCGCGCTCGCGCCGACCGACCAGCTTCCGCCATAACGGCTGTCGACGCCCATGACCCGTGCCATCCGCTGCTGGCGGCGAATGCTCGAGGGCGATAGCGCGATGATGCCGAAACGCTCGCCCAGCATCAGCGCGCGGAAGATGCCGCACTCGGCAATGCCCAACACCGGGCGCCCGCCCGCCGCCTCGCGCACCGCATGCAGGCCCGGATCGCTAAAGCAGGCGAGCACGAAGGCATCCGCGTCATCGCGCGACACACGGTTGACGAGCGGCATCACCACGCTGTCGGCATCGCGCTGCGAGCTGATGCTCGGCGGCCCCTCGGCAAGACCGACCACCTCGATGTCAGGTCCGCCTGATATCCGGAGCGGCGCGACCGCGTCGTCGATCGCCGCCGTCACCGACGCCGAGGAGTTGGGGTTGATGACGAGGATGCGGCGACGGGTCATGGCACTTCTCAACGGTTGGCGGCCTCGTGGCGCAGGAAGTTTTCCGCGATCCTTTCGCCGGTGGTGATCCAGACGTCAGGGCAGGACTTTGCGTAGGTCAGAAACTCGCGCAACAGGCGCAGCCGCATAGGGCGGCCGCTGCATTGCGGATGCAGCACCGTCGTCACCATCGCACCCCAGTCGCGAACCTCATCCAGCTCGTCCTTCCAGATCGAGAGCACGTGCTCCTTGGGGAAGATCGAGCGCGGGCTGAAGCGGGCCGAGAGGCCATGCATCCAGTCGTCGTAGCTCGCAGTGACCGGCAGCTCGATCGTGCCGGGCTTGCCGTCGGCGAGGCGATGACGATAGGGCCGCACGTCGTCGCGGAACGACGACGTGTAGACGATGCCGTGACGCACCAGCGCGACGCGCAGTTCCTCTGTGAACTCGCCGTAAGGCGCCCGATAGCCGGTCGGCTTCACGCCAAGCCGGCGCTTCAGCGCCTCGAAACCGCGCTCCAGCTCCTCCTCGATCCAGGGATCGCCGGGATCGGGCAAGAGATGGTGATAGCCGTGGTGGCCGATCTCGTGGCCGGCCTTGAGGATGGATTCGGCCATCGCCGGATGCGCGTCGACCGACCAGCCCGTGACGAAGAACGTCGCCTTGAGATCGAGCTGGTCGAGCAGCTCCAGAAGTTTTGGCGTGCCGACCCGCGCCTCGTACCCGCCATAGCTCATGGTGATGAGCCGCTGCGCATGCACCGCGTCCTTGCTGGTCCAGGCGCTCTCCGCGTCCACGTCGAACGACAGGAACATCGCCGATCTGTACGGCTTCGGCCAAGGATATTCCGGCGCGGGATCCGCGGTGTTGGCTGGGGTGAGCGGGATGCTCTGGAGTGCCTTACTGTCCAGCATTGATGGTCGCCTTTTCTATTCCGTTGTCGTTCAATTTCCATTTCGCCAGCAGCGTACGATAGGTTCCGTCGGCGATCAGCGCGTCGAGTGCTTCGACGAACGCCTGCTGCAACGCCTTTTCCTTGACCGGTAACGCGATGCCCGTGAACTGCGTTGCGAAGGCAGCGCCGACCGGCGCATAGGCGTTCGGCTCGAGATCCATCAGATAGGGCAGCGTCTCGTTGCCCTGCACAGCGGCGTCGATACGGCCCTGCTTGAGCTGAGTGCGCGCATCGGCCGAGCCGTCGGTGCCGACGAACTGGATCGGATTGCTGGAGCAATTCTTCTGGCTCCACTTGTCAATTTCGGTCGGAAACATCGTGCGGCGGCTGGCGCCAACCTTCTTGCCGCAAAGCGACGCCATGTCCTTGAACTCGGACGCGCGGGACTGCTGCACGAAGAATTTTGGACCGCTGCGCAGATAATCGACGAAGGAGGCGATCTCGTGCCGGCTGGCATAGTCGGTGAAGCCGGACAGGATCGCATCCACGCGGCCCGTCGAGATCGACGGCATAAATTCGGCAAAACTGGTCTCGGTCCATTCGATCTTGACGCCGAGCTTGCGCCCGAGCGCCTCGCCGAGATCGACATCGAAGCCCGACAGCGCGTTGTTGGCGGGATCGCGGAACTCCATTGGCGGATAGTTCGGCACCAACGCCACCTTGATGCTGCCGCGCTTGGCGATGTCAGGCGGCAGTTCGACCGCCAAGGCCGATACGGTCATGGCGCCGAACAGCGCCGCGGCAACCAAAACTCTCTTCATCAACATGCCCCCATTTCAGATCACAGCCGAAAGAAACGCCTTGGTCCGCTCCTCGCGCGGCGTGCCCAGCACATCCGCAGCGCGGCCCTGCTCGACGATCGCGCCCTGGTCCATGTAGACGACGCGGTCGGCAACCTCGCGGGCAAAGCCAAGCTCGTGCGTCACCACCATCATGGTCATGCCGCTCTTCGCAAGCTCCTTCATCACCGCGAGCACCTCGCCGACCAGCTCAGGATCGAGCGCGCTGGTCGGCTCGTCGAACAGCATCAGCATCGGCTTCATCGCGAGCGCGCGCGCAATGGCGACGCGCTGCTGCTGGCCGCCGGAGAGCTGCATCGGATACGAATCCGCCTTGGCCGACAGCCCGACGCGCCGGAGCAACTCCAGCGCCTCGGCGCTAACCTCATCTGGCTTGCGGCCCTGCACCTGGAGCGGCCCTTCGGTGATGTTCTCCAGCGCGGTCTTGTGCGGAAACAGGTTGAAGCGCTGGAACACCATGCCGGTCTTCAGCCGCTGCCGCCCGATCTCGCGCTCGGAAAGCCGATAAAGCCGCTCACCCTGCTCGCGCACGCCCAGGAGCTCGCCATCGAGCCAGATGCCGCCGCTATCGATGATTGCGAGCTGGTTGATGCAACGGAGCAGCGTGGTCTTGCCCGAGCCGGAAGCACCGATCAGGCACATCACCTCGCCGGGCCAGACGTCGAGCGAAACATTCTTGAGAGCCTTGAACTCTCCAAAATTCTTGCTGACGGAGCGGATCGCGACGAGGGGCTTTGTCATCGGGCAAACTGCGTTGTGCCGCGCGCAAAACGGCGTTCGAGCAGCATCTGGAGCGGCGTCAGGATCGAGACGACGAGCAGGTACCAGAGCCCGGCGACGATCAGGAGCTCGATCACTCGGGAGTTGGCGTAATAGATGTTTTCAGCGTTGTGCAGCACTTCCGGATACTGGATCACGCTGGCCAGCGAGGTCGCCTTCACCATGCCGATGAACTCGTTGCCGAGCGGGGGGATCACCACGCGCATCGCCTGCGGCAGGATGATCCGGCGCAGAGCGCGCAGCCGCCCCATGCCGATCGCCTGCGCCGCTTCATATTGCCCGATATCGACCGACAGCATGCCGGCGCGCATGACTTCGGACGTATAGGCGCCCTGGTTGATGCCGAGCCCGAGCAGCGCGGCAAGGAACGGCGTCATGACGTCGACGGCACGCGCGCTCCACAGGCCGGGAATGCCGATGGCCGGAAACACCAGCGCGAGGTTGAACCAGAGCAGCAATTGCAGGATCAGCGGGGTGCCGCGGAACAGCCAGGTGTAGCCGGCCGCGACCGTCTTCAGCACCGGATTCGGCGACAGCCGCATGATCGCAACGACGATGCCGAGGACAATGCCGAGCACCATCGCCAGCACCGCCATCACCATGGTGTTGACGATACCTTCGAGGATCACCTTTGCAGTGATGAAGCGACTGACATAGGACCATTCGATCTGGCCATTGGCGAAGGCGCGCGCGATCGCCGCCAGCACCAGGACGATCAAGGCCGCGCTGATCCAGCGAAACCAGTGCGGCTCGCGCGCAATCGGCATTCCCGAGAGATCGGGAAAACCCTCCGCGAGTGCCGGCGCCGGCTTCATTGCGGCGCCGCGTTCAGCATGGGCTGAGTGACCATATTCGCACCCAGGCCCCATTTGTCGAGGACGGCCTTGTAAGACCCGTCGGCGATCATCGCCGCGAGCTTCTCCGTCACGACCTCACGAAGCGCGGCATCGTCCTTGCGGAACATGATGCCCTGGTAGCCTTTGGCAAAGGCCTCGCCGACGATGCGGTATTTGCCGGGCTCCTGCGTCTGCGCATAAGGCAGCGTCTCGCTGCCCTGCACGGCGGCGTCGATGCGGCCCTGCTTGAGCTGGTTGCGCACGTCGATCGAGTTCTCGCCCGGCACGTATTGGATGGCTGGCTTGCCGGCCGCCTCGCAATTCTGCTTGCTCCACTTCTCGATCTCGACCGGGAAGCTGGTACTGCGTGTGGTGCCGACCTTCTTGCCGCAGAGATCTGTGGCGGCCTTGGCGTCACTCTCCGCCATCACGAAGAACTGCGGTCCTGTCGTCAGATAGTCGACAAAATCGGCGGTCTCACGACGCGAGGCGCGGTCGGATATCCCCGAGATGATGAAATCGGCACGCTTGGTTTGAAGCGAGGGGATCAGCTCGGCGAACGGGGTCTCGCTCCAGACGATCTTGAGGCCGCCGAGCCGCTTGGCAAGCTCATTGGCGAGATCGATGTCGAGCCCGACCAGCTCGTTGCTAGCGGGATCGCGATATTCCATCGGCGCGTAGGTGGAGTTGACCGTGAGCTTGAGCACGCCCGCCTGCTTGATCTCAGCCGGAAGCTCGGCGGCTTGTACTGAGGTCACTGCAGCCAGCGTTGCGAAGGCGAGGAAATGCGAGAGGCGTGTCATGTCAGCTCCTTCAACCTTTTCCTTGACCGAACCATTGCCAGCGCCATGCCAAATTCAGTCTGCGTCGAGGACGGCCGGCTCGATGACGCCGGCGCGCTCGGTGATCACCCTGTATTGCTCGGGCCGCCGGTGGGCGGCGAAATTGAACATCTTGTCCTTGCCCTGGCGGCAGAGGTCGAGATCGATGTCAGCGACGATGACCTCGTCGGTCAGCGTCGCGGCCTGGGCGACGATGCGGCCGTTGGGATCGACGATGCAGGAGCCGCCGATCAGCCCCGAGCCGTCCTCGTCGCCGGCCTTGGCCACCGAGATCGCCCAGGTCGCGTTCATGTAGGCGTTGGCCTGCGTCACCAGCGTCGAGTGGAAGGTGCGCAAGGAGGCATCTTCCGTGGTGCCGCCATTGGGATCGTAGGCCGCCGAATTGTAGCCGATGCAGACGAGTTCGACGCCTTGCAGGCCAAGAACGCGCCAGGATTCCGGCCAGCGCCGATCATTGCAGATCATCATGCCCATGATCGCATGGGCCCAGGCCGAGCCGGCGCGGAAGGCCGGAAAGCCGAGATCGCCATATTCGAAGTAGCGCTTCTCGAGCTGCTGGTAGCGTGCGCCCGCGCGCGGCTCGACCGAGCCAGGCAGATGCACCTTGCGGTAACGGCCGAGGATCTCGCCGTCGCGATCAACCAGGATGGCGCAATTGTAACGACGGCCGTCGGGGGTCAGCTCGGCATAGCCAACATAGAAGCCGACACGCAGCGCACGGGCACGATCGAACAATTTGGCCACGGCCGGGTTCGGCATGCCGTGCTCGAAATAGCGGTCGAGCGCCTCGCCCTCCAGAAGCCAGCGCGGAAAGAAGGTGGTGAAGGCGAGCTCGGGAAAGACCACGAGGCTGGCGCCCCGGTTCGCCGCTTCCTCCAGCATGTTCAGCATCCGCGACAGCGTGTGCTCGCGCGTGTCAGCTTTTTGCGTCGGCCCCATCTGGGCGGCGGCGGCGCGAAGGACACGAACCAAGATTGCCTCCAATCTGTGCGCAATGCTGCCTCAATGGGCTAGTGAACCCTTTGATCCAGCGTGCAAATCCTGAGGCATTAGGCGCAAGGCGGGCTGCAAATGCAATTCATCGTGCTATGATCTTTTGGCCCAGAATATAAATGCTAGTGATATGAACCTGCGCCAGCTCGAGATCCTGCGTGCCGTCATCCGCCACCGCACTACGGTGGCGGCGGCCGACGAGCTGGCCCTGTCGCAGCCGGCAGTCAGCAACGCGCTGAAGACGATGGAGGCGCAGGCGGGCTTTGCACTGTTCGAGCGCGTCAACAACCGGCTGTTTCCCACTGCAGAGGCGATGGCGCTCTACAAGGAGAGCGAGGCAATCTTCGCGCTTCACGCCAAGCTCGAGAACCGCGTGCGCGATCTGCGCGAAAACCGCGCCGGACATCTCGCCATCGTGGCGACGCCGCCGCTCGCCTACAGCATCATTCCTTCCGCGCTGTCCGGCTTCCTGCGCCGCCGCCCGGAGACGCGCGTGTTCTTCGACGTGCGGCGCTACGAGGGCATCATCGAAGGCGTGCTCAGCCGCGTCGCCGAGCTCGGCTTCGCGCTTGGGCTAACGCATCACCCGGGTATCGCGCATGAAGTGGTGCACACCGGCGAGATGGTCTGCGTGCTGCCGCCGCAGCATCCGCTCGCAGGCAAGCCTGTTATCTCAGCCTCTGATCTCTCCGGCCTGCCCTTCATCGGGCTCGAACGCGGCACGCGGCTTGGAGAGGCCGTGCGCGACAGTTTTGCGCGCGCCGGCGCGCCGTTCCGGCCGAGCGTCGAGGTGCGCTATTGCAATACGGCCTGCGTGCTCGCAGCCGCCGGCGTCGGCGCCGCCGTGGTCGACCCCTTCTCGCCGCGGCAGAACGGCGGGCACGGCCTTGTGGTCCGTCCGTTCATACCGACGACACGCGCGGTCGCCTATATGCTATGGTCGGAGGCCGAACCGCTGTCGCGTCTGGCGAAAGCCTTTCTCGGCGAAATCCGCAAGGAGAGCGCGCTTCTGGCGCGCGCAGCGCCACACCAGCAAGATGGGGCAGGAAGCGACTGAGCTTACCTTTGACCTGAGGGGCATATGGCACGCATCACCATCATCGAGACCGGGCAGGTCCCACCAAAATATCGCGAGCAGCATGGCTCCTTTCCGGACATGTTCGAGCGCATGGTCCGCGCCGAGGATCCGACCGCGGAGGTCGACGTCGTCAGCATCCCGAACGGCGATGCGCTGCCCGATCCGTCCAAGCTTGAGGCCGTGCTGATCACCGGCGCTGCTGCGGGCGTCTATGACGGGCTCGACTGGATCGCGCCGCTGGAAGATTTCGTCCGTAGTGCCTATGCCAACAAGACGCCGATGGTCGGTGTCTGCTTTGGCCATCAGTTGATCGCGCAGGCGCTCGGCGGCACCGTGCGCAAGTCCGACAAGGGCTGGGGCATCGGCCGGCATGTCTATCAGGTGCTGCCCGAGAACGGTGTCGTCGACGGCGAAGCGGTTGCCATCGCCTGCTCGCATCAGGACCAGGTGATAGAGGCGCCTGATGATGCGCTGACGATCCTCTCATCCGAATTCACCCCGCATGCCGGCCTGCTCTACGCCAACGGCGCAACGCTGACGGTGCAGCCGCACCCGGAGTTCGACGTGGGATTTGCCCAGGTGTGCTGCGAGCTGCGCGACGGCAAGGCGCCGGAGGATGTTGTTGCCACCGCCCGGGATTCACTGGCGCAGCCGCTCGATAACGCGAAGCTTGGTGGAGCGATTACCAGGTTCCTGGCGAAGCGCTGAGTTTCACCTCGCCCCGCTTGCGGGGAGAGGTCGGATCGCTCTTGCGATCCGGGTGAGGGGGAGCCTCCGCAGGTCTCGCTGCCATCATTTGCGCGGTGAAAGCCCCTCACCCCAACCCTCTCCCCGTAAGAACGGGGAGAGGGAGAGGAAGGCATCTCAAAACGGTTCCGTCCCCAGCCCTGGCACGTCCGCCGGCCGCGGCCCGGGCGCCGGCCAGTGAAACCGGCGATCCTTCTCCGCAATCGCGATGTCGTTGATTGACGCCTCGCGCCGGCGCATCAGGCCGTGCTCGTCGAACTCCCACTGCTCGTTGCCGTAGGAGCGATACCACTGGCCGCTTGCGTCGTGCCATTCGTACTGGAAGCGCACCGCGATGCGGTTCTCGTCGAAGGCCCAGAGATCCTTGATCAGGCGATAATCCTGCTCCTTCTCCCATTTACGGGTGAGGAACGCGACGATGGCCTCGCGGCCCTGGAACACTTCCGAGCGATTGCGCCACCGGCTGTCCTCGGTATAGGCGAGCGAAACGCGCACCGGATCGCGCGAATTCCAGGCATCCTCGGCCATGCGCGCTTTCTGCGCGGCGGTCTCTCGGGTGAAGGGCGGAAGTGGCGGGCGCGACATGGGGGCCTCATCGGGTTGCGGGGCCGCAATCTATCCCTGCACGCGATGGAGTCGAGAGGCGATCGCCTATCGGGCAATCACGAAATCAGATCGGCCTTCATCAGAGTGCGGATCGACTTCGGGATCGGCTGCGCGCGGCCACCGCTGATGAAGGCGACACGCACCTCCGCCTTGACCAGCACGTCCTCGCCGCGCCGCACCTCCTGCGCCAGCAGGATCGATGCCCCCTTCACCGCAACCGGCCAGGTTACGACGTCGAGCACATCGTCCATCCGCGCGGGCTTGAGAAAGTCGAGATGCATCGAGCGCACGACGAAGGCGAAGCCGGCGCCTTCGGTCTCGGGCTGGTCGAACAGAGCCTGCTGTTCGGCGCCCATCAGCCGCAGATGATTGGTCCGTCCACGCTCCATGTAGCGCAGATAATTGGCGTGATAGACGATGCCGGAAAAATCCGTGTCCTCGTAGTAGACGCGGACCTGCATGTGGTGGCGGCCATCGCGGATCTCGCCGTCGAGATGAGCTGTCACGTCGCGAGCCTCTTCGCTTGTCGCTAGAGGTCCGTTTTGCGCAAAAACGGCCGGCAGCGCAAGCGCGGCTAGGACACGGTTTCCACCGGCGCCCGCCCCAGCGTCACCTCGACAATCTCCGGCGGCACGCCGACGCGGACCGGAATGATGCTGCAACCGAGGCCGCCGGAGATGACGACGTCGCACTTCAGCCGCAGATGGCCATAGACGAGCGGAACGCCATGCTGCCGCGGAAGCGCCGGCGACCAACCGAGCAAGCGGACTTGTCCGCCGTGGGTGTGACCGGACAGCTGCAGCGCAACGCGCGCGGGCACGCGCGTCGCGATATAGGGCTCATGCGCGAGCAGAACGATCGGCGCATCGTCGGTGATCTTTGCCAGCGTCGCATTGAGATCGTCGGCCCCGAAACTCCGCGCGTGGCCATAGCGCGGCCCCGGAACGTAAGCGAGCTGATCACCGAGGCCCGCGAGCCAGAACGAGCGGCCATCCTTCGTGAGACGCGCAACATCGTTCTCGTAAACGGGAATGCCGGCCGCCTCCAGCGCACGATGTGCGACCGTCGGCCCGTGCCCGGCGCGCTGTACGACCTTGTCGTCCCAATAGTCGTGATTGCCCATGACGGCGTGAACACCGAGCGGCGCCTTCAGGCCAGCCAACAGCCTCGCCCACTCTGCGGCCGGGATGATGCGCGTGACGTGGTGATGGCCGGCAACATAGTCGCCGAGCAGAGCGATCAGATCGGGCTTGATCGCGTTGGTCTGGTCGACGATGCCCTCGATCCGCTCCAGCGACATCCAGGGATCGCAGGCGTGGATGTCGGCGATCACGGCGATCTTCAGCGGCAAGTCCACAGGCCATTGCCGCGGCGTCGGATGGTAGCGCGTGATGCGCGGCCGCAGTTCCGGCTCGACGCCGACGCCATAGGCGGCCGTCGAGATGCCGAGTGCCGAAAGGCCGCCGACGGAACGGATGAGATGACGCCGAGAGATCATAGAAGCCTGCTGGTGATGTGCTTCCGTGATGCGGTTTGAATGGAGCGAAATTGGGGTGCGCTTGTGCAGATCATCTGCACAGGATTACCGAAAGTTCATGACGGCCGGAGCAATGCGCGTTACCGCAAATTACTCGTCGCTCTCGTCCGTGCCAAACAGGCCAAACTGGGCCGCGGCATCGCGCGATGGCTCGGCGATACCCAGATGACGAAAGGCGTGCGAGGTGAGCAGGCGGCCGCGCGGGGTGCGCTGCAAATAGCCACACTGGATCAGATACGGCTCGATGATGTCCTCGATCGCATCGCGCGGCTCGGACAACGCCGCGGCCATCGTCTCCACGCCAACCGGGCCGCCGCCATAGTTCGTCGCGATGGTCGTGAGGTAGCGCCGGTCCATGGCGTCGAGGCCGGCGGCATCCACTTCGAGTGCGCTCAGCGCATGATCAGCGATCTTGCGATCGATCTTGTCGGCATTGGCAGCGGAGGCGAAATCGCGCACGCGACGCAACAGGCGCCCTGCGATACGCGGCGTGCCGCGAGCACGGCGCGCAATCTCGTTGGCGCCATCGGCGCTCATGCCGACATTGAGCACGCGCGCGCCGCGGGTGACGATGCTCTCCAACTCCTCGATCGTATAAAAGTTGAGCCGAATCGGAATGCCGAAGCGATCGCGCAGGGGATTGGTGAGCAGGCCGGCGCGCGTGGTGGCGCCGACGAGGGTGAATTTGGACAGCTCGATCTTGACCGAGCGCGCCGCGGGCCCTTCGCCGATGATGAGGTCGAGCTGAAAATCCTCCATCGCGGGATAGAGCACTTCTTCCACGGCAGGGCTCAGACGATGAATCTCGTCAATGAAGAGCACGTCGCGCTCTTCGAGATTGGTGAGGAGAGCTGCGAGATCGCCGGCCTTGGCAATCACGGGGCCCGACGTGGCACGAAAGCCGACGCCAAGCTCTTTCGCCACGATCTGCGCCAGCGTGGTCTTGCCAAGACCGGGCGGCCCGACGAACAGCACGTGATCCAACGCCTCGCCGCGCTTGCGCGCCGCTTCAATGAAGATCGAGAGATTCTTGCGCGCCTGCTGCTGGCCGACGAAGTCGGACAGCGATTGCGGGCGTAGCGCGGTGTCGCCGACGTCGTCGCTGCGGCGCTCGGGCGAAACCATGCGGTTGGCCTTGGGATCACTCACTTCGAGAGTTCCTTCAAGCCAAGACGAATGAGCTGCGCCGTTTCGGCGTTCTCACCGGCGCTACGCGATGCCGATGCGATCGCCGCAGCCGCTTGCGGCTGACCGTAGCCAAGATTGACCAGCGCGGAGATCGCATCCGCGACGGGCCGCGGCGCGCGCTGGTCGTCGACGGCGCCGGCGAGGTGCACGACGGCGGGATCGACATTGGCGAAGGCCGGCGCCTTGTCCTTTAATTCGGTAACGATGCGCTCCGCGACCTTCGGCCCGACGCCGGGCGTGCGCGCCACCGCGGCCTTGTCGCGCAGAGCAATCGCATTGGCGAGATCGGCCGGCGCCAGCGTGCCAAGCACCGCGAGTGCGACCTTGGCGCCGACGCCCTGCACGGTCTGCAGCAGCCGAAACCATTCACGCTCCTGGTCGGTGCGGAAGCCGAACAGTTTGATCTGATCCTCGCGGACATAGGTCTCGATCGACAATACGGCCGCCTCACCTGGCGATGGCAAGTGCTGCAAGGTGCGAGAGGAGCAATGCACCTGATAGCCGACGCCGCCGACGTCGAGGATGACAAAATCCTCGCCGTAGGAATCGATCAGGCCCTTGAGCTTGCCGATCATAGTCCCGCCACCTTCAGCCGCAGCGCCGTGCTCTGGCGGTGATGGGCGTGGGTGATGGCGATGGCCAGCGCATCCGCGGCGTCAGCCGACGGCGGTTCGGCCTTGGGCAGCAATATCTTCAGCATCATCGCGATCTGCTGCTTGTCGGCGTGCCCGGCGCCGACCACCGTCTTCTTCACCTGATTCGGCGCGTATTCGGCGACGGAGATCCCGAACATTGCGGGCGCCAGCATGGCGACGCCGCGGGCCTGGCCGAGTTTCAGCGTCGCGACGCCGTCCTTGTTCACAAAAGTCTGCTCGACCGCCGCTTCCGTCGGCCGGTGGCTGGAGAGAATGGCCGCGAGCCCTTCATGGATCGCCAATAACCGGCTGGACAACGGCAAATCGTCCGGCGGTTCCACCGAACCGCAGGCGACGTAGATCAGACGGTTGCCCTCAGCCTCGATCACGCCCCAGCCGGTGCGGCGCAGGCCGGGATCGATGCCGATGATGCGAATGGGTTGGCGAATCGGGAGCGCGGTCATGGGCCAGTGATAGCGGTTGGCCCATGATAGCGAAACAGAAACAGAACAGAAGTCCCCCGGGGAAAGGCGGCTAGAGCCCTACCCGCCCATCTTGGCGACCAGCGCGTCCGAGATCTCGAAATTGGCGTAGACGTTCTGGACGTCGTCGTGCTCGTTGAGCAGGTCCATTAGCTTCAAGAGCTTCTCACCGGTCTCGTCGTCGACCGCGACCGTGTTCTGCGGCTTCCAGATCAGCGCGGCCTTGCGCGGCTCGCCGAACTTGGCTTCCAGCGCCTTGGCGACGTCGCGATAGCCTTCGGTCGATGCGTAGATCTCGTGGCCGCCCTCACCCGAGACCACGTCGTCGGCACCGGCCTCGATCGCGGCATCGAGCACCGAATCGTCATCGGCGACGCTGCGGTCGTACTCGATGACGCCGGTGCGGTCGAACATGAAGGAGACCGAGCCGGTTTCGCCGAGATTGCCGCCGGATTTGGTGAAGAAGGAGCGGATGTCGGAGGCGGCGCGGTTGCGGTTGTCGGTCAGCGCCTCGACGATGACGGCAACGCCGCCGGGGCCGTAGCCCTCGTAGCGGATCTCGTCATAGTTCTCGCCGTCGTTGCCGAGCGCCTTCTTGATGGCGCGCTCGATATTGTCCTTCGGCATGTTCTCCTGCCGGGCGGCGATCACGGCAGCGCGCAGGCGGGGGTTCATGGCGGGATCAGGCGTGCCGAGCTTGGCGGCGACGGTGATTTCCCGCGCCAGCTTGCCGAACAGCTTCGACTTCTGGGCATCCTGCCGCCCCTTGCGGTGCATGATGTTCTTGAATTGGGAATGTCCGGCCATGCGTGATCTTCTCTAGGGAATCGTGCGTCAAAGGTGAGCGTGGGGAAGCGCGGCGTTATAGGCCGCCAACCCACCGGAATGAAAGAGTTTCTCATACTTTAAGGTAAGATCGTAGAGGCCTTTGCCCAGAAGTCAGGCACCGTTAACCCTGATTTCATTCCGGCCTGCAAAAATAGCGTCCGCCCATCTCCCGACAAGAGTAGACCCAATGGCGTTTGCATTTTTCCGGAAGCGCCTGCCAGACACGGCCGCGCCGGCGGCAGCCCCGCAGACGGCTGAGCTGGCAGCCCAGTCCGCGCCGGCTCCGGCCACTGATGCCGATTCGGCCCGGGAAATCCTGGAACTGCTGGAACTCGAGCTCGGCGCGATGATCCGCCAGCTCGAGCGCGCCGCCAATTCGGTGGCGGGGGGCGCCGAGGCGACCGCGGCGACCCTCGCCGACATCCGCCAGCGTACCGACGCGCTGACCGGGCGGGCCAATGCGGCGCAGTCCAACGCCTCGAGCTTCGCCCATGCCGCCGACAAATTCACACAGTCCGCGCAAGGGATCGGCGCGCAGGTCCGCGAGGCCGGCAAGCTCGCCGATCAGGCCAGCGATGCCGCGCAGGAAGCGCGCGCCAATGTCGACCGCCTGCGCGAGTCCTCCGCGGCGATCGGCAACGTCGTCAACCTGATCGCCCAGATCGCGCGGCAGACCACCCTGCTCGCGCTCAACTCCACCATCGAAGCCGCGCGCGCCGGCGCCGCCGGCAAGGGCTTTGCGGTGGTCGCCACCGAGGTCAAGGCACTCGCCGTGCAGACCCAGAGCGCGACGGAAGAGATTTCCAAGAAAATCGACGCACTGCAGCGCGACGCCGCAGGCTCCGCCGACGCGGTGCATCGGATCTCGCAGGCGATCGAGGCGATCCGCCCGGTGTTCGACACCGTCAACGGCGCGGTGGCCGAGCAGAACGCCACCACCAACGAGGTCTCGGGCAACGCGAGCAGCGCCTCGCAATTCATCATCGCGGTCGGCGAGAGCGCGGCCGAGATCGACGCGGCGACCAAGGCGGCCGAAACCCATGGCGAAAACGTCGCCAGCGCCGGCAAAGCCGTGACGACCTTCGCACAGAAGCTGAAATCGCGCTGCGCCGTGCTTCTCAAGCAGAACGAGCACGACGACCGCCGCAAGACCGAGCGGCTGCCCTGCCATCTCAAATTCGACGGCGCGCGCGGCGTGCTGCCGGTCTATGAGATCGCGATGGACGGCGTCTTGATCGGCGGAGCGGAAGCAGGCCGGCTCGCGCCGCAAGCGATCATCGACGGCAGCCTCGAAGATATCGGCGCCTGCCGCCTGCGCGTGATCGAGCAATCCAAGGCCGGCGCCCGCACGCAGTTCGTCAACCCCAATGCCGAGCTGCGCGAAAAGATCGAAGACAAGCTCTGGTCGATCCACGAGGAGAATACCGAGTTTGTCACCCGCGCGATGGAGGCGGGCAACGCGCTGACAAAGATCTTCGAGCAGGCCGTCACCCGCGGCGAGGTCAAGATGGATGACCTCTTCGACACGGATTACGCGGAGATATCAGGCACCAACCCGCAGCAATACCGCACGAAATATCTCGACTGGGCCGACCGCGCGCTGCCGCCATTCCAGGAAGCGTTCCTCGCCAAGGAACCGCGCATGGCGTTCTGCGCCATGGTCGACCGCAACGGCTTCCTGCCTGTTCACAACAAGATCTATTCGCATCCGCAGCGGCCGGGCGATGTCGCCTGGAACACGGCCAATTGCCGCAACCGGCGCATCTTCAACGATCCGGCGGGGCTGGCAGCCGCGCACAACCAGCGCTCGTACCTGATCCAGAGCTATGCGCGCGACATGGGCAACGGCAACACGGTGATGATGCGCGAGATCGACGTCCCGATCCGCGTGCAGGGCCGGCACTGGGGCGGATTTCGCACTGCTTACAAGCTCTAGGGCGCCTCTCGTGCACTCTCGGGCAAGACGGGGCGCGCGAATCATCCTTTAAGCTCGAGCCTGGAATGGGAATGCCGCGGAGGGCCGGCGAACGGCTCCGATTAAAGAAAGCCCGTACATGTCCCTTGCACAGGTTGCAGTGCTCGACACCGGATCGAACCGGACGCTCGCCGAACGGCTGATCGACCAGCTCGCCGACCGCATCGGTGGCCTCGGCGTCGAGCTTGCCGACATCGCCGGCAACGTCCAGGAAGTCGCCAACCGCGTCGCCAACCAGTCGGAGCGGTTCCACCACCTGCAGAAGACGGCGGAGACCATGGTCTCCGCCAACCACGACATCGCCAATGCCTCGCAGGCGGTGCAGTCGACCACTTCGGCCGCGGTTGGCGAGATCGCGCAGTCGCGCGGCGCGGTCGATACCGCGGTCAGCCACATCTCCGAACTCGTTGCAGCCGTCGAGCGCATCGAGGCGCGCCTGGCCGCCGTCGGCTCGGCGCTGGCGCAGGTGGCCAAAGTCTCCGGCTCGATCGAGGCGATCGCCAAGCAAACCAATCTGCTCGCCCTCAACGCAACCATCGAGGCCGCGCGGGCCGGCAGCGCCGGACGCGGATTCGCCGTGGTCGCAAGCGAGGTCAAGAACCTCGCGGAGGCGACGCGGCAGGCGACGCACCAGATCTCCGACACCGTGCGCGATCTCGACGGCCAGATCGAGGGCCTGATCGGCGAGAGCAGCGACGCCTCGCAGCGCGCCAAGACCGCGGGCGAAGGCGCGCAAGCGATCTCCGGCATCATCTCGCGGGTCCAGCAAGGCTTTGCTTCGGTCGAAGCCGAGATCGACAGCGTCACGCGCGCGGCGACCTCCAACCTCGGCCATTGCGACACCGTCATCAACGAGCTCAACGAGCTCGCCAAGGGCGTCGACCTTTCCTCACGCGACCTCAAGAGTGCCGACCAGCGCGTGACAAAGCTGCTCGACACCTCCGAAGACCTGATCGCGCTGATCGCCGACAGCGGCGTCGAGACCTCGGATGCGCCGCTGATCCGTGTCGTCGTCGAGACCGCCAAGCGGATCTCGGCCGAGTTCGAGGCCGCAATCGGTCGCGGCGAGATCACGCTCGACCAGCTGATGGACGAGAACTACCGGGAGATCGCTGGCACCGATCCCAAGCAATACAACACCGCCTATGTCGACTTCACCGATCGCCTGCTGCCTGCGATCCAGGACCCGATTCAGAAGTCCGATCCCCGCATCGTGTTCTGCGTTGCCTGGGCCAAGGGCGGCTACCTGCCGACCCACAATCCGAACTACCGCCTGCCGCAAGGCAAGGACCCGGTCTGGAACAACGCCAATTGCCGCAACCGCCGCCTGTTCACCGATCGCGCGGTGAAGAAGGTCGCGGCCAACACAAAGCCGTTCCTGCTGCAGACCTACCGCCGCGACATGGGTGGCGGACAGTTCGTGCTGATGAAGGACCTATCCTCGCCGATCACGGTCCGCGGCAAGCACTGGGGTGCCTTCCGGATGGGTTTTCGGCAGAGCTGAGTCAAATCTCGAAAACAACCCCATGCACAGTAGCCGGGCGCGCGACAGCAACGGCTGAGCGCCTCATCACGCTCCAGGCGCCTGATGCCCCTTGACCCGTCGGGCAAAACAGGCGCATAATGCTATTATTCCGAAATCACCATGCGTCGTCGCCGTCTCCTGTAAGGGGAGAGGCCATAACAACAGGCCCCCGCGATTAGTCCCGCCGGACATGCTTACCACTGCCCGACTTTCCCAATCGCACGAGTTTCGTCATCGCATGGTTTTGCGCATTCGCACGATCGTCCACAGCGATCAACGGCGCGCATGACGAAAAAACGTCAGAACATGACGCTTATCATATCAACTAGCCCAAAACTGCTGCATTCATTCCTGCACAAATTCGTGAACGTCATGGCCTGACGCTTCGCATGCGCAGATATGCATTGCTGCGAATTTGAAAGCTTCATCGTTTCGCATCGGTATGATTATGGTCGCGCGATGTTTTCGCCGACGAGATCGCCGTCAGCGATCTGGCGAAGAAGGGAATGCATATGGCAACAACTCTCACCATCAACGGCGAAACGAAATCCTTCGACGCGCCCCCCGAAATGCCGCTGCTGTGGGTACTGCGCGACATCCTAGGGATGACCGGCACGAAATTCGGCTGCGGCATCGCGCAGTGCGGCGCCTGCACGGTGCATGTCGACGGCAAGGCGGTACGCTCCTGCGTGCTGCCGGTCAGCGCGGTCGCGAACCGCGCCATCACCACCATCGAGCATGTCGGCAGCACACCTTCGGGCGCGAAGGTGCAGAAGGCCTGGCTAGAGGCCGAAGTGATCCAGTGCGGCTATTGCCAGTCCGGCCAGATCATGTCGGCCGCGGCGCTGCTGGCGGCAACGCCCAATCCGGACGATGCCGACATCGATGCGGCCATGGCCGGCAACATCTGCCGCTGCGGCACCTATGTGCGCATCCGCGAGGCGATCAAGCTCGCAGCCTCCGGCCGTCAGTCGTGAGGTCCGCCATGAATGCACCTGATAACGTCTCCCGCCGCGCGCTTCTGACCGGTGGCCTCGCGACAGGATTCCTGCTCGCCTTCCATCTGCCGCTGCGCGCCGCTTCGAACGAGCCGGCACAAAACGATGTGACCGACGGCAAGTTCGCGCCCAACGCCTTCATTCGCATCGACGAGACCGGCCGCACGGTGCTGATGATGCCCCAGGTGGAGATGGGCCAGGGCGTCTATACTTCGATATCGATGATTATCGCAGAAGAGCTCGACGCAGATTGGGCCAAGGTTGAGGTGCAGCACGCACCGCCCAATGACGAGCTCTACGCCAATCCCGTCTTCGGCTTGCAGGCGACCGGCGGTTCGACCTCGATCCGCGCCTGGTGGAAACCGCTGCGCGCAGCGGGCGCCAATGCGCGCGCGATGCTGGTGCAGGCCGCCGCCAGCCAATGGGGCGTTGACGCTGCAAGCTGCACGGCATCGAAGGGGGAAGTCGTCCATGCCGCGAGCGGCCGCAAGCTCGGCTATGGCGAATTGGCAACGACTGCGCAAAGCCAGACCCCGCCCAAGGACGTCGCGGTCAAGGACCCCCGGGATTTCGTCCTGATCGGCCAGTCGCTGAAGCGGCTCGACACACCTGACAAGGTCAATGGCAAGGCCGTCTACGGCATCGACGCGATCCTGCCCGACATGAAGATCGCAGCGATTGCCAATTGCCCTGTGTTCGGCGGCAAGGTCGGCAAGGTCGACGACAGCGCGGCGATGAAGGTCGCCGGCGTGCGCAAGGTCGTCGTGCTCGACGACGCGGTTGCCGTCATCGGCGACCATATGTGGGCGGCGAAGAAGGGTCTCGAAGCGCTCAAGATCGCGTGGGACGAAGGCCCGAACGCCAAGCTCAGCAATGAGGATATCTGGCAGAACTTACGGGACGCCAGCGCCAAGGACGGCGCAGTCGCGAAATCCACCGGCGACATCGCCAAGGCGCTCGCCACCGGCGACAAGTTCGAAGCGGCCTACGAGCTGCCGTTCCTGGCCCATGCCTCGATGGAGCCGATCAATGCCACCGTGCGGGTCACGAAGGACTCCTGCGAGATCTGGACCGGCACGCAGATCATGACGCGGGTGCAGTCCGAGGCGGCGAAGGCCGCCGGCGTTTCCGTCGACAAGGTGATCGTCAACCAGCACCTGCTCGGCGGCGGCTTCGGCCGCAAGCTCGAGCCGGACATGGTCGTCGCCGCAGTGAAGATCGCAAAGCAGGTCGACTATCCCGTCAAGGTGATCTGGACCCGCGAGGAGGACATCCAGCACGACGTCTATCGTCCGGTCTATCGCGACCAGATCACGGCGTCGCTGGTCGACGGCAAGGTCGCGGCCTGGAAATACAAGGTCGCAGGCTCCGCGGTGATCGCGCGCTGGCTGCCGCCGGCGTTCCAGAAGGGCATCGACATCGACGCGGTCGATGCCGCGGTCGACGCGCCTTACGACTTCGCCAACTTCCACGTCGAATATGTCCGTGCCGAGCCGCCGGCAGTGCCAACCGGCTTCTGGCGCGGCGTGGGCCCGAACAACAACGTGTTCGCGGTCGAATGCGCGATGGACGAGCTCGCGCGCAAGGCCGGCAAGGATCCCGTCGAATTCCGACGGTCGATGCTGACCAGGAATCCGCGTGCGCTCGCCGTGCTCAACCTAGCTGCAGAGAAGTCCGGCTGGGGCCAGTCGCTGCCGCCACGGGTCGGTCGCGGCGTCTGCGTGCAGCCGTCGTTTGCAAGCTTCCTCGCAACCGTGGTTGAAGCAGAGATCGACGACATCGGCGAGATCGTGCTCCGTCGTGTCACCTCGGTGGTCGACACCGGCATCGCAGTTAACCCCGACACGGTGAAAGCGCAGATCGAAGGCGGCTTGATCTTCGGCCTCACCGCCGCGCTCTACGGCGAAATCACCATCGACAAGGGCCGCGTGCAGCAGTCGAACTTCCACGACTACCGCATGATGCGCATCAACGAGACCCCGAAGATCGAGGTGACCGTGGTCAAGAGCGGTGAAGCGCCGGGCGGTATCGGCGAGGCCGGCGTCAACGCCGGACCTCCGGCACTGCGCAACGCGATTCTTGCCATAACCGGCGTGGCGCTGCGGCGCCTGCCAATCGATCGGAAACTGCTGACTGCGGGGAAGAAGGCATGAGCGGGACGATGCGTATCCTCGCAAGCATCATTGTGATCGCCATCGTCGCGGTGGGGATCGGCGTATGGATCATCCGCGGGCCCGGCCCGCTCGATTTTGCCGGCGGCACGAAGGTGGCTCTGGCCGATTACCGCGCCGGCAAGCCCACGGGCGTGCCGGCCAAGCTCGAGAAAGCTGGCATGGTCGAACGCGGCGAATATCTCGCCAAGGCGGCCGACTGCATGGTTTGTCACACCAAGCCGGGTGAGAAGGACTATGCGGGCGGGCTCGCCTTCAAGCTGCCGTTCGGCACGCTCTATTCGACCAACATCACGCCTGACAAGGACACCGGCATCGGCAATTACAGCGACCAGGATTTCCTCAACGCCGTCCAGCGCGGCAAGCGCCATGACGGCGCCCGGCTCTATCCGGCGATGCCCTACACGTCCTACACCTATATGAGCGACGAGGACGTGCTGGCGGTGAAGGCCTATCTCTTCAGCCTGCCGGCAGTGCGCGCGAGGGCGCCCGACAATACGCTGTCGTTCCCGTTCAACCAGCGCTGGGCAATGATCTTCTGGTCCGCCGTGTTCAACCCGGACACGCGCTTTGCGCCTGATACCTCGAAGAGCCCGGAGTGGAACAGAGGTGCGTATCTGGCGGAAGCCCTGGCGCATTGCGGCGAGTGTCATACGCCACGCAATCTCGGCTTCGCGCTCGACAACCGCAAGAAGTTCGCCGGCGCCATCACCGCCGGCTGGCACGCCTTCAACATCTCCTCCGACAAGGCGACGGGTCTCGGCAATTGGAGTGACGCGGATCTGATCTCCTATCTGTCGCTCGGCCATGCGCCGGGTCACGGCTCGGCCTCGGGTCCGATGGGCGAAGCCGTCGACCACAGCTTTAGCCAGTTCGCGCCGGAAGACATCAGCTCCATCGTTGCATACTTACGCAGCGTGCTGCCGGTAGCCTCACCCGACCTGCCCGCCACCACGGCGCCGGTCGCGCCCGCCTCTCACAAGGACGGCGTGACAGCGGACGCGCGCGGCAAGAAAGTGTTCGCCAGCGCCTGCGCCAGTTGTCACGGCTGGAGCGGCGAGAGCCCGGTCTCGCCGATGGCGACGCTCACCGGCACCTGGGCGGTGAATGACCCTGCAGCCACCAACGTCGCGCAGATCGTGATCTCCGGCACCAAGCGCCATACGCCCGATGGTACGCTGTCGATGCCGGCATTCGGCAATGCGTACAGCAACGACGAAATCGCGGCGGTGGCGAACTATGTCACGGCGCGGTTCGGGACCAAAGGCTCGAAGCTGACGGCGAAGGACGTCGCGGAGTTGCGGGAGCAGACGGCGGAGTAGCGGTCTCTGCTCTTACCCTTCCCTGGAGGGCTTTCGCTACAACCACCGCGCCAAGCTTGGCGTGACCGATGGAGAACGTGCGACAAACGCTCTCTTGGGTATCGAGGGCAAGCGTCTCACGTATCGTCCAGCTGACAAAGCCGCAGACAACTTAAGCAAGTAGGCCCGCACCTTCCTTACCTGGAAAAAGAGCCGCAAATGAGCGATGAATTAGCCCCTTTCGGGTTTCGCGGCAGCGTCCTTCAGCTTCGTCGTAAGCTGGTTAAGGGTCGCGACGAGCTTAAGATGAGCCTCAGCATCCTCCAACGGGGTGATTACTTTCTGATTCTTGTTCATTACTCGATTTCGTTCCATCTTGAGCAGCGACGAGATTACGCTCTTCTGAATAGGCGAAACATCTTCATTCAGCGCCATAGAAACGCCCGTACCAAACAGGTCGAGATTGGACATCTCATTTTGAAAATACCTGACATCGGCAAGATTCGAGCGATACATCAAGAGAAAGAAATAAGCGAATATCTGGATAAACAAGGTCGCCGAAATTCGGGGCAAGAGGCTAAAAATCAAAAAATCAAAAGGATCTATCTTCTTCTCAGTCAGCGCTCCAAATTTTTCGATGTCAATGAATACGGTGTAGAGGACCGCGATCCCCACAACTGCTACACACATCCCGGCAAATAGATTGACGATCGAAGCATTCCTTAGACTTACAACGTGGCTTTCTAAGCGAACACGAGCATATTGAATGCCCAGCAGAGGCTTTTCCCGCTGGTAAATGACACGCGCTGAATCAGGTTCTCTCTCTGGCCCGATCGTTCTGAAGTTGGTGTTTTGGCTTGGAGCTTCGACTCTATCTTGTTGCGCCACGTCTACGGCGACCGGATTCCGAAAACCTAGCGCGCGGGCTAGGTTGGCGCCGAGAGAGTAAAGCCACCATCCCGCCGAGATCAAAATCGATCCTACGCCAAGGACGACAAATACAAGGATCACACTTTCGATCGCCGACGAGAGCGAATTGTAGCGGCGCACCACAACCATCCCGTCAATGGTGGACACTGAATCGGGGTATGGCCCGAGAAGCAAATTTACCGCAAGTGAGCTAAGCCAGCGGTAGAGAAGCTCAACGCCTGTAGAAACTGGATTGAAAAATAGTAGGAACACGAGAACGCTGGCAAGCAATCGCGGTCCGAGCGTCTTTAGTAGAGAGATCGCCCCCACGGGAATCTTCCTCCTCGCCTCAGCTGCAAAAAACTATCGCGTAAAAATTGCACGTGATATTCAGTATTGCTTTTAAGATGTCATGTGTATTGAGGGTGTCAAGTCTCTCAAACGCGCTGGCACTGGCTCCCTTGACTTGGCATATTTTGCCAACTGACACATTACTGCCTGCTGAATTATCTCTCCCTTGCCTTCTAGAGATGGTCAGTGACCAGCTGCCTGAGCCTGGCCGGATCGTCGAATTCGAGCTGGACGGCGAAAGGCACGATGCCATCGGGCACGCCTTCAGTGCCGCGCAGGCGCGCGAGGTCTTTTCCGCTGTCACTAGTGTGAGGTGCTCGCGTTGCGCGTCCGCTGCGAGCTGGTCTCGCGAAAACATGAGGTGATCGGCGAAGGGACGCGTGCGCGCGACATTCTAGCTCGCGATGTGCTTAATCGTTCTTGGGATGGTCTCGTGGAACGGGATCACCTCTTCCGCAAAAATGACAGGAAGGTTTTGGACATCGATCGTCCGGTATTTGAGGGGCCACAACTCGATCAGATCGATTCCTTTGTAGCCCGGGAAGTTATTCCAAGTGGTAGAGCTGAAAAGGTGCGCGTAAAACTGACCGACGACCAAAGAAGTAACCTGCGTGTTGCAGTATTCGGCACCTATCGAGACATCCGGCGATGAGGCTATCTGCATCGGCGTGTGCTGCTGATCTATCCCGGTCGCCCCAACATGTCTGGCAATCCAAATTTTCCAATTCGCGGGAGGCTCAGGATTCTCCCGTAGCCAATCACGGTCGCTTTGGGGAATGGCCTTTGGCCCATCTCTCCAAGATATCTCCAGCCTCATTGCAACGAGGCATAGCAGCGCGGCAAGCATTTGCTGTTCAGCGATGCTGAGCGAATACGGCTTCGCAAGAACCAGCGAATCCAGAAATGGCATCGTGTTCTCTTCGATTAGGCGCATCCACTCACTGTTGCAAGCGCTGCAAGTGTTACGCGGCTTTCTCGTGCCAACATGACCCTGTTTGATCTTTTGAAAGTATGCAGGACCTTTCGCGGTCGGCTTGAAAGTTTGGAACTCGCCAATAATCTGCTGATGATGAGTCGCTGTTGTCGGTAAAATGGCTTCTGCCCATTCCGGCCAGACGTGACTTTTGGTCAGATCACCTGGTTGACCGCAGAACGCACATATTCCTCTAGGCTTTGACATGGCAAAGATCGATCTGAAAAAAGCCCCGCGTTTCGGAAGGTCGTTCAGGCGTTTCTGAGCACGAAACCGCAGCCTCATAAGACAAAGAAAAAGGCGACCAAGAAAGCCGCCAAGCGCAAGGCTAAAGCCAAGCCCACTCGGTCGCACAGCGTGCTGAGACGCTATCGCTGAGCTGTCTATTCAGTCAAATATATCATTTTTCTCCAAGGAGGTGGCGGCGCATTATGCTGCGCGAGCTAGCTCAACCAGAACGTCCGAGCGGCAACATTGCTCGATCGAACGTCGGTGCCTTGAAGCCCTTGTACTCCCGCATCATCATCGCCCTCACGGCCTGCAGGTCCGGCTTGCTGTCGGGCGAAGGCTCGGGATTTTTGTCTGACCGGATGAAATCCGGTGCTGTGCTTGGCAATTTGTACAGGTTGAAATCGCTTCGACTCTTGGCAAAATCGGCTTGCAGGTAGCCCTCCGCCATCATTGCGTTGGCCGGTGCCAAATAGAAGCCGTCTTCGCGATAGGCACCGAGCACCGAAAAAGTCCTGGAGCCCTTTGCGACGTCAACGGACTGATGGCTCAGGTGCATCAGCTCGATATCCTTGCCGCCGGCCCTGATGTGGACGCGACGAAGAGGAAGTTCTGCAGCATCCTGTGTCACGACACTCACGAGCACGAGCACATGCTTTGCCGTAGCGGTGTATTCCTCGGCGGTCATCGGCCAGGCGAAATCGATGGCCGAGCCCCGCGCTGCCCTCGGCACCAATCGAGCGGTCTCATTGGCGGACCTCTCCAACCGTTCTGTGATATCGGCAGGAGACACGGCCCCGCGCGTCGCAGGCCGTGGCTTGCTCAGGACCTGAGCGAGCGCATCATTCGAGAGCAGCAGCAACAGCAGGATGACGGCAATCCTTGGCACCGCGGCTCTCCGGAAGAATTCAGCTCAACCAGAATTTCGGCGTCGCCGGCTCCAGCCTTCCGCCCACACGCACCGGTGCGATGCGCAGCGCGAGCCCCGTCGCGTCATCCGTTTCGACCGCGACGCCGCTGAGCGTCGCCACGCCCGCGGCCGGCTCGAAACGGCCGGACGGAATTCCCGACGTGAAGCGCCGCAGCGGCTCTTCTTTCTGCATGCCGATGATGGAATCGTAATCGCCGGTCATGCCGGCGTCGGTCATGTAGGCGGTGCCGCCTGACAGGATCTGGTGGTCGGCGGTCGGCACATGCGTGTGGGTGCCGACGACGAGGCTGGCGCGGCCGTCGCAGAAGAAGCCGATGCCCTGCTTCTCGCTGGACGCCTCGCAATGGAAATCGACGACGATGGCATCGGCCGCAACACCGAGCGGACAGGCGCCCAGCTCGCGCTCGAGCGCGGCGAAGGGATCGTCGAACGGGGTCATGAAGACGCGCCCCAGCGCGTTGACGACGAGCGCATGCTTGCCGTTCTTGGTCTCGACCAGGGCGGCGCCACGGCCGGGCGTGCCGCGCGGATAGTTCGCCGGACGCACCAGGCGCTCGGCGCGCTCGATGAACACCAGGGCCTCGCGCTGGTCCCAGGAGTGATTGCCCAAGGTCACCGCGTCGGCACCGGCGTCGAGAAACTCCTGATAGATCGCCTCCGTGATGCCGAAACCGCCGGCGGAATTCTCGCCGTTGACGACGACGAAATCGAGCGACCAGTCCTTGACCATGCCGGGCAGATATTCGGCGATGGCGTTACGGCCGCTACGGCCGACGACATCACCCACGAACAGAATGCGCAACTTCAGAACTCCGGAAATCGAACACGTCGGATTCCGTTAGCACATAATCCAGCGCGACGTCGTGGGCCAGTGCCGGAACCGCCTTGATCTCCTGCGCGGCAAAAGCGAGCCCGATGCCGACGATGTTCTTGGTCTTCCGCAAATGCGCGAAGGTGAAATCGTAATGTCCCGCGCCATAGCCGATGCGATGGCCAAGACGATCGAAGGCGGCGAGCGGCGTCAGCATGATGTCGGGGATGACCTCGGCGGCGGCGGGCGAGGGCTCGGGAATGCCGAGCGGGCCCATCATCAGCCGGTCGTTCGGATGGAAGATGCGGAAGACCAGCGACTGGCCGCGCGCGGTGACGCAAGGCAGCGCCAGCCTGGCGCCGTCCTCGGCGAGCTTCTTCAGCAGCGGCAGGGGGTCGATCTCGCTGCGGATCGGCGAATAGCCGGAGACGATGCTGCCAGGCAGCAGCTTGAACGGCAGCCCGCGCTTGGCGAGCTTTGCGGCGGCGGCGGTGCGCTTCTTCTCGCTCAACGCGTCGCGCGCCGCGAGGGCTTTGGCGCGGAGTTCGGATTTGGTGTTGGTCATGTGCGCTTGCTCCGAATGCGAAGCCTTGCTCCGCCGTCATCGCCCGCGGATGCGGGCGATCCAGTATTCCAGAGACGCCAGTGATGAAACATCGACGCCGCGGCGTACTGGATGCCCCGGTCAAGCCGGGGCATGACACTGCCGGTTTGTCGTGGACAGCTAGTCGACAAGAACGCATTGCAAGCAAACAAAAGTGCGAAGCCGCAAACGCCGTTGAAGCACTCGATCCCGGAGTTCCCTACGAAAGTAGGTGGGCACCATATGTCCGGGCCCACGGGCCCGGCCAGGGACAGTTCCCTAAAGGATCGATAAGGCCCCGGGGATATATGGCTCCGGACGCGCGTCGCAGCCTCGCTCGCGCAATGTAACAACGATACTGACGAATCGCCAGCCCGGTGAACGGGGCTCGGTGCCCACCTCTCCCCAGCGGGGAGAGGTCGGATTGCGCCTGGCGATGCGAAGCATCGTCCAGTGCAATCCGGGTGAGGGGCCGCGGCACTCAGAAGGACCGTAGGCCCTCACCCGGATCGCATCTACGATGCGATCCGACCTCTCCCTCCGGGAGAGGTGGGCACCTTTGCCGGCTCGCGCCCCTTCGCTCTAACAACTCTCACCCGATCGCAATCCCGTTGCCAACGGTCCGGTTCAGCACCTGGGTCGACTTCTCGATGCGTTCGGCTGCCGAGTTCAGCGCATTCACCACGGCGGTCTGGGTCAATCTGGCGCGCTCGACGGCGGCGTTGCGGAAATCCCGGAGCTCGACCAGCTCCTGCTCCATGGTGCGGATGCGGTTGCCGGCATCGACCAGCTCGTCGCAGACGGTCAGCGCCGCCATCACGGTGAGGCGCGCATCGCCGATCTCGCCGAACTTTCCGCGCAACGACTGGATCCGCGTCTCCAGGCTTTCGGCGAGCTTGAGCAGCCGCACCTCCTGGCCTTCCTCGCAGGCCATGCGGTATTGCCGGGCATTGATGGTGACGTTGATGTGGCTCATCCGTCCTCTCCGGTATCGAGCACCGAGCGTATCGTGACGATCGCGGAATCCAGCCGGTCGGAGATTTCGCGATTGGTGCGCTCGAGCTTGCGCGCCTTCACAAGCGCACCATCGAGCTCGTCGGCAAGGCGCGAGCGGTCCGCGCCCAGCGCCTGGATTCGCGTCGCAAGCTCGTTCTCGTCGCGATCGGCATCGCGCCGCCGCTCGACCGCGCTTTCGAGCGCGTCGAGCGCCGCCGTGAGTCTGCGGGTCGCGATCTCGATCTCGACGGCGGAGGACTCCGTCATGGCAGAGCTTTTGGATACGCGATCGTTCATGCAGTCAGCGGCGGAACCTGTGGGCCTTGCCCGTGGCCTTTACCTCAGGGACTTGCCGGCCGGCAAAAGACTCGGTTCGGCAAGCGGTTAGAAGCAGAAATTTACGTGGCAAGCTAGCGAATCGCAACGCCGCCGCGAAACTATGCACCGCTAAGCAGCGTTTACCGCCAAACAGACGTTTGACCACCTTGGACTCCCGGAACCGAGATGCTATCCCAGCCGCAACCCCAGCGGCCGAAAGGCTCCTTTCCGCGCGGGCGAACTGCCGCCAAGCGCCTCATTTCAGACGGATTTCAGACATGACGCAGGTCGACCACAACCGCATGGCCAACGCGATCCGCGGCCTCTCGATGGACGCTGTCGAGAAAGCGAAATCGGGCCATCCCGGCCTGCCGATGGGCGCCGCCGACATCGCCACGGTGCTGTTCACGCAGTTCCTGAAATTCGATGCGGCAGCCGTCGACTGGCCCGACCGCGACCGCTTCGTGCTCTCGGCCGGCCACGGCTCGATGCTGCTCTATTCGCTGCTGTACCTCACGGGCAACGCCGCGATGACGCTGGATCAGCTGAAGAACTTCCGCCAGCTCGGCTCACTGACCCCGGGTCATCCCGAGAACTTCCACACCAAGGGCATCGAGACCACCACCGGTCCGCTCGGTCAGGGCATCTCGACCGCGGTCGGCATGGCGCTCGCCGAGAAGATGCTCGCCGCCGAGTTCGGCAAGAAGATCGTCGACCACCACACCTATGTGCTCGCCTCCGACGGCGACCTGATGGAAGGCGTGTCGCAGGAAGCGATCGCGATGGCCGGCCACTGGAAGCTCGGCAAGCTGATCGTGCTCTACGACGATAACGGCATCTCGATCGACGGCCCGACCTCGATCGCCGACTCGGTCGACCAGGTGAAGCGCTTCAAGGCGTGCGGCTGGGCCGCCGAGAAGATCGACGGCCATGACCAGGCCGCGATTGCAGCTGCGATCACCCGCGCGCAGAAATCCAACAAGCCGACGCTGATCGCCTGCCGCACCACCATCGGCTTCGGCGCGCCGCACAAGGCCGGCACGGCGAAGGCGCATGGCGAAGCGCTCGGCGCCGACGAGCTGAAGGCCGCCAAGGAAAATCTCGGCATCTCGCTCGAGCCGTTCTCCGTGCCCGATGACGTGCTGAAAGCCTGGCGCGCGGCAGGCAGCCGCGGCGCCACGGCTCGGCAGGAATGGGAGGCACGGCTCGGCGAGCTCGGCAGCCGCAAGCGCGCCGAGTTCGAGCGCCGCCTGCGCCACGAGCGTCCTGCTTCGCTCGCCAAAGCCGTGCGCGCCTACAAGAAGGAGCTGCTGGAGAAGCCGATGAATGCGGCGACCCGCAAGTCGTCGGAAGCGGTGATCGAAGTGATCGCCGGCGCGATGCCGATGGAATTCCTCGCAGGCTCCGCCGACCTGACCGGCTCCAACAACAACAAGGCGAAGTCGGCAACCGCCTTCTCGGCGAAGACGCCGAAGGGCCGCTTCATCCATTACGGCATCCGCGAGCACGGCATGTGTGCCGCGATGAACGGCATCTTCCTGCACGGCGGCTTCGCGCCGAACGGCGCAACCTTCCTGGTGTTCACCGACTACGCACGGCCCGCGATGCGCCTCGCCGCGCTGATGGGCACCGGCGTCGTCTACGTGATGACGCACGACTCCATCGGCCTCGGCGAAGACGGCCCGACCCATCAGCCGGTCGAGCATCTCGCCGCGCTGCGCGCCATCCCCAACATGCGCGTGTTCCGTCCCTGCGATGCCATCGAGGTCGCCGAGTGCTGGGAGCTTGCGCTGAATCGCGTGGACGGTCCGACCGTGCTGGCACTGACGCGGCAGAACCTGCCGCAGCTCCGCACCACTGCGCCGAACGAAAGTCCCTGCGAGGCCGGCGCCTACGAGCTGGTCGCCGCCCAGGGCGAAGCCAAGGCGACGCTGTTCGCCTCCGGCTCCGAGGTCGAGATCGCGGTGGCCGCCCAGAAGCAGCTCGCCGAGCGCGGCATCCCGTCGCGTGTGGTCTCGGTGCCCTCGCTCGAACTGTTGTTAGCGCAACCAGAGGCCAAGCGCGCCGCCATCATCGGCAACGCGCCGGTCAAGGTCGCAATCGAGGCCGCGGTGCGCTGGGGCTGGGATGCCGTGATCGGCCAGGATGGCGAATTCGTGGGCATGCATTCGTTCGGCGCGAGCGCACCGGCGAAGGACCTTTACAAGCACTTCGGTATTACCGCCGAGGCCGCAGTTAACGCTGTGCTGAAGCGCGTTTCCTGAGAGTTGAGCTTGCCAAAAAAAAGGACTACGTAAGGTCCCATATGATCAAGCACCGCCCGGCCGAACCGGGCGTCCGCCTCTAAAAAACCCTCGCAGGCGCGCAAAGCGCGTTGTGCGGGATGATGGGGTCATTGAACAGCCGTCACTGAACGGTCATAAGGAGACGAAACATGGCAGTCCGCGTTGGAATTAACGGTTTTGGTCGCATCGGCCGCAACGTCCTGCGGGCTATCGCCGAGTCCGGCCGCAAGGACATCGAGGTCGTCGGCATCAACGATCTCGGCCCGGTCGAAACCAATGCTCATCTCCTCCGCTATGACAGCGTTCATGGCCGCTTCCCCGGCACGGTGACCGTCGATGGTGACTCGATCAATCTCGGCAGCGGCAAGATCAAGGTGACCGCCGAGCGCGATCCCTCGAAGCTGCCCTGGAAGGATCTCGGCGTCGACATCGCGCTGGAATGCACCGGCATCTTCACCTCCAAGGACAAGGCCTCCGCGCATCTCGCCGCCGGCGCCAAGCGCGTGCTGGTCTCCGCACCCGCTGATGGCGCCGACGCCACCATCGTCTTCGGCGTCAACCACGAGACGCTGACCAGGGATCATCTGGTCGTCTCCAACGGCAGCTGCACCACCAACTGCCTCGCGCCGGTCGCCAAGGTGCTGAACGATCTCGTCGGCATCGAGACCGGCTTCATGACCACGATCCACGCCTATACCGGCGACCAGCCGACGTTGGACACGCTGCACAAGGATCTCTATCGCGGCCGCGCGGCGGCGATGTCGATGATCCCGACCTCGACCGGTGCTGCGAAAGCGATCGGCCTCGTGCTGCCCGAGCTGAAGGGTAAGCTCGATGGCGTCGCGATCCGCGTGCCGACCCCGAACGTCTCGGTCGTCGACCTCAAGATCGTCGCCAAGCGCGCCACCGACGCCAAGGAAATCAACGCGGCGATGAAGCGCGCCAGCGAGCAGCAGCTCAAGGGCGTGCTCGGCTACACCAGCGCGCCGAACGTCTCGATCGACTTCAACCACGACCCGCATTCCTCGACCTTCCACGAGGACCAGACCAAGGTGCAGAACGGCACGCTGGTGCGCGTGATGTCCTGGTACGACAACGAGTGGGGCTTCTCGAACCGCATGGCCGACACCGCCGTTGCGATGAGCAAGGTGATCTAACTCCGCAGCGATTTCGTCATTCCGGGATGGTCCGAAGGACCAGACCCGGAATCTCGAGATTCCGGGTTCGCGCTACGCGCGCCCCGGAATGACAATCCAAGTGGTGAGACATCCCATGACCAACAAATTCCGCACCCTCGACGACGTCGACGTGAAGGGCAAGCGCGTGCTGCTGCGCGTCGATCTCAACGTGCCCATGGACAATGGCCGCGTCACCGACGCGACCCGGCTCGAGCGCGTCGCGCCGACCATCAATGAAATCGCCGACAAGGGCGGCAAGGTCATCCTGCTCGCGCATTTCGGCCGGCCGAAGGGCCGCGACCCCAAGGAGTCGCTCAAGCCGGTTGCGGAAGCGCTGTCGAAGGTCGTGAACAAGCCGGTCGGCTTCGCCGACGACTGCATCGGCGAACCCGCGGCCAAGGCGGTTGCGGCGTTGAAGGACGGCGACATCCTCTGTCTGGAAAACACCCGCTTTCACAAAGAGGAAGAGAAGAACGATCCGGCCTTCGTCGCGGAGCTGGCAAAGCTCGGCGACATCTGGGTCAGCGACGCCTTCTCGGCGGCGCACCGCGCTCACGCCTCGACCGAAGGCCTCGGCCACAAGCTGCCGGCCTATGCCGGCCGCACCATGCAGGCCGAGCTCGACGCGCTGGAGAAGGCGCTGGGCTCGCCGACCAAGCCCGTCATCGCCATCATCGGCGGCGCCAAGGTCTCGACCAAGATCGACCTGCTGGAAAACCTCGTCACCAAGGTCGATGCGCTGGTGATCGGCGGCGGCATGGCCAACACTTTCCTGCACGCCCAGGGCGTCGGCGTCGGCAAGTCGCTGGCCGAGAAGGATCTCGCAGCCACCGCGCTGCGCATCATGGAGAAGGCGGAAGCCGCCAACTGCGCCATCATCCTCCCGGTCGACGCCACCGTCGCCTATCATTTCGCGGCGAACGCGCCCTCGCATGCTTACGGGCTCGACGCGATCCCGGCCGACGGCATGATCCTCGACGTCGGCCCGCAATCGATCGTGCGCGTCCAGGCCGCGATCGACGATGCCGCCACGCTGGTCTGGAACGGACCGCTCGGGGCCTTCGAGATGCAGCCGTTCGACCGCGGCACCGTCGCGGCCGCCAAGCACGCGGCCGAACGAACGAAGGCGAAAAAGCTGATCTCGATCGCGGGCGGCGGCGACACGGTTGCGGCGCTCAACCAGGCCCACGTGGCCGGTCAATTCACCTATGTCTCGACCGCCGGCGGCGCGTTTCTTGAATGGATGGAAGGCAAGCCCCTGCCCGGCGTCGAAGTGCTTCGCACCAAGTAACTTGGCAGCAAGTAATCAAACGGCAGGAAACAAGCGGCCCTCAAGGCCCAAACGGAGAGAAAAACAGATGGCTCGGATCACGTTGCGTCAATTGCTCGACCATGCGGCTGAGAACGATTACGGCGTACCGGCCTTCAACATCAACAACATGGAGCAGGCGCTGGCGATCATGGACGCAGCCAACCAGGTCGACGCGCCCGTCATCATCCAGGCCTCGCGCGGCGCGCGTTCCTACGCCAACGACGTCATGCTCAAGCACATGATGGACGCGGTGACCGAGATCTATCCGCACATCCCGGTCTGCGTGCATCTCGACCACGGCAACGAGGCCGCGACCTGCATGACCGCGATCCAGGCCGGCTTCACCTCGGTGATGATGGACGGCTCGCTCAAGGCCGACGGCAAGACCCCCGGCGACTGGACCTACAATGTCGGCGTCACCAAGACCGTGACCGACATGGCCCATCTCGGCGGCATCTCGGTTGAGGGCGAGTTAGGGGTGCTCGGCTCGCTCGAGACAGGCATGGGCGACAAGGAAGACGGCCACGGCGCCGAGGGCAAGCTCTCCCACGACCAGCTGCTGACCAATCCGGACGAGGCCGTGAAGTTCGTGCAGGAGACCAAGGTCGACGCGCTCGCGATCGCCATGGGCACCTCGCACGGTGCCTACAAGTTCACCCGCAAGCCCGACGGCGACATCCTCGCCATGAACGTGATCGAGGAGATCCACCGCAAGCTGCCGAACACGCATCTGGTCATGCACGGTTCCTCCTCGGTGCCGCAGGACCTGCAGGACATCATCAACGCCTATGGCGGCAAGATGAAGCCGACCTGGGGCGTGCCGGTCGCCGAGATCCAGCGCGGCATCAAGAACGGCGTGCGCAAGATCAACATCGACACCGACAACCGCATGGCCATGACCGGCCAGATCCGGAAAGTGCTCAAGGACAACCCGGAAGAGTTCGATCCGCGCAAATATCTGAAGCCGGCGATGGAAGCCATGACCAAGCTGTGCAAGCAGCGGCTGCAGGAGTTCAACACCGCAGGCCAGGCCTCCAAGTTCAAGAAGATCCTGACCCCCGCCGACATGGCCAAGCGCTACGCCAAGGGCGAGCTGGATCCCCGCGTCGCGTAAGCGATCGCGTGGGTGGCGTAAGACCGCTCCGCAGGCACCCACTCCCGTCATTCCGGGGCGCCGCAAAGCGGCGAGCCCGGAATCCATGGTGCCACCGTCGACGCGGATCAATGGATTCCGGCTCGCGCCAAGGGGCGCGCCCCGGAATGACCGATGTCCCCCCCTTTTACCCTGCGACCAACGTTAACTCGGCAATTGCCCGAGAACCGTCTATTTTCACAGGCAAGGGCAGAATCGTTTTGGGAGGACCTCTCGATGAATCTGACTGAGCTCAACAGGGTTGCGACCGCCATGGTCGTATCAGGCAAGGGCATCCTTGCCGCCGACGAATCCTCCGGCACCATCAAGAAGCGGTTCGACGCGATCGGCGTGGAATCGACGGAAGGCAACCGCCGCGACTATCGCGAGATGCTGTTCCGCTCCAAGGAGGCCATGAGCCAGTACATCTCCGGCGTGATCCTCTATGACGAGACGATCTGGCAGGATGCCAAGGACGGCACGCCGCTGGTGAAATTGATCGAGCAGAGCGGCGCCATTCCCGGCATCAAGGTCGACGAGGGCACGCAAGGCTTACCGATGTGCCCGGGTGAAACAATCACCGTCGGCCTCGACAAGCTCGCCGAGCGGCTGAAGAAATATTACGAGCGCGGCGCGCGCTTCGCCAAATGGCGCGCGGTGATCGATATCGGCAGCGGGATTCCTTCGATGACCGCGATCAGCGTCAATGCCCATGCGCTGGCGCGCTACGCCGCGCTGTGCCAGGCCGCGCAGATCGTGCCGATCGTCGAGCCGGAGGTGCTGATGGACGGCGATCACGACATCGACCGATGCTATGAGGTCACGAGCCGCGTGCTCAACAAGACGTTCCAGGAATTGCGGGTGCAGCGCGTCGCGCTCGAAGGCATGGTGCTGAAGCCGAACATGGCGATCTCAGGCAAGAAATGCCCAAAGCAGGCCTCCGTCGAGGAAGTCGCGGAGAAGACGATCCGCCTGCTGAAAGCCTGCGTGCCCGCGGCCGTGCCAGGCATCGCCTTCCTCTCCGGTGGCCAGTCGGACGAGGAGGCGACCGCGCATCTCAACGCCATGCACAAGCTTGGCCCGCTGCCCTGGGGCCTGACCTTCTCCTACGGCCGCGCGCTGCAAGCCGCGCCACAGAAGGCCTGGTCGGGCAGGCCCGAGAATGTTACGGCCGGGCAAAACGCATTCAGTCATCGCGCCCGCATGAACGGCCTCGCCTCCAAAGGCGAATGGCAAAGCAGCCTGGAAAAGAAGGCAGCCTAGATCTTGTCGAACAAATCGCCTCCGCCGCGCCCGGCGCCGCGTCTCTATCTCGCGACGCCAGACGTCGATGATCCCGCTTCGCTCCTCGCGGCATTGCCTGATCTGCTCGCAGCCGCCGATGTCGCGGCCGTGCTGGTGCGGCTGAAGGAGACCGACCAGCGCACCATGATCTCGCGGATCAAGGCGCTGGCGCCGGTCGTGCAGAACGCCGGCGCGGCCCTGCTCGTCGACGGCCATCCTGAAATCGTCGCGCGCGGCGGCGCCGATGGTGCGCATCTTTCAAATATCGCGGCGCTGGAAGATGCCATGCCGTCGCTGAAACCGGATCGCATCGCCGGCGTCGGCGGGCTCGAAACGCGCCACGAATCCATGAACGCGGGCGAGATGGGCGCGGATTACGTGCTGTTCGGCGAGCCTGACGCGAAAGGCCAGCGTCCCCAGGCCCAGGCGATCGCCGAGCGGCTGGACTGGTGGGCCGAGCTGTTCGAGCCGCCCTGTGTCGGCTTCGCCACCTCGATCGAAGAGGCCTACGACTTCGCCGCCAGCGGCGCCGATTTCGTGCTGGTCGGCGATTTCATCTGGGCCGACCCGCGCGGGCCCAAGGCCGCGCTGATCGAGGCCGACGCCGCGATCAAGAAGGCCTTCACGGCTGCCGCCGTGGGCGAGAGCTAGCAGCCGACATGACGCTCCCGCGCATCACCCTCCTGGCCACGCTGCTGCTGGCGGCGCCTGCGGCCGCGCAGCTCCAGATCACGCCGCCGGCCACGATCCCGAGCCCTCCGCCCGACAAGCAGAAGGCCAAGGAATCGACGAAGGAGAAACCAAAGGTCGCGCCGCACACGATCGCCAAGAAGAAGGAGCCGGCGCCAAAGCCGTCGGCCTCGCCGAGCCCGACGCTGCCGGCAACCGTGATCCCGGCGCCGGCGACCGACAATTCCAATGTCGACCTGGTGTTCGGCGCCTATCAGCGCGGCCAGTACAAGACCGCCTTCGACCTCGCCAGCGCGCGCGCCCAGACCGGCGACGCCAAGGCCATGACCATGCTGGGCGAGCTCTATTCCAACGCCATGGGCATCAGGCGCGACTACGCCAAGGCGGTCGAGTGGTACAAGCGCGCCTCCGATGCCGGCGACCGCGAGGCGATGTTTGCGCTGGCCATGCTGCGCATGGCCGGCCGCGGCGGCCCCGTCGACAAGGGCGAGGCGGTCAAGCTGATGGCCTCAGCCGCCAAGCTCGGCGAACCCAAGGCGGCCTACAATCTCGCTCTGCTTTATCTGGACGGACAGACCCTGCCGCAGGACGTCAAACGCTCCGCCGAACTGCTCCGCCAGGCGGCCGATGCCGGTCTGCCCGAGGCGCAATACGCGCTTGCGACCTTCTACAAGGAAGGGACCGGGGTGCCGAAAGATCCCGAACGATCGGTGCGGCTGCTGCAGGCGGCTTCGCTCGCCGACAATGTCGATGCCGAGGTCGAATACGCCATCGCCATGTTCAACGGCACCGGCACGCCGAAGAACCAGCCCGCGGCCGTGGCGTTGCTGCGCAAGGCCTCCCGCCAGGGCAGCGCGATCGCGCAGAACCGCCTGGCCTGGGTGCTGATCAACGGCATGGGCGCGCCCGTGGACAAGATCGAGGGTTTCAAATGGCACCTGGTGGCCAAAACATCAGGCAAGGGCGATCCGGAGCTCGACAAGGAGCTGTCCGACCTGCCTGCAGACGACCGCGCCAAGGCGGAGGCCGCCGCCAAGAAATGGCTTGGGACCAAATGACCTGAGGCCAAATGGCCTGCAAACGACCCGCAGGTGACCTGAATGACTTGACCTTTGGCCCCTCGCGGGGCACCCAATCTCCTCAAATGGCGCCCTTTCGCGCCCCCTCCCCCCGATCAAGACCAGAGCTCATGCTGTATTCCGCCACTATCAACGTCATGGTCAAAGCCGCGCGCCGCGCCGGCCGCAGCCTCAAGCGCGATCTCGGCGAGATCGAGCATCTCCAGGTCTCGCTGAAGGGGCCGGCCAATTTCGTCTCGCTCGCCGACAAGCGCGCCGAAGAGATCCTCTACCAGGACCTCGCCAAGGCCCGGCCCGGCTACGGCTTCATCGGCGAAGAGGGCGGTACGCGCGAGGGCACCGACGGGAGCCACACCTGGGTCGTCGATCCCCTTGATGGCACCACCAACTTCCTGCACGGCATCCCGCAATTCGCGATCTCGATCGGCCTCGTGCGCGAGGGTACGATCATCGCCGGCGTGATCTACAACCCCGCCAATGACGAGCTGTACATCGCCGAGCGCGGCAAGGGCGCCTTCCTCAACGACCAGCGCCTGCGCGTCGCCGGCCGTCGCCAGCTCAACGAATGCGTGGTGGCCTGCGGCCTGCCCCATATCGGCCGCGGCGACCACGAGGAATTCCGCCGTGAGATGACCGCGATCCAGGACCGCGTCGCGGGCCTGCGCCGCTTCGGCGCCGCCTCCCTCGACCTCGCCTTCGTCGCCGCCGGCCGCCTCGACGGCTACTGGGAGCGCAACCTGCAATCCTGGGACATCGCCGCCGGCATGCTGATGGTGCGCGAAGCGGGCGGCACGGTGACCGACATCAACACATCGGGCGATGCGCTGGTCACGGGCGACGTCGTGTGCGGCAATGAGTACGTGCACGGGGAGCTGGTGAAGATTTTGAAGCGGCCGGCGTAGTCACCCGGCGGTTCGACCCGCAGCGACTAAGAATCGTCGTCGTCGGCCTCCTCGTCACGATATTCGCCGCCGAGGGTCAGGCCCTCGATCATCGTGGCGCCTTTTGACTTGATCACCCGGCGAAGCGGGACCGAGCTCTCGCTTCGCAAGGCTTCCATCAGCTGCTCCGAGTGGGTCACGATCCAGATGTCGGCGCGGGCCGATGCCTTGACGATCAGCCGGGCCAATGGCGCCAGCAGCGACGGGTGCAGGCTGGTCTCGGGCTCGTTCAGCGCAATGAACGGCGGAAGCCGGTAGCCCATGAACACCGCCAGCAGGCAGATGTATTTCAGCGTCCCGTCGGACAGTTCATGAGCCCCAAACGGACGCGGCATGTCTTCGAGTTGCAGATCGAACTCACACAGGCCGTTTTGTTCCCACGCGCGGAGCTCAGCGCCCGGGAATGCGTCCTGGATCGCGTCCTGCAGGTCGGTGGCGTCTCCCCTGATGGTATAGAGTGTCGCCAGGGCGGCCGCCAAATCGCTGCCATCCGCACTGAGCGAGGGCGTCGTGACCGCGAGGCAAGGCTTTCGTATCGGCGACGCCGGATCGGTGCGAAAGTCGTGATAGAAACGCCAGCCCAGCATTGCGTTTCTGATCACATCGATTTCAGGGCATTCCTTGCCGTCGAAAAAGCCCGCAAGCGCCGGCTCGGACGGCAGCACGGCATCCTTGTGGCTGCTCCATGCGCCGCTGTCGTCGCGGATGCTGACGAGCGAATTCTTCCTCTCCATCAGTAGAACCGTTCGCTTGCCCTGCGTCGCCTCGATGCTTTCTCCCTTGATCATCGGCTCGCCGGAAAACGCCGCCTCAGCGGGGGCAGGAAATCCGATCTCAATAGAATATTTCAGGCGATCGAATCTCGCCGACAATCGCAGGCGTCCATCCTCGCCACGTTTGCGGATGCCTGACCAGCAGATTGAATTCAGTCCGCCCTCCTCGGCGATCGTGCGCGTGATCCGCCCGGTCGCCGCGTCGCGCAACAGCGACAGGGATTTGTACAGATTGGATTTGCCGACGCCGTTCTCGCCCACGAACACGGACAGGGGGTGGATGGGTAGGGAGAGCCGCCGAATCGAGCGATAGTTCGAGATCGCAATATCGGTCGGACGCATCAGGTGCTCACCATCGGCAGGTGTGCATTCGCAGCGCAGTGCGACTGCACGTTCGTTCAATCCAGGGATGCACTCTGGATCGACGAACCCGGGAAGGCAAGCTCCGCTCGTCATTCCGGGGCGCGCCTCTTGGCGCGAGCCCGGAATCCATTGTTCCGTGTGAATGGTGGCACGATGGATTCTCAGGTGCGCAATTGCGCACCGTAGCTCGCGCTACGCGCGCCCCGGAATGACAGTGTGCCCTATGGCCTTACTGGCGCCGGCGGCCCATAGGCCTCGCCTTCCTTCGCCCCCACCTTCTCCCTGTCCCCCGCCAGCACGCGCTGCACCGAGACGAAGAACACCGGCACCATCAGCAGCGCCAGGATCACCACGGCGATCATGCCGCCCATCACGACGCTGCCGAGCGCCTGCTGGCTGGCGCCGCCAGCGCCGTGGGCAATCGCCATCGGCAGCACGCCGCAGATGAAGGCAAGACCGGTCATCAAAATGGGACGGAAGCGCAGGCGGCAGGCCTCGATCGTCGCTTCGACCAGTGGCTTGCCTTCTTTGCGCAAATCCTTGGCGAACTCGATGATGAGGATCGCGTCCTTGGCGGCGAGGCCGATGATGGTGATCAGGCCGACGGTGAAATAGACGTCGTTGGGCAGGCCGCGCAGCATGGCCGCTACCACCGCACCGACGATACCGAGCGGCACGGTGAGCAGCACCGCGAGCGGAATGGTCCAGCTCTCATAGAGCGCGGCGAGACACAGGAACACCACGAAGACCGAGAGCGCGAGCAGGAACGGCGCCTGCGAGCCCGACAGCTTTTCCTGCAGCGACTGGCCGGTCCACTCATAGCCGAACCCGCGCGGCAGCTTGCCGGCAAGCTTCTCCATCTCGGCGATGGCATCGCCCGAGGTGAAGCCGGGCTTTGCTTCGCCCGAGATGCGCACGGCCGGATAATAATTGAAGCCGGCGATCTGGGTCGGGCCGCGCGACCATTCGACCGTCGCGAAGGAGGAGAACGGCACAAGCTGGCCGCGACTGTTCTTGACGTTGTAGTTGAGAATGTCCTCGGTCTTCATGCGGTCGCGGCTGTCGGCCTGCACCACGACGCGCTGCATGCGGCCGCGGTTCGGGAAGTCGTTGATGTAGTTCGAGCCGAGATTGGTCGAGATGGTGTTGTTGATATCCTCGAAGGTGACGCCGAAGGCGCCGGCCTTCTCGCGGTCGATCACGAGATTGACGACGCCGGCTTCAGGCAGGCCTTCAATATAGACCTTCTGCAGCACCGGGCTCGAATTGGCCTCCGCGATCAGCTGATCGGCGGCGCGCATCAGCGCCGGATAGCCCTTCTGGCCGCGATCCTGCAGGCGGAACGAGAAGCCGGAGGAGTTGCCGAGATTGTCGATCGGCGGCGGCTGCAACGCCGAGATTTTTGCGTCGCGGATCGAGGATGACAGGTCGCGATTGATGTCGTTGACGATGGCGGCGGCCGACTCCTTCGGCCCGCGCTCCGACCAGTCCTTCAACGTGATGAACGCCTGCGCGGTGTTCATGCCCTGGCCGGAGAAGCTGAAGCCGGTGAGGAAGGTGACGTTGTCGACGCCCGGCCGCTGCGCCAGATATTTTTCAACCTTCTCGATCACGGCCTCGGTGCGGCCGTAGGACGAGTCCGACGGCGTCTGCACGTCGGTGGTGACAAAGCCCTGGTCGTCGACCGGCAGGAAGCCGCCGGGCAGGCTGACGAAGGCCCAGGACAGACCTGCCAGCAGCGCGGCATAGACCAGCATCAGGCGGCCGGTGCGCTTCAGCGAGAAGCCGACCGTGCGGGAATAACCTTCCTTGCCACCTTCGAGCATGCGGTTGAACCAGCCGAACACACCCCTCTTCGCGTGGCCGTGACCGGCCGCGACGGGCTTGAGCAGGGTCGCGCACAGCGCAGGCGTCAGCGACAGCGCCAGGAAGGCGGAGAAGCCGATCGCCGCGACCATCGTCACGGAGAACTGGCGGTAGATGATGCCGACCGAACCCGGGAAGAACGCCATCGGTACGAACACCGCCATCAACACCAGCGTGATGCCGATGATGGCACTGGTGATCTGCGACATGGCTTTCCGCGTCGCCTCCTTCGGCGACAGGCCTTCCTCGGCCATGATGCGCTCGACGTTCTCGACCACGACGATGGCGTCGTCGACGAGGATACCGACCGCGAGCACCATACCGAACATGCTGAGCATGTTGATGGAATAGCCGGCGAGCAGCAGAATGGTGCAGGCGCCCAGCAGCGCCACCGGGACAACGATGGTCGGGATGATGGTGTAGCGGATGTTCTGGAGAAACAGGAACATCACCACGAAGACCAGCACCACGGCCTCCAGCAGCGTCGTCAGCACCTTCTTGATCGAGGCCTCGACCACGGGCGTGATATTGTAGGGGATTTCGTAAGAGATATTGGCCGGGAAGAAGCGCGACAGCTCCTTCATCTTCGCTTCCACGGCGCTCGCCGTCGCCAGCGCGTTGCCGGTCGGCGACATCAGAACGGAGAGACCCGCGGTCGGCTTGCCGTCGAGGCGGGTGTTGAACTGATAGCTGAGGCCGCCGACCTCGATGCGCGCGACATCGCGCAGCCGCACGGTCGAGCCGTCGGCATTGGCGCGCAGGATGATGGCACCGAACTCGTCCGGCGAGGACAGCTGGCCTTTGACCAGAACCAGCGCTGAGGTGCGCTGTGTCGCGGTCGACGGCTCGGCTCCGATGCTGCCTGAGGCGACCTGCGCGTTCTGCGCTGATATCGCCTTGTTGACGTCGTCAGCCGTGAGCCCATAGCCGACGAGCTTGGCCGGATCGACCCAGACGCGAAGGCTGCGCTCGGTCGAATAGAGCGTGGCGCGGCCGACGCCGGCGATGCGGCGGATCTCGCCGAGCACGTTGCGGATCATGAAGTCGCCGAGGCCGACTTCATCGAGGCTGCCGTCGGTCGAGTTCAGCGTGATGATCTGCAGCACCGCGCTGGAGGCTTCCTCGATCAAGATGCCCTGCTGGATCACCGCGCGCGGCAGGCGCGCCTCGACCCGCTTGATGCGGTTCTGTACCTCGACCGAGGCCGCGCTGGTGTCGGTGCCCGGCTGGAAGTTGGCTGTGATCTCGACCTGGCCGAGCGAGTCGCTGGTCGATTCGAAATTGAGGATGCCGGAAGCGCCGTTGAGCTCCTCCTCGATCAGGCGGGTGACGCTGTTGTAGAGGTTCTCCGGCGAGGCGCCCGGATAGCTCGTCGAGATCGAGATCGAGGGCGGCGCGATGATCGGATATTGCGCGATCGGCAGCAGCGGGATCGAGATCGCGCCGATCAGACAGATGAACAGCGCGACGACCCAGGCGAAGATCGGCCTGTCGATGAAGAAGCTCGGCATGATCAGCTACCGCGTGACCTTGAGGGCGTGTCTGTTGTCCGCGCTCGCCTCGGCCTCGGACCAGGATTGCGGCTTGACCTTGTCGCCGGCTGCAAATTTCTGGAAGCCTTCGACCACAACCTTGTCGCCGGCCTTCAGGCCATCGGTGACGAACCAGATGCCGTCCTGCACCGAGCCGGTGCGAACAGGCTGCACCGCGATGCGGTTGTCGTCCTTGACGACGAACACCTCGCTGCCGCCGCCACCATTGCGCTGGACCGCCTGCTGCGGCACCGCGATCGCATCGCTGTCGAGACCCTGGTCGAGACGAACGCGCACATACATGCCCGGCAGCAGCTCGCGCTTGGGATTGCGAAACTCGCCGCGCAAGGTCACCTGGCCGGTATGGGCGTCGACCTTGGCCTCGGAGAACAGCAGCTTGCCGTCGAGACCGTAGAGGCTGTTGTCGTCGAGCACGAGGCGCACCTTGACGGCATCGGACTCGATGCGATCGAGATCGCCGCTTTCGAAGGCGCGACGGAGCTGATTGAGCTCGGTCACCGACTGGGTGAAGTCGGCATAGACAGGATCGAGCTGCTGCACGGTGGCGAGATTGGTCTCGTTTTGCACGACCAGCGCGCCCTCGCTGACAAGGGCAGCGCCGACCACGCCGTCGATCGGCGCGAGCACGGTCGCATAATCGAGATTGAGCTTGGCGCGCGCGAGATCGGCCTTGCGGCCCTCGACTTCGGCCTTGGCCTGACGCTCGGCGGCGATGGTCTTTTCGTTCTCGGCTTCGGGCGCGGCGCGCTGGCTGGTCAGCGTCGCGATACGTCGCGCCTGCTGCTGCGCCTGCATCAACGCGGCCTCGGCCTTGGCAAGCCCGGCCTCATTGGCCATCACCTCGACCTCGAACGGACGCGGATCGATGCGATAGAGCGGATCGCCCGCCTTCACCTCACTGCCCTGGCGAAACAGCCGCTCGACCACGATGCCTGAGACGCGCGGGCGCACTTCAGCGACGCGCGTCGGCGAGATCCGGCCCGGCAGCTCGCGCACCACGGCGCGCGGTTGCGGCTTGACCGTGACGATGCTGACGTCGGGTTCGACAGGTTGGGCGGCGGAGACGGCGGAGGAAGATTCGTCGCAAGCAGCAAGCAGCGGCGCAAGGGCCGCGAGCATCATTGCAACGCATGCCGATCGCGCTCGAAGTCCTGACATGAAGTTAAGTGCCCCAAGATTGTTGAAACTGATCGAGCACGCGCAACGCCCGTCCTGGACAATGCTGCGCGACTGATGCGATCAAAATAGAATGGACGTGCTGCGACGCAATGCATGCAGCAGGCGGCTCAATGTCACATGAGCTATCGCGCTGAGTTCAGGCTGATTTTCGGGACTCACCGGATTGTGAGTCAGGTTCCGTCGCGGCGCTCTGCGACAGAACATCGCAATCAATCCGTCGCCTTCATCCGGTAGTGGCTGACGCCCCACTCCGTTCCGTCGGCGTAGCCGAACAGGCCCGCGGTGGCGAGGAAGAACCAGCGCCAGCGGCGCATCCATAGGTGAGTCTCATCGCCATAGACGTTGCGCAAGGCGGCTTCGATCGCGTCGCGATGCGCGTCGAAATTGGCGAGCCAGTCCATCGCGGTGCGCTGATAATGCGTGCCGCTCCAGCGCCATTCCTTCTCGACCTGGAAGATATCGGCATATTGCCTGACGAGCTGATGGCTCGGCATCACGCCGCCGGTGAAGAAATGCTGCGCGATCCAGTCCTCGCGATTGGCGCGGTCGAACACGTAGGAGCCGGCGCGATGGGTGAAGATGTGCATGAAGAAGCGCCCGTCCGGCGCGAGCCATGACCGCACGCGCGTCATCAGCTTGCGCCAGTTCATCATGTGCTCGAACATCTCGACCGAGACGATGCGGTCGAACTGGCCTTCGGGTGCGAACACGTTCATGTCTGATGTGACGACGCGCAGATTGAGCAGGCCGCGGCTTTGCGCGATGCCCTCGATATAGGCGCGCTGCGATTGCGAGTTCGACACCGCGGTCACCGTGGCATGCGGAAACTGCCGCGCGATCCATAGCGACAGCGCGCCCCAGCCGCAGCCGAGCTCGAGGATGGTCTGGCCGTCGGCAAGGCCCGCATGCTCGACGGTCTGACGCAGCGCTTCCTCCTCGGCCTCCTGCAGCGTGGTCGCGTCCGTCTTGTAGAAGCAGGAGGAATATTTCCGGTTCGGACCCAGCACCTGGGCGAAGAAGCCTTGCGGCACCTCGTAGTGCTGGGTGTTGGCGGCATCCGCATGCTCGGCGATCGGCCGCAGCATCATCTTTCCTGCGAAGGCGGCATCGTCGGCGGCGGTGTCCGCGGCGAGGCGCGTTGCGGTGCGCGAGCAGAGGCGCTGGATGGCGGCGCGGACCACGAGGTCCGGCAGCGGCACGCGTTCGGCAGTCCCGATGATCGTGGACACGACGCTCATGCGGCCATTCCCTCTCGCGGTGGCAACGGAAAGAACATGCTGGTTCGGGATTGATAGGCGCGGTAGCGCTCGCCGCGCGATCGCAGCATCTGCGCTTCCAGGGGCGGGATGCCGGTGACGTGGACCAGGATCCAATACATGAAGATCGGCGCGAGCAGGCTGGCCCAGCCCCAGGGGTAGCTCGCCGCAAGCCCGATCACGGGATAGGCGAGCCAGCCGAACCATTCGAAGAAGTAGTTGGGGTGACGCGACCAGCGCCACAGTCCGACGTCGCAAACCTTGCCATGGTTGCCGGGGTCGTGCCGGAAGCGGCGCAGCTGCGCATCCGCCAGCGCCTCGCCGGCGATTCCGATCAGCAGGATCGCCGCTCCCAGGACGTCCTGAATGCGCAAGGCCGGCGCGGGGACATGCGCGGCGACAAAGATCGAAAACACCAGAGGCACCGAGCCCAGCGCCTGGTTTTGCAGGAAGATGAACATCCGCCTGGGGGCATTGAGGCCCCACTCCGCGGCAAAGGCGGCGTAGCGGGGGTCATCGGTGATCCCGGCGGTGCGAATCGCGATATGGGTGCCGAGCCGGACCGACCAGACCGCGACGAGGCCGGCGACCAGCCATTGCCTGATGTTGGACCCTTCGCCTGCGAGCGGCCACAGCGCGCTGCCGGCGCCGACCAGGCCGATCGCAAAGGTCCAGATCGTGTCGACCCAGCCGGAATTGCCGCTGCGCTGCTGCACAACCCAGGCGAATGCCATCAGGACCGCGAGCGAGAGCGCGATGGCCGCCAATCCCCAAAGAAACATCGCCATGCAAAAAATCCGACCTAAGCCTGTGGAATGCCGAAGTTTTGCAAAATACGTGGATATCAAAGCCCGGTTTCAGCTTTGGGTTCCGCGCTCCTTCCCGAAATCCGCACATCCGGCGCTTTTTTTGCACCCGGCCTGTGCCATAGTGCGGAGGCAAGCAAGCTTCGTAATGGATGATCCCGGCCATGCCGTCAGGCGCCTCGCCCCGCTCCGCCATCGACATCGAGTACACAAAACTGTCCTCTCCCAGCGTCTTCCTGGTGCGGATGCTGGTTTTCCTGGTGCTCTGCACGCTGGTGGGCGTGGTGCTCTACAAGCAGATCATCCTGGCCTTCTTCGCCAATCCCGGGCTGAACGCCCTGATCGGGGCGGTGCTGTTCATCGGCATCGTGCTGGCCTTCCGCCAGGTGATCCGGCTCTATCCTGAGGTGTCCTGGGTCAACAATTTCCGCATCGCCGATCCCGGCCTCGCGCCGGCCCGGCACCCAAAGCTGCTGGCGCCGATGGCGATGATCCTGGGTGGCGAGCGCACCGGGCGGATGTCGATCACCCAGACCACGATGCGGCATCTGCTCGATTCGATCGCGACGCGCCTGGATGAAGCCCGCGACATCTCCCGCTACATGACCGGCCTCCTCGTCTTCCTCGGCCTGCTCGGTACTTTCTGGGGCCTGATCGAAACGGTCGGCTCGGTCGGTAAGGTCATCGACGGGCTCAAGGTCGGCGGCGATGCCGGCGCGCTGTTCGACACGCTGAAGGAGGGGCTGGCCGCCCCGCTCGGCGGCATGGGCATCTCGTTTTCCAGCTCGCTGTTCGGCCTCGCCGGCTCGCTGATCCTCGGCTTCCTCGATCTGCAATCGAGCCAGGCGCAGAACCGCTTCTACACCGACCTCGAAGACTGGCTCGCCACCACCGTGCGTGAGTATGGCAGCGGCGAAGTCTCCGCGGTCGCGAGCACTGGCGGGGGCGGCGTTGCCAGCGGCGAGCTTCAAGCGGCTGTGGAACGGCTGCGCTCCGTGCTCGAGGAAGGCAGCGCCAGCCGCGGCACCACGGCAGCGATGGCGAGCCTTGCCGAAGCGATCCAGGCGCTGGTCTCGCACATGCGCACCGAGCAGCAGATGATCCGCGAATGGGCCGACGGCCAGGGCGAGCAGAACCGCGAGATCCGCCGCCTGCTGGAGCGCATCGCGCGCCAGCCCGAGAAGAGTTAAGCAATCAGATTTGAGAGGCGAGCATGGCTCTAGCCCGCGGCCGCCGCAGCGAAGGCGCCTTCAACTACTGGCCCGGATTCGTCGACGCGCTGTCGACGCTGGTGCTGTCGATCGTGTTCCTGCTGTCGGTGTTCCTGGTCGTGCAGTTCTTCCTGTCGCAGGAGGTGACCGGCAAGGACAAGGCGCTGGAGCAGCTCAACGCCAAGATCGCCCAGCTCACCGAGCTGCTGTCGCTAGAGAAACTCGGCAAGCTCTCGCTCGACGACCAGGTCTCGCAGTTGAAGGCCGGCCTCGCCTCGGCCGAGAGCGAGCGCGACCGGATGAAGGGCCTCTATGAAGGCCTCGCCAACGCCGGCAACGACGCGCAAGGCAAGACCGCCGAACTCGGCAAGGCGCTCGACTCCGAGAAGGCGGTCTCGGCGCGGGCGCTGGCGCAGATCGAGGTGCTGAACCAGCAGATCAGCGCGCTGCGCCGGCAATTGGCGGCCCTCGAAGAGGCGCTCGATGCGTCCGAGAAGCGCGACAAGGAATCGCAGAACCGCATCGCCGATCTCGGCTCGCGCCTGAACGTGGCGCTGGCGCAGCGCGTGCAGGAATTGTCGCGCTATCGTTCGGAGTTCTTCGGGCGGCTGCGTGCCATTCTCGGCAACCGTCCTGATATCCGCGTGGTCGGCGATCGCTTCGTGTTCCAGTCCGAAGTGTTCTTCGACACCGGACAGGCAACGCTGCTGCCCGAGGGTCGCGCCGAACTCGACACGGTCGCCGCCGCGCTGATCGAGCTCGACAAGAAGATCCCGGCCGAGATCGCCTGGGTGCTGCGGGTCGACGGTCACACCGACGTGCGGCCGGTGAACGGCCCGAACTTCAAGTCGAACTGGGACCTGTCATCGGCGCGCGCGATCTCGGTGGTGCAATACCTGATCTCGCTCGGCGTGCCGGCCCAGCGGCTGGTCGCCGCGGGCTTTGCCGAATTCCAGCCGCTCGACACCGCCAACACCGAAGAGGCCTACAAGCGCAACCGCCGCATCGAGCTGAAGCTGACGGAGCGGTAGTGAGCGCGCTCCGCCTCCGCCCCTATGCAGACGCCGACGAGGCGGCCGCGATCGACCTCTGGCATCGGACCTGGCAGCAGGCTTATCCGCAGATCGATTTTGCCGCGCGGCTCGACTGGTGGCGCGAACGCTGGCGCAAGGATCTGGTGCCGAAGGCCCAGATCGTGGTCTCGGAACAGGACGGCGCGCTGACGGGTTTCGTCACCATCGACGGCGACGGCTATCTCGACCAGCTTGTGGTTGACCCCGATCATTGGGGCTCGGACGCGGCGAGGCTGCTGGTGCATGAGGCCAAGCGGCTGTCGCCATCAGGCCTCACGCTGCTGGTCAACAAGGATAATGCCCGCGCCATTCGCTTCTATGAGCGCAACGGCTTTGCCCATGCCGGCGAGGATTTGAACCCGACATCTGGACGGCCGGTGCTGAAGATGGCGTGGCGGCCGTGACATCAGTGACGCAAAAGCGCGGCGCGGTTTGCTAGCGTGATACCAAGGCAAGCCAATGGAGAGGATCGATGCGGCTCAGCGATCTGGCCAAGGGGTCTTCGGTGTTTCTCGGCGTCATCGTCGCCGGCTATGTGTCGACTGTTTATGTCGACCAGCGCTTTGCCTCGCCGCCCAAGACGACAAGTGAGACCGGCTTGCCTGCGCCGACGAGCATACCTGCCACGACAGACAGCCCGGCGCCAGCCAACAGCGGGTCACCTTGCATTGGCGAGGGCGGAAGCTGGAAGAACTGGCCGTGGCCGAACGTGCCGATGGGCTCGCCCAAGTGTCCGTGAGATCAGCGACGCCTCACGCCCCCTCGAACTGTAACCTCGCCAGCCTCGCATAAAGCCCGTTCGCCGCGACGAGCTCGGCATGGGTGCCCTGCTCGACGATCCTGCCCTGGTCCATCACCAGGATGCGGTCGCAGGACAAGACGGTGGCGAGGCGATGCGCGATGACGAGCGTGGTGCGGTGCTTCATCAGCTCTTCGAGCGCGGTCTGCACCAGCGTCTCGCTTTCGGCATCGAGTGCGGAGGTCGCTTCATCGAGCAGCAGCAGCGGCGCATCGCGCAGGATGGCGCGTGCGATGGCGATGCGCTGGCGCTGGCCGCCAGACAGCGTCACGCCGCGCTCGCCGAGTGGCGTGTCAAAGCCTTCGGGCAGGCGGCGGATGAACTCGCTGGCATGCGCGAGATCGGCTGCACGCTCGACCTCGGCATCATCAGCATCGGGCCGGCCGAAGCGGATGTTTTCACGGGCGCTCGCGGCAAACACGTTGGATTCCTGCGGCACCAAAGCGATGCGCGAGCGGAAGTCGCGCGGATCGGCGGACCTCACCGGCACGCCATCGAGCGAGATCGAACCGCCGCGTGGATCGTAGAAGCGCAGCAGCAAATGGAAGATCGTGCTCTTGCCGGCGCCGGACGGGCCGACGATCGCGACCTTCTCGCCAGGACGCACCGCGAACGACACGGCGTCGAGCACGTTGACATCGGGCCGCGCGGGATAGGCAAAGCTGACCCGATCGAAGCCGACCTCGCCGCGCCCCGGCACGGGCAGCACGCGCGGCGCCGCGGGCGCTGCGATTTCCGGCTTCACATGCAAAATCTCGAACAGGCGTTCGGCGGCGCCTGATGCCGCCGACACCTCGCCCCAGACCTCGCTGAGCTGGCCGAGGCCTGCGGCCGCGAAGGCCGCATAGAGCACGAACTGGCCGAGCCGGCCCGGCGTGATCGTGCCGGTCAGCACGTCATGCGAGCCGATCCAGAGGATGCCGACCACGCTTGCGAACACGATGAAGATGACGATGGCGGTGAGAACCGCGCGGGCCTGTGTCGACGTGCGCGCGGCCTCATAGGCCTGTTCGACCTCACCGCCAAAGCGGTTCGCCGCAAGCCCTTCGCTGGTATAGGCCTGCACGGTTCGGATCGCGCCGACCAGCTCGCCGGCATAGGCGGACGCATCCGCCAGCGTGTCCTGCGCATTGCGCGACAGCCGCCGCACCCAGCGCCCGAACGCGACCAGCGGCAGCACGATCAGCGGGATCGCCAGCAGCACGAAGCCTGAGAGACGCGGGCTGGTGATCACCATCATCGCTGCCGCGCCGAAGAACATCATCAGATTGCGCAGCGCGATCGACACGGAGGCGCCGACGGCGGATTTGATCTGCGTCGTGTCGGCCGTGAGCCGCGACACCAGTTCGCCGCTGCGCGCGGAGTCGAAGAAGGAGGGCGACAGCGAGAGCAGATGCGCAAACACGTCGCGCCGGAGATCGGCGACGATGCGCTCGCCGATCGTCATCACGAGGTAGTAGCGCGATGCGCTCGCGAGCGCGAGCACGGCAACGACCGCGATCATCACCGAGAAGTAATTGTTGATCATCGCGATGCCTTCGGGCGTCAGCCCGAAATCGATCATCCGGCGCACCGCGACCGGCACCAGCAGTGTGGTCAGCGCCGCAATCGTCAGCGCAACGAAGGCAAGCGCCGCGCGGCCGCGATAGCGGGCGACGTAGGGCGCGAGCGCCATCAGCGGCCGCAGCTTGGCCCGGCCCTTGGCCGGTTGCTCGATCAGTTCGGCTTCGATCGACGGGGCCTCTGCGGGCCCGGTTTCAAGCCGTTCAACAGCGCTCATTGGAATCCGACCAAAAGAGAGACGTTGGCTCCACATAGGCCGCTGCACGGGGCGAGGCAAATCCGGGATGTACCGTAGGGGACGGCCCGGTTCTCAAGTCCCCACAATGGCTTGTTTTAAGGGGGGCTGTGAGGTATAGACCCGGCCAAATCCGTCATTCGATAGCCACTCAAGCAAGGCGCCGGGCGCCCTAGGAATTGCCATGAAAGCCGAGATTCATCCGAATTATCATACGATTAAGGTCGTCATGACCGACGGAACCGAGTACCTGACCCGCTCCACCTGGGGCAAGGAAGGTGACACGCTGAACCTCGACATCGACCCGAAGTCGCACCCGGCCTGGACCGGCGGCAACGCCCAGATCATGGATCGCGGCGGCCGCGTCTCGCGCTTCCAGAAGAAGTTTTCGGGCTTCCTCAAAAAGGATTGATCCGGCCGGCAAGGCGGGAACGAAAAACGCCCCCGGGAGACCGGGGGCGTTTTTGTTTTTCCGCATGTCATTCCGGGGCGGTCCGCGGGACCGAACCCGGAATCTCGAGATTCCGGGTTCGATGCTTCGCATCGCCCCGGAATGACGAAAAGCTTACCGCTCGAACGCGGCCTTCAATGCGTTGAGGTGCGGCACCAGCGGGTTGCCGATCGCGATGTGGTCGGCCGGCGGGGTGTGGATCGAGCTATCGAGCCGGCGCACGCGGGTCTGCAGGCTCATCGAGCGATGGATCAAATCCTGGAGCTGCGTCGGCAGCTTCTCGATGGTGTCGGAGGGACCGGGATCGGCGGCGGTGAGCTTGACCTTGGTCTTCTCGCGGTTGGCCTGGACCAGCGTCATCTCGCCTTCCTTCACGGCACGGTGCAACAGCAGCCATGAGGCGAGCTGCATCAGGCGCGTGGTGAGGCGCATGCTCTCGGTCGCGTAGGTGAGGCTGACGGCCCGGTCGAGCGCCTTGGCCTCGGTGCGGCCGGCACCGTCGAGATAAGCGGCGGTCTCTTCGACGAGATCCATGCCCTCGCGGAACAGGACGCCGAACGCCGCAGAATTGGTGAACCGCTCGCTGAGTTGAACGAGAGCGCCGTCGGCTTGCAAACGTTCCATGGTTAACGCCCCTTACGCAACTGTTTACCTGTCCGGCTTTTGCGCCGGCTTATGATGAACAAATCATTGCGCGGGGGGATCGCGGAGTCCAGCGGCAAGCGCGGATATGGTTTCCGCGGGTCATTCCGAGGAACTCAACCGGAAATGGAGGAAAAAAAGAGCCGCCGGAGACCGGCGGCTTTGAAAGTTGATAACAGGGAGGCGTCAAACAGAGTGGACAGGAGCCACTCGGTGTCCAAACGAGGACAGTTCCAGTCATAAACTCGAAAGCTTAATGGTGCGTAAACGAACGATTATTTTGAGGGTTCGTTAGGCATGTCGGCCAGTGGACGAGTGTCTCTCCGTCGTCGCCCCGGCGGCCGGGGCCCATAACCACGGGAGGCGTGGTCGCACGAGCAGGTAACTCGGAGTCATCGCCCAATGACCTGCACGGAGTATGGGTCCCGGCCTTCGCCAGGACGACAGACATTGGTTTGACGACGACTACGTCTTGAAAAAGCTGTTCGCTGCATCGTGCGAGGCGCGCTTCTTGGTGGCGGCTTCTTCTAGTCTTGCGATCTCGGTCTTGAGCAAGGAGACGCGCTCGGTCAGTTCCTCGACCGACAACAGTGAGAGATCCTGTCCGATCTCGTGGGTGACCTTCTTGCGCGGGCGGTCGTCGTCTTCCATCGGCATCGTCGTTCCTCCTGCGTCCGCCGACCGGACCACACCGCTTGATACACGGCTTGGGCGGTTGCCAGTCCGGACTGCGCTGGCTAATCAAAGGCCTCGTTTCCCTCGCACCTTTGCTCAAGGACACATCATGGACAAGCTGCCCGCGCAAATGACCGTGGTCGCCATCTCCAAGCCCGGTGGACCGGAGGTGCTGCTGCCGGAACAGCGGGCTGTGCCGCAGCCCGGTCCTGACGAGATCCTGGTCAAGGTGCAGGCCGCGGGCGTCAACCGGCCCGACGTGGCGCAGCGCTCCGGCGCCTATCCGCCACCGCCCGGCGCCAGCGACCTGCCCGGCCTCGAGATCGCAGGTGAAGTGGTCGCGGTCGGCAGCAACGCCAAGCGGCACAAGATCGGCGACAAGGTCATGTCGCTGGTCGCCGGCGGCGGTTATGCGCAGTATTGCATCGCACAGGACGCGCAGGCGATGAGCGTGCCCCCGGCGCTGTCGATTAGGGAAGCCGGTGCGCTGCCGGAAACCCTGATGACGGTCTGGCACAATGTGTTCGAGCGCGGCGGCTTGAAGGCCGGCGAGACGCTGCTGATCCACGGCGGCTCCTCAGGCATCGGCACCATGGCGATCCAGCTCGCGAAGGCGTTCGGTGCAAGGGTGTTCGTCACCGTCGGCTCGCAGGACAAGATCGACGCCTGCCTCAAGCTGGGGGCGGATCGTGCGATCAATTACAAAACCGAAGATTTCGTCACTGTGGTCAAGGAAGAAACCGACAAGGTCGGCGTCAACCTGATCCTCGACATGGTCGCCGGCGACTATGTCGATCGCAACTATGACGCCGCTGCCGTCGACGGCCGCATCGTGCAGATCGCGACCCTCAACGGCCCCAAGGTCAGCGTCAACATCGCCAAGGTGATGGTGAAGCGGTTGACCCATACCGGCTCGACCTTGCGTCCCCGTAGTAATGCGGACAAAGCGGCGATGGTCGCCGCGATCGAGGCGAAAGTGATGCCGCTTCTGCGCGAAGGCCGGGTCAAACCCCTGATGGACAGTGCTTTCCCGCTGGAAAAGGCCGCCGACGCACACCGGCGCATGGAGACCTCCGCACATATTGGCAAAATTGTGTTGGAGGTCTAGGCCGCTGGCCCATCAAACCGGGCGGAAACCCTTTGATTTTCTTGGCTTTCGTGGCATCTATCGCGAAACGCCGAACCACTTCCGTCCGGCCTGAAATCGTCTTTACGTGCCAGCCTTGCGTGCCGTTCCTGCACTCAGAGTTTGCGTCGAACGCGGAGAACTGACCTTGCGTCTGATCAGGTGCCTCGCGCCCATCGCGCTGGGCCTCATGATTCTTGTCGCCGCGTATCCCGCGCGCGCGCTCGACGCTGTCAGCGTTCGCAGCGACGCGCCCGCGATCGACCTCACCGGCGTGCTCGAGCATCAGCGCAGCGACGCAGATCGCATCCAGGTCTCCACCGCGCCCGGCACCGACGGCATCGTCCGCCGCATCGAGGTGCGCGCCCGCGAGGGCGGCCAGAACTGGGTGGTGTTCGCGCTCGCCAACAACACCGACGATCAGCTCGACCGTCTGATTGTCGCTCCGCATTACCGCATCGTCTCCTCGGGACTGCTCTGGCCCGACCTCGGGCTGTCGCGCATCGCGACCATTACGCCGTCGATCGGCGACCGGCCGGAACGCCAGGAAAGCGCGACGGCCGACGTGTTCCGCATCACGCTCGATCCCGGCGCCGTCGTCACCTTCGTCGCGGAACTGCGCACCGACAAGCTGCCGCAGCTCTATCTGTGGGAACCGGAAGCCTACAAGGACAAGGTCAACTCGTTCACGCTGTACCAGGGCATCGTGATCGGCATCTCCGGCCTTTTGGCGCTCGTTCTCACGATTTTGTTCGTGGTGAAGGGCAGCATCATGTTCCCGGCGGCCGCAGCGCTGGCCTGGGCGGTGCTGGTCTATATCGGCGTCGATTTCGGCTTCTGGGGCAAGGTGCTCGACATGTCGAACAACGCCGAGCGCATCTGGCGCGCGGCGGGTGAAGCGATATTGGCGGCGACGCTGCTGGTGTTCCTGTTCGCCTATCTCAATCTCAGTCGATGGCATGTGCGCTACTCGCACATCACGGTGGGTTGGCTCGCGTTCCTCGGCTCGTTGGTCGCGCTCGCGCTATTCGACCCGGCCGTCGCCTCCGGCATCGCACGCATCTCGCTGGTGCTGATCGCGTTCGCCGGCTTCGCGCTGATCGTCTATCTCTCTACCCATGGTTTCGACCGCGCGGTGCTGCTGATCCCGACCTGGTTCCTCCTGGTGGTCTGGGTGGTCGCGGCCGGCATGACGGTTGCGGGCTCCGTTACCAACGACATCGTCGGCCCTGCCCTGCTCGGCGGCCTCGTGCTGATCGTGATGCTGATCGGCTTCACCGTCATGCAGCACGCCTTCGCCGGCGGCGGCGCCACCACAGGCGTCGTCTCCGACATCGAACGCCGCGCGCTGGCGCTGGCGGGTTCCGGCGATCTGATCTGGGACTGGGACGTATCCGCCGACAAGGTTTTCACCAGCCCCGAGACGGAAGCCCTGCTCGGACTGAAGCGCGGCACGCTCGAAGGACCCGCGGCCTCGTGGCTAGAAGTGCTGCATCCGCTCGACCAGGACCGTTTCCGTGCCGCGCTCGATAGCGTGCTCGACCAGCGCCGCGGCCGCCTGGTGCAGGATTTCCGCCTGCGTACCCCCGACGGTCATTTCATGTGGTTCGCGCTGAAGGCGCGCCCGGTGGTCGGCTCCGACGGCGAGGTCTCGCGCGTGGTCGGTACGCTCACCGACGTCACCGAGCTTCGCAACGCGGAAGAGCGCCTGCTGCACGATTCCGTGCATGACAATCTCACGGGCCTGCCCAACCGCAAGCTGTTCATGGACCGGTTGGGCGCCGTCGCGCATTTCGCCAAGACCATGCCGACGCTGCGGCCGACGCTGATGGTGATCGATCTCGACCGCTTCAAGCAGGTCAACGATTCCGTCGGCATCGCGGTCGGCGATTCCATCCTGCTGACGCTGGCCCGCCGCCTCACCCGCATCCTGAAGCCGCAGGACACGCTGGCGCGCCTCGCCGGCGACCAGTTCGGCCTGATCCTGCTCTCGGAGCAGGACCCGGCGCGGATCACCAATTTCGCCGAGACCATCCGCAAGACCATCCGCGCGCCGATCGCCTTCAACGACCGCGAGATCTTCCTGACCGCCTCGATCGGCATGGCGCTGTCCGATCCGCAAACCCAGCTCACGGACGAGATCATCAAGGACGCCGAGCTTGCGATGTATCATTCCAAGCGCATCGGCGGCGACCGCATCGATGTCTACAAGCCGGCAATGCGCGCGCGGAAGACCGACCGCCTGACGCTGGAGAGCGAGCTGCGCCGCGCCATCGAGCGGCAGGAGCTCACCATCCTTTACCAGCCGATCGTCCGGCTCGAGGATCGCTCAGTCGCCGGCTTCGAGGCACTGGTGCGCTGGGATCATCCAAAACTCGGGCGCATGGCGCCGTCGGAATTCATCACGATCGCGGAAGAGACCGGCCTGATCGTCGATCTCGGCATGTTCGTGCTCGACCAGACCGCCAAGCAGCTTTCGATCTGGCAACGCGCGATGCGCTCGCGCGAGCCGATCTTCGCGTCCGTCAACGTCTCCTCGCGGCAGCTGCTGCGCCACGATTTGATTCACGATATCAGAACCGTGCTGTCGCGATCTTCAGTCGCGCGCGGCACGCTGAAGCTGGAATTGACGGAATCGCTGGTGATGGAGAATCCGGAGCACGCCGCGCAAATGCTGACGCGGATCCGCGAGCTCGGCACGGGGCTGTCGCTCGACGATTTCGGCACCGGCCATTCCTCGCTGGCCTATCTCCAGCGCTTCCCGTTCGACACCATCAAGATCGACCAGTCCTTCGTCCGCACCACCAACCGCGGAACGCGGCCGGTGATCCTGAAGTCGATCATCGCGCTCGCGCATGATCTCGGCATGGACGTGGTGGCGGAAGGCGCCGAGACCGATTCCGACGCGGTCGAACTGTATCAATTGGGCTGCGAATACGCGCAGGGCTTCGCCTTCGGCGAGCCGATGGACGCGGATGCCGCGATGCGCCTGCTGACGGAAGTGCGGCTGGAAGCAGCGAGCTGATCGTTCGACGCGCGAGGTGCCGTAGGGTGGGCAAAGGCGCACTTGCGCCGTGCCCACCATCCTGAAGACGTGGGCACGCTTCGCTTTGCACACCCTACGATACTTAAGAGCGCCGCGGCCTCTCTATATCCACGCGTGAACCCATTCCGAGAACGTTGACCTGGATCAATGCCGTCTACGGTCCGCGTGCACCGCATGTTGCGCCACTTGGAGGAAGTTCCAATGCGCACATTGGCTTTGACGATTTTGGCCATAGGCATGCTCTTAGCATCAGGGCATGCCCGGGCTCAGAGATATGATCCGGCTTATCCCGTTTGTCTGTACGTCGTCGCCTTCGGAGCTACCCCTTACTATCGATGCAGCTACCATACGATGGACGAATGCAGGGCATCGGCCAACGGTCAGATGTGCGTCCTCAACCCGTACTACGGTGGTGCAACGGCGCCGATGAAAGAGAACAAGCGGCATGATCGTCGCCCGGTCGGATCAAGATCGGCCGCACACGCCGAGACCAGAGCGTATGTGCCACCTAGATCACCGATCCACTCCCGGTCCGCACCGTTCAATCAATCAAATGAACCGTATTACGGAGCTTCCCAAGGTTACGCGCCGGGCGAAAAACAACAATTTCTCGAAAGCGTGAGACGAAGCCTCTAGAGCGGGATTGTCAGGTTGAATCGCGCAGCGGCGGGGACGTTCACCTCTCCCGTTTACGGAAGGGAACATACCGGACCAGGAAATCTCGCTACCTCCGCCGGTCGTTCTTCCGCTTCGTGAACCGCACGCTCGCACCGTCAGGCATCCGCGTCGCCACGAAGCCCGCGGCGAGGCAGGCTTCGCGCTGCGGCATCTGGATATCGGGGCTGCGCAGGCTGTCCCACCATGACGCACGGTTGGCCGCGCGCGGCAGAGCAGCGCCGATGATCTCCTCGATCTGCTCGAAGGTCAGCACGAACTCCGCCTGCTTGTGCCGCATCAAGTAGTCACGTAGCGCATCGTAGTCGTTCACGTCTGTCCTCTCGTCCGAAGCCCGGATCCAGCCGATCGGGCCTGCCAAAAATCGCTAGCCGGATAAACCATTCCTTAACTCATCGCGGCGGTGCCGTCGCGGCTTAAACACTGAGCAAGCTTTCAGGCGCATCCACTAGTATCGGGAGCAAAGGATGCTGTCTGGATGGCGCAAAGCCAAGGCCCGCCGGCCCTGGCGTATCTCGGCAAAGCTGTTGATCATCACGTCCGTCGTGACGGTGATCGGCTTTTCCGCCATTTGCGTCAACGTCATGCTGGACATGCGCCGCGGCGAGGAGGCGCTGGCCCGCCAGACGCTGGAAAACCTGGCCACCTCGATCGACGCCGACATCAGCCGCAACATCGATATCTACGACCTCTCCCTAAAGGCGGTCGTCAACAACATGCTGCTGCCCGAACTCGCCACGGTCTCGAGATCGGTCCGTCAGCTCATCCTGTTCGATCATGCGACCACGGCTCGGCATTTCGGTGCCATCCAGGTGTTCGATGCCGACGGCAGGCTGACCATCGACGCCTCGACACTGGATCCGCAAGCCGAGAACCGCACCGACGAAGAGTATTTCCGAATTCATCGCGACAATCCGGACGTCGGACTGTTCATTAGCCGTCCGATGCTGTTCCGCGGCGCCTTTTCGATCGTGCTGAGCCGGCGCATCAGCGATACCGACGGCGGCTTCATGGGGGTCGTGGCCGGCTCGATCCGCTACACCTATTTCCACGAACTGTTCGAGCGGCTGAGCCTCGACCCCGAGGACACCATCACCGTGCTCAAGCGCGACCGCACCATCATGATGCGGCGGCCGTTTGATCTCGACATAATCGGCAAGAATCTGGGAACGCAGCAGAACTGGAAACCTGACAATCTCAGGGCCGGCGGGTCCTACGCCGGTAAGGGGCCGGTGGATGTGACGCCGCGCCTTTACGTGCGCAGCAGCGGCTCCGGCCCATTGTTTGTCGTGGCAGGCAAGCCGCTGAGCGCGGTGTTCTCATTGTGGCAGAGAGAAGCGCTGCGCATCGGCGCCGTGGTGCTGATGCTGTCCCTGTTCGTGCTGGGCTCGGCCATCGTGCTCGCCCGCGAGATCGGCCGGCGCGCGGATGCCGAAAGCAGGCTCGAGGAGATGGCGACGACCGACGCGCTCACGGGCCTGCGCAACCGCCGCAAGTTCGACCAGGTCATCGACATGGAATGGCGGCGCGCCATGCGCCAGAAGACGCAGGTCGCGCTGCTGATGATCGATGCCGATCACTTCAAGGCCTACAACGACACGTTCGGTCACCAGGCCGGCGACCAGGTGCTGGTCGGCATCGCCATCTGCATCTCGGATTCGGTGCGCCGCGCCGGCGACTGCGCCGCACGCTATGGCGGCGAGGAGTTCGCCGTGCTGCTGCCGAACACGTCGGCCACCGACGCGTTCAGGATCGCCGAGACCATTCGTGCCAAGGTGCTGGGCTGGTCCGATGGCGGCGCGGGATCGACCGTCTCCTGCGGCGTCGCCAGCCTCGCGCCCACTGCTGGCATGGACTGGGCCGTGCTGGTCGCCGCCGCCGACAAGGCGCTCTATGCCGCAAAAGCCGGCGGCCGCAACCAGTCGGTGGTGGCAAGCTTGGCGCAGCTGTCGCTGGTGGCGTGAGCGGCTACTGCTCGAGATACTTCTTCATCTCCGCGATCAGCCCCTCGCGCAGCTCGGGCCGCTTCAGCGCATAGGCGATGTTGGCGCGCAGGAAGCCGGGCTTGGAGCCGCAATCATGACGCTCGCCCTCGAACTCGACGCCGTAGAATTTCTGCGATTTGGCGAGGCCGATCATCGCGTCGGTGAGCTGGATCTCGCCGCCGGCGCCGCGCTCCTGGGTCTCCAGAATCTTGAAGATCTCGGGTTGGAGAATATAGCGGCCTGTGATCGAAAGGTTTGAGGGCGCCGTGCCCTTGGCCGGCTTCTCGACCATGCCATCGACCTCGAACATCTTGCCGGTGCGCTTTCCGACGCCGCAGATGCCGTATTGATGGGTGAGATGGTCGGGCACCGCCTCGACCGCGATCAGGTTGGATTTCTCGCCGAGCGTTGCCGCCGTCTCGACCATCTGCTTCAGGCATCCGGGCGAATTGAGCACGAGCTCGTCGGGCAGCACCACCGCGAACGGCTCGTTGCCGACGATGTCGCGCGCGCACCAGACCGCGTGGCCGAGGCCGAGCGGCGCCTGCTGGCGGGTGAAGCTGACGGCGCCGGCTTCCGGCTGGTTCTGCGCCAGGATCTCCTGCTCGGCCTTCTTGCCGCGCTGACTGAGCGTCGTGTCGAGCTCGAACATCCTGTCGAAATGGTCTTCGATGACGTTCTTGTTGCGGCCGGTGACGAAGATGAAGTGCTCGATGCCGGCTTCCCGCGCCTCGTCATAGACGTACTGGATCAGGGGCTTGTCGACGATGGTGAGCATTTCCTTCGGCATCGCCTTGGTGGCGGGCAGGACGCGGGTGCCGAGGCCGGCGACGGGAAATACGGCTTTGCGGATTTTCATGGGATTGATCGAATACCTTGGGACGCAGGTGAAAGAAGCAATGCTTCTTGCTAGCGGTTTTGCAGCCGGTAACAAAGGCGGATGTAGGGCTCCGTTTCAGAGAATTTGCGAAAAAGGTGACCAGCAAAAATTCACCTTTGTTAAGATATTGGCAACCGTAACGAGGCCTCCTGATGGCGGATTTTCGGCCGGACGGATGGGATATGAGGCAATCGGTGGCAGGCTTGGCAAAACGCGGCGGATCTCTGGCGAGCGCAACAATGATTGCGGCCGCGCTTCTGTTCCCTGTGTCTGCGCGGGCCCAAGGGCAACAAGGACAACAGGGGCAAAGCGGCCTGTCCAACCTGTTCGGCGGTATTTTCTCCGGCTCGAGCCCGGCGCCGTCGCAGCCGGCCCCGGGCGGGGCCCAGACGGGAGCTCAACCTTGGAGCGGCGAGGACGGCGCCTCCGGCCATCCGCTGATGACGGCGGCTGCGATCCGCGAGGCGGCCGGCAATTTCGACAATTGCGTTGCGGGCATGTGGCCTGATGCCGCACGGCGCGGCATCACGCAGGAGAATTTTCAGCGCTTCACCGCTGGGCTGTCGCCCGACTTGCGCATCATGGACCTGATGGACTCTCAGCCGGAGTTCTCCAAGTCGATCTGGGACTATCTCGACATCCTCGTGAACGACAACCGCCTCGCCAAGGGCAAGGAAATCCTCGCCCAATACAAGGCGCAGTTCGACGCGACCGAAAAGGCCTATGGCGTCGACCGCTATATCATCGCGGCGATCTGGGGCATCGAATCCAACTATTCGACGCAGATGGGCGACCGCAGCGTGCTGCAATCGACCGCGACGCTCGCCTGCGTCGGCCGCCGCCAGGCCTATTTCAAGGACGAGTTCCTCTCGGCACTGGAGATCCTCAACCGCGGCGATCTGCGCCCTGAGCAGATGCGCGGCTCCTGGGCCGGCGCGTTCGGCCCGACCCAGTTTATGCCGACCGCGTTCAAGCGCTTTGCCGTCGATGGCGACGGCGACGGAAGGCGCGACGTGGTCGACAATCCGACCGATCTAATCGCCTCGACAGCGAACAATCTGAAGAAGGACGGCTGGCAGAGCGGCCAGACCTGGGGCTTTGAGGTCGTGGTGCCGCAGGGCTTCAACTACATGCTGGCCGACCGGGCCAAGATGATGACGCTCGGGCAATGGGAGAAGCTCGGGCTCAAGCGGGCGACCAATCAGCCTTTCCCACATCCGGCGGATAAAGCCTATTTGCTGGCGCCCGCCGGCGCGCAGGGGCCCGGCTTCCTGATGCTGCAGAACTTCCGCGTCATCATGAAATACAATCCCGCCGAGGCCTATGCGATGGCGATCGGCCATTTCGCCGACCGCCTGCGCGGCGGGCAGCCCTTCGTGCAGCCATGGCCGCGGCAGGAACGGGAGCTGTCGCGGACCGAGCGGCTGGAACTGCAGCAGCTCTTGGCCCAGCGTGGCTTCTATAAGGGTACCCCGGACGGCCAGTTCGGCGGCCAGACCCGGGAGGCGTTGCGCAACTTCCAGGTCTCGATCGGGCTCCCTGCCGACGGGTTTGCCACCTCCGACGTGCTGGACCGGCTGCGCGGGCGGTAAAAGCGGCCCGAAAGTAACCCTGAGCGGCGATTTTGGCCGGATCGGCGGTGTATTCCCTAAGAATCTGCAAGAGAATTTGCCCGTTTGGCGCCCGATTCCGTTATTATAACGACCTATCTCCAGACCCCATTGCGCGCGCCCGAGATCGCATGTCGAAGCCAAAATCCTTTTTCAAGGCGCTGACCGAGACCGGCCCGCTGATCGCGCTGGGGACGGCGCTTGCGATCCTAGTCTCGATCGCGGGACCGGCCTCGGCGCAGTTCTTCAACTTCCCGGGCTTCGGTGGCCCGCCGCAGCGATCGGCGCCGCCGCCGCAGCGTGGTGGCGGCTGGTTCGGCGGTGATTTCTTCGCGCCCTTCCAACAGCAGCAGCAGCAGGCCCCACGCCAGGATTTTTCGCGCGCGCCGGCACCCGCCAAGCGTGACACCATTCCGGACAAGAACGTGCTGGTGATCGGCGATGCCATGGCCGACTGGCTCGCCTATGGCCTTGAAGACGCCTACACCGAGCAGCCCGACATGGGCGTGATCCGCAAGCACAGGACCACGTCTGGCCTGATCAAGTATCAGCCGAAGGGCGAGCCCTCGGACTGGGCCGCGGCCGCGAAGGGCATTCTGGAGACCGAGAAGCCTGACGTCATCGTCGTCATGCTCGGCCTCAACGATCGCATGTCGATCCGCGAGCCTGTCACCGACAAGCCTGCGGAGAAGGACAAGGACAAGAAGAACGACAAGGGCGCGCGCGCCAAGCCGCAAGGAAAAGGTGACGCCAAACCGGGTGACGCGAAGTCCGGCGAGACCAAGTCCGACACCGCGGCAAAGCCGGACGACAAGCCCGTCGACACCGACCTGCCGCAGGACGACGCCGACAACGCGGACACGCCCGCAGCCGCGCCCGAAAAGGCCCCGCGTAATCCAAATGGCGTCTACGAATTCCGCGACGACCGCTGGGTTGAGCTCTACGGCAAGAAGATCGAGGAACTTGCGGGCGTCCTGAAGGCCAAGGGCGTGCCGGTGCTCTGGGTCGGCCTGCCCGCGATCCGCGGACCCAAGGGCACCGCGGACATGCTGTTCCTGGATTCGCTCTATCGCGAAGGCGCAGCCAAGGCCGGCATCACCTATGTCGACGTCTGGGACGGCTTTGTCGACGAGGCCGGCCGCTTCCTGCAGAAGGGCCCTGATTTCGAAGGCCAGATCCGACAGCTGCGCAGCGGCGACGGCGTCTATTTCACCAAGCCCGGCGCGCGCAAGCTCGCGCACTATGTCGAACGCGAGATCACGCGTCTCCTGGCCGGCCGTTCCGGTCCGATCGCCCTGCCGAGCGAACCGGCAACGCCCGACACCAACGCCGAGCCCGGCAAGCCGCCGCCGCGGCCGCTCGCCGGCCCGATCGTGCCGCTGGTTGCGGCCTCGATCTCGACCGATCAATTGCTGGGTGGACCCGGCACGCGCCCCGCCTCCGTCGATGCGCTCGCGGCCAGGACGCTGGTGAAGGGCGAACCGCTGGCCGCGCCCGCGGGCCGTGCGGATGATTATTCCTGGCCGCGCCGCGAGGTCGGCCGCGAGCAAGCCAAGGGCGATACGCCTGTTGCGGCGACGACGCCCGACGGCGGCGCTGCGGCGCCCGGCACGCCCGGTGCTGCCGCTGCGATCGCGCCTCCCAAGCCGGTCGCACCGAAGAAGCCGACGCCGCCGCCGCAGCCGGCACAGGCAACGCCGTCACTGCGTGATTTCTTCGGCTTCGGCTCGCCGCAACCTGCTCCGCGTCAACTGGCGCCCGGGCCGCGCAACCCGAATCCGAACCCCGCGATTCCGCGTCCGCCCGGCAATGTCGGGCGTGCAGCCGAAGTGGTTCGGTAGTTTAGTCTTATGTCCCGGACGCGGCGCAGCGCCTTGGTGGTGCGCCGCGGAGCCGGACCCAGCTTCTTCAACATCGACAAAGAATTGCCCCGGCTCTGCGCAGCAGCGCTTTAGCGCTGCAGCGCGTCCGGGGCACGAGAGCGCGTGTTTGTCGCTCAGCCGTAATAACGCCAGCGCGGCGGCGGGCGACGGGCGGGGCGCGACATCAGAAGCGCGAGGGCGAAGCCGATGCCGCCCGCGATCAGAAGCGAGCCGAGCGGATTGTCCTGCACCTTCTGGGCAATCGCCTGCGAGCCGTCACGCAAGGTTTCGGCCGGCTTGTCGTAAGCATCCTTGGCGTAGCTGGTGGCGGTGTCCGCGGCGTCACGGACGGCGTCCTTGGCCTGGCCGTAGAGATTCTGCACTGTGCCGGCGGCTTCGCGCGCCTTGCCCGATGCCTGCGTCTGCGCATCGCCTGCGAGATCGCCGACGGCGCCTTCAGCGCGTCCAGCGAATTCCTTGGCCGATCCGACGATCCTGTCCTTGTCCATGATGCTCCTCCTCCGGGGTCAGCCGGAGTAACCGATCAGGCGCAGCGCAGTTCCAATCAGGTCAGAGAATGAGTCCGCCATCGACCACCAGTGTCTGACCGATGATGTAGGACGACAGCGTAGAGGCCAGGAACAGGGCCGCACCGGCCATGTCAGCCGGCGTGCCCAATCGCCGCAGCGGAATGCGCGCCAAGGCGCCCTCGAGCCGCTTGGGATTGTCGGTCGTCACCTTCGTCATCTTGGTGTCGACGAGGCCGGGCGCGATGCCGTTGACGCGGATGCCGTCCTCGGCCCACGCCTCGCCCAAGGTCCGCGTCAAGCCGACCGCGCCGGTCTTCGAGGCGTTGTAGGCGGGATTGCCCATGGTGGAATGATAGGCCGCGGTCGAGGACACCATGATCAACGCCCCCTTCGAATCCCGCAACATGGAATGAAATCGCGTCGCGCACGCCATCAGGCTCATGAGATTGACCTCGACGACCTTGCGAAAGCCCGCCATCTCGAACTCGCCGCGGCGATAGATCACCGCGCCCTGCGCGAGCACGAGAATATCAAGCTTGTCGAAGGGCGGCTTGAACTCCTCGATCGCGCTCGTCTTGCTGACGTCGAGCTGCGCGTAGGCAAGACCGGCGAGATCGGAGCCCTCCTCGACCGAATATTCCGCTGCACGCGCGCGCGTGCCGCATACCGCAACGCTAGCGCCTCTGGCGCGAAACGCCTGTGCAATACCATTGCCGATACCGCTGGAACCACCGACCACCAGCACCTGCTTGCCAGAGAAATCGAGCTCGTTCGCCATCGCGGCCTCCCCCTTTGTCTTGCTTGTTTGACCTGTCTGCGGATCGATGCCAGCCTTGTCCATCTCACAACAAGAAACAAGAGACCACGAGGAAACACATGCCCGAGTTCAAGCTCAGCCGCTCCGTGAAGGGTCTGACCGTTCTCGTCACCGGCGCCGCCAGCGGCATGGGCCGAGCCACTGCACGCGTGTTCGCTGGCGAAGGCGCCAACGTCGCCGTCACCGACTATGACGAGCAAGGCGCGAGCGCAGTTGCCAAGGAGATCGCGGCGAGCGGCGGCTCGGCGAAATCGTGGAAGCTCGACGTCGCCGACGGCGGCGAAATCAAGCGCGTGGTTGGCGATGTCGCCGCGCATTTCGGCGGTCTCGACATCGTCATCAACAATGCCGGCATCTCCGTGCGCGTCGCGATCGACGATGAGGCTTATGAAGATGCCTGGGCCAAGGGCATCGCGGTGATGCTGACGGCGCATCCACGCATCATCCGCGCCGCGCTGCCGCATTTGCGCAAATCGAAATCGCCACGCATCGTCAACATCGCCTCGACCGAAGCGCTCGGCGCCACTGCATTGCACAGCCCCTATTCGGCGGCGAAGGGTGGCGTTGCGAGCCTGACGCGCTCGCTCGCAGTCGAGCTCGGCCGCGAGGGCATCACGGTCAATTGCATCTGCCCGGGCCCGATCCGCACCGCCATCACGGACCGCATCTCCGAGGAGCACAAGACCATCTACGCCAAGCGCCGCACCGCGCTCGGCCGCTACGGCGACCCAGAAGAGGTCGCGCATATGACGCTGAGCCTGTGCCTGCCGGCAGCGTCTTTTCTTACCGGTGCGGTGATCCCGGTCGACGGCGGGCTGATGGCGCGGAATGCGTGAGAGCCATGCGCGGCGAGCGTTGACAACCACTGTTACGAGAGTAGCTTTTTCACCGACAGAGCGGGCCCAACCGCTCGCAATTCGTGGGAGAGAACGCCATGTCGATCGCCATCCGGCAGCTTCAGAAGCATTTTGTCGGCGAGGTTTCGGGCCTCGACCTGCGAAAGCCGCTCACGCCGGATGAGGCCCGCGAGATCGAGTCCGCCATGGACAAATATGCGGTGCTCGTCTTCCACGACCAGGATATCAGCGACGAGCAGCAGATAGCGTTCGCGCTGAATTTCGGTCAGCGCGAGGATGCCCGCGGCGGCACGGTGACCAAGGAAAAGGACTATCGGCTGCAGTCCGGCCTCAACGACGTCTCCAACCTCGGCAAGGACGGCAAGCCGCTGGCAAAAGACAGCCGCTCGCATCTGTTCAATCTCGGCAACTGCCTGTGGCATTCCGACAGTTCGTTCCGCCCAATCCCGGCAAAATTCTCGCTGCTGTCAGCCCGCGTGGTGAACCCGAAGGGCGGCAACACCGAATTCGCCGATATGCGCGCGGCCTATGACGCGCTCGACGACGAGACCAAGGCGGAGATCGAGGACCTCGTCTGCGAGCACTCGTTGATGTATTCGCGGGGATCGCTCGGCTTCACCGAGTATACCGACGAGGAAAAGGCGATGTTCAAGCCGGTGCTGCAGCGGCTGGTGCGGACCCATCCCGTGCATCGCCGCAAATCGCTGTATCTGTCATCGCATGCCGGCAAGGTCGTCGGCATGAGCGTGCCGGAAGGTCGGCTGTTGCTGCGCGATCTCAACGAGCACGCGACGCAAGCCGAGTTCGTCTACGTCCACAAATGGAAGCTGCATGACCTCGTGATGTGGGACAACCGCCAGACCATGCATCGCGTCCGCCGCTACGACCAGTCGCAGCCGCGCGACATGCGCCGTGCGACGGTGGCGGGGACCGAGCCGACGGTTCAGCAGCAGGCGGCGGAGTAGCGTCAATCCAGTAGCGGGTGTCATCGCCCGGCTCAAGCCGGGGCATGACAGCGGAAGGTGACACGCGACTGCAAAGTCGCCCCACCCAGCTACGCGTGCCCGGCCTCGTTCGACAGCATGCCGGGATCGATACCGATCTTGCGCAGGGCGCGGCCGTATTTCTCGTCGACGTCGTCGCCGAAGATCAGGTCCGCGTCCGCGTCGCAATGCAGCCAGCCGTTGCTCTGGATCTCGGTCTCGAGCTGGCCAGGCCCCCAGCCGGCGTAACCGAGCGCGAGGATGGCGTGCTTGGGGCCGGAGCCGTTGGCGATCGCGCGGAGAATGTCGACCGTCGCGGTGAGGCAGACGCCGTCATCGATCCGCAGCGTCGCGTTCTCGATATAGAAATCGCTGGAATGCAGCACGAAGCCGCGGCCGGTGTCGACCGGCCCGCCGCGCAGCACCTTCATGCTTTCGGCATTTTCGGGCAGCTTGATGTGCTCGCCCTTCTTGACGATTCCGAGCTGCTCCAAGAGCTCCGGAAAGTCGATGCTGCCCGCGGGATGATTGACGATGATGCCCATCGCGCCTTCGGCGGAATGAGCGCAGAGATAGATCACCGAGCGCTCGAAGCGGGAGTCGCCCATCACCGGCATCGCGATCAGGAGCCGGCCGTCGAGGTAAGCGGCGGAATTGGGGAGCCTGGGGCCTGTGCCGCGGGTGCTTTCGCCCGTCCTCTTGCCTGTGGGAGCCATCGGTGAAGCACTCCGGTTTGAATTCCTATCCTGATGTCGGGCCGCCCTGCTGTCAAATCAAGGCTTGCAGAGATATGATTCGGGTGCATCCATCACAAGCAATTCAATGGTTTGACCAGGGGCGACCCTGTAAAGACGTGCCATGCTGACCAGAGTTCCCCTGCATGCGGCGATTGGCGTCGCAACAACCTTGCTTGCGTCGTCACTGGCGATCGCTGCCCATGCCGACGATGCGTCGCCGTGGCAGCGCGACGGACATTCCGCGGTGCGCCTGCTCGCGGGATCGCGCAGCGGCACGGTGCTGCTCGGCGGTATCGCTGTCCAGCTTGAGCCCGGCTGGAAGACCTACTGGCGCATGCCGGGCGATTCCGGCGTTCCGCCGCGGTTCGACTTCTCCAAGTCAGACAATGTCGAAGCGGTGACCGTGATGTGGCCGGCGCCACTGAAATTCGACGACGGCGCGGGCGGTCATTCGATCGGCTATCACGACCAGATCGTGCTGCCCTTGCGTATCGTCGCCAAGGCGGCCGACAAGCCCGTGACGCTGCGCGCCGAGATCAACTACGCGGTCTGCGAAAAGCTTTGCATTCCCGTCGAGGCCAATGTCGAGCTCGGCTTCAACAACGTCGCATCGACTGAAGACGGCAATTTGCGCGCAGCACTCGACGCCGTGCCGAAGCCCGCCAATATCGGCGACCCAAATCCGCTGACCATCCGCGACGTCAAGCGCGACGGGCCAAAGAACGTGGTGGTCGATGTCGTCGCGCCCGAAGGCAGCAAGGTCAATCTGTTCGTGGAAGGGCCGACGCCGGAGTGGTCGCTGCCCATTCCCGATGCGGTCGAACACAGCCCGCCCGGGGTGAAGCGATTTTCCTTCGAGCTCGACGGATTGCCGCCGGGCGTCAAGCCTGATGGCGCGGCGCTGAAATTGACGCTGGTCGGGCCGGACAAATCGTACGAGTTCAATACGAACTTGCAGTGAGGCCGAACTGCCGAAGGCGCGTCAATTGCGCTGCCGGCACTCCACATTCAGCGGTCGTCCCAGACAAGCGCCGTGCAGCGGCGCGCAGGTCCGGGACGACACCGAGGGCGGCGCGACCGCGTTCCCACCCAACCGAATCTTAACGAATGGTTGCTAAGTCCGGAGGCTGCCGCGACATGCGGACGCCTGGGGATTGTTCGACTTGGCCGTGATGGATGCAGAACCCGCAACGACCGGACCGGCCGGCCTGATCGCACGGTTGCGCGGAAAACTGACGGGCGGCTCGAGCGAAGCATCGCTGACGCGGCGGTTGGCCGGCACCATCTTCATCATTCGCGTCATCAGCGCGGGCCTCGCCTATTTTTCGCAGGTGCTGCTGGCGCGCTGGATGGGGACGTCCGACTACGGCATCTATGTCTATGTCTGGACCTGGGTGCTGCTGCTCGGCAGCATGATGGATTTCGGCATCTCCGCTTCCGCGCAAAAGATCATTCCGGAATATCGCGCCAGCGGCGATCACGCGCTGCTGCGCGGCTTTCTGTCCGGCAGCCGCTGGCTGACCTTCGCCGTCTCTGCGCTGGTGTCGCTCGCGCTTGCGGGCATCGTCAAGCTTTTCTCGCCATGGATCGATCCGGCCGAGGAGCTGCCGCTCTATATCGGCTGCATGACGCTGCCGGCCTTCGTCGTCGCCAACACCCAGGACGGCATCGCGCGCTCGCATGACTGGATGCAGCTTGGCCTGATGCCGCAATTCATCATCCGCCAGGCGCTGATCATCGGCATCACGGCGTGCGCCTTCCTGCTCGGCTATCATCTCGGCGCCATCGCCGCGATGGTGGCGAGCGCAGGCGCAGTCTGGATCGCGATGACCGGGCAGATGGTGGTGCTGAACCGCAGGCTCGCCGAGCACATCGCGCCGGGCCCCAAGGCCTACGACATCAGCGGCTGGCTCGCCGTCTCGCTGCCGATTCTCTTGGTCGAGAGTTTTTATTTGCTGCTCTCCTACACCGACGTGCTGGTGCTGCAGCAGTTCCGCCCCTCCGACGAGGTCGGCGTCTACTTTGCCGTGGTGAAGACGCTGGCGCTGGTGTCGTTCATTCACTACGCGATGTCGGCGACGACGGCGCATCGCTTCGCCGAATACAACGCCAGCGGCGACAAGGCGCGCCTGTCAGCCTATGTCGCGCATGCGATCGTCTGGACATTCTGGCCATCGCTGGCGGCAACCATCGTGCTGCTCGCGCTCGGCAAGCCGCTGCTCTGGCTGTTCGGACCACAATTCGTTGTCGGCTACGACATCATGTTCGTCGCGGCCGTCGGCCTCGTGGTGCGCGCCGCGATCGGTCCCGTGGAGCGGCTGCTCAACATGCTGGGCCAGCAGAAGATCTGCGCGCTCGCCTATGCGCTGGCGTTCGTCATGAACGTCGTGCTCTGCATCGCGCTGGTGCCGCGCTTCGGCGGCCACGGCGCCGCGGCCGCGACCTCGATCTCGCTGACCTTCGAGACCGTGCTGCTGTTCTGGATCGTGAGACAGCGGCTGGGGCTGCACGTGCTCGCGTTTGGTAAATAGGTACGACGCACGCCCAGCTGCGCGTTGTTCCGGGGACGACTGTTTCCAGTTGAGCGCGCGAAACAGGCGAAACCTCTCTCCCCAGCCACTCCGCAGCATAATTTTTCTTATTCTGTCCAACAGGTTGCGTCGCGGGGAAAGTTTATCCTACGTCATATTGCCCAACTGACGAGATAAACCTAGATTCTCCCTGACATGATTGATCCGCTCTACGTTGCTTCGGGTTTCGGCGTCGGCCTGCTTGTCGGGTTGACCGGCGTGGGAGGCGGCTCATTGATGACGCCGCTCCTGATCCTGCTGTTCGGCATCCACCCGACCACGGCCGTCGGCACCGACCTGCTCTATGCCGCCGCCACCAAGACCGGCGGCAGCGTGGTGCATGGCTGGTCACGTAGCGTGCATTGGCGTGCGGTGCTGCGGCTGGCCTGCGGCAGCATTCCGGCGAGCGCGCTGACGCTGCTGGTGCTGTGGAAGCTGGATCTTCGCAGCGATGCCGAGCGCAACCTGGTCAATCTGGTGCTGTGTTTCGCGCTGATTCTCACCGCGACATCGCTGATCTTCCGCAAGTCGATCATGGAGCGCTATCGCCGCCGCATGGAGCAGCTCGACGAGCGCACCATCACGATTGCGACCGTGATTACGGGAGTCGTGCTCGGCGTGCTGGTCTCGATCTCGTCGGTCGGCGCCGGCGCCGTCGGCGTAACCGTGCTGCTGTTGCTCTACCCGCGCCTGCCGATGGCAACCATCGTCGGCTCCGACATCGCGCATGCGGTGCCGCTGACGCTGGTGGCGGGCATCGGACACTGGATGCTCGGCTCGGTCGACTGGGGTCTGATGGGCGTGCTGCTGCTGGGCTCGCTGCCCGGCATCATCATCGGCAGCTACGGCGCAACACGCGTGCCCGAAACGGTGCTGCGCTTGGCGCTGGCCAGCGTCCTTGTCGTGGTCGCCAGCAAGATCATGTTCGCGGAGCTCAACCTGCAATCTGCGATCGTAACGGCATTGGCCTGGAGCCATTGAGGCACGAGACCACAGCCCGGTCCCCGGTATCGTAGGGTGGGCAAAGCGAAGCGTGCCCACGACCTTTTTCGTGATCGAGAGAGATGGTGGGCACGGCGCTTTCGCGCCTTTGCCCACCCCACGCTGTGTCGTCTGGGACGACAGAACGCGGCCGTTACTCCGCGGTCCAGCCGCCGTCGATCGACAAATTGGTGCCGGTGATCTGCGCAGCGTCGTCGCTACACAGGAACAGCGCAAGGGCGGCCACCTGCTCCGAGGTCACGAACTCCTTGGTCGGCTGCGCGTCGAGCAGCACGTCGTTGATGACCTGCTCGCGCGTGAGGTTGCGGGCCTTCATCGTGTCCGGGATCTGCTTCTCCACCAGCGGCGTCCAGACATAGCCGGGGCTGATGCAGTTGCAGGTGATCTTGCTGGTTGCGACCTCCAGCGCCACGGTCTTGGTCAGACCGGCGATGCCGTGCTTGGCCGAGACGTAAGCCGACTTGAAGGGCGAAGCGACCAGCGAGTGCGCCGAGGCGGTGTTGATGATGCGGCCCCAGCCCTTCTTCTTCATGCCGGGAACAGCGGCGCGGATGGCATGGAAGGCCGAGGACAGGTTGATCGCGATGATCTGGTCCCACTTCTCCGGCGGGAATTCCTCGATCGGCGAGACGAACTGGATGCCGGCATTGTTGACGAGGATGTCGACCGAGCCGAACGACTTTTCGCCGAGCGCGATCATCCCGGCGATCTCGGCCGGCTTGGTCATGTCGGCGGGCGAGTAGACCGCTTTCACGCCGAAATCGGCTTCGATCTTGGTGCGCTCCTTCTCGATGTCCTCGGGCGAGCCGAAGCCGTTGATGACGACATTGGCGCCGGCAGCGGCAAACGCGCGCGCGTAAGCAAGGCCGATGCCGCTGGTCGAACCTGTCACGACGGCGTTCTTGCCTGAGAGAGTACCCATGTTATTCGCTCCTTTTTGGCGGGGGCGCGGTGACGTCCCCCGTGAGATCGTAGGTCACCATGGTCTCGCCGGACTGCGGCTTCTCGAGCCAGTCCTTGTGGCGCATCGACAGATGCACGTCGCGCACGCCGCTTTCCCAGTGCTCGACCATCGCGACATGCGAGAAGTCGTAGTCCTTGGACGAGGATTCGTAGTTCTTGCTGCGATAGATCAGGTGCACCACCGTGACAGTGCTCTCACGAGAGACCTTCGCGAGGAACTCGACGGATGGGTCGTTCTTGAGATAATCGGGCAATTTGGCAATCAGCTCGCGCGCCGCCCTGCGGGCGTTGTGCAACTGCTTGTTCTTGTCGGTGTTCATGCGCGTGCGGCTGGAGAAGCGGATGTCCTTCTCGCGCTCGGTGGCCTCGAGCAGCGAATTCGGCAGGTCGCCGCGGGCGCTGAACAGATCGACCTGGAAGATCAGCATGTCGCGATCGACCTCGGCATCGAGCACGAAGTCGAGCGGCGTGTTGGAGGCGATGCCGCCGTCCCAGTAATGCTCGCCGTCGATCACGACCGACGGAAACCCCGGAGGCAGCGCGCCCGAGGCCATGATGTGCTCCGGGCCGATCTGCTTGCCAAGCTTCTTGAACTCGTAATTGTCGAAATATTTGAAGTTGCCGGAGGTAACGCCGACGGCGCCGACCGAAAGCCGAGTCTTCAGATCGTTGATGCGGTCGAAGTCGACGAGCCGCTCCAGCGTCTTCTTCAGCGGCGCGGTGTCGTAATAGCTCTCGGCCTGCGGGCTGCCCGGCGGCCAGAGCGGCGCGGGCGGGACGCGCGGGGTGAAGAAGCCGGGCACGCCGAAGGTCGCGATCAGTGCGGCGCTGGTGGAATTGAACAGCTCGCGGCTGTGGTCGCTCTTGCCGATCGGCTTCCACGGCACCGGCGCGGACACCATCTCCCAGAATTCCTTGAGCCGCTTGACGCGGATGTGGCCCTCATTGCCGGCAATGATGGCGGCATTGACCGCGCCGATCGAGATGCCGGCAACCCATTCGGGCTCGAAGTCGAAATGGCACAGCGCCTGATAGGCGCCCGCCTGATAGGAGCCGAGCGCGCCGCCGCCCTGGAGAACCAGGACGCGCTGCGCCTTCGCGGGGACTGTTGCGACTTCCGGACTATGATCTGTCATTCGGGAACAATAGCAAAAGGCGAGCCACCGTGGCGACAGTCTGTCGCGACGTCAATGCGTCAGGGATCAAGTCTGGCTTATCGGGGATCGGTTGAGGCCAGGATCATGGTCCAGAACACCTTGTATTTGGTCCCCGGAGCATAGCTCGCCGCGATGCCCAATTTTGTGACACCACTCTTGAGCATGTTGGCCCGGTGCGGAGGCGAGTCGCGCCAGCCGGAAAACGCTTCCGCCAGCGTATGATAGCCGGCCGAAATGTTCTCGACCGCCACGGTCGCCGGATAGCCGCCGGCATTGAGCCGCTTGCCCAGGGGGGCGCGGACGTCATGGTCCATTTTGTTGGCGGCGGCCATGGCGCCCGACTGGGACTCGGCGAGCCGCATCAATTCGGGGTCGATCTCCACAGTGCCGAGCCCGTTGTTCTGGCGATATTGCGAGATCATGATCGCGGCGGCCGGCGCATCAAGCTTGGCGCCCGGGACCGCCATGTCGGCATACATCGAGGGCTGCTGGACCGGCGCTTCATTGCCGGCGCAGCCGGCGAGAAGCAAAGTGAGAAGGATCGCGGCCGCAGCGCGCATGTTCAGGGGCCCCCAAATGAGGGGCCGTTGTTGCATACCAACCGTGGCTGAAAGGTGAATTTTGAGGAAAATCGTATCCGTCATTCCGGGGCAGCGCGCAGCGCCGAACTACGGTGCGCAAGTGCGCACCCGAGAATCTTGCTCAATAACCTCGAGATTCCGGGCCTGGTCCTTCGGACCATCCCGGAATGACGGAGCTTAGCCCGTAAAGATGCGGTAGCGGCGGGGCTCGAGGCCAATAGTGTCGCCGGCCCGCAGTTCCCGGTCACGGGGCGCGTCGATCTCGATGGTCTCGCCGCCCGAGAGCGCGACCTCGGCCCGCTGCACCGGGCCGAAATTGCGGACATGCTGGACCGCGCCCTCGAAGGCGCCCGAGCCGGGCGGGCCGATCAACATGTCATGTCGCCGCACGAACAGTTTTGACGCGCCAGGCGCCAGGCCCTCCGCTGCAAGATTTAGCGAGCGGTCGCCGAACCTGACCACGCCGCCCTCGACTTGAACCGGCAGCTCGATGGATTCGCCGATGAAGCCGTGGACGAAGGCGGTCGCGGGCGTCTCATAGACGTCGTCCGGCGAGCCGATCTGCTCGATCCTGCCCTTGTCCATGACGACGACGCGGTTGGCGACTTCGAGCGCCTCCTCCTGGTCGTGGGTGACGAAGATCGAGGTGACGTTGATCTCATGGTGCAGCGAGCGCAGCCATTTGCGCAGTTCTTTCCGCACCTTCGCATCGAGCGCGCCGAACGGCTCGTCCAGAAGCAGGATGCGCGGCTCGATCGCGAGTGCGCGGGCAAGCGCGATGCGCTGGCGCTGGCCGCCGGAGAGCTGGCTCGGATAGCGGTCGGCGAGCCAGTCGAGCTGCACGAGATCGAGCAGTTCCTTGACCCGGGCGCGGATCGCCGTCTCATCCTTGCGGATCGCGCGCGGCTGCACGCGGAGGCCAAAGGCGACGTTCTCGAATACGCTCATATGGCGGAACAACGCGTAGTGCTGGAACACGAAGCCGACATGGCGCTCACGCGCGCCCTGCGCCAGCGCATCCTCGCCGTTGATGAAAACCTCACCCGCATCAGGCCAGTCGAGTCCGGCGACGATCCGCAGCAGCGTGGTCTTGCCGGATCCGGACGGCCCGAGCAGCGCCAGCAACTCGCCACTGTCGACCTTGAGGTCGACACCGTCGAGCGCGGCAAAACTGCCGAACTTCTTGACGAGATTTTTGACTTCAATGGTCACGGGATTCTTCTCCGTCCTCTAGCCGGCGCTCCAGGATGGTCTTTGCTATCAGCGTGATCAGCGCAAGCATGGCGAGCAGCGAGGCAATCGCGAAAGCCGCGACGAATTGATATTCATCGTAAAGAATCTCGACGAGCAGCGGCATGGTGTTGGTCTCGCCGCGGATATGGCCGGAGACGACAGAGACCGCACCAAACTCGCCCATCGCGCGCGCATTGCAGAGCAGGACGCCGTAGAGCACGCCCCATTTGATATTGGGCAGCGTGACGCGGAAGAAGGTTTGCAAGCCGGAAGCGCCGAGCGAGATCGCGGCTTCTTCTTCCTGCGTGCCCTGCTCCTGCATCAAGGGGATCAGCGCGCGCGCCACGAAGGGGAAGGTCACGAATGTCGTGGCGAGCGCGATGCCGGGCACCGCGAACAGGATCTGGATGTCGTGATCCCTCAGCCAGCCGCCGAAATAGCCCTGCGCCCCGAACAACAGCACGAAGACGAGACCGGAGATGACCGGACTGACCGAGAACGGCAGGTCGATCAGCGTGATCAGGAAGGTCTTGCCGGTGAATTCGAACTTTGCAATCGCCCAGGCCGCAACGAGACCGAAGATGAGATTGACGCTGACCGAGATCGCGGCGACGACCAGCGTCAGCTTGATCGCGGCCAGCGCCTCCGGCTCAGACAGCGCCGCGACATAGGCAAGAATACCTTTGGAAAAGGCTTGCGCGAACACCAGCACCAGCGGCAGCACGACAAAGATCGACAGAAACACGATCGCCAGCGCGATGATGGCGATGCGCACCGCCTGCGGCTCGGTGCGGAGATTGTTGCGCGCGGCCGCGGCACGGGCGCGTGCCTTGGCCTCGGGCGAAGACAGCGAAACGGTATCGGCGATCTGCATCGTCATCGTCCCACCCTCATCGCTCTCCTTCCCGGTGCTGCGCCCAGCGCTGCAACCGGTTGACCGCGAAGATGATGACGAAGGAAACGACGAGCATGACCACCGCAATCGCGGTTGCATCGGCGTAGCGGAATTCGGAGAGACGGATCACGATCAGCAGCGGCGCGATCTCGGAGACGTTGGGCAGGTTGCCGGCGATGAAGATCACCGACCCGTATTCGCCGACCGCGCGCGCGAAGGCGAGCGCGAGCCCCGTGAGCAGCGCCGGCGCGAGCGAGGGCAGGATCACGCGGATAATGGTCTGCCAGCGGCTCGCGCCCAGGCTGCCGGCGGCCTCCTCGATCTCGGGGTCGAGATCCTGGAGCACCGGCTGCACGGTACGCACCACAAACGGAATGCCGATGAAGATCATGGCGACGAAGATGCCGAGCGGCGTGAACGCCACCTTGATGCCGAGCGCGGCGAGCGGCACCCCCAGCCAGCCCCTCTCGGCGAACAGCGAGGTCAATGCGACGCCGGCGACCGCCGTCGGCAGCGCGAAGGGTACGTCGACGATCGCATCGAATAGCCGCCGGCCGGGGAAGCGGTAGCGCACCAGCGCCCAGACGATGATGCCGCCCATCACGAGATTGACGCAGGCGGCCGCGAACGCGAGCCCGAAGGAGATGCGGAGCGCGTTCAACGTACGGCGACTGGAGAGGATGGCCCAGAACTGGTCGGGACTGAGCTCGGTTGACTTCAAAAACAGGCCGGCAAGCGGAATCAGGATGATGACGGACAGCCAGGTCAGCGTCAGTCCCATCGTGAGACCGAAGCCCGGCAATGTTCGGCGTCGTGCTGCGATTGCGCTCACCTGGGCCCCCCGCTAAAGCCTCTCAAGCGGCGTCAGATCAGTTCTTGTAGATCTGGTCAAAGATACCGCCGTCGGCAAAATGGTCCTTCTGGGCCTTGCTCCAACCACCGAATACGTCGTCGATCGTGAAGAGCTCGACCTTGGCGAAGGAATTTTCATATTTCTTGGCGATCTCGGCATCGCGCGGACGATAGAAGTTGCGCGCGGCGATCTCCTGCCCTTCCTTCGTGTACCAATATTGCAGATAGGCATCGGCGACGTTGCGGCTGCCCTTCTTGGCGGCGACCTTGTCGACGATGGCGACCGGCGGCTCGGCAAGGATCGATTGCGGCGGCGCCACGATCTCGAATTTTTCCGGGCCGAACTCCTTCAGCGCGAGATACGCCTCGTTCTCCCAGGCCAGCAGCACGTCGCCGACGCCGCGCTCGACAAAGGTCACAGTCGCGCCGCGCGCGCCGGTGTCGAGCACCGGCACCTGCTGATAGAGCTTTCCGATGAAATCCTTGGCCTTGTCGGCGGAGCCGTATTTCTTCTGCGCAAAGCCCCAGGCGGCAAGATAATTCCAGCGGGCCCCGCCCGAGGTCTTCGGGTTCGGCGTGATTACGGCGACCCCTGGCTTGATCAGATCGTCCCAGTCCCTGATGCCCTTGGGATTGCCCTTGCGTACCAGGAACACGATGGTCGAGGTGTAGGGCGATGAATTCTGCGGCAGGCGCTGCTGCCAGTCGGCCGCGATGAGGCCCTTGCCGGCGATGGCATCGATGTCATAGGCGAGCGCGAGGGTCACCACATCGGCCTGCAAGCCGTCGATCACCGCCCTCGCCTGCGATCCGCTGCCGCCATGCGACTGCTTGATCTCGACGCTCTTGCCGGTCTCCTTCTGATAGGCGCTCGCGAACGCCTTGTTGAACTCGACATAGAGCTCGCGCGTCGGATCGTACGACACGTTCAGAAGATTGATGTCAGCGGCGAGAGCCGAGCTTGCCCAAAGCAGTCCTGCAGCGAGCGGAACGATACGACGCACCATGTCCATCTCCATTCACTTCGATGACGTCGATGTCAGCGAAGGCATGCAGGCGAAACTCGTGGCGAAACGCTCTCAAGTCAACGGAAGCGGATTTTCTTGTTCGCAAGCCCGCAGCGCGACTGTGCTACGAAGTCTTCGTCGTGTGGATGCCGCATTCTGTCTTGGCGCGGCCGCGCCAGCGACCCGCGCGCTCATCCTCGCCCTCGGCGGTTCTGCTCGTGCAAGGCATACACCCAACCGAGCGAAAACCCGATGCCGCAAGCGGGTGACGCGGCAATTTGGCGCGGACGAAAATCGCCTCGAGTTCCTCGCGCGAGACATTGGAGAACGGGTTGAACTTCAACCGCGCGCCATCGTCCTCGACGACCGGAATATCGGCGCGCGTATTGCCCTGGAAACGCTTGCGACCGTTGAGCCAGGCCGAGAACGGCCTGAGTGCACGCGCGAGCGGCTCGACTTTGCGGATGCGGCAGCAGGCGTCGGGATCGGAGAACCAGAGGTCGCGGTCCGGATCTTCGCGCGTCAGCGTCTCCTCGGCAGGCTTGATCGAACGGACGTCCTTCAAACCCAGCGTTTCGATCAGCGTATCGCGATAGGCCAGCGTCTCCTCGAACAGCCAGCCGGTATCAAGAAAGATCACGGGGATCGCCGGGTCGACGTCCGCCATCACCTTCAGCAGCGTTGCTGATTCCGTACCGAAGGACGACACCAGCGCGAGCTTCTCACGGCCGACCGCTTTCAGCGCGGCCGCGACGACCTCCGCAGGCGAGGCGTCGCGCAAGGCACGATCGAGCTCCGCCGCTGAAGGTAGCGTGGAAACGGACGAGACTTGAGGTGCGATGGCGTTCACGTGCCGACACCCTCGGAGTGACGCAGCTGCATGCGCCGGTGCAGGGCCGTGATACGGCCATCGCCGGTCGGCTGGTAGAACACGGAATAGCGTTTTGCGGTCTGCATGAAGGCTTCCGCATCGGCCTGCTTCTTGACCTCGAAGGAATCGAAGCCGGCGCGCAGCATGAACACGAACTGGTCGCGCAGGATCTGCCCCGTAGCACGCAGCTCCCCGCGATAATTGTAACGCTCGCGCAGCAGCCGGGCCTGGCTGTAGGCGCGCCCGTCACGAAAGGTCGGGAACACCAGGGCAACGGCGGCGATCTTGCCGAGATACGGCACGAGCTCGTCGATGTCGCGGTTGTTCGGCCAGATCACGCCGACCCTGCCGGCGCGCTTCAGCAACGCATCCGCCTCGGCGATGAAACGCTCGGCCGGCACCAGGATGTCGCCGCTCTCGGGCAACGGCGTGTCGACGGCCAGCTTGACGAAACGGTCGTCGGCGATTTTTCCGCCATTAACGAGTGGCATAGACGCGCTCCTTGAAGGGTTCGACGCCGAGCCGCTTCACCGTGTCGATGAACAGCTCTTCGGGCCGCTCGCGCAGCGCAAGATAGGCTTCGACAACGTCTTCGATGACGTCGGCGACCTCGTCGAACTTGACGCCGGGGCCGATCAGATTGCCCAGCGCCGCGCCCTCGTCGGCCCGGCCGCCGATGGTGATCTGGTAAACCTCCTCGCCGTTCTTCTCGACGCCGAGAATGCCGATATGGCCGACATGGTGATGGCCGCAGGCGTTGATGCAGCCGGAGATGTTGATGTGCAGCCGGCCAATCAGATTGGCGAGCTCGTGGTTGGCGAAGCGCCGCGTCAGCTCCTGCGCGATCGGAATCGAGCGCGCATTGGCCAGCGAGCAATAGTCCAGACCCGGGCAGGCGATGATATCGGTGATCAGGTTGACGTTCGGCGTCGCCAGCCCGAGCTTGTCGAGCGCCTTCCACAGCGCCGGCAAATCGCGCTTGGCGACGTGCGGCAGCGCCAAATTCTGTTCGTGGCCGACGCGGATCTCGCCGAAGGAATATTTGTCGGCGAGATCGGCCAGCGCATCCATCTGCTCGGCCGTGGCGTCGCCCGGGGGCTTGCCGATCGGCTTCAGCGAGATGGTGACGATGGAATAGCCCTGCACCTTGTGCGGCGCGACCGAGTTCTTGCGCCACGCCTCGAAGTCGGCGTCCGCCGCGGCCTGACGCAGCTCGTCCGGCATGTGCGGCAGCTTTTCGTAAGCGGGATAGGTGAAGCGCGAGCGGATGTCCTCGATCACCTCGTCGTCGATCTGGAGCGAGGAGTTGCGGATGTGCTGCCACTCCTCCTCGACCTCGCGCGAGAATTTCTCGATGCCGAGCTCGTGCACCAGGATCTTGATGCGGGCCTTGTAGATGTTGTCGCGGCGGCCGTACTGGTTGTAGACGCGCAGGATCGCCTCGATATAACTGAGGATATCGCGGCCATGCACGAAATGCTTGATGGTCTTGCCGATGAACGGCGTGCGGCCGAGGCCGCCGCCGACGAGCACCTCGAAGCCGGTCTCGCCCTTCTCGTTCTTGATCAGCTTCAGCCCGATGTCGTGGATCTTGATCGCGGCGCGATCGTGGTCCGACGCGGTGATCGCGATCTTGAACTTGCGCGGCAGGAACGAGAATTCCGGATGCAGCGTGGTGTGCTGGCGGATCAGCTCCGACCAGATGCGCGGATCCTCGATCTCGCCGGGTGCGACACCGGCCCACTGGTCCGAGGTGACATTGCGCATGTTGTTGCCGGAGGTCTGCATCGCGTGGATGCCGACCTTGGCGAGATCTTCCAGCGCGTCAGGCAGCTCGGCGAGCTTGATCCAGTTGAACTGGATGTTCTGCCGCGTCGTGAAATGGCCATAGCCGCGGTCATATTTGCGCGCGACATGAGCCAGCGCCCGCAGCTGGTCCGTCGCCAGCGTCCCGTACGGGATCGCGACGCGGAACATGTAGGCGTGCAATTGCAGATAGACGCCGTTCTGGAGGCGCAGGATCTTGAACTCGTCCTCGGTGAGCTCGCCCGAGAGGCGGCGCTTCACCTGGTCGCGGAACTCCGAGACGCGCTCGTTGACGAGCGTGCGGTCGATTTCGTCGTAAGCGTACATCAGCGAATGCCTTAAGCCTGGGCCGACTGACCGATGGTCACGCCGGTGCGGCGGATCTGTTCGCGCAGATTGCCGGGTTCGATCTTGCCGTCCGCGCCGACCTGCACCGGAGCGATATAGGGACCGATCGCGCCGACGTCATCGGCGACCGATTCTGCAAGCAACGCCTTGGCTTCGTCGGAGTTGCGCACGATCGCAGCCTCCGAGAGGTCCGCGGACCAGCTCTTGGCGGCGGTGCGGTACACAACGATTCCGTCCCAGGTGCGGTTGGCGGTGACGACCGAGGGGCCGGCGATTTTGATCTTCTTCTGTTCAAGCGGGGAGGTCATTCGGCTGCATCCAATAGGTCAGAGATGATTTGAGCTGAGTTTTTCTTGGGAGTTTGACGACGAAGCGAGCCGGCATGCCGGACCACGTCGCCGATGATGAGAATGGCGGGACAACCATTGGTCTGCCGCACGAGCTCGGGCAAGTCGCGCAGCATGCCGATCGCGCCTTGGGCATCGGGCCGCGTGACGCGGGCGAACACGCCGACCGGCGTCTCCGGCGAGCGGCCGGCGGCGAACAGGCCCGCGCGCACGGCGGGGGCCGCGGTCATGCCCATGTAAACAACAACGGTCATTTTGGTGTCGGTCAGCGTCGACCAGTCGACGGTCTCTGCATCGCGGGCCTTGTGCGCGGTGAGGAAGGTGATGCGGGTGGCTTCGTGACGGTAAGTGAGCGGCACTTCGAAATCGGCGGCTCCGCCAAGCCCGGCGGTGATGCCGGGAATGATCGAATAGGCAACGCCGGCGGCGCGCAGGGCTTCCACCTCTTCGCCGCCGCGGCCGAACACGAAGGGATCGCCACCCTTCAGCCGCACCACGCGTTGACCAGCTTGCGCAGCTTCGATCATTCGCGTGTTGATGGCGTCCTGTCCGATGCCGGGCTTGCCGACACGGCGGCCGACCGGAACGCGCGTTGTATCGCGACGGATGCGATCGAGAATTTCGCTCGAGACGAGTTCGTCATGGAAGACGATGTCGGCGTCCTGCAGCGCGCGCAGCGCCTTGATGGTGAGCAAGTCCGGGTCGCCGGGGCCGGCGCCGACCAGCGCAACCGAGCCTTGCGGCTTGTCAGCACGCGCGAAATCGGACGGATCGGAAATAGCATTCAACGCCGCGCGCGCATCGGCTTTGCGGCCAGCCAGCACGGCAGCGCCGATCGGGCCATCGATCACCCGCTCCCAGAAGCGCCTACGCAATGAAAACTCGGCAATGCGCTCGTTGATGGACTTGCGGAAGCCGCCGATGAACTCGGCAAGCTCGCCGATGCGGGCCGGCAGCAGTGCCTCGATCTTCTCGCGCACCCGCCGCGCCACCACCGGCGAAGTGCCGCCGGTGCCGACGGCGACCACGACATCGCCGCGATCGACGATCGCCGGGAAGATGAAGCTGGAATGATCGAGATCGTCCATGACATTGACGGGCAGGCCGAGCGATTTTGCCCGCGCCGACATCGCCACGCCGACATCACCCGCGCCGGCGCAGACGATCGCGATGACGCCAGCAAGATCCGATGTGAGCGGATCATCCGTCGCGATCTCGATACGCGCGGTGTCGTCGGAGTTCAGACCCAGGTCCTGATTGCCATCGATCGCATGCACGCGAACGCGCGCACCGGCAGCGGCGAGCACGCGCAATTTTGCGCGCAAAAGCTCACCCGCGCCGATGAGGACCACCGGACCGGCCTTGAGATCGAGAAACACCGGCAAGAACCGCATGCGATACTCGCTTCCCCCACATCCGGGGTTGACTGGAATTATTTTCTATATATGTGTCGTTTCGAGCGCGCAAAGAGAAAATTTTTTCTTCTCTCCTGCAGTGCAACTATAGAATTTTAGCCTCCAAACGCAAAGTGGCAGAGATGCATCTTCTCAAGGACGATTCCGCAGTTGCCGGCGTGAGCAGCCAGGCCCCCGTTGGACGCTCGGGCTCGCAAGAATTTTCCGCTGATGTTGCGCCAAGCATGGACCATCTCGACCAGCTCGAGGCCCAGAGCATCTACATTTTCCGCGAGGCGTTTGCGCGTCTGAAGAAGATCGCCCTGCTGTGGTCGCTCGGCAAGGATTCCAACGTGATGATCTGGCTGGCGCGCAAGGCCTTCTTCGGCCGCGTGCCGTTCCCGGCCCTCCATGTCGACACCGGCAAGAAGTTTCCTGAGATGTATCGCTTCCGCGATCACTATGGCAAAGAGTGGGAGCTCGATCTGCGCGTCGAGCCCTGCCCGCCCATCGATGCCGTCGACCCAACGCTGCCGCCGGCCGCCCGTTCCGCCGCGCGCAAGACCGAAGGTCTCAAGATGGCGCTGGCCAAATACGGCTTTGACGGCCTGATTGCCGGCATTCGTCGCGACGAGGAAGCCACCCGCGCCAAGGAGCGCGTGTTCTCGCCGCGCGGTCTCGAAGGCAATTGGGACGTGCGTGACCAGCCGCCGGAGTTCTGGGATCATTTCAACGCATCGCCGCCGCAAGGCGCGCATTTGCGCATCCATCCGATCCTGCATTGGACCGAGGCCGACATCTGGGCCTACACCAAGCGCGAGAACATCCCGATCATCCCGCTCTATCTCGCCAAGGACGGCAAGCGCTATCGCTCGCTGGGCGATCAGGACATCACCAATCCGGTCGCTTCAAACGCGTCGAACATCGACGAGATCCTGGCCGAGCTCGAGCAGACCAAGGTGCCGGAGCGTGCCGGCCGCGCGCTCGACCACGAGACCGAGGACGCTTTCGAGCGCCTGCGCGTCGCCGGCTACCTCTGATTCAAGGACGCATCGCGGTCATGAACATGCTCGTCACCCCCACTTCGCCCGCCACGCCGAACGGCACCACGCGTCCGCAAGTTCGCATCGTCATCGTCGGCCATGTCGACCACGGCAAGTCGACGCTGGTCGGCCGTCTTCTGCATGAGACCGGCAGCCTGCCCGACGGCAAGCTCGAGATGCTGAAGGCCGTCAGCGCGCGGCGCGGCATGCCGTTCGAATGGTCGTTCCTGCTCGACGCGCTCCAGACCGAACGCGACCAGGGCATCACCATCGACACCACGCAGATCCGCTTCCGCACCAATTCGCGCGACATCGTGCTGATCGACGCGCCCGGCCACGCCGAGTTCCTGCGCAACATGATCACCGGCGCCTCGCAGGCCGACGGCGCGGTGCTGATCATCGACGCGCTGGAAGGCGTGCGCGACCAGACCCGCCGTCACGGCTATCTCCTGCATCTGCTCGGCGTGAAGCAGGTCGCTGTCGTCGTCAACAAGATGGATCGGGTGGATTTCAGCGCCGATCGCTTCAAGGAAATCAGCGACGAGATCTCGGCGCATCTCAACGGCCTCGGCGTGACGCCGACCGCCGTGATCCCGATCTCCGCGCGCGATGGCGACGGCGTTGCCGAGCGCACCGCCCGCATTGGCTGGTACAAGGGTCCGACCGTGGTCGAGGCGCTGGACCGGCTCGAGCCGGCGCGGCCGTTGGAAGCGCTGGCACTGCGCCTGCCGGTGCAGGCGATCTACAAGTTCGACGATCGCCGCATCGTCGCCGGCCGTATCGAATCCGGCAGCCTGATTGCCGGCGACGAGATCGTCATCATGCCCGCGGGCAAGATCGCCAAGATCAAGTCGGTCGAGAGCTGGCCGCTGACGCCGGTCGCAACGCGCCAGGGCGCGGGCCGCTCGGTCGGCATCACGCTCGACCGCGAATTGTTCATCGAGCGCGGCGACATCATCGCGCATGCGAGCACCGCCCCGCGCGAGACGCGGCGGCTGCGCGCGCGCATCTTCTGGCTGCACGATAAGCCGCTCGCCAAGGGCGATCAGTTGCTGGTCCGCTGCGGACCGAAGGAAAGCCGCGCCACCGTCGTTGCCATCGAAAAGGCAGTCGATCCCGGCGAGCTCTCGAGCAGCGAGAACAAGGCGATCGGCCGCAACCATGTCGGCGAGATCGACATCTCCCTGTCCAATCCGATCGCAACCGATCCCTACACCGAGAACCCGCGCACCGGCCGCCTTGTGATCGAGGTCGCCGGGCGTATTGCCGGCGGCGGTCTCGTGCTGTCGGTCGATGCCGGCCAGCGTGCCGTGCCTGTCGACATCGTTCCGGTGGAATCGGCGCTGCGCCTGGATGAGCGCTCCGCGCGCTATCGCCACAACGGCGCCGTGGTCTGGCTCACCGGCCTGCCGGCCTCCGGCAAGTCGACGCTGGCGAAGGCACTGGAGCGGCGTCTCTTCGCCAATGGCGGCTCGCCGATCCTGCTCGACGGTGACACGCTGCGCGCCGGGCTCAACAGCGATCTCGGCTTCTCCGCCGCCGACCGCAGCGAGAACATCCGTCGCCTCGCCGAAGTTGCGACGCATCTTGCGCGTAATGGCCATATCGCGATCGTCGCGGCGGTCTCCCCGTCGCGCGAGGACCGCGCCACCGCACGCCGCATCGCCGACACCACGTTCCGCGAGATCCATGTCGCGACGCCGGCCGGGGTGTGCGAGGAGCGCGATCCCAAGGGCCACTACAAGAAGGCCCGCGCGGGCTCACTGGCCTCGTTCACCGGCATCGGCAACGACTATGAGGCTCCGCAGGCGGCTGAACTCGTGATCGACACGTCGACACGGACGGTTGCCGATGCGGCGGATGAGATCGAGCAGATGCTGAAGGCGACCGGCGTGCTGTTCGACGAGCTCGTGGACCTCGCCGCGAATATTTGAGGCCGCCCTGGCCCCGCTGTCGTCGCCCGGCTTGACCGGGCGACCCAGTATCCCAGAGACAGCGTTGGGATACGGAGAAGCCGCGGCGTACTGGATTCCCCGCTTTCGCGGGGAATGACGGGGGCGCGCGTCGCCCCTACATCTCCTTGACATTTTGACAGATCCCTGGGGGTCTTCTCACCGCCCCGATTTTGAGGCTAATAGGTCCCGAAAGCCGCCCCCGCGTGGGCGCATTTTGCTGCTGCCGGGTCAAAAGCAGCCAAAAACAGCCATTTCCAACAAGAAAGACCATCATGAAACGCGTCGACGCCCACGGATTGAAGATCGCCCCCGTCCTTTTCGATTTCATCGCCAAGGAAGCCGCCCCCAAAACGGGGATCGCGCCGGATGCGTTCTGGGCAGGGGTTGCCGCCATCATCAAGGAGTTGGGGCCGAAGAACCGCTCGCTGCTCACCTTCCGTGATCAGCTCCAGGCCAAGATCGACGACTGGCACCGGGCCCACAAGGGCAAGGCGTTCGACCTCGACGCCTACACCGCCTTCCTGAAGGAGATCGGCTATCTCGTCCCGGAGCCGGCGACGCAGAAGGTCGAGACCGCCAATGTCGACGAGGAAATCGGCAAGATCTGCGGCCCGCAGCTGGTCGTACCGCTCACCAACGCGCGCTACGCACTGAACGCGGCGAATGCGCGCTGGGGCTCGCTCTATGACGCCTTCTACGGCACCGACGCGATTCCGCATGACCCCTCCGAAAGCGGCAAGGGTTACAACAAGGCGCGCGGCGACAAGGTGATCGCCAAGGCCAAGGCGTTCCTCGATACCGCCGTGCCGCTGGCAACCGGCAGCCACACCGACGTCACCGCCTACAGCGTGGTCGCCGGCCAGCTCGCGGTGAAGCTGAAGAGCGGTAACGCCACCGCGCTGAAGAACGCCGCGCAATTTGCCGGCTTCCAGGGCGATGCGGCGGCACCATCAGCCGTGCTGCTCGTCAATAACGGCCTGCATGTCGAGGTGGCGATCAATCGTGGCAGCGCGATCGGCAAGGACGATCCGGCCGGCGTCGCCGACATGATGATGGAGGCCGCAGTCTCCACCATTCTCGACATGGAAGATTCGGTCGCCGCGGTCGACGCCGAAGATAAGGTGCTGGTCTACCGCAACACGCTCGGCCTGATGAACGGCACGCTGTCCGCCGACCTCGAGAAGGGCGGCAAGACGCTGACGCGTTCGCTCAATGCCGACCGCAGCTACAAGACACCGGACGGCAAGGGCGAAGTGAAGCTGCACGGCCGCAGCCTTCTGTTGATGCGCAATTGCGGTCACCACATGTTCACCGACGCGGTGCTGGACGAGAAGGGCGAGGAAGTGCCCGAAGGCCTGCTCGATGCCGCCGTCTCCGGGCTTCTTGCCATTCATGACTTGAAAGGCAACTCCAAGGTCAAGAACAGCCGCACCGGCTCTGCCTATATCGTCAAGCCGAAGATGCACGGCCCGGACGAGGTCTCGTTCACTTGCGAGATCTTCGACCGCGTCGAGAAGATGCTGGGCTTGCCTGAAAACACGCTCAAGGTCGGCATCATGGACGAGGAGCGGCGCACCACCGTCAACCTCAAGGCCTGCATCCAGCGCGCCTCCAAGCGCATCATGTTCATCAACACCGGCTTCCTCGACCGCACCGGCGACGAGATCCACACCTCGATGGAAGCGGGCCCGATGATCCGCAAGAACGAGATGAAGGCGCAGGCCTGGATCAAGGCCTATGAGGACTGGAACGTCGACATGGGCCTGATCGATGGCCTGCCCGGCCACGCCCAGATCGGCAAGGGCATGTGGGCGGCGCCCGACAAGATGGCCGACATGCTGCAGCAGAAGCTCGCGCACCCGCAGGCCGGCGCCACCACGGCGTGGGTGCCATCGCCAACCGCAGCCACGCTGCACGCCCTGCACTACCACCAGGTCAACGTCATCGCGCGTCAGCAGGAGCTGACCAAGGGCGGCCCGCGCGCCAAGCTCTCCGACATTCTCACCATTCCGGTGTCGAAGTCGAACTGGGCGCCTGACGACGTCAAGCAGGAGATCGACAACAACTGTCAGGGTATTCTCGGCTATGTCGTGCGCTGGATCGACCAGGGCGTCGGCTGCTCCAAGGTGCCTGACATCCACGATGTCGGCCTGATGGAAGACCGCGCGACCTTGCGCATCTCGAGCCAACATCTCGCCAACTGGCTGCACCAGGGCGTCATAACCGAAGCGCAGGTGATGGAATCGCTCAAGCGCATGGCCGTCGTCGTCGACAAGCAGAACGCGGGCGATGCGATCTACAAGCCGATGGCGCCCGCGTTCGACGGCACAGCCTTCAAGGCCGCCTGCGACCTGATCTTCAAGGGCCGCGAGCAGCCGAACGGCTACACCGAATACATCCTCACCGCGCGCCGTCGCGAGGCGAAGGCGCTGGGCTGATACGTCGGCTTACGCGAACATCAAAGCCCCGGTGTGAACCGGGGCTTTTTTGTTGGGCATCCGTAGCCCCGCTAAAACACTGCGAGGTATTTCAGCAGCGAGACGATGCCGATGATGATGACGATGACGCGCGCGATCTGTTTGGCGCGCCCGTCCATCGGCAGCATGTTGATGAGATAGAGCACGAGAATGACGACGAGAAAGGTGACGAGTACGCCGACCAGCATCGCAGGGCCCCCTTCAGGCAAATTGCTAACGAGGTCCTAACGCCTGTCTCGCGCGCTGGTTCCATGCAGGCAACCCATTGCAACTTCTGGTAAATGCGTAATTCTACCGGCAGACGACCTGCCTAAAACTTTACCCTTTTCGTTTCAGATGCCGAAACCGTCCGCTCCGCGCCGCGAACGGTATGTGATTGCCGATCCTGTCATGCCCCATCGTTCTTGATTTTGCCGGGGCATCGCTACCGAACCTTGAAATGGGAATTGGGGGACCTCGATGCTCAATCGTCTGACCGTGTCCGCGCTGCTGAAGGCCGTGATCGCGATCACGTCGATCTCTGTGGTGATTGCGCTGTCGCTCACCGCCTGGGACTCATGGGACCGCCTCAGGACCGCCAACCGCATTTCGCAGATCGCCGACGCCTCCGCCGATTTGTTCAAGGCGATGCATAATCTGCGCACCGACCGCTCGACCACCAACCGGCTCCTCAACTCGACCGGGCCTGTGGATGCCGAGATCGAGAAATATCTGCGCGCGATCCGGGACGCCGAGATGCCCGCCATGGCGCATGCACTCGAGCTACTGCCCGCGATGGACTTCCCGCAATCTGGGACGATGGTGCCGGAACTCGCCCGTCTCTACAAGCTGCTGACCGATGAGCAGAAGCAGTTCTGGGAGGACGTCGCCAAGCCGAAGGAGCAGCGCCGCTCAGGCCTGCCGAAGGAATATATGGAGACGACGCAGGGGCTGCTCGACACGCTCGACAAGCTCTCGAACACGCTGGCCGCCGCCGTCAATCATCAGGACGCTGCAATCGATCAGTTGCTCTCGATCAAGCAGAATGCCTGGCTGCTCCGCAACACCGGCGGCGAAGCCTCGCTGATCGTCTCGACCGGGCTCAGCGCCGGCCGTATCGCACCGGAGGCGCGCCTCGCCTATACCCAGTTCGTCGGCGGAACGGCCGCAGCGTGGAAGGCGGTGGAATTGTCGACCTTGGGGATGCAGCTGCCACAGGCGCTGTCATCCGCTCTGACCGCGGTCCAGAGCGCCTATTTCGATCCGCAATATCTGGCCCTTCGCGATCGTCTGGTGGGCGCGCTCGCCAATGGTGAAAAGGCCGAGATGACCGCCAACCAATGGACCCCCGTCACGGTGGGCCGCCTGTCCGCCGCTGTGGCCGTAGCCGAGACCGCTCTCGATGCCGCCAAGAGCCATACACTGGAACAGCGCGCTGCCGCGCAGCGTGCGCTGACCGTGCAGTTGGTGCTGCTGGCGCTCGCCATCGGCCTCGCCGTCGGCGCAAACGTGCTGATCAGCCGCCGCGTGATCAATCCGCTCAACACCATCCGCGATGCCATGCTCAAGGTCGCCGGTGGCGATCTCGCCGTCGACAGCGGCTATCTCGATCGCAACGACGAGATCGGTGCGCTCGCCGGCGCGCTTGAGACTTTCAAGCAGCAGGCCAGCGACAAGCTCAGGATCGAGGAGCACGAGCGCGAGCGCAATGCGGGCGCCGCCGCCCGCCAGCGCGCCGTGGAGGCCTATGTCGGGGAGTTCGAAGGCGCGGTACGCAAGACGCTGGGTGAACTGAACGATGCCTCCGGGCAGATGCGCAAGACCTCGGGCGATCTCTCCGCCGTGTCGCGCCAGACCAACGACCGCGTGCAAATTGCCGGCAAGGCTTCCAGCGACGCCTCGATGAGCGTCGACAGCGTCGCCGCGGCAGCAGAAGAGCTCTCGGCCTCGATCAACGATATCAGTCAGCAGGCCGCGCATGCTGCCGGCATCGCCGGCCGCGCCGTCACGCAGGCGCGCGAGACCGACGGCACGGTGCAGGGCCTGCAAAAGTCGGCCGGGCGCATCGGCGAGGTCGTCGGCCTGATCAACACCATCGCCGCGCAGACCAATCTGCTCGCGCTCAACGCCACCATCGAGGCCGCACGCGCCGGCGAAGCGGGCCGCGGCTTTGCCGTGGTCGCCTCGGAGGTGAAGTCGCTGGCGAGCCAGACCGCGAGGGCGACCGAAGAGATTTCCGAACAGATCGCCGACATCCAGAAGGTCGCAGGCGATGCCATCCACGCCATCCAGACGATCGGCGGCATCATCGGCGAGGTCAACGAGGTCGCGACCGCGATCGCCGCGGCCGTGCAGGAGCAGGGTGCGGCCACGCAGGAAATCACACGCAGCACGCAATATGCGGCGCAGGGCACCCGGAACGTCTCCGACAACATCACCGGCGTGAAGGCCGATGCGGATGCCGCAGCCGCGGCGGCCGACAATGTGAAGAGTGCCTCCGAGATGCTCGAAGCCCAGAGCAATCAGCTCGGCCACGACGTCTCCGATTTCCTTGGCAAGATCCGCGCGGCGTAGGCCTGCCTTACTCCTTCGCGATCACCGGCACCTGGCGGAACTTCGCGCGCATGGACTCCGGCAGTGGCGAGAAGTTCATCGCGACGCCGCGACGATCGTTGGCGTTGCGATTGGCGACGACGAGGCCGTCGCTACCCGCTACGATGTCGCCCTTGCGCAAGGTCGGGTCGTCCTCGATCTTGACCTGCGCAAGCCCGACGGGGTCCTTGCCGTTACAGGTACAGCCCGCGACAATCTCGTTGCGATAGCGGAAAGCGTTGGGCAGATCGGAATAGGATTTGCCCTTGTCCGTGGTGGCGTCGTCGATGTTGCTCCCATAGACCAGCGACGTCTCTGAAGCCGGGCAAAAGCTCTTGCAGGATTGCGCCTTGCTTTCGGCATCCGCACCTTGCGCGGGGAAATAGCGGCCGTCGCAACCACGCACGCAGTAGGCCGTTCCGCCGCCGTAGGATGCGCGCTGGCGCGGCGCATCGTAGCGCGGCATGTCGTCGTTCGGGAACGGCACGCGAACCTCCGGCGGCGGCCGCATGCGGAAGCCGCCGAACAGCGCCGAGAAGAAGTCCTCCGCATGCACTGCAGGCGCGAGCGCAAGGCTGAGGGAGGCAACCGCGACGAACGCGGCCGCTCCGCCAGCGAGCTTGCTGATCGAACGTCTCATCATTTGACCTCACTCAAACGCTTAGTCCACCGACGACGCTGGGACGTTGAGCGCCTGGCGTCCGGACGGCAGCGTCGTTGCCGCCGGCCGCTTGCGGACGGGATCGCCGCCGCGCGCCATCAGCGGCGCATTCTTCGGCAGCACCACGACCTTGGCGCCGACATTGACGCGGCTGAACAGGTCGGTGACGTCCTCGTTGGTGAGGCGGATGCAGCCGGACGAGACGAATTTGCCGATCGTGGTGGGATCGTTGGTGCCATGAATGCGGTATTCGCTGGAGCCGAGATACATCGCGCGCGCACCAAGCGGATTGCCGGGGCCGCCGGCGACGAAGCGCGGCAGATAAGGCTGGCGCGCAATCATCTCTGCCGGCGGATGCCAATCCGGCCATTCCGCCTTGCGGCTGATGCTCTGCACGCCCGACCAGGTGAAGCCCTCACGGCCAACGCCGACGCCGTAACGCATCGCGCGCCCGTTACCCAGCACGTAGTAGAGGTAGGTGTTGGCGGTATCGATCACGATGGTGCCGGCGGGCTCATTGCGGTCAAAGCTCACGATCTGCCGGCGCAACCGATCTGGCAGCACCGCGTCTTCGTCGGTGGCCTCGGGTGCCACGTTGGCATAGCCCTGCGAATACGTCTGGTCCTGCGGATAGGCCTGCAGCTGCATTGGCGCATAGCCGAATGTCTGCGCCTGAGCCGCGAACGGCACTGTCAGCAAAGCTGTCGCAAAGGCACAAGCGGTGACGGCGCGCGGCGAGAAGCTGCGACGGACGACGGAGAACTTTGTCATGTGCTGCCCCGTTGGATGTGCGCATCTGGGTGATGCTGCTGGCTTGTAAACGCGGCAGCGCCGACTCAAGTTCCGCCGCCGTTTGCGGCAGCTGTGTCACAGTCAAGCGAGCACGGCTTCACGAAGCCGCGATGGAACCCCGACACCCCTCACGCGTTCTCCGTTGACCAATGGGCGCCCGGAAACCTCCGTGCGGGGAGAGAAATTGTGCGCGTCCTTCCCAGTGAACGTCTGATCTCCGGCAACGACGAGAGTTCTCCACTCCCAGACAGCCACGTCGAGCTGCCGCCGGTGATTAGGCGCACCGAGTTCGTCGCCTTTGCGCTTGCCGGCCTGCTTTTGATCGCCGTCATCGCCGTGCTCTATTTCGCCAAGGCGTTCTTCCTCCCGGTCGTGATGGCCGTTGTCGCCGGCACCATGCTGTCGCCGGCCGCCACCTTCCTGGAGAAGCGTCGGGTGCCGCGCGCGCTTGGAGCGGTGCTGATCGTGATCGCGGTCACGACGGTGGTCGCCTTCGTCGTTGCACTGATCGCGGTACCCGCAATGGAGTGGAGCTCACGCCTCCCGGAGCTGGGTGCGCAGTTGAGGGAGAAGGCGCATGTGTTCGACCGACCGCTCGCGCTGTGGAAGGAGCTGCAGACCATGGTCGGCGGGTCCGACGGGTTGCCGAGTGTCCCTCTGCCGAAAGTGGACTGGGTGCAGCCCGCGCTGGAATTCGTGTCGCCGACCTTCGCTGAATTTCTGCTGTTCTTCGCCACGCTGATCCTGTTCATCGCGAGCTGGCGCGACCTGCGGCGCGCCATGATCATGAATTTTGGCGACCGCGACGCGCGGCTGCGGACGCTGCGGATTCTCAACGAGATCGAGGTTCATCTCGGCAACTATCTGCTGACCGTCACGGTTATCAATATCGGCGTCGGCATCGCCACAGGCATTGTCTGTGCGGCCACCGGCATGCCCAATCCGGCCGGGCTCGGCGGGCTTGCGGCTGCGCTTAACTTCATTCCAATCATCGGACCGGTCGCCATGTTCGTCGTGCTGGCCGTGGTCGGGCTGGTCGCATTCCCAACCATCGGCGGCGGCCTGATGGCGGCCCTCGCCTTCGGCGGCGTCACCTTTCTGGAGGGGCACTTCGTCACGCCGACCATCATCGGCCGAAGGCTGTCGTTAAACGCGCTCGCCGTCTTTGTCGCGCTGGCGTTCTGGACCTGGCTGTGGGGACCGATGGGCGCGTTCCTGTCGTCTCCGCTGCTGATCGTAGGATTGATTCTGAAGGAGCATCTGTTGCCGGAGAATTCGCCGCAATTGCCGCAGGAATGACGGGCTCCGCAGACGGAACTTCGGCCACAACCGAACGTTTTCCGTCCAGGTCACCGCCAACAGTTCGGAGCTTGTGATGTCAATGACCACTGGCGAAACCGGTACGAGAGACTGGACCGACAAAGCCAACGCAGAACGCCTCCAGAAGGATGTAGCAGCCGTGAAAAGCGATATCGCCGCCCTCACCGATCAGATCACCGACGCCCTTAACACCTTCGCCAACGCCACGGGCAAGCAGGCCCGGCGCGGCTACAAACAGGCGCGCGACAACATGGATTCGACTCTCGACGATTTCTCGGAGCGCGGCAGCGCGATGATGGACGCGGCGCAGGATGCCTATGGCTCGATCGAGGAGACGCTGGAAGACGCGATCACGCAGCGGCCGCTGGCGACCGTCGGTGTCGCGCTCGGCATCGGCTTCCTGATCGGCTTCGCCTGGCGCCGCTGAGGCGCGCGATTGATCGTGAGGTCACGACAGTCTTCCTGCCGTGACCGGCGGGTCACGAATTGGCTTGTGGGCATCTGAGGAGCAAGGCTGTGTTTCAGCGCATCATCGACGGCATCAGCGCATCGACGGGCACGACTGTGCGGCTGACCTCGCTGGCGGCAGGTGCGGCGCTCGCGCTGTTCATCACCACATGCTTCCTCTGCGCCGCGGCCTTCATCTCCGTCCTCGACAAATACGGCCCGGTTCAGGCCTGCCTTGCCGGCGCCGGCATCTTCTTCCTGCTGACGCTCGCTGCCGCGGGAAGCTATTGGGGCTATAAACGGGAAATCCGGACTCGCGCACGTATCGCGGCCGAGCGCGCCGCGAAGGCAGCCCCGAGCATGCTCGCCGATCCCATGCTGATCGCCACAGGCCTGCAGATCGTCCGCGCCATCGGGGTCAAACGGCTGCTGCCGATCCTGGCGATCGGAGGCGTTGCGCTTGGAATCATGGCAAGCCGCGTCGGCGTCCCTGACGAGGCGCCGGCCGAGCCTGCCGAGTAGGATCGCGTTGCGCTAAGAAAGTTGCGCCGTCCACCGAGCAGGAAGGCTCGCGGCGACTCGACGGGCCGCCTCTGCGCAATATTTCATCAGACGTGGAAAAATCCTTGTGGCTTCACGTAATCGCTACTCGGATAGGCAGGTCGTTGCCGTTAAAAGCATCGCCCTGATTCCAAATGAAATAATTAGCAATGAAGCCGTCCGTCAAGGCGAACCTCGCCGCATTCCAACACGACGCCAGGCTCTATTTGACGCTCGGCATTGCCAACTGGTCGGTGTTCGTCGACCACATCCCGAACAATGTCGTCAACCTGCTGACGCTGCGCAATTTCGGCTTCAGCGGCGCCGCCGACCTGTTCGTGTTCGTGGTCGGCTATGGCGTTGCCATCATCCACGGCAGGATGGCGTTGGAGCGCGGCTATGTCGTCGCGGCAACCCGCATCTTTCGTCGCGTCTGGCGGCTCTATGCCGCCTATGTGGTCCTGTTCGTGATCTACATCGACACCATTGCTTACGTCGCCTCGCAATCGATGGCGCCGGAGATCATCAGCGAGTACAACATCTCGGGGATTCTCGAGCACCCGCTGCGCATCCTGGTCCAGGGATTGGTGCTCCAGGAAGAGCCGCTCAATCTCGACCTTCTGCAGCTGATGATTCCGCTGATGGCGTTCTTTCCCTTGGCCTTGTGGGGCCTGCTGCGACGTCCGAACGTGACTCTGGCCGCTTCGATCGCGCTGTATCTCGCCGCGCGATGGTTCGGCTGGACGTTTCACGCCTATCCCGACCTGGAGTGGACATTCAATCCGCTGTGCTGGCAGATGCTGATGGTGCTGGGCGGCTGGTTCGCCGTCACCGGCGCGTCAGGCCATAAGCTTCACAAGATCTCCTGGCTGCGTGTGCTCGCCGGCGCCTACCTCGTGCTCGCGATGGCCGTCACCTTGATGCGCCATTCGCCTGCTCTGTCCACCTATCTGCCTGACATCGTGCTCAACGGCATCTCGCCGACCGACAAGGAAAATCTCGCGCCGTATCGAGTCATCCATTTCCTCGCGCTCGCCTTCCTTGCGACCCATCTCATTCCGTCTAACCATCCGGGGCTGCAATGGAAGTCGCTCCAGATGGTGATCAAATGCGGCGAGGAGTGGCTTGCCGTGTTCTGCATCGGCGTCTTCCTGTCTTTCGCCGGCCATCTCGTCCTGATCACTGGCGCCAATCTGGTCGTGATGCAGATCGGGGTGAGCCTGGCCGGCTTCGCCGTGATGACGGCGGTGGCGTATTATATCTCCTGGTCGAAGCGCCAGGACGAGCCGGCGGCCTTGCGGCAACGGGCCTAATTATCGTGCGATTTTGCTAGGCCAGGGACCTCCGCTGCGCTATGCGGAATGAGGTGGCCCTGTGGCAATGGCGGCCTCTGCGCAAGGAGAGACCGGCTTGGTCATGGGGAAAAGCACGAGCGATGCGGCCGAGGGCGCGCCCCGGCGCGGCCGGCCGCGCTCGATCGAGTCCACCAACGCCATCCTCGAAAGCGCCTATGCGCTGATGGCCACGACCGGCCTTGCCGCGACCACGATCGATGCGGTGGCACGCCACTCCAACGTCTCCAAGATGACCATCTACAAATGGTGGCCATCGCGGGAGGCGCTGCTGATCGACGCCTTTCTCCATCACGCCGCCCAAATGCTGCCACTGCCGCCGGCGAGCGCGGGCACGGCTGCCGTGCGCGCGCGCCGTCATGCCGCGGCCTATGCCGAAGCCTTGCAGGGCGAATTCGGCAAGGTGCAGCTTGCCGTCATCTCCGAATGCATCTCCAAGACCGGCTCGGCCGAGCTGTTCTATGCCCGCTATCTGCAATTCCGCCGCGACGCGTTGGTGGAGATGATCGCGGCCGGTCAGCGCGACGGCAGCATTCTCGCGCAAGCGCCGGCGGAAGATCTCTACGACGCCATCTATGGCAGCCTGTTCTATCGCTACGTCTTCGGTATCGCGCCGATCACCCCGGCCTATGCGCGGTCCCTGGTCGATCTGGTGCTGCGGCCGAAAGGCTAAAAACCGGCGTAGGATACGGCCAATCTGCCTATTTCGACAGGAGCATCGTTCTCATCATGATCAAGCGCATCTTGCCCTACGAAGGGTTGCTCCACGAAGTGGTCGAGCATGGAGGCGTTCTCTACATCGGCGGAATCGTGCCGGAGGACACGAGCCAGGACATGTCGGGTCAGGCAAATGATGTGCTTGGGCAGCTGTCGCGTCTGCTCGAGACTCTCGGATCCGACATGGCCAATGTCCTGCAGGTGACCATCTTCATGACCGACCTCAGCGAGAAGGTTGCGTTCAACGCGGCCTGGAAGGCGCACTTTGCGGGAGCTCACTTGCCGGCCCGTGCCGCCGTCGGCGTGGCCGATCTTGGCCCGAACGTCAAACTCGAAATGACCGCCATCGCGGCTCGCGTGAGCGCTGTCTGAAGCGCGAGCGCCATGCCGACTTCAAGGCGACTTCGTCGGTCGTACCGGCGCCGAAATCTTGTCCGTGCGGTCGCGCTCGGTCATGTCGACGACTGTCTCCATCGGCGCCGTCAGCTCGTAGACATAGGAGACGTCGGTGAAATAGCGCTTGGCGTTGCCGCCGAGCGCTTCGGGGGCGACGCGGTCGAGCAGGATCAGGCCGAAATCCGAATCCGGGCGACGCGTCGCCTCGCTGGTGTTGAACTCCTCCCAGCGGAAATGAAACACAGTCTCGGGCTCCTCGCCCGTCACGGTCCAGTTCGCGGTAATGTGCGGATGCTTGCCGACCAGCGACAGGCCTTCATCTGAATGCGAGGCGAGCTCGAAGAACAGCAGCGACAGGCTTTGCGCGGCGCGCGCGCTCACGGCGATATCGGGGCCGCTGACGGCGATGCGGTCAGCGTGCGGAATTGCGCGCGCCTCGAACAGGCCCTTCAGCTTGACGCCCTGCCATTGGCTCTCGCTGAGCAGCGAGACCACGTTGGACATGGCGTGGATGCGGCCGATCAGCAGCTCGCGGGCGACGTCGATGTCGGAGCCATGGCGCAGCGTGCGCGTCACGATCGACTGGATTACCGCCAGGATGTTCTTCACGCGATGATTCAGCTCGTCGATCACGGCCGTCAGCCGCCGTTCGAAGCCGATCCGCACCTGGATTTCGCGGCTCAGCCGCAGATTGTTGTAGGCGACGTAACCAAACAGGCCGCACACCATCGCGGTGATGGCGAAGCCGATCGCCGCCACGATGATCGCGGTCTGCTCGGCGCGGCGCGCCGAATTGGTCTTGGCGTAATAGCCGAGCTGCCAGTCGCGGCCACCGAAGCTGATGGTGCGCGTCGCCGACGGCGCCGGACCGTCCGGCGTCGTCATGCGGGTCGAGACGACGCCCTGATCGTTGGCGACGAGCTCGCTGTTCTCCTTGCGCGGGTCCTTGAGCGCGACCGAGAACAACGACAGATCGTCGTTGGTCAGCATCAGCGAGGCCAGCTCGTAGGAAAACGTGATGAAGCCGGCCGGCTCGGTTGCGCCTTCGGGAATGACGGGGGCCGCTACGATGACGCCGATCGGCCCGTTCCCACGCAACAACGGTATCGGGTCGGAGGCAACCGACCGCTTCTCGACCCTGGCCCGGGTCAGCATCGCACTGCGAACCGGCTCGTCATCGTAGCTGCGGCCTGGCAGCGTCTTGGTCTCGTCGCTGCGCGGCTCCAGATCCATCAGCACGTCGATGGGCTGCGTCAGGCTTGCCGGATCGATCGGCTTGTCGTTGTAATCTCGGATCTGTGGCTTCGGGAAGCCGGCGGCCGCGATGGCGTTCTGCGCCGCGGCGAGCTCGCCTGGCCGAAGCCGGGCCACCCAGCCAGCCACCACGAAGTCGGTCTTGAAGGCGTAGATCGCCGAGCGCAGCGGCTCCAGCATGTTGGGCTTCAGCACCGATGGCGCGCGGAACAGGCCTGAGGCGACACGCGCCAGCAGCTCACGCTCTGTTGACCGATCCTGGACGAGGCTCGCATGAACGTCGATCGCGCGCGCCAGCGCGATCCGGTCCAGCGCCAGCTCCTGATCGTGCACACGATAGGCCGCAAGCCCCGAGAGCAAGGCCCCGAGCAGTGCGATGAAGCCGATGATGAAACCCAGCCGGACCACGCGAATACTCAGGCTAAAGCGGGAGGTCGGCAATAAAAACGGAGCATATCAACGCCGCTCGAACGGCCATGTGCCGAAACAGGGTGAGCCCAGTGGCAGGGGATAATGACGGAGGAGGCATCTGTACGCAACTTGGGTCGCCCAAAAAGCTTAATCCGCCCGGCCGATCGTCTGGCCATCTGTGGCTTTGCCCCGGGCACCGGAGGTAGGTAATCGCCGTGTCCGAAATTTGTTCCGTTGGCCCCGCTTTGCCTTAGGCGTTAACGGCGGAAAAGGCTGCGCCACGTCGCCGCGGCCCGTCAGCCCGCCCGCTTCAATCCGCTTGTTTCAGTCCGCCTTTGGTCTCGATGAAACTGACGATGCGGTCGAGCCCGTCGCTCTTTTTCAGATTGGTCATGACAAAGGGGCGCTCGCCGCGCATGCGTTTGGCATCCGTGTTCATCTTCTCCAGGGACGCACCGACATGGGGCGCGAGGTCGATCTTGTTGATGACCAGAAGGTCGGAACGGGTGATGCCCGGGCCGCCCTTGGACGGGATCTTGTCGCCGGCGGCAACGTCGATCACGTAGATGGTGAGGTCGGCAAGCTCCGGGGAAAAGGTGGCAGCGAGATTGTCGCCGCCGGATTCGATCAGCACGAGATCGAGCCCGGGGAATTTCGCGCGCATGTCGGCGACCGCCGCGAGGTTCATCGAGGCGTCCTCCCGGATCGCGGTGTGCGGGCAGCCGCCGGTCTCGACGCCGGCGATGCGGTCCGGCGTCAGCGAGCCCGAGCGCACAAGGAATTCCGCATCCCATTTGGTGTAGATGTCGTTGGTGATCGCTGCGATGTCGTAACGCTCGCGCATGGTCTTGCAGAGCAGGTCCATCAGCGCGGTCTTGCCCGACCCGACGGGACCGCCGACGCCGACACGCAAAGGGCCGTGAGATTTCGACATACTTTCTCCTAGTGTCGTCCCGGCGAAGGCCGGGACCCATAGCCAACGAACTCAGTTGATGGGATGGGCTGTGGGCGCATCCTTCTATAACCACGCACATTTGTGGTTATGGGTCCCGGCCTTCGCCGGGACGACGATCGGTTGGATCTCGTCCTCATGACCGAAACAGCCGCGTATATTGCGTCTCGTGCCGCAGGCTGGCGAGATCGGCGCGAAAGGTCGCGCTGCCGAGGTCATTCAGGGTCGCGTTCAGCGCCCGACTCGCGGTCGCGGCGACGGCGGTTTCCAGCCTCACCAGCACGCGCTGGCTGTCGGTCTGGCCGAGCGGAATCAGTCGGCTTGCCGCGGAAATCCAGTTCGAGACCAGCGCATGCAGGAAGGCGTGCAGCGTCGGCGCAAGCGGCACGCCGTGCGTTGCGGCGACGACGCCGACGGCGACGGGATAGACCATTGGCGTACAGCATGCCGCGACCATGGCATCGAGGCCCTTGGCATTCCACGCCGCGCGCGAGATATCGATGAAGGCGCGGCCTTGCGAGGTGGTTTCGAGTTGCCGCTCGCGCGACGGCACGAAGGCGGCAGCGAGCTCGGCGATGTCGCTCAAAGAAGCATCTTCGCCAGCCTCAGCGGCACGATAGGCCTGCACCAGGAAAGTCGCATCGCAAAAGCCGGAACCTTCACCGAGCATCGCGTCGAGCCAATCGGCCAGCGTCACAATGTCGGTGATATCTCCTACTTCGACCGCCCATTCGATACCGCTGGAATAGGAGAAGCCGCCAACGGGAAACGCCGGCGATAGCCAGGTCATCAGCCGGTACAGCGCCGCTGCCTCGCGTTCGGCGAGGTCGTCGGCACCGTCAGGCTCATTTGTGGTCATGAGCATGCTTGTGGCCGTGATGATGGTCGGGATGGTCGCAATGCTCGTCGTGGTGATGGTGGTCATCATGCCCGTGCTCATGAGCGGCATGATCATGATGATGATCGTGGCCGTGATGATCATGACCATGATCGTGATGAGCATGGTCGTGGTGACCGTGATCGTGGTGCGCGTGATCATCATGCCCGTGCGCATGACCGGCATCGGCGTAAGCGCCGCCTTCGGGATCGAACGGCGCCTCGATCTCGACCACTTTCGCGCCCAGCCCCTTCACCATCGCCTCGATCACGTGATCGCGGCGAATGCGTAAGGCTTTGGTCATCAGCTGCGTCGGCAGATGCCGGTTGCCGAGATGCCAGGCGACGCGGACGAGGTGGTGCGGATCGCGGCCGCGGATCTCGAGCAGCGGCTCGGGCGCCGCCACCACTTCGACCAGCCGACCGTCCTCCAGCACGAGCGCATCGCCGCCACGCAGCGCGACCGCATTCTCCAGGTCGAGCAGGAATTCGAGTCCTCGCGTCCCGGTCATCGCCATGCGGCGGCGGTGCCGATCGTCGAAATCGAGCACGACCGTATCGGCCGGCGTTTCCGTGAAGCGGTGTTGTCCCTTAACCTGCGTCGCCCGGATCATGCGCTGTTACCTCGTCTCGACCTTCTCGGGCGTGATCACTTCGATCTTCGGTGGCGCGGTAAAGCACTTCACCGCGACACGGCCGAACGTCTTCATATGCTCCTGGCCCCGATGCGGCACCAGCGCCTCGGCATTCTCCCACTGCTCGACGAACACCATCTTGCTGGGATCAGTCACGCTCTCGTGCAGATCGTAGGCGATATTGCCCGGCTCCTTCCGGGTCTCCTTGATGCAGGCGGTGGCGGCCGCGATGAATTCGGCGCGCGTTTCGGGCTTGATGATCAAGGTGGCAACGACGTAGATCACGAGAAATCCTCCCGGCTTTTCTTCTGAGGGGTTTGATACCGGGCGGGACATTAGACCAGCCGGGATCGAACGCAAAACCGGAAAAGCCGTCCCGGGACATGCAATCGGCATGCGCCGGGGACATGCGTTGAGGCGCTATTTCAGTACATGAAATATCGCTGTGCCATCGGCAGCACCTCTGCAGGCGGACAGGTCAGCAGCTCGCCATCTGCGCGCACCTCGTAGGTCTCCGGATCGACCTCGATATTGGGCGTGGCGTCGTTGTGGATCATGCTCTTCTTCGAGATCTTGCTGCGGGTGTTCTGGACCGCATAGAGCTTCTTCTCGATGCCGAGTTTTCGCGCGAGGCCACCGGTGACGGCTGCTTTCGAGGTGAACACTACTGAAGACGCCGTGCGCGCCTTGCCGAAGGCGCCGAACATCGGCTGGTAGTGCACCGGCTGCGGCGTCGGGATCGAGGCGTTGGGATCGCCCATGGGCGCTGCGACGATGGTGCCGCCCTTGACGATGCAATCAGGCTTGACGCCGAAGAAGGCCGGCGACCACAGCACGAGATCGGCGAGCTTGCCCTTCTCGACCGACCCAATCAGCTTCGACACGCCATGCGCGATCGCAGGGTTGATCGTGTACTTGGCGATGTAGCGCTTGACGCGGAAATTATCGTTGTCCTTGCCCTTGTCCTGCGGCAGCGATCCGCGCTGCTTCTTCATCTTGTCCGCGGTCTGCCAGGTGCGGATGATCACTTCGCCGAGACGGCCCATGGCCTGCGAATCCGAGGACATCATCGAGAGCGCGCCGAGATCGTGCAGAATGTCCTCGGCCGCGATGGTCTCCTTGCGGATGCGGCTTTCCGCGAACGCGAGGTCCTCCGCGATCGAGGGATCGAGGTGGTGACACACCATCAGCATGTCCAGATGCTCGTCGATGGTGTTGCGGGTGAAGGGACGCGTCGGATTGGTCGAGGACGGCAGCACGTTCTTCAGGCCCGCGACCTTGATGATGTCGGGGGCATGACCGCCGCCGGCGCCTTCAGTATGGAACGCATGGATGGTGCGGCCCTTGAAGGCCTTGATGGTGTCCTCGACGAAGCCGGATTCGTTCAGCGTGTCGGAATGCAGCATGACCTGGATATCGTGGTCATCGGCCACCGACAGGCAATTGTCGATCGCGGCCGGCGTCGTGCCCCAATCCTCGTGCAGTTTCAGCGCGCAGGCACCGGCCTTGATCATCTCGATCAGTGCGGCGGGGCGCGATGCGTTGCCCTTGCCTGATATGCCGAGATTGACCGGGAAAGCATCGAAGGACTGGATCATCCGTGCGATGTGCCAGGGGCCCGGCGTGCAGGTGGTGGCGAAGGTGCCGTGCGAGGGACCGGTGCCGCCGCCGAGCATCGAGGTGACGCCCGACATCAGCGCATGCTCGATCTGCTGCGGACAGATGAAATGGATGTGGCTGTCGAAGCCGCCCGCGGTGAGGATTTTGCCCTCACCCGCGATTACGTCGGTGCCGGGGCCGATGATGATGGTGACGCCCGGTTGGATGTCGGGATTGCCGGCCTTGCCTATGCCTGCGATCATGCCGTCCTTGATGGCGACGTCGGCCTTGACGATGCCCCAATGGTCGACGATCAGCGCATTGGTGATGACCGTATCGGCCGCGCCCTGCTTGTTGGTGACCTGTGACTGCCCCATGCCGTCGCGGATCACCTTGCCGCCACCGAACTTCACCTCTTCGCCGTAGGTGGTGAAATCCTTCTCCACCTCGATGATGAGATCGGTGTCGGCCAGCCGCACCTTGTCGCCGGTGGTCGGGCCGAACATGTCGGCGTAGACGGAACGTTTCATCTTGACGGACATCACAAGCCCCGTTTGCGTTTGAATTCCTGGTCAGTGCTCACAGCGAAGCCTTCGCTTTTCGCACCATGTCGTCGAACGTCATATCGAGCCAGACGCTGCCGCCGCTGCAGCCGGCGACGACCCGCTCGGCCCAGCCGGTGTAATCGACGAGGTCGTCACGCTCTTCCCCGGTCGGATCGGAATGAATGCGCGCGCCGATATTGCTGACCTTGTCGGCAATCTTGATCAGTTTTGCGCTTGGCGACTTCTTCGGCGCATCGATCACCTGCCGTCGTCGCCGCTCGGCCTTCGGCAGGCTCATGTCGTCCGTGCATTCGACGACGAGCGCAGCGACACGCTCGGAGAATTTTTGCGCGAGCTCCTCGCGCGTGGTCTCGGTGTCCTCGATCGTATCGTGCAGCCAACCGGCCGCAACGAGTTCAGCATCGGCGCCATCAGTCGCCGTTGCCAGCAGGCACGCGACTTCCGCGAGATGATTGATGTAAGGCTCATTCCCCCGCCCCTTGCGCGCCATGCCGTTGTGCCGGCGCGCAGCCAGCTCAGCAGCTTGGGAGACGAGGCGGACCGGGGGGATCACCACAACACTCCTGGTCAGTGCAACGCCGGCAGCAGGCCGCGGGCCTTGAACACTTCGTCGAGCTTCACCTGGGCAAGCCGATAGCCGGCCTTGCGGCGTCGCTCGATGCCCCCTGCGGAAAAATCGCGAAAGGCTCCGGAGTCCTCGGCTTCCTCCAACAGGCCGGCGGCCTTGACCAGATCGGAATCGGCAAGGTCGATGTTGGTGATCGCGCCCAGCGTCTTGAAGCGCTGCGCCTGCGTCACCCGCCGGTCGAGGTCCGGCGTCCGCGCCGCTTCGGGAACGGCTGCGGAAAGGGCCTCGATGGTCTGAAGCAGTTCGTTGATGACAGCGGCATTGGCGCCATCCTGGCGAAGCCGATTGCCATAGCGCAGCTCGCTCAGGCGGTCGTTCACTTCGATCATGTTCTTCGGCGCGGCGCGCTTGTTTCGAAAGAGGTTCATCACCACGAGAATGCGATCGACATCTGCCGCCCCTGAAAACGCCTCGATCGCATCGCCGAGCGGTGTATTGTCGACGATACCGCCGTCCCAGAACGTCCTATTATCGATCGGGGTCGCCGGAAATCCGGGTGGAAGGCTCCCGCTGGCCAGGACGTGTTGAGGCTTGATCGCGATCTGCTGCTCATCCTTGCGCGGATGGTTGCGGAAGCGCGTCAGCTCGCCGGAGGCCACATCGACCGCGGTCACGACGAAGGCGGTCGGACTGGCATTCAGCGCCGCAAAATCCACGTGGTTCTTCAGCGTCTCGAGCATAGGCGAGGTATCGTAGAAGTTCTTCCAGTTTAGGACATCCCAATAGTCGTAGCGCTGCTTGTAGAAGCCATGCACGCCGAACAGCGCGAGATCATGATCGGCAATGCCCCACCAATGGTTTCCCAGCGAAAGCTCGGACCAAAGGCCATTCAAACGCAGCTTGGCGTCGGCCCGATCAGCGGCGCCAACAACACAGGCCGCATTGATCGCGCCGATGGACACACCCGTGACCGCCGCCAGCGTGATCGTCCGGCCCGCACGATCGACCGTATCCATCAATTCCAGCAGCGCCTCGATCGCACCGAACTCATAGGCGCCGAGTGCACCGCCGCCCTGGAGCACGAGTCCAACCTCGACCTTGTCCTTCGCGAGCGCATCCATGGCGAACCTTCCTGTAGATTCCCTGCCTATAGTTTCCCCATCACGTCGCCGCGAAAACCGTAGATCGTCTTCTTGCCCGCGAGCGCGACGAGCTGGACCTCGCGGGTCTGGCCGGGTTCGAAGCGGACGGCGGTGCCGGCGGCGATGTCGAGGCGCATGCCGCGGGACTTCTTGCGGTCGAATTTCAGCGCAGGATTGGTCTCGAAGAAATGATAGTGCGAGCCGACCTGGATCGGACGGTCGCCGGTATTGGCCACCGTCAGCGTCACGGTCTTGCGGCCGGCATTGAGCTCGATCTCGCCGCCCTGGATGAAGAGTTCGCCGGGGATCATGTCTATCTTCCTTTGTCATTCCGGGGCGCGCGAAGCGAGAACCCGGAATCTCGATCAACAATCTCTGGATTCCGGGTTCGCCCTGCGGGCGCCCCGGAATGACGAATTGAAAGCTACCTGATCGGTTCGTGCACGGTGACGAGCTTGGTGCCGTCGGGGAACGTCGCCTCAACCTGGATGTCGTGGATCATCTCGGGGATGCCGGGCATCACCTGGTCGCGGGTGAGCACCTGCGCGCCTGATTGCATCAGCTCGGCGACGGTGCGGCCGTCGCGCGCGCCCTCGAGGATGAAATCGGAGATGATCGCGATCGCCTCGGGATGGTTGAGCTTGACGCCGCGATCCAGCCTGCGGCGCGCCACGATGGCGGCCATCGAGATCAGAAGCTTGTCCTTTTCGCGGGGAGACAGGTTCATGCAAAATCTCTTCGGTTCAACACTTCAATTCACCCGGTCGTCAATTCAGCCAGAGTCGCGGCAAGGCCGCACCGGTGCGCGCCAGCACGGCCATCATGTCGGCACGCAAACGCGCCGCATCTTGGGCACAGAACCGTGCCATTGCAAAGCCATTCCAGGCGGATATCCCGACCTCGCCGGCGAAAGAGTCCGACGCCTCGCGGAGGCGCTCGACCAATGCCTCGTCGCCCGGCACGATCAGGGCCGTGCCGATCGCCGCAGCGCCCCTCGCGACTGCCGACCGCGCCAATTTCGCACCGATATCGCCGTCCAGCCTGACGGTCTCCGCAAAGACAAGCTTGCCGCCACGGGAGAGCCGCCAGCGGTCGACAAATTCGCCCTGCTCCATGCGCTCGCCCATGGCCGTGCGGCCAAATACGACAATTTCACACAACAGCAGCGAGGCGGCTTCATCGAGCTCGATGTCGAAGCGGCGATGGACCCGCGCGCGGTTGAACAGGATCGTCTCCTGGGGCAGCCAGCCGAGATGGGCCCCAGCGCCAACCTTCAGGGAAATGCTGAGCTGCGCTGCCGCCCCCGGCGCGCGGTAGACCTTTTCCGCGGCCGCCGTGGTCAGCGTCAGGCGGGCAGAATCGATGGCCGAGATCTCGATGTCGAACCGGTCACCGCCAGCGACGCCGCCGGCCGTGTTGACGAACACGCCGGACAGGCCCTCATCCTCCGGCGAAGGAAAGCGCACACGGAGCGAGCCGGATTCATGCAAGGCGCCGCGTCGCGTCACGCCGTCGCGGGCGTGGACGTCGAAACGCACGGCACCGCGCGCGCGATTGGCTTCGAACACCGAAGATGTCGTCAAAGATGTGACCAAGGCGTCGCTGCGCATCCGTCTCCCCCAGCCGGCCGCGGCAGGATTTCGCTAGCCTACAGTGCCCCGACTTACAGCGCCATCTGGCGGCTGATCTCGCCTGGGTCGAGATTGGAGCGGTCGCAGGTGAACTTCACCGCACCACGATCCATCACCGCAAAGCTGTCGCCGAGCTCGCAGGCAAAGTCGAGATATTGTTCGACCAGCACGATGGCGATGTTGCCGAGGTTGCGCAAGTAAGAGATGGCGCGGCCGATGTCCTTGATGATCGAGGGCTGGATGCCCTCGGTCGGCTCGTCCAGCAGCAGCAGTTTTGGCCGCATCACCAGCGCGCGCCCGATCGCGAGCTGCTGCTGCTGGCCGCCGGAGAGGTCGCCGCCGCGCCGGCCGAGCATGGATTGCAGCACCGGAAACAGCGAGAACACATCGTCCGGAATGTTCTTGTCCTGACGCTTGAGCGGACCGAAGCCGGTCTTGAGATTTTCCTCGACCGTCAGCAGCGGAAAGATCTCGCGGCCCTGCGGCACAAAGCCGATCCCTTTGCGCGCCCGCTCATAGGGCTTCAGCCCGGTGATGTCGCTGCCGTCGAACAGGATCGCGCCCGAGGAGATCGGATACTGCCCGACCATGGCGCGCAGAAGCGACGTCTTGCCGACACCGTTACGTCCGAGCACGCAGGTAACCTTGCCCGGCTCGGCCGCGATCGAGACGCCGCGCAGCGCCTGCGCCGCGCCGTAGAACAGGTTGATGTCCTTGACCTCAAGCATCGCTCAGCGTCCCAGATAGACTTCGATGACCCGCTCGTTGGACGAGACCTGGTCGATGGTTCCTTCGGCGAGCACGGTGCCTTCATGCAGGCAGGTGACCTTGACCCCGAGCTCGCGCACGAACGTCATGTCGTGCTCGACCACCATGACGGTGTGGGTCTTGTTGATCTCCTTGAGCAGCTCGGCGGTGAGGTGCGTTTCCACGTCGGTCATGCCGGCGACCGGCTCATCGACGAGGAGCAGCTTCGGGTCCTGCGCCAGCAGCATGCCGATCTCGAGCCATTGCTTCTGGCCGTGGCTGAGACTGCCGGCCAGGCGGTTGCGGGCGTCGGTGAGGCGGATCGTCTCCAGCACCTTGTCGATGCGCTCGGACTCGGCCCTGCTGCCGCGCCAGAACAGCGTGCCCTTGACGCTGTGGTCGACATTGAGCGCCAGCAGTAGATTGTCCTGAACCGTCTGACTCTCGAACACCGTCGGCTTCTGAAATTTGCGGCCAATGCCGAGTTCGGCGATGCGGGTCTCGTCGAGACGCGTCAAATCGGTGACGCCGTCGAACAGCACCGTGCCCTCGTCCGGCTTGGTCTTGCCGGTGATGATGTCCATCATCGTGGTCTTGCCGGCGCCGTTCGGACCGATGATGGCGCGCATTTCGCCGGGCGCAAGCGTCAGCGACAGGTTGTTGATGGCGTGGAAGCCGTCGAACGAGACGTGCACGCCGTCGAGATAGAGCATCGCGGAGGTCGCGCGGGTATCCATGACGTTCATGACCGCTACTCCGCCATCTTTGGTTCGGTGATGCCGTCTTCGGCCGCCGCGCTCGCAGTCGTCGCGGCCGGGCGCCTCTCCCTCGCCTGTTCCCGCCAGGCGCTGAAGGTACCGACGATGCCCTTGGGCAACAGCAGCGTCACCAGGATGAACAGCGCGCCCAGCATGAACAGCCAGTACGGCGCCAGCACGCCTGAGGTGAAGAACGTCTTGGCGTAGTTGACGACGATGGCACCGAGCGCAGCACCGACCAGCGTGCCGCGCCCACCGACCGCGACCCAGATTACCGCCTCGATCGAGTTGCCCGGCGCGAACTCGCTCGGATTGATGATGCCGACCTGCGGCACATAGAGCGCGCCGGCGACGCCGGCCATGCAGGCCGACAGCGTGAACACGAACAGCTTGTAGGATTCGACGCGGTAGCCGAGGAAGCGGCTGCGCGATTCCGCGTCGCGGATTGCAATCAACACCTTGCCGAGCTTGGAGGACACGACCGAGCGGCAGATCAGGAAGGCGAGGATCAACGCCAGACAGCTCAGCGCGAACAGTGCCGCGCGGGTGCCTTCGGCCTGGACATTGAAGCCCAGAATGTCCTTGAAGTCGGTCAGGCCGTTATTGCCGCCAAAACCAAAGTCGTTGCGGAAGAAGGCGAGCAGCAGCGCGTAGGTCATCGCCTGGGTGATGATCGACAGATACACGCCGGTGACGCGGGAGCGGAAGGCTAGCCAGCCGAAGCAGAAGGCGAGCAGGCCCGGCACGAACAGCACCATCAGCGCGGCGAACCAGAACATGTCGAAGCCGTACCAGGTCCAGGGTAGCTTCGAATAGTTCAGGAACACCATGAAGTCAGGCAGGATCGGATTGCCGTAGACGCCGCGGGTGCCGATCTGCCGCATCAGATACATGCCCATCGCGTAGCCGCCGAGCGCGAAGAAAGCGCCGTGGCCGAGCGAGAGAATGCCGCAATAGCCCCAGATCAGGTCGATCGAGAGCGCCAGGATGGCGTAGCAGACATATTTGCCCCAGAGCGCGACCAGATAGGTCGGCACCTGCAGGAACGAGCCTGCGGGCAGCAGCAGGTTGGACAGCGGGATCAGCACGCCCAGCGCGGCAACAACCAACAGGAATATGGTCGCGCCGCGGTCCAGCGATCGCGTCAGCATGTGAGGGGTCATGCTTCCACCGCACGGCCCTTGAGCGCGAACAGGCCGCGCGGCCGCTTTTGAATGAACAGGATGATCAGGACCAGGATCGCGATCTTGCCGAGCACGGCGCCGGCGACCGGCTCCAGGAACTTGTTGGCGATGCCGAGCGTGAAGGCGCCGACCAGTGTGCCCCAGAGATTGCCGACCCCTCCGAACACCACGACCATGAAACTGTCGATGATGTAGCTCTGGCCGAGATTGGGACTGACATTGTCGATCTGCGACAGCGCAACGCCGGCGATGCCGGCAATGCCCGAGCCGAGCCCGAAGGTCAGCGCATCGACGCGAGACGTGGCGATGCCCATCGAGGCCGCCATGCGCCTGTTTTGCGTCACGGCACGCATCTCGAGGCCCAGCGCCGTGTAGCGCAGCATTGCGAGCAGGATCACGAATACCGCCAGCGTGAAGCACAGGATCCAGAGCCGGTTATAGGTGATGGTGATCTGGCCGAGCTCAAACGCACCGCTCATCCAGGAAGGATTGCCGACCTCGCGGTTGGTCGGACCGAACATGGTGCGCACCGCCTGCTGCAGCACCAGCGACAGGCCCCAGGTCGCGAGCAGCGTCTCCAGCGGCCGGCCATAGAGGAAGCGGATGATGCTGCGCTCGATCAGCACGCCGATGCCACCGGCGACGAGGAAGGCGAGCGGCACGGCGATCAGCAGCGAATAGTCGAACAAAGCGGGATAGCGTGTGCGGATCACCTCCTGCACCACGAAGGTGGTGTAGGCGCCGATCATCACCATCTCGCCATGGGCCATGTTGATGACGCCCATCACGCCGAAGGTGATTGCAAGCCCGATCGCGGCGAGCAGCAGCACCGAGCCGAGCGACAGCCCGTACCAGGCATTCTGCACCGAAGACCAGACCGCCAGCGAGCTCTGGATCGAGCCGATCGCACTCGTCGCCGCCTTTGCGACGGAGGCCGGCTGATCGGTGCCGATGTCGGAGAGCAGCGCCAGCGCGTCCTGATCGCCACGCGCCTTGATGGTCGCGACCGCCTCGAGCTTCTGCACTTCGGTCGCGTCGGACTTGAACAGCAGGATCGCCGCACGCGCTTCGCCGAGTGCGGTCTTGACCGATTTATTGGTTTCCTTGGCAAGCGCGCCTTCGACCGGATCCAGCGCGGTCTCTTCATGCGATTTGAATACGGATTGCGCGGCCTGCAGGCGCGCAATGAGATCGGGCGACTGCAGCGTCAGGCTGCCGAGCGCAGCATCGACGCTGCGGCGCAGACGGTTGTTGAGGCGGACGGCGCTGGCGCTGTCAGGCACGCTAGCGACGGCCTCGCCGGTCGCGGCGTCGATCGACTTGCCGTCGGTGCCGGTGACGTAAACTTTCTTGGTGTCAGGATCGGCCATGAGACGGCCGTCCTGGAGCGCGCTGATGATCGGAAAGGCGAGCTTGTTGCCGCTGCCTGCGACCACGCCGATTGCCTCATCCGTGTCGGAAAAATCGTCGTTTGCGAATTTGGCGACCGCATCCTCGAACGGACCGGCAAAGGCCGGCACTGCGAACGCGATCAGAAACAGCGAAAGGACAAAGCTGCAGAAACGGGCGGACAATTTGGTTGGCACTGTGGATCACCCCGGCAGAAGTGGGGAGAAGACGGCGGAATAACCGTCTTCTCCCGTCGTGCAGTCGAACGTCAGATCCGGATCAGGAGCCGGAGCCGAGGCACTTGTTGGTCTTGGTGTTGAAGTTGCCGCACTTCTTGCCGACCCAGTCGCCGATCAGGTCCTTGGAGCCATCGAGCTCCTTCGACCAGGCGTCGCCCGCCACGAGACCCGGGGTCTTCCAGACCACGTCGAACTGGCCGTTGCCCTTGATCTCGCCGATGAACACCGGCTTGGTGATGTGGTGGTTCGGCAGCATCTTCGAGGTGCCACCAGTCAGGTTCGCAGCCTCGATGCCGGGAAGCGCGTCGATCACCTTGTCCGGATCGGTCGACTTCACCTTCTCGACGGCCTTGACCCACATGTTGAAGCCGATCACGTGGGCTTCCATCGGATCGTTGGTCGTGCGCTTCGGGTTTTTGGTGTAGGCCTGCCAGTCCTTGATGAACTTCTCGTTCGCCGGGGTCTTGATCGACTCGAAGTAGTTCCAGGCGGCGAGATGGCCGACCAGCGGCTTGGTATCGATGCCGGCGAGCTCTTCTTCACCCACCGAGAACGCGACCACCGGGATGTCCTTCGCCTTGATGCCCTGGTTGCCGAGCTCCTTGTAGAAGGGGACGTTGGCGTCGCCGTTGATGGTCGAGACCACCGCGGTCTTCTTGCCGGCCGAGCCGAACTTCTTGATGTCGGCCACGATCGTCTGCCAGTCGGAGTGACCGAACGGCGTGTAGTTGATCATGATGTCTTCCTGGGCGACACCCTTCGACTTCAGGTAGGCTTCCAGGATCTTGTTGGTGGTGCGCGGATAGACGTAGTCGGTGCCCGCGAGCACCCAGCGCTTCACCTTCTCTTCCTTCATCAGGTAGTCGACGGCAGGGATCGCCTGCTGGTTCGGCGCAGCACCGGTGTAGAACACGTTGCGCTCGGACTCTTCACCCTCGTACTGGACGGGGTAGAACAGGATGTTGTTGAGCTCCTTGAATACCGGGAGCACCGACTTGCGCGACACCGAGGTCCAGCAGCCGAACACGACCGCGACCTTGTCCTTGGTGATCAGCTCGCGCGCCTTTTCGGCGAACAGCGGCCAGTTCGAGGCGGGATCGACGACGACGGCCTCGAGCTTCTTGCCGAGCACGCCGCCCTTCTTGTTCTGCTCGTCGATGAGGAAGAGGATGGTGTCCTTCAGCGTGGTTTCGCTGATGGCCATGGTGCCGGAAAGGGAGTGCAGGACGCCGACCTTGATGGTGTCGTCCGCGGCCTTTGCGCCGGAAATGGACGCCAGACCGAGCAACAGTCCGGTGGTCGCGGCGAGCACGCCGCGGCGGCTAAATGATGCCGCTATATCGTGAATGGATTTGGTAGGCATGGATCTATCATCTCCCTGACGCAGACGTGAAAAACGCTGCGAAACGGCCCCACGGCCGCCTGCGATTAACGGAATCGCAAGAACCGTGCCATGGCTTGGGCACCTGCCAAGTGTTTGGTCAGTCTAGATAATTTTGCCGCAATCAAACTTTAGCCGCAGTCCGGCTGCTCAAAACTTGAGCGAATAAAATGTATGCTTATGCGGCAGTCAGTCCATTTTTTGAGCAAAATAGGGCCGCTGGCTAAAATTCCGGCATAACTATTTTTGCACCGCAATCGACGCCAGTAGACGGTCCGCCTTGAAAGCGCCCCGTCAATGTTCCATATAGGTGACGAGATCGCTCGCGAATCGAGCGGTCGTTGCGAGCCGCGTGTTCTTAAGCCCCCTCCGGGCCTCTGGCTTGCCCCATATCATCCAAGCCATCCGACACCCCAAACACGCAGGTGTCTTCTCGACACCCTTATGCGCGCGCCCCGCTGATTGCGTCGGGCCGACCGCATTTGACATGGAAAGAACCCATCTTTTGACTTCGTTTCAGGACTTCGGCCTCGCCGAACCCATCGCACGTGCTCTCGCCGAAGAGAATTACGTCACTCCCACCCCCATCCAGGCCCAGACGATCCCGACGGCGCTGACCGGCCGCGATGTCGTCGGCATCGCCCAGACCGGCACCGGCAAGACCGCGTCCTTCGCGCTGCCAATCCTGCACCGCCTGCTCGAGAACCGCATCAAGCCGCAGCCCAAGACCTGCCGCGTGCTGGTGCTGTCGCCCACCCGCGAGCTTTCGGGACAGATCCTCGACAGCTTCAACGCCTATGGCCGCCACATCCGCCTGTCCTCGACGCTCGCCATCGGCGGCGTGCCGATGGGCCGCCAGGTCCGCGCCCTGATGCAGGGCGTCGACGTGCTGGTTGCCACCCCAGGCCGCCTGCTCGACCTCGTGCAGAGCAACGGACTGAAGCTTGGCAGCGTCGAGTTCCTCGTGCTCGACGAAGCCGATCGCATGCTGGACATGGGCTTCATCAACGACATCCGCAAAATCGTTGCGAAACTCCCGATCAAGCGGCAGACGCTGTTCTTCTCCGCCACCATGCCGAAGGACATCGCCGAGCTCGCCGATTCCATGCTGCGTGATCCCGCGCGCGTCGCTGTGACCCCGGTCTCCTCGACTGCCGAGCGCATCAACCAGCGCATCATCCAGGTCGATTTCTCGGCCAAGGCCACCTTCCTGACCAAGCTGCTGAAGGACGAGCCGATCAACCGCGCGCTGGTCTTTACCCGCACCAAGCACGGCGCCGACAAGGTGGTGAAGACATTGGAGCGGGCCGGCATCCCCGCCAGCGCCATCCATGGCAACAAGTCGCAGAACCATCGCGAGCGCACGCTCGCGCAGTTCCGCTCCGGCGAAATCCGCACCCTGGTCGCCACCGACATCGCCGCTCGCGGCATCGACGTCGATGGCATCAGCCACGTCATCAACTACGACCTGCCCAACGTCCCGGAGACCTATGTGCACCGGATCGGCCGCACCGCGCGCGCCGGCGCCGACGGCACCGCGATCTCGCTGGTCGCCGGCGGCGAGGAACTCAGCTATCTCCGTGACATCGAACGGCTGATCAAGGTGGCGCTGCCGCGCGAGGATCTCCGCACAGATGCCGGCCGCCGCGACGCGGGCGCTCCTCCGCCCCAGCAACAACGTCAGGGCCGGCCGGGCGGCCGCCCGGGCCAGCGTCCGCAAGGCGCACGGCATGGCGACGGACGGCGTAGCGATGAGAGACATGCCGACGGACGCCATCACAGCTCCGGCAAGCCGAGCGACGGGCGGCCCGGCGAAGGCCGTCACGGCGAGGCGCGGCATGTGGACGGAAGGCCCGGAAACGGCTCGAAGGGGTCCCGCCGTCGCCGCTCCGGTGGTAAGGTGCATTCTTCGCCAAACGAACGCCCGGAACAGCGTTCCGCGCATAGCGCGGGAGCGTCCGATGGGATACAAGGCGTGGCCTTTTTGCGCCGTGAGAGTCGGCCGAACGGCCACCCGAACCGCAAACCCCATTCGCACTAGCCGTCCACGACCTGGAGAAATTCATGGCTAAGGAAGAGCTGATCCAGTTCGAAGGACTGGTCACCGAAATCCTCCCCGACGCGCGCTACCGCGTGCAGCTCGACGCCGGGCACGAGATCGTCGCCTACACTGCCGGCAAGATGAAGAAGAACCGCATCAAGACGCTGGCGGGCGACCGCGTGACGGTGGAAATGTCGCCCTACGACCTCGAAAAGGGCCGGCTGATTTTCCGCCACAAGGACGAACGGCCGGCAACCGCCGGTGGACCGCCGCGCGGCGGCCCCCAGCGCGGCGGCCAGTTCCGCCGCCGCTGATCGGCCTCGCCCGCCTGGGCGCGGAATTAAAATGCTGACCTGTATGCTGATCCGCCGTGGACATCACGGCGGATCAAAAAATCGTGCACGTCCGGATTGTTTTGAGGCCTTGATTCCAATAAAATGAATCAATCGATTTTCGGCCGGACGACATTAGCATCCACCGGTACAGCCGGTTCAGACACGCTGACGACCCTTCCAAAAATTCGATCTAACCTGCCTGCGTGAGCGGGCTCGACCATTGTGTATCTGAGAAGGGACTACCCCCGTGAGCATGGGAACCGTGAAGTGGTTTAACGCGACCAAGGGCTATGGCTTCATCCAGCCCGACGACGGCGGCAAGGACGTGTTCGTTCACATCAGCGCCGTCGAGCGTGCCGGCCTCGGCTCGCTGCGCGAAGGCCAGAAGGTCTCCTACGAGATCGTCGCCGATCGCCGGTCCGGCAAGTCGGCTGCCGACAATCTCCGCGATGCAGGCTGACATCCAATGCGTGCCCTGAGGGGCGCGCTACCGGATCAGCTTGAACGCAAGCAAACAACGGAAAAGGCCGTGCGGACTGCACGGCCTTTTTTCATGCCCGAAGAACAGATGAGCTCAATAGGTCGTGCAGGACGTGTCCGGGCTGTAATAGACGCAGGCGGACCGCCGCGGGCGCGTGTAGGCGACGTCGCTCAGGGTGATCAAATTCTTGAGCACGTAGCCGACCGACGGCGTGTAGGTGTAGCTGACCTCGCCGAAGATCAGATAGGTGCCGGCGATCGCGAGTGTCGTGGGAATCGAGACGGTGAATCTCTGCGCCCGCGGAGCCGACCCCTTGCTCCACTGCACATGCGCCGTCTGCGTCGAATCCACGTACAGTTCGGTGATCGTCGCGGACACGGGAGTCGCGTCATAAGGCGTCATGATAGCGGTCGAGGCCGCGAAGAAATTGGTCATGTCGGTGTCGGCGACAGTCGTCGACTGCGAGGTGAGGTCCGACAGCGTCCGCGCCATCAGCGTCACCTTGCGATCGATCGCTATGGCTGACGAGAATTCGACGGTACCGAAGAGCATTACCAGCATCAGCGGAACGATCACCGCGAATTCGGTCGCGGCAAGACCTCTGCCGTCGACCAGGAATTCGTACGCGGAGAAGCGGGCCGTCCGCCAGAATCCTGCAATCGCCCGCATCGCCCTGCCCGATCCGTTGTCCTAGTAAGGCTCGTTCTTGAACGCGGCGGTTGCCACGAGCAGCCGCTTCTTCGTGCCGCCGCAGCCGATGTTGTAGCCGAGCCCGGCCACGAACAGCGGCCACTGATAGAACAGCCGGACCACCACGATATCGCCGGCGTTGCCGGCGCTGTAGCTCATGTTGGTGTTGAAATTGCACGCCGCATCGAGATGCGTCGGCAGCGTTACCGCCGAGAAGGACGAGAAGCTCGTGACGTCGACATACAGGCTGTTGCAGTCGAACAGCGCCGGGATCTGGCTGCAGACGTAGGTCTTGAACGTCGCCTGCGTGCAAGGCGAAGCGACGCCGCTCACCGCGCAGGCCGCCACCGAACCCGACTGCGCCTGACCGGTCAGCACCACGCGCGCGGAATTCTGCGTGATGGTCTCGAGCACTTGGCTCGAGAAGAAACCAGCGCCGTCTCGATGATGGCAAACAGCAGCCCGAAGAAGATCGGTGCGATCAGCGCGAACTCGACCGCCGCCGATCCACCGCGGTTGCCGCGAAACCGTCGCAGTGCAGTCCGGAACGCGAATCTCGAAGCTACGGGCGATGGCATCGCGTTGAATTCCCCGGCGGCAGCGATCAACCGCTTCGATCAATATCGGAAGCTGATTGTCTAAATGTTTCTGACATTCGAGCCGAACGGGACCGGGTCGTTAACATCTGGTTAACCACGCCGGGAGCGCGGAGAGGGGGAAAGCAGAAAGTACGTCGCCGACGACGGCGGGCGGGACCGGATGGTCCCGTCCGTGGTGTCAGTCGCCGTATTAGGTCGTCTTGTTAATTTGTCTTGGCAGCCGCAGCCGCGCTGGCGTTTCCGCTGGCATTGCTGCTCAGCGTGCCGGCCTGGTTCATCGTGGTGTTGAAGTATTGGTCGCTGTCGCCGAGCGTGACGCGGCGCTGGCAGAGCGGCATGCAGCTATAGGACTCCCGCTCGATCCCGCGATAGACGGTGACGAGCCGGTCGCTCGGGCCTTCGACCTGGATCTGCCGGTCGACCAAGATCTCGCCGCCGCGATCGAGGGCGATGAAGTTGGTGGCGCCGTAACCCTTACCGGTTACCACGATCATCCCGCCAGCCTGCAGCGTCACGTCGGCGATCAGGGGATTGCCGACCACGATCGTGGCGACCTTGCCGGGCAAGCGCACCAGCTTGGCCTGGTCGACATTGACGGCGATGGTGTCGACGGTAGGCTCGGCGAGGCCGATCGCCGGCGATGCCAGCATCGCAGCCGCAGCCAGGAAACAGACGCGCGCATGGCGGCGCAGAAACTCTTTACGCATACTCTTACCCCGGGACGTCACAAACCGGCAGAATCGATCAGAGAGCGGAGCCGGCGCCCGACCCGGTTAACCTGCCTGTAATTCGTGAACGTTCCGCAAATTCGCCGACTATTGTTCTAACGGACTTGCGTTTTATCGCCAGCCTAGTGGCGGAACGGATAGGCGAGCTGGCCGGCGATCTCCTTCGGCATGGTCGCTTCGTCCTTGCCATAATCCTGCGGGAGCTCGCCCTTCGGCATGCGGAAGGTGCCGAACAGCACGTCCCAGATCGGGAAGGTGCCGGCAAAATTAGTGTCACCGCCCTCTTCGAGCGCCGTATGGTGCCAGCGGTGGAACACCGGCGTCGCCAGCACGTATCGGAACGGACCGAAGGTCCAGTTCAGATTGGCGTGCACGAAGGCCGAGTGGAAGGTCGTGAACGGGCCGACCCAGATCATCACGTTCGGCGATATGCCGGCCATCAGCAGCACAACGTCGACGCCGATCGTTCCGAGCATCAGATTCACCGGATGAAAGCGGGCCGCCGAAATCCAGCTGATTTCTTCCGAGGAGTGGTGGATCGCATGGTATTTCCAGAACCCACCGTCATGAAACAGCCGGTGCAGCCAGTACAGCATGAAGTCGGACGCGACCAGGAACAGCACGCCCTGCAGCCAGAGCGGCAGTTGCGACAGCGGGCCGTGGCCGTTGTCGTAGAAGGCGATCAGCTCGTCCGCATCGTGGATGTTGAAGACGACGCCGGCGGTGACGATCAGGAGACCAATCCGCATAGTGCGGGCGAACACCGGAACGAAGAACCAGTAGCAGATATCGGTCACGATCTCGCGCTTGCGCCACCATGCCGGACCGGAATTGCACGCCCAGAAATGCTCGAGCACCGTGAAGACCACCGCGAGCATGAAGGTGACCGGGATCACCTTCTCTATGGTCTCGCCGAGCATCAAGGCGACTTGCATGGGCAGGCTCGACATCATCGCGTCTCTTCCGGTCTGCTGATCCACTTATGACTACGCCGCGAAATTTAAAGGAGGGTGAAGTTGACGCCGCGTTTGGAACTGGAACGAATTACAGCGAGCGCCTTAAGGTGAAATTCACTCTGGCCAAAAGCATCGCGCACGCGACGGGTTTGAGCGATTGAATTAACCCCGCCGAAAGAGCTCGGCTCACATGGTCGGTGCGTCAAGACAGCGCCGAACGAGGCGACCTCAACCAGATGGAGTTTAGTTCATGAAGAACCTGATTGCGCGTTTCGCCAAGGATGAATCCGGCGCCACCGCCATCGAATACGGTCTGATCGCCGCCGGCATCGCGCTGGCCATCATCACCGTCGTCAACAACCTCGGCAGCACGCTGAACACCAAGTTCGGCTCGATCAGCACCTCGCTGAAGTAAGCCGAGCGACGAACGACGGCAAAAGCCCCGGTCTTCCGGGGCCTTTGTTTTTTAAGGACACGGCGAGTTCCAGTGGCGTTGCGTAAACACAGAACCGATGCCGCAATTGCGGCGACCGAGACGGGCACGGCGCGCGGCGATGCCTCGGCCTATTGGGTCTGCCTTGCACTGCTGCTCGCCACGGTCATGCTGGCGATGCGCGTCGCCAGCATATGGTGAGACCGCCGGCACGCGGTTGTCGTTCCGAGGCTTCCGCGCCTGTTGTCGGTTTGTTTAACACTGCCTTTTAGCATGCGCCGACGCCCGATCCGGCGAAGGACCCAGGCCTCCAGACGCAGCCCATGACACTCGACCTCGCGCGCCTCCTGCTCTTCCCGGCCCTGATGGCGTTCGCGGCCGCCAGCGATCTTTTCACGATGACGATCTCGAACCGGGTGTCGCTGACGCTGGTCGCGGGCTTCTTCATGCTCGCCTTCGCCGGTGGCATGGCACCTTACGAGATGCTGAGCCATGTCGGCGCCGGCGCGCTGCTCCTCGTCGTGGCGTTTACCTGCTTTGCGTTGGGCTGGATGGGCGGGGGCGATGCCAAGGTCGCAGCTGCCGTGGCGCTGTGGTTCGGCTTCGCCCAATTGATGGACTTCCTGCTCTACGCCTCGCTGTTCGGCGGGGCGCTGACACTGCTCCTGCTTCAGTTCCGGCAATGGCCACTCCCTTACGGACTTGCCGGCCAGGCCTGGCTCGCACGGCTCCACGACAAGCAGACCGGCATTCCCTACGGCATCGCGCTCGCGCTTGGCGCGCTGTTGGTCTACCCCGAGACCGAATGGGTGAGAGCGATCGACCTCGCTCACCTCGCACTGCGCTGAACGCCGCGATAACCCGGCGTTAAGGCGATTTAGATACGCCTCATTAACCATGCTTTGACGAATAGCTGGTCAACTGCCGATTACGGCGGCGGCAGCGTCGCAGCGTTTTGTGGAAAGTGAAGCGTATGAATAGGGCACGCATAGTCGTCCTGACGGTCGCCATCTGCGCCGGCGGCATCGCTGCGTACCTGGCGAGCGGCTCGGACTCTGCCCCGCCTCCGGCGGCTCCGGTCGCGCAGCTTCCCACCACCGACGTATTGGTCGCCAAGAACGACATCGGCCTCGGACAGACCCTGAAGCCGGACGACGTGCAGTGGCAGACTTGGCCGACGGCGACCGCCAGCGCCACTTTCATTCGCCGCAACGAGCGCCCCGACGGCGCGACCCAAGTCACTGGTTCGATTGCGCGCGCCCCTTTCATCCAGGGTGAACCGATCCGCGACCAGAAGCTGGTCAAAGCCGATGGTTCCGGCTTCATGGCTGCGATCCTGCCGACCGGCATGCGCGCCATCTCGACCGAAATCTCACCGGAGACCGGCGCCGGCGGCTTCATCCTGCCCAACGATCGCGTTGACGTGCTGCTCACGCGCCGCCTCAAGAACCCGGACCCGGGCGGACAGGACATCGTCACGTCCGAGATCCTCCTGACCAATGTCCGCGTGCTGGCCATTGACCAGGCGCCGAAGGAGAAAGACGGCCAGAACGCGGTGGTCGGCAAGACCGTGACCCTGGAACTGGATTCCGCGCAGACCAAGGTGCTGTCCTCCGGACGCCAGGCCGGGACACTGTCGCTGGCGCTGCGCAGCATTGCCGACGTCAAGACGACCGAGATCACGCTTGATGAATCCGCGCAGCAGCGCGACGGCGTTTCGATCATTCGCTACGGCATTCAAAGTCAGGCTGCGAAGGCACGATGAGGACAGTCGATATGAAATGCAGGGCAAATCTGGCGACGATGCGGACCTCCATGGTCCGCGCCCTGTCGTTCTCGGCCGCTCTCGCGCTGACGCTCAACCCCGCGCTGACGCCCGTGATCGCCGCGGACTACCGTCCGGCGGCACAGGTTGCGGCCGATGACCAGATGAACGCGCGCTTCCTTTCGCTCGGCGTCGGCAAGTCGATCGTGATCGACCTGCCCCGCGACATCAAGGACGTGCTCGTCGCTGATCCCAAGATCGCCAATGCGGTGGTCCGCTCGTCCCAGCGCGCCTACATCATCGGCGCCACGGTCGGCCAGACCAACATCGTGTTCTTCGATTCCGCCGGTCAGCAGATCGCCGCCTATGACATCGCGGTCAAGCGCGACCTTAACGGCGTACGCGCAGCGCTGAAGCAGATCCTGCCCAATTCCGACATCCAGATCGACGGCCTCGGCGACGGCGTGGTCCTGAGCGGCTCCGCGGCCAACCCGGTCGAAGCACAGCAGGCCAACGACCTCGCCGCGCGCCTTGCCGGGGGCGCCGACAAGGTGGTGAACTCAATCATTGTCCGCGGCCGCGACCAAGTCATGCTGAAGGTGACCGTTGCGGAAGTCGCGCGAACCATCGTCAAGCAGCTCGGCATCGATCTCACCGCGAACCTCAACTACGGCACCTCGGTGGTGAGCTTCACCAACTCGAACCCGTTCACCGCGCTTGGCCACAATCTCGTGGACGGCAACAGCCTGAGCGCAAAGTTCGGCGGAGGCCCCTCCGTGCAGGCCACCCTGCGTGCGATGGAAACCGCAGGCGTGATCCGTACGCTGGCCGAGCCGAACCTGACCGCGATCTCCGGCGAGTCCGCGACGTTCATCGCCGGCGGCGAATTCCCGGTGCCGGCAGGCTATGCTTGCGATCCCACCACGCATGTCTGTACCACCCAGATCAGCTTCAAGAAGTTCGGCATCTCGCTCAATTTCACGCCCGTGGTGCTGACCGAAGGCAAGATCAGCCTGCGGGTGATGACCGAGGTGTCGGAACTCTCCAACGACAACGCGATCACGCTGTCGCAGGCCGTCACCTCGACCTCGGTGAACTCGGTGACCGTCCCCTCGATCAGGACCCGCCGCGCCGAGACCTCGCTCGAAATTCCCTCCGGCGGCGCCATGGCGATGGCCGGCCTGATTCAGCAGCAGACCAAGCAGGCGGTCAGCGGATTGCCCGGTTTGATGCAGCTGCCAATTCTCGGCACGCTGTTCCGCAGCCGCGACTTCGTCAACAACTCGACCGAGCTGGTCGTGATCGTGACGCCCTACATCGTGCGCGCGACGTCGCCAAAGGACCTCTCGCGGCCGGATGACGGTTTCTCGGCGCCAGCCGATCCGCAGGCCGAGTTGATCGGCAATATCAACCGCATCTATGGCGTGCCGGGCCGGACCGAGCCGGCCAAGAACTACCGCGGCACTTACGGCTTCATCACCGACTGAGGCGGAACGGGGACTTAAGTCATGATCACAACACGACCCCAGAACCGCCGCCGCACCGCCGGCCTCGGTGGCGTGCTCGTCGGTATCGCGCTTGCGCTCGGCGGCTGCCAGCATGACGAGGTGGCAACGGCGTCCATTCCCGACGACTACAAGCAACGTCACCCTATCGCGATCGAGGAGCAGAACCGCTCGATCGTCGTTTTCGTCGGTCACGCCCGCGGCGGCTTGACCGCGGCCCAGCGCGCCGACGTGATGGGCCTGGCGTCGACCTGGATGCACGAGGGTACCGGCGCCATTCATATCGACGTGCCCACGGGAACGCCCAATGCGCGCCCGGTCGCAGAATCCATGCGTGAGATTCAGGCGATGCTGGCGGCCGGGGGCGTCCCCCCGCGCGGCATCATCGCCCGCCCCTACCAGCCCGAAGACAAGCGCTTCCTGCCGCCGATCCGACTGACTTATTCGAAGGTTGCGGCGGTCGCAGGCCCGTGTGGCCTTTGGCCAGAGGACATCGGCCCCTCGATGAAGAACAAGAGCTGGTTCGAGAACAAGGACTATTACAATTTCGGCTGCGCCTATCAGCGCAACATGGCGGCCATGGTCGACAATCCGTCGGACCTCGAGCAGCCGCGGCCTGAAACTCCTGTTTACACCGCGCGACGCACTGCCGCCTTCGAGAAATACCGCAAGGGCACGCCGACGGCGATCTCCTATCCCGAGGCCGAAAAGGCCAAACTCAGCGACACCGGCAAATGATCAACTACGCGCGCCAGACTCAGGAAGAGCAGCCGGAGATCCCACCGCCGGTCGAGGAGCATATTGCGCCTGCGCCGCGCGTCTCGGTCCAGGCCTTTTGCGAAACCGTCGAGACCGCCGCAGCCGTGCAATCGGCCGGCGAGGATCGCCGCCTCGGCAAGGCCCATCTGAAGATCCAGATGGGCGGTATGGCGGCTGCAATCGAAGCTTACCGCTCGGCACCCACGCCGAATGTAATTGTGCTCGAGAGCGACGCCCGCAACGATCTGTTGGCCGGGCTGGACCAGCTCGCCACCGTCTGCGACGCCGGTACCCGCGTCGTCGTCATCGGCCGCATCAACGACGTCATGCTCTATCGCGAGCTGGTGCGCCGCGGCGTCAGCGACTACGTGCTCGCACCGGTCGGTGCGATCGACGTCGTGCGCTCGATCTGCAATCTGTTCTCGGCGCCGGAAGCCAAGGCGGTCGGCCGCATCATCGCCGTGGTCGGCGCCAAGGGCGGCGTCGGCGCCTCCACCATTTCCCACAACGTCGCCTGGGCCATCGCGCGCGACCTCGCGATGGACGCCGTGGTCGCCGATCTCGACCTTGCTTTCGGCACAGCCGGGCTCGACTATAACCAGGATCCGCCGCAGGGCATCGCGGATGCCGTGTTCTCGCCGGATCGCGTCGATACCGCCTTCATCGACCGCCTGCTGTCGAAATGCACGGACCATCTCAGCCTGCTGGCGGCGCCGGCGACGCTCGACCGGGTCTACGATTTCGGCACCGACGCTTTCGACGCCGTGTTCGACACGCTGCGCTCGACCATGCCCTGCATCGTGCTGGACATCCCGCATCAATGGTCGGGCTGGACCAAGCGCGCCCTCATCGGCGCCGATGACATCCTGATCGTGGCGGCGCCCGATCTCGCCAATCTGCGCAATACCAAGAACCTGTTCGATCTCTTGAAGGCCGCCCGTCCCAACGACCGCCCGCCGCTGTACTGCCTCAACCAGGTCGGCGTTCCCAAGCGGCCGGAGATCGCCGCCACCGAATTCGCCAAGGCGATCGAGAGCCAGCCGGTCGTCTCGATCCCGTTCGAGCCGCAAATCTTCGGCGCAGCCGCCAACAACGGCCAGATGATCGCGGAAATCTCCGCGAACCATAAGTCTATCGAGATGTTCCTCCAGATCGCCCAGCGCCTGACCGGCCGGAGCGAGACGAAGAAACAAAAGTCGTCCTTGCTTTCACCGCTGATTGAGAAGTTGCGGGGAAGATAAGCCGCCGCATGGAGTTGTTAAGTGTTCGGTAAGCGTAGCGGAACAGACACCGACTTTCGGGCTCCCAAGCCCGGCGCCGTGTCGCCAGAGCCTGCCTCGGCTCCGGCGCCGACGGTGTCGCGCGCGCCGCCCCCGCCGGTGGTCGCGTCCCCGCCGCTCGCCCCCTCCCGGCCTCCGCCGGTGATGGAAACCCGCCGCTCGGACAATTATTACGAAGTCAAGGCGACCATCTTTGGCGCGCTGATCGAGGCCATCGACCTCGCCCAGCTCGCCAAGCTCGATTCCGAATCGGCGCGTGAGGAAATCCGCGACATCGTCAACGAGATCATCGCGATCAAGAACATCGTGATGTCGATCGCCGAACAGGAAGAGCTGCTCGACGACATCTGCAACGACGTGCTCGGCTACGGCCCGCTCGAGCCGCTGCTCGCCCGCGACGACATCGCCGACATCATGGTGAACGGCGCCGGTACGGTCTTCATCGAAGTCAGCGGCAAGATCCAGCGGACCGGTATCCGCTTCCGCGACAACCAGCAGCTCCTCAACATCTGCCAACGCATCGTCAGCCAGGTCGGCCGGCGCGTCGACGAATCCTCGCCGATCTGCGACGCGCGCCTTGCCGACGGCTCCCGCGTCAACGCCATCGTGCCGCCGCTCGCAATCGACGGCCCCGCGCTCACCATCCGCAAGTTCAAGAAGGACAAGCTGACGCTGGATCAGCTGGTCAAATTCGGCGCGATCTCGCCTGAGGGCGCGGAGATCCTCCAGATCATCGGGCGCGTCCGCTGCAACGTGCTGATCTCGGGCGGTACCGGCTCGGGCAAGACCACCCTGCTCAACTGTCTCACCAACTACATCGAGCACGACGAGCGCGTCATCACCTGCGAGGACGCGGCCGAACTGCAACTGCAGCAGCCCCATGTGGTGCGGCTCGAAACCCGCCCGCCCAACATCGAGGGCGAAGGCCAGGTCACGATGCGTGAGCTGGTGCGAAACTGCCTGCGTATGCGGCCCGAACGCATCATCGTCGGCGAAGTCCGCGGCCCGGAGGCCTTCGACCTCCTCCAGGCCATGAACACCGGCCACGACGGCTCGATGGGAACGCTGCACGCCAACAATCCCCGCGAAGCGCTGTCGCGCTGCGAATCCATGATCACGATGGGCGGCTTCTCCCTGCCCTCGCGAACGATCCGCGAGATGATCTGCGCCTCGATCGACGTCATCGTCCAGGCCGCGCGTCTGCGCGACGGCTCGCGCCGCATCACCCACATCACCGAGGTGATGGGCATGGAAGGCGACACCATCATCACCCAGGACATCTTCCTCTACGACCTGATCGGCGAGGACGCCAACGGCAAGATCATCGGCCAGCATCGCTCGACCGGCATTGGTCGCCCGAAATTCTGGGAACGCGCCCGCTACTACGGCGAAGAGAAACGCCTTGCCGCTGCGCTCGACGCCGCGGAAAAGAAACCGAACACGTGAGCAGGCCGGCGCAGCCATGAACATTCAGGTCCTCGCCCTCGCCTTCCTCGCCACCGCCGCTGTCGGCGGCATCGCCTGGGTCTTCCTCTATCCGCTGCTGTCTGGCGAGCGAAAGGCCGAAGGTCGGCGCGCCTCGATCGCGCGCGCCGATGCGCCCGCTGCCAAGCAGGCGGAGAAGAGCCAGCGCTCACGCCGCGAGCAGGTCGAGAGCTCGCTCAAGGACCTCGAGGCGAGGCGGGCGCAGGAGAAGAGCGTCCCGCTCAACATTCGCCTGTCGCAGGCGGGGCTCGACTGGACCACACAGAAATTCTGGATCGTATCCGGCGTCGTGGCGGGTGTGTTTTTCTTCGGCGCGCTGTTTGGTGGCGGCGGCCTGCTCGGCGCGGCCGGACTCGCCTTTGCCGGCGGCTTGGGCCTGCCGCGCTGGGCGCTGGGCTTCCTGAAGAAGCGTCGCGAGAACAAGTTCCTGGCGGCGCTTCCCGACGCCGTCGACGTCATCGTCCGCGGCATCAAGGCCGGCCTGCCGCTGTTCGAGTCCATCAAGGTCGTCGCGGCCGACGCGCCGGAGCCGCTACGCAGCGAGTTCCTGGCCATCATCGAGACACAGGCGATTGGCATGCCGCTCGGCGAGGCCTGCTCGCGGCTCTACGATCGCATGCCGCTGCCGGAGGCCAACTTCTTCGGCATCGTGGTGTCGATCCAGCAGAAGTCGGGCGGCAACCTCTCCGAAGCGCTGGGCAACCTCTCCAAGGTGCTGCGCGACCGCAAGAAGATGAAGGAAAAGATCCAGGCGATGTCGATGGAGGCCAAGGCCTCGGCCGGCATCATCGGCTCGTTGCCGCCGATCGTGATGTTCCTCGTCTATCTCACGACCCCCGGTTACATCTCCCTGCTGTGGACCCATCCTACCGGCCAGCTCATGCTGGTCGGGTGCGTCGTCTGGATGTCTGTCGGCATCATGGTGATGAAGAAGATGATCAACTTCGATTTCTAACGGTGCCGCATGGTCGAGTTCCTCGTTACGAAACTGCATGACGCCCACTTCATGACCATGCTCCTGGCAGCCATCGCTGCCAGCGCCACCGTTTACACGCTGGTGATGCCGATGTTCGCCGGCGAGGGCCTTGCCAAGCGCATGAAGGCGGTGGCGAGCGAACGCGAGCGCATCCGGCAGCGCGAGCGCGAACGCCTCAACAAGAGCGAGAAGGTCTCGCTACGCCAGACCCCCAAGCAGCTCGTCTCGAAGGTGGTCGAGGATTTCAATCTCACCAAATGGCTGGCGCAGGAGGCCGCGCGCGACAAGCTGATCATGGCCGGCTATCGCGGCCATGCGCCCTATGTCACGTTCCTGTTCGCCCGCCTGGTCGCCCCTATCGTGCTGTTCGTCGGCTCGATCGTCTATGTCTTCCTGATCGCCCATATGGACCGCCCGATGCCGATCAAGATCGGCATCTGCGTCGGCGCGGCCTATCTCGGCCTCCAGGCGCCGATGCTGTTCCTGAAGAATGCGATCTCCAAGCGCCAGCTCTCGATCAAGCGCGCCTTTCCCGATGCGCTCGACCTGCTGCTGATCTGTATCGAATCCGGCATGTCGGTGGAAATGGCGTTCCGCAAGGTCGCCACCGAAATCGTGGGCCAGTCGATCGCGCTGTCCGAGGAGTTCACCCTGACCACCGCCGAGCTGTCCTATTTGCAGGACCGCAAGGTCGCCTACGAAAACCTGGCCAAGCGCACCGGGCTGGAAGGCGTCAAGTCGGTCTGTCTGGCACTTCAGCAGGCGGAACGCTACGGCACCCCGCTCGGGCAATCCCTGCGCGTCATGGCGCAGGAAAACCGCGACATGCGCATGAACGAAGCCGAGAAGAAGGCCGCCGCGCTGCCGCCGAAGCTGACGGTGCCGATGATCCTGTTCTTCCTGCCGGTGCTGTTCGTCGTCATTCTCGGACCGACCGGCATCAAGATCTCCGAATTGCACTGACGCCGAAACAAAACCGCGAAGACAACCCCATGCACAGTAGCCGGCCGATCGCCGGCCCGGTGGCATGCGGTTTGCGGCAAACGTCTGAATTATCGGATGAAATTCACATCATCGCGCCAAAGGCGGCGAATCAGCCGGGCTGGCTGAGGGAAGCGACCGGCGTCCGCTTCGGCGCGCCGCGCGGATTGTCGTTGCGCCTCAGCATCTCCTTCAGATAGGCGACATTGGCCGCGGCCTGGTCCGGCGGCAGGTCCGCCTTCACGATGGTCTCGGCTTCCGCGAAGCGGCCCTGGAGGCCGACCACCAGGCCGAGATTCTGCCGCACCCGCGAACTCGCCCGCGGCGAGGCATAAGCCTGCCGCAGCGCCTCTTCCGCCTTGGGCAGATCGCGCGACAGCATGTAGGACAGGCCGAGATTGGAGAGCACGCCGGGATCGTCAGGCGCGATTTTGAGCGCGCTCGCATAATAGGCGCGCGCCTCGTCGTGACGGCCCAGCTGGTCGAGGCAGGTGCCCTGCACCGAGAGCAGGCGCCAGTCCGGATTGTCGGGCGAATGTGCCTTCGACAGCACGTCGAAGGCCTGCTGGAAATTGCCGACGTCGGAGAGCGCGCGACCGTATTGCGCCAGCAGCGCCTTGTTGCCGGGATTGGCGAGAGTCGCCTGTTCCAGCACGGCCGCGGCCTGGGCGTGCTGGCCGTTGGCGCGCAGCGCCTGGCCATAGGCCAGCGCCGTGTCGGCATCCTTCGGATTGGCACGATAGCGCTCGCCATAGACCTCGACGGCGCGCGCAGGATCGGCCGGCGCAGCAGCCTCCGCCTTCGGCCCGATCGAGCCGGTGACGTCGGAAAGCTTGGACATTGCCGTGCAGCCGCCGAGGCTGGCGGCCACCAGCGCGATCAGCGAGGCTGACGCAAGAAGCCGGACAGGACGGAACCGTTGACGCATGACGCCTTGACTCTCGAGCGGATTGATCGAGCCGAACGCGCCAGCAATAGACTGTTAACCCTAATGGCCGGTTAACGCGGTATGCTGGCCTGCGGCGGCGCCTCACCGCCGAGGTCCAGATCGAGACCGAGCAGCTTCACCTGGTCGTTCAAGCTCCGCAGCACTTGCAGCCGCTGCCGCGCCCTCTCCTCGACGTCGCCATCCTCGCGCGGCAGCGCCGGCCATCGGCGCTTGAGGTCATCACGACTGATCAGCCTGACGGCCCGGAGCTCGTCGAGCGTGGCGGGGTCGATGTCGAGTATGTCGGCGGATAATCCGATCAGTTCGCGAAGCAAAGCTCTTGCTTCTGCCAGCGCCGCGACATGGCGCCTCTGGACAGACCTGTCGAGCTTGCGATCGAGGTCGGCCAAGGCATGGGACGTCACGAGGTAGGTATAGAGACAATCCGTCCAGCCCTGCCCTCCGTCATCATAGAAGGCAGAGCGCGACAGCAATCGGCGTGCGAGCAGCAGAACCTGATCCCAATCCAGCGACGCCCACGAGGCAATCTCGATCGCCGACTGAATGGCGGGATCTCGGGACAGATCTCGCCCGACCGGAAGGCTGATGAGCCCATCCGGCATGTTCGAATCGAGCGGGCTGAAGGCGCTATCGTTGCGCGGCCGCGAATAGCGGGCGATCGAGATCAGGTAGTCGGGCCGGTCCGCCGCGGGCGCCGCGCCGAAATGGATGATGTTGAAGCCGGCATCGTCGCCACCCTGCCCGGTCGAGGACGGACAGGACAGCACGTAGATCGTGCGCCAGAAATCCTCGCTGCCCCTTCGCGTCGCACGCGGATCGGGAATCGAATAGCGGGTAAGCCCCTCGACATGCCGGTGCCCGTGCAGCACCATGGTGACATTGAGCGAGGTCGCCGCTTCGAGAAAGGTGGCGGGCGCTGCGAGATACATCAGCGGCTCGTCGGCGGCACCGAGGAACCGTTTGCCTTCGCCGGTCGCCTGCGGCAGCGGATGATGATGCAGCGCCAGCACACGGACCAGGTTCTCCGTCGGCTCTGAATAATCCGCCCGCCCGGCTGAACCGACGGTCCCCGCGAGCTCGACGCTGAGCCTAGCAGACCGTGCGACCATCGCATGATAGGCCTGCTCGTCGACATGGCCGCTCGCGAGCGCCGTCAGGCTCGCGCTGTTGGAATCGAGCAGCATCAGGTCGAGTCCAGCCTGACGGTAATAGACGCTCTTCGAGGTTCGCGGCAGATGCAGATAGTCGTAGGCATCGTGCCGGCCGCCCGGCTTACTCGGACGCTTGGCGTCGTGATTGCCGGCAACGGCCTGGATGTCGGTGAACAGGCCGCTCTGCCGGAACGACGCGATGACAGCGACCGCCTCCTCGAGCGAACGCGGCGTCGGATCATTCACGATGTCCCCCGTGATCAGCAGGACCCGATCAGGCACATCCATAAAGCGCGCCATCCGCTCGCGCATGGCGGCGGTGAGCGCCTCGATTGTCGGAAGCAGCCGGCCTGACCCGTCCAGGTGCAGGTCGGAGATCTGCGCAATGACAAACGATCTATCCATACTGCGCCGCTCAATGCGAATGCTGCGTCGCCCAAACGATTGAGAGAAATGCCTACGACGAAGAGCTCAGTCAGGTCACAACCCGGATCGGTATCATCAGGAATTCAACGGCGCTGTTGCGCTCGGTACGTGCAGAAACGCATCACACAACCTAAAAAGTATTTGTCAATAATGCCACAACCGAAACGCTAGTAAAGCCCTGCGGCAACGCACGCATGAACCGCGGTTCTCGACCAAGATACGAGCGCCGGCCGCGGATTGTTTCGGGAAGCTCGATCAATATTCGATGGCGAGACGCTTGCGGATCTCGTCAATGCGTTTGTCGAGCGCGTCGAACCGCGCGTGGACCGAGCGATCGTGGAGATAGAAGACGTAGCCGCCGGCGAGGAATGCGAAGACCCAATGGTGATGCTCGACATAGCCGAAGACGGCCTCGATGGCCTGGCCAATGAATGTGATCCCGCTCCACACAAATTCCATCGCATTCCTCCCGGCACGCATTGTCGTCGGTCATGGGCGTTCTCTGCGCCCCTGATGACCTGCTTGGCGACCACTGCCGGAACCTAGCATGGGTCTTTCTCTGCGAGTAGCGGCTCGCTGAACGGTGACCGCAAAGCCGATTGCAGCCACCGCAAAACTCTGCGAAGTCTCCTCCAACCGAATGACCTGCGGACCCCCCAATGCCTTCCGTCTTCGAGACGTCCTCGACCGCCACCCCAATCACCTTCGTCACCAAATCGAGCTGGGAAGCCGTGCGCGAGACGCTACCGCCGGCGCGGCGCCAGTTCGCCGTTGCGAGCGCCTTTGCCGCCAAGCCGGGCGGCTATCTCGCGCTGCCCGCGCCCGACGGCGCGATTGCGCAGGTGCTGTTCGGCCTCGATGACGACGGCGCGAAATCGCGCGATCTGTTCCGGCCCGGCGCCCTGCCAGGCCTGCTGCCGGCAGGCACCTATCGCTTTGCCAATGCACCGCACGATGCACGACTGGCGGCGCTCGCCTTCGCGCTGGGGTGCTATCGCTTCGCCCGCTACCGCAAGGCCGAGAGACCCGACGTCCGCCTGGTGCCGCCCGATGGCATCGACGTCGCCGAGATCGATCGTATGGCGGAAGCTGCGATGCTGGCGCGCGACCTCATCAACACGCCGTCCAACGACATGGGGCCGGAGCAGTTGGCCGCCGCCGCGCAAGCGCTCGCGGCCGAGTACGGCGCCAGCTACGCCTGCACCATCGGCGAGGAGCTGGAAAAGAGCTTCCCGTTGATCCACGCGGTCGGTATGGCCTCGGATCGCGCGCCGCGGCTGATCGATATCGGGTGGGGCGACCTCACCCATCCCAAGGTGACGCTGGTCGGCAAAGGCGTCTGCTTCGACACCGGCGGGCTGGATTTGAAGCCGTCGAACGGCATGCTGATCATGAAGAAGGACATGGGCGGCGCCGCCAATGTGCTGGCGCTGGCGCACATGGTGATGGATGCGAAGCTGAAGGTGCGGCTGCGCGTGTTGATCCCGGCGGTGGAGAATGCCGTCGCCGGCAATGCCTTCCGTCCGCTCGACATCTTCACCTCCCGCAAGGGCATCACCGTCGAGATCGGCAATACCGACGCGGAAGGCCGGCTGGTGCTCGCCGACGCACTGGCGCTGGCCGACGAGGAGAAGCCCGAGCTGCTGATTGATTTGGGCACGCTGACGGGCGCTGCGCGCGTTGCGCTGGGGCCGGATTTACCGCCCTTTTACACCAATGATGAGACGCTGGCCGCCGACGTCGCGCGCTGCGCGGCGCAGGAGAACGATCCCTTGTGGCGCATGCCGCTGTGGCCGCCTTACGATGCGTGGCTGGACTCCAAGACCGCCACCATCACCAACGCGCCGTCGGGCGGCTTTGCCGGCTCGATCACCTGCGCTCTGTTCCTGCAACGCTTCGTCGAGCAGGCCAGGAGCTGGCTTCACGTGGATATCTATGGCTGGACACCGTCGGCGAAGCCGGCGCGGCCCGAGGGCGGCGAGTGCCAGGCCGCCCGCGCCATCTACAAGGTGCTGAGCGAGCGCTATGCATGATCTCAGGCTGACACCGGCGCGGAGCGACCTCGCCGCGAAATATCTCGAAGGCAAGGTGCAGGCCGATCGCTTCGTCACCGGCGAGGAGTTCGAGGTGATCGCGCCGATCGCGCCGGTCCGCGAGCAGCCGTCGTCGAACGCGATGCTGATGACCGAAGCACTGCGCGGCGAGCGCGTCACTGTCTACGATCGCAACGGCGAGGGCTGGGCCTGGAGCCAGCTCGGCAGCGACGGCTATGTCGGCTGGCTGCCGGATGCGGCGCTGATGAAGCCCGCGGCCGCGCCAACGCACAAGGTGACCGCACTGCGGACGCTCGCCTTTCCCGGTGCGTCGATCAAGCTGCCGCCTGATGATACGCTGGTGCTGGGATCGCAGCTCACGATCGCGCGCGAGGATGGCATGTTCGCCGTCACGCGCGAGGGTACATTCGTGCCGAAGACCCATCTTTCGCCGCTCGACCATCGCGAGCCTGATTTCGTCGCGGTCGCCGAGCGCTTCCTCGGCACGCCCTATCTCTGGGGCGGCAAGAGCAGCCTGGGCATCGATTGCTCCGGTCTGGTCCAGGCCTCGCTGACGGCTGCCGGGATTGGCTGCCCGCGCGACAGCGACATGCAGCAGGCGGGCCTCGGTCGCGCGCTGGAGCGGCACGAGCAGAGCAAGTTGCAACGCGGCGACCTGATCTTCTGGAAGGGCCATGTCGCCATCGTGCGTGATGGCAGCACGATGGTTCACGCCAACGCGTATCACATGGCGACCGTGATCGAGCCGATCGAGCCGGCGGTCGCGCGGATCAAGACGGCCGGCAGCGAGGTCGTTGCGATCAAGCGGCTGTAGCACGCGTCGTCGAGAATACCTCGCGTCTGCTTTGATCCACAAGCTGACCTCTTCAGATGAAAGAGGCCGCCAACTGAGAGCCCTTAGTGCTTTCGCTCATGCTCCCGCTCGTAGTTATCGAGCATTTCTAACTGGCTCGCTAAGCCGCCGAGCGTATGCACGATATTGGTGAGTATGGTGACCTTCTTGGTGGCGGTCCCAGCGACGCTAGCTTCGGCCTTGTAGGCTTCGGCGGCCACCCGACACTCAATGGCGCTCATCATTGGCATGCTCCAGGTTGGCGCTCCGTTGGCGAACACGCCCCCACGCCAGTACGGAAGGAGTTCCACTTGAGGAGGTCGGCCTATTGCCACCGGGTGACCTCGAAATTAACCCGGACCTGCATGACCGGCCCCTCTTCATCCCTCACTTCTATCGCCATGTATCGCGTCGAAAAATGGCGGGCGCCATGCACAGCGTCGCGAGCCATGTCGGCCAAGGACTTGGCGGCTTCTTCTTGCACGTCCCGTAGATTTGAGAATTCCAGGCCGTCTTCGTCTAGAAGAAGAGCGTCTTCGTCGCGGAGGTCAAAATAATACACGGCCATGGCGCGCTCCCAATGCAGGCGGGAGCGCTCGTCTCTCTCAGCCACCGACGCCTACTGGCAGGGCCTAGGCCGATGATGTGAGAACAATACGCTTCGGCAGTATTCGTTGCTATCGAATTCGGACACCGCCCTCCAGCTGATGGTCGATGCAGCGAGATTCGACGAAGGCGGCCTTAGCCCTGCCAGATCAGGTTATGGCACTCTTTGCAGCGATAGACGTTTGCTACGCGACCTTTAGCCGTGTCCGGAACCGTTAGATAATGGCACGGAATGGCATCGCAGACGGGACACTGGCTTGGCGGCTCTTGCGGTGACAACGGATTTTGCGACGCACTCAAAGCTCACTCCTATAAAGGCGGGAGCGCGCGTCTCTCTCTGCCACCGACGCCTACGGGCAGGCCCCAGGTCGGTGATGCCAGAACAATGTTCCTATTCTCGACTGGTTACTAGCAGATTCGGTGCGCTACTCTGGCAGCTCAAGCCTCGGCGATCTGAGCCACTCGCTCATGTGCACGCCGGTTTCTGCATGTCTGGCTTTGCGGAGGGCGTACTCACGTTGAGGACCTGGGGGAAGGGATTTGGCTTCTTCACGGAGGCGTTCGGCTTCTTGGGTGAGGCGTTCTTCAAGGGATCGGGTTTGCTTGAATCGGCGGCGCCGCTGCATGACACAACCTCGTCGTTACGGGTCCTAACCGCAGGGTTTGAGTTCTCGCAAATCTTAATACGCAGGCGGGGTGGCTTCAGTTCCAAAGTGCTATGGGTCATAAGCGGTCTTCCCTGAGAAGCGCTTGGCGGGTCCGCCACGGCCATGAGCGACCCGGCGCACGGCCGGTGAATGATCTGGGCGCCGAGGAGACATTCCCGCCCAGTCTGATTGGGTTAAGGCTGACCAACATACAAACGGCGGGGTGACAATGAGGCTATCGATCTGGCGAGCGAAGTACAGATACGAACGCCGCACGCGACCTCTCGTGTTGACCGCAGCTATCGTCCTGGTAGCGACCTCGGCTCTGGGCGAGGAGGCCCGCTTTTCTGCGTCGGGCACGCATAAGTGCAGCACCGGAAGGGTTTGTCTCGTGACTGGCGTTTATCCCAGCTGCATGAAAGCGGACGAAGATCTCCGGTTTCACGATTGCTGCCCCGGCATCAGGGATTCTAAATCAGCGGATTTTATCCTGAGCTATTGCATTGCCGTCCCCTCCCGATAACCCACCTACGCAAAAACCGAGTTTGCACGACAGTCGCGCAAACAAGATGTCGACGGCCACCGGCGATATTGGCAATGGTCCGCCAGAGGGCTACGGTCGGGGAACAGCCAAGACGAACCTGGCGTTGTACCGGTGATGGCTGTCTTTCGCGCGAAGGAAAGAGCGTTTATGAAAATCGTTCTCCTCACGGTTGGGGTATCGGCCGTCCTCGCCTGGGCCGCCACGACCTCAAGCCAGGCCACGCCGCCATACGCCCTGCAGACCGGCCTACCCTGTAACGCCTGCCATACAAGGCCTCCTGCGCTCAATCAGAATGGCAGGGGGTTCAAGGCAAACGGCTACCGCTGTCCCGACGAACGGTGCGAGGCATACCGCTCGCACAATGATCCATTTGATCCCCACGCCGCCCGACCCTGAGGCGAGGAGGTCCTACGCACGGCCTCTCCTATCGCTTTCAAGAGGCAACGCGATCTCGAACGTCGAACCCTGAGGGCTCGATTTGGCAAGAACCAAACGGCCGCCGTACCTTTCGATGATCGTTCGGCATATCGCCAGTCCCAATCCCATGCCCGCTGGCTTGGTTGTAAAGAACGCATCAAAGATGCGGTCATGATCCTGCGGCGGCACTCCGCGGCCGGTGTCCTGCACAGACAGCAGGACAAACGAGTTTCGTTCGTCGAGCCGCGTGGCAATACTCAATCTGCGGCCGTTGGGGCCGGCGGAAGCCATCGCCTCGATGGCGTTCTTGAACAAGTTCAGAATTACCTGCTGCAACTGCATCGGATCGGCACGCACCAGAGACACTTCGACCCGAAAATCGGTCGCAACGAGAATTTCGTTGAACTGCATTTCGTGCTGCAACAACCGTAACACCTGGCGCGCGACGCCCTCGAGGCTGATCGTGGCCGGTTGATCAACCGCCCCCTTGAACAGTCCACGAACGCTGGTGATTGTCTCGCTTACCCTGAGGCTGTCTTCTTCGATATTCCTTAGAATGGCATTGATCTCGTCGAGCCGACGAGGCTGCGCGACAAGTATCTGCTGAGCGGTGTTTGCGTTCAGGGTGATTGCCCCCAGCGGAGATCCGATTTCGTGAGCGATTGCCGCAGTCGCCGCATCGATGCTCACGAAGCGATTGGAGCGTTCGCGCCGTTGCATGACCAGGGCGCTGGCCAGCCGCGAGTAGAGCACGATCATCTCTGTCACCAGCACGGACAACAGCATGCAACTTGCGATCAGGGCAAATCCGCGCGCGGTGTACCAGCCGACGGAAAATCGCGAAGAGCCCGCGTAAGCCGCCACCAGAAAGTTGGGAAGCGCCGCAAACAACGTGACCATCAGCCACAGATCCAGCACCGTGCGCCGACGGACGAACAGCACCAGCAGCACGAGACAACCCAACAGCGACAGGCCGATATTGAATTGATTGCTGAGCGGGGTCTGCAGCATCAGACCTGTCGTGAAAAAGCTCGGCAAGTGCCTGGTTTCGCCGATGGCCAACCACGACAAAAAGGCTATTGCCGCAAACACCGAGATCAGCGTGGTTGCGATGCTTGCCCTCGTCGAGAGCCTCGAGCCTCCTCCTTTGTCCTTGAGCAGCGCATAGGCAAGGATGCTCAGCGGAAAAGTGGTGTACCAAAGTACGAAGAACCACGCTGGCGTGTTGTAGACGTCACCGATGAGCCCGTTCGGGGCGTAACTGCCCGGAAAGCTCAAAGTTTGCAGAAAGGCAAACGAGCCGGCGAAGATGTATCCGCCCGCGACGACGAGCAACGCCCGGTGAGGCTGCACCGAATATTGAGCGAACAGGAGGGTCGCCGTCAGCAGGTCAGCTGCGCTGGTGACCGTCTGAACTACCGGAAGAAAGCTGTCGATTCTACCGATTTGTCGATTCTCGAAAGGAGCGACGAGAGCTGAAACGGCAAGCATGACGACCACGACACCAGCAGCCACGGTTCGGTGTCGCTGTGTGGACGGCATCAAGGCAACCACCATCGGAGGATCGTGGTCCGCACTGAACCCAAACTGGCCGGTGTTTGCCTTCAGCATTGTGGGCTCCCTGTTACCAATACTGGCATGTCGCAAACGGGCCACTTGCAGACCCGGCGACGCCGCTTGTTCAAGGTCAATCGGATATCTGCAATTCCGAGCCGTCCAACTGCGCATGGCCTGCGTCGGTGCGTCGAGAGGCCCGGTAGCGGCCTGGCGACGCTCCGTGATGCCGGTGAAACAGTTTAGAGAACGCCGCCGCCGTCTCATAGCCGACCCGGCTCGCAATGCGTGCGATGGACTCATCGCTGGTCTCGAGCAGGAACGCCGCTTTCGACATCCGGCGTTCGATCACATAACGTTGCATGGACTGGCCGACGAGCCTGGTGAAGCGCGCCGAAAATGCCGAGCGGCCGAGCCCGACGCGACGGCCAAGGTCGTTCAGTGTCCAGGGCCGCTCGGGGTTCTCGTGAATCTGCTTGAGCGCCGGTCCGATATGTGGGTCGGAGATGGCTCCGAGCCAGCCACCTTGTCCGGGACTGAGAGACGAGATCCAGCTTCGCAGCACCTCGACAAACAGCACTTCCGTCAGTCGCGACAGCGCGACAATTTGCCCGGGACGTTCGAGCGCAGACTCGCTGATCATGCGGCGCAGGATGGCTTCAAGCCAACCACCGTCCGCTGCCGGCTTCAGCAGGAGGACGGGCGGAAGCAACTCGAGCACGCTGCCAAACATCGGCCGCGACACGGTGAAATTGCCGCAAATCATGGTCGAGAGCGGCTTTGCGCGGCCGCCGTGACTGATGACACCAAACCGCGACGACGCGCGATCGATGTCCATGATCCGCAAAGGCTTGGCGCGGCGATCCGAATAGAACACATGGGGATCGCCGCGCGTGATCACGACGAAATCGCCCTCGGTCATCTGGATTTCCTGTCCGTCCGCAAGCGCGAGCGTCGCCGAGCCCCGGCTGAGATAGTGAAACAGCGCGTAGGGACGCGCCGGCAGCTCCAGATTCCAGGGATGGCCAAGCTCGAAGTGAAACAGCAGCGTGCCACCGAGGCGAACGCGATCGAGCACTTGGGCGAGGATGTCCATGCTGTCGAGGTTAGTCTCGTGGACGATCGGACACAACATCCGGACGATTGATCCCTATCGTCCGAAAGGCCTGCGGACTAGGTGATGCTGCGGCGGGCCGCCGTCACGTGCGGCAACCATTTCGCCAACGGCAGATGGAAGAACCGCGACCTCCATGGAAACGCCTGCCCATTCCCCCGGACCGTGCTCGTCCGACATGCCCACAGGAACCATCAATGCGAAACATTCTATTCTCAGCCGCCGCTATACTTCTGGCCGGATCGGCGCTGGCCGGCTCCGCCTATTCCGCCGAGCCGCCCAAGGGCGCAGCCCACAACATCGTGCTCGTGCACGGCGCATTCGTGGACCAGACGAGCTGGCAGCCCGTTGCCGATATTCTCTCGAAGAAAGGCTACAACGTCACGCTCGTGGAAAATCCGCTGACGTCGCTCGCGGCCGACGTCGACGCCACCAAACAGGCCCTCGCAAAGCAGGACGGCAAGACCGTTCTGGTCGGCCATTCCTGGGGCGGCGTGGTGATCACGCAAGCCGGCAACGATCCCAAGGTCTCGGCGCTGGTCTACGTCTCCGCCTTCGCGCCCGACGTCGGCGAATCCCTGGCATCGCTGGCCAAGGCCGGTCCGCCGACCGAAGGCGGCAATGCGATTCATCCCGACGCGAAGGGCAATCTGTACATCGACCCCAAGGTGTTTCCGTCAGCCGTCGCCGCTGACCTTCCTCCTGAGATCGCGGCGCACCTGGCCAACACTCAGCTTCCGTTGAATCATGTTGCGTTCGAGGCCCCCGTCGACATTGCGGCCTGGCACGACAAGCCGAATTTCTACGTCATCAGCACGAAGGACAAGGTCCTCGCGCCCGAGGCCCAGAAGTCGTTCGCTGCCAGGATCAAGGCTCAGACGACGGAAGTCGCCGGCAGCCATGCCTCGCTCGTCGTTCATGCGAAGCAAGTCGCCGAGGTCATCGAAAAGGCCGCGCTCGCGAAGTGACGGTGCCGCTCCCGGCGTGTTCGCGCCGGGAGCGCGCAGGCTCTGGAAGGGACATTCCTGCATGTATAAGACATTGGTTGTCACCCTCGCTGCCTCGGCTTTTTTCACCGGAGCTGTCGCAGCTGCTCCGGCCGTCGGGAACGCGCCGCTGGATGCGGCGACCCTCGGCGCGATCAAATTGAAGTTCGGCAGGCTGATGGAGCTGGCGAACAAACACGATTTCACGGCTTTGCATGGGATGTTCTGGCAATCGCCTTCGACCCTGTTGGTGGCCAAGAGCGCGATTCCTTCTGAAGGAAACTGGGCCGGCTATTGGGGCAACGAAGCGATCGATCAAAAACTGCATGATATCGGCAGCTCGGGTCCGGTCGTGATCGAGCCGGATTATTCAAAGCTCAGGGTTGTCGGTCTGACGCGCGACGTCGCCGAGTCCTATGTGCCGATGAACATCACCGTCTCCTATGCGGGACAGGACGGAACGGCGAGGCCCTTTCTCATGATCATCAATTGGCTTCGCGCCGGGAAAGACTGGAAGATCGCGTCCGAAATCATCTTGCCGGTACCAGCGGTACCCGCGGCGAAATGACCAGGAAAACCTACGTCGCGACCGAGCCGTTGCCCGCCGTCTCCAGCCGGAACGCTGCCGCGAACAGCGCGCGCGTGTAATCCGTCTTCGGGTTCTTGAACAGCTCCGCGGCCTGGCCTTCCTCCACCACCTTGCCGCCACGCATCACGATGAGATGGCTCGCAAGCGAGGCGACGACGCGCAAATCGTGCGAGATGAACATGTAGGTGAGATCGCGCTTGCGCTGGAGCTCGCGCAAGAGATCGACCATCTGCGCCTGGAACAGCATGTCGAGCGCGCTGGTCGGCTCGTCCAGCACGACGAAGTCGGGCTCCAGCACGACCGCGCGCGCGATCGAGATGCGCTGGCGCTGGCCGCCGGAGAATTCATGCGGATAGCGGTCGCGGATCTCCGGCTTCAGCCCGACATCCTCGAGCGCCTTGACGACGCGCGCCTCGCGCTCCTCGCGCGACAGGTTCGGCTGATGCACGGAAAGGCCTTCCGCGATGATGTCGGCAACCGACATGCGCGGTGAGAGGGAGCCGAACGGATCCTGGAACACGATCTGCATATCGCGCCTGATGGGGCGCATCTCCTTGAAGCGCAGGCCCTGGATGTCCTTTCCTAAGAAGACGATGCGACCGTTCGACGAGATCAACCGCAGCAGCGCGAGGCCCAGCGTGGTCTTGCCCGAGCCGGACTCGCCGACGACGCCGAGCGTCTCGCCTTTGCGCACGGCGACGCTGACGCCGTCGACCGCCTTGATGTGGCCGACCGTCTTGCGCATCAGACCGCGCTTGATCGGAAACCAGACCTTCAGATCGTCGGCCGCCATCACGACAGGCGCATTCGGCTGCGGCGGCGCCGGATCCGGTTTCGGCTCGGCCGCGAGCAGATCGCGCGTATAGGGATGTTTCGGGGTCTTGAAGACCTGCTCGACCGGCCCCTGCTCGACGATCACGCCACCCTTCATGACGCAGACGGTGTCGGCGATGCGGCGCACGATGCCGAGGTCGTGGGTGATGAAGAGCAGGCTCATGCCGAGCCTTGACCTGATCTCGGCGAGCAGCGCCAGGATCTGTGCCTGCACGGTGACGTCGAGCGCCGTGGTCGGTTCGTCCGCGATCAAGAGATCCGGCTCGTTGGCGAGCGCCATCGCAATCATCACGCGCTGGCGCTGTCCGCCGGAGAGCTGGTGCGGATAGCTCTTCAGCCGCGTCTCCGGTTCGGGAATGCCGACTTGCGTTAGCAGCTCCAGCGTCCGCTTGCGCGCCTGGGCATTGCTGGTCGGATTGTGCAGCTGGATGATCTCGCCGATCTGCGCCTCGATCGTGTGCAGCGGATTGAGCGAGGTCATTGGCTCCTGGAAGATGATGGAGATGTCGCTGCCGCGGATTTCCCGCATCTGCTGCTCGCTCCGGTCGATCAGCTCCTGCCCCTTGAAGCGGATGCTGCCCGAGGGATGCGAGGCGCTGGGATAGGGCAGCAGCTTCAGGATCGACAGCGCGCTGACCGACTTGCCGGAGCCGGATTCGCCGACCAGCGCGACGCATTCGCCGCGCTTGATCTGGAACGAGACCTTGTCGACCGCAAGCGTCGTGTTGCCGCCCTGGTGGAAAGCCACCGAGAGGTCGCGGACGGCAAGCAGGGGCTGGTTGATCGCGTCCATGCGCTTACCTGAAGGTCTTGCGTGGGTCGAAAGCATCGCGCACGGCTTCGCCCGTGAAAAGCAGGAGCGAGAGCATGATCGCGACCGAGAAGAAGCCAGCAAAGCCGAGCCACGGCGCCTGCACATTGGCCTTGGCCTGCGACAGCAATTCACCCAGCGAAGGCGAGCCGGGCGGCAAGCCGAAGCCGAGAAAATCGAGCGCGGTCAGCGTCATCACCGAGGACGAGACGATGAACGGCAGGAAGGTCATGGTCGCCACCATCGCATTCGGCAACAGGTGACGGAACATGATCATGACATTGGAGACACCGAGCGCCCGCGCCGCCTGGATGTATTCGAAATTGCGGCCGCGCAGGAATTCCGCGCGCACGAGGCCCACCAGCGACACCCAGTGAAACAGCACCATGATGCCGAGCAGGATGAAGAAGCCTGGCGGAAGCACGGCCGATATGATCAGCAGCAGATAGAGATAGGGGATCGAGTTCCAGATCTCGATGAAACGCTGGAACAGGAGATCGGTCCACCCGCCAAAATAGCCCTGCACGCCACCGGCGATGATGCCGATGACCGACGAGCAGATCGTGAGTGCGAGGCCGAACAGCACGGAGATGCGGAAGCCGTAAATCAGCCGGGCGACGACGTCGCGGCCCTGATCGTCGGTACCGAGCCAGTTGTATTCGAGGTCGCGGCAGCTCTTCAGCCCCTTCTTCTCCACCACCGGCTTGCATTGCGCTTCCGTCAGCAACCATGTCGGCGGCGACGGCGCCGGCGTCGGCAAATCAAGATTGTGGGTGTCGTAGGAATAGCGGATCAGCGGCCATAGGATGGTGCCGCCCTTGTCCTTGATGAGCTTCTGCAGATACGGGTCGCGATAATCGGCGGCGGTCTCGAAATCGCCGCCGAATGTCGTTTCCGAATAGGTCACGAAGGCCGGCCAGTAGAGATGGCCGTCGAACTTGATCAGGAACGGCCGGTCGTTGGCGATCAGCTCGGCGAACAGCGAGACGACGAACAGGGCTATGAAGATCCAGAACGACCAGTAACCGCGGCGATTAGCCTTGAAGTTCTGCCAGCGCCGCTTGTTGAGCGGCGACGGCACGAACGGCTTGCGCGTGATCGGCACGGCGTCGCCGAGCGGCGACTTTGCGGTGGTTTCGATCGGAGTGGGGGCTGTCAGCGTCATCAGACCTCCCGCGCCTCGAAATCGATCCGTGGATCGATCCACATGTAGGTCAGGTCGGAGATCAGACCGATCACGAGCCCCATGAGCGAAAATATGTAGAGCGTCCCGAACACGACCGGATAGTCGCGGTTGAGCACGCTCTCGAACGAGAGCAGACCGAGCCCATCGAGCGAGAAGATGGTCTCGATCAACAGCGCTCCCGAGAAGAATGCGCTGATGAACGCGCCGGGGAAGCCCGCGATGACGATCAGCATGGCATTGCGGAAGATGTGACCATAGAGCACCTGGCGCTCGCTGCAGCCCTTGGCCCGCGCCGTCATGACATATTGCTTGCGAATCTCGTCCAGGAAGGAGTTCTTGGTGAGAAGCGTCATGGTCGCGAAGGCACCGAGCGCCATCGCGATCAGCGGCAGCGTCAGGTGCCAGAAATAATCGATGATCTTCCAGTACCACGGAAAGCTCGACCAGCCGTCGGAGGTCAATCCGCGCAGGGGGAACCAGTTGAAGAACGAGCCGCCGGCAAATAGGATGATCAGGAGAATCGCAAACAGGAATCCCGGGATCGCATAGCCGAGCACGATCACGCCCGATGTCCAGACATCGAAGCGCGAGCCGTCCTTGACGGCTTTGCGGATGCCGAGAGGAATCGAGATCATGTAGGTCAGCAGCGTGAGCCAAAGACCGAGCGAGATCGAGACCGGCAGCTTCTCCTTGATGAGTTGGATCACGCTGACATCGCGGAAATAGCTCCTGCCGAAGTCGAAGCGGGCGAAATTCCAGACCATCAGCGCGAAGCGTTCCGGCGCCGGCTTGTCGAAGCCGAACTGCTTCTCGAGATTCTTGATGAAATCGGGGTCCAGCCCCTGCGCGCCGCGATATTTCGAATTGATGGCGTCGCCGCCCGCACCCACCTGACCGGGCGCACGTTGCGCGAAATCGCCGCCGCCGGAGATGCGCGAGGTCCCGCCGGTGTCGGCACCCGAGAGCTGCGCGATCACGCGCTCGACCGGACCGCCCGGCGCAAATTGCACGACCACGAAGGAGATGAAGAGGATGCCGAGCAGCGTCGGAATCATCAGCAGAATGCGGCGGGCGATATAGGTGGTCATGATTATTTCGCCTGCTCGAGCTTGGCGGCCTTGGCGGCATCGTACCACCAGTTCTCAGGCGCGCCGACGCCTTGCGCATATTTCGGCGGCTTGTCGGGATGGCTGAACTGATCCCAATAGGCGACGCGATGGAAATTCGCATACCATTGCGGCACCCAATAGCGCCCGGCGCGGAACACACGGTCGAACGCCCGGCACGCCGTGGTCAGTTCCGCTCTGGTCTGGGCCGCGATAATCTTGTCGATGAGGGCGTCGATGACAGGATCGGAGATCCCGGCGAGATTGTACGACCCTTTGGTCTTGGCAGCCTGCGAGGAGAAGAACGCCCGCATGGCATCGCCTGGCGTCGCCGACATCGAGAAGCGCTCGATCGTCATGTCGAAATCGAAATCCTCGAGCCGCGCCCGGTATTGCACGGCGTCCACCAGGCGGAAGGTGGCGTCGATGCCGAGCGTTGCAAGGTTCTTCAAATACGGCCCGTGATGCGGCTGGATCGACTGCTCGTCGTTCAGGAATTCGATCGTGAAGGGCTCGCCATTGGGCAGAATCCGCTTGCGGTCCTTGATGATGTAGCCCGCCGCGTTCAGCAACTCGCCTGCCCTGCGCAGCAGGGCCCGGTCCTGTCCCGACCCATCCGACACCGGCGGCACGAAAGGCTGGCCGAACACTTCGTCGGGCACTTTGCCACGGAAGGGCTCCAGCAGCGCGAGCTCTTCCGGCGAAAGCGGGCCCGATACCATCATGTCGGAGTTCTGAAACGGCGATTGCGTGCGCGCATAGGCGCCGTACATGATCGACTTGTTGGTCCACTCGAAGTCGAAGGCGCAGATCAGCGCCTCGCGCACGCGCGGATCCGCGAACTTGTCGCGGCGCGTATTGATGAACCAGCCCTGCGCGCCCGACGGGGTCTCGTCCGGCAGTTGCTCCTGCTTGACGCGACCGTCCTTCACCGCGGGGAAATCGTAGCGCGTGGCCCAGATGCGCGAGGTGAGCTCCTCGCGGAACAGGTAGTTCTTGCCGGTGAAGCCCTCGAAGGCGACGTCGCGGTCGCGGTAGAATTCGTAGCGCACCGTGTCGAAATTGTAGCTGCCGCGGCAGACCGGCAGGTCGGCGCCCCACCAGTCCTTGACGCGGTCGTATTCGATGTAGCGGTTCACCTCGAACCTGCCGACCTTGTAGGGGCCGGAGCCCAGCGGCGTGTCGAGCGTCGATTCATCGAAGGCGCGCGTGGCATAGTACGCCTTCGAGAAGATCGGCAGGCTCGCGACATAGAGTGGCACGTCGCGGGCGCGGTTCGGCGCAAAGGTGACGACCACCGTAGCGTCATCGAGCGCCTCGGCCTTCACGAAATCGCGGAGCTGTACGACGATCAGCGGATGCCCCTTGTCCTTCAGCGCATTGAACGAGAAGGCAACGTCATGCGCCGTGAGCTTCGAGCCGTCGTGGAAACGCGCCTCGGGCCTGATCGTGAAGGTGTAGGCCAGCTTGTCCGGCGAGATACGCACCGATTTCGCCGCCAGCCCATACATCGCGTCGGGCTCGTCATTGGCGCGCGCCATCAGCGCCGCGAAAGTCATGTCCATGCCCTGCGCGCCCTCGCCCTTCATGATGTAGGCGTTGAGCGAAGAAAACGTGAAATAGGACTGGTTGTAGGCCCGGACCGACGGGATCAGCGAAAACGCACCGCCCTTCGGCGCGTCAGGATTGACGTAGCCGAAATGGTGAAAGTCGGCGGGATATTTGAGATCGCCGAAGGCCGAAATGCCGTGGGCTTCGGCCGGCCCCTCGGACGCCGCTGCGCCACGGAGTGCGGCAGCGCTGAGCGCGCCGCCGACACCGAGGACCAGCACATGCCGGCGTGAAAGCTGCGCCATGCGCAATTGTTTCCTCAAGAGCGTTTTCCGATACGCGCCGCCTTGTCAGCGTCATACCACCACAGCGTCGGCAGGCCGGACCGGCCGTATTTCGGCAGCGGCTCGGCATGGCTGAAGCGGTCCCAGCGGGCGTAGCGCGTGAAGCCGTAGGTGAATTGCGGCACCAGGTAGAAATTCCACAGCAGCACGCGATCGAGTGCGTGGGTCGCTGCGACAAGCTGGGCACGGTCCTTGGCGTAGATCACCTTCTCGATCAACGCATCGATCGCGGGATTCTTGATGCCGATGGTGTTGCGCGCACCCGGCATGTCGGCGGCCTGTGAGCCCCAGAACTCGCGCTGCTCGTTGCCGGGCGAAAGCGACTCGCCCCATTGATCGATGATCATATCGAAGTCGAAGCTACGCAGCCGGTTCTGGTATTGCGCATCGTCGACGACGCGGATCGAGGTGCTGACGCCGATCCGCTCCAACGAGGGCTTGTAGAACAGCGCGATGCGCTCCGACGACGGGTCCTGCACCAGGATCTCGACCGAAAGCGGCTTTCCAGCGCTGTCGACCAGCTTGTGGTCCTTCACCTCGAAGCCGGCTTCCTTGAGCAGCCCTGCTGCCTCGCGCAGATTGGCGCGCACGGCTTCCGGGTTGCCGCCGACCGGATTCTGGTAGGCCGTGGTGAAGACCTCCGGCGGCACCTTGTCCTTCACGGCTTGAAGGATCTCCAGTTCCTGCCCCTGCGGCAGGCCGGAGGACGCAAGGTCGGTCCCCTCGAAATAGCTGTTGATGCGCTTGTACTGGCCGTAGAACAGCTGCTTGTTCATCTCCTCGAAGTCGAAGGCGTAGTTGAAGGCACGGCGCAGCCGCGCGTCCTTGAACTGGTCGCGGCGGATGTTGAAGGCGAAGGCCTGCATGCGGCCGGAATCGTTGATCGGGAATTCTTCCTTGAGCACGCGCTTCTCGGCCACGGCGGGGAAATCGTAGGCCTTGGCCCACTGCTTGGCCGAGTTTTCGGCAATCCAGTCGGCCTGATCGGCCTTGAAGGCTTCCAGCGCGACGAGGTTGTCGCGGAAGAACTCGAAACGCAGCTCGTCGAAATTGTTGGTACCGATCTGGCTCGGGACGTTGGCGCCCCAATAATCCTTCACGCGTTCGAGCTTGACCGAGCGTCCGGCCACGAATTCCTTGATCTTGTACGGGCCGGAGCCGAGCGGCGGCTCCAGCGTGGTCGCGCTGACATCGCGCTTGCGCCCCTGCGCATCGGTGCCTTCCCACCAATGCTTCGGCAGCACCGTCAGCTCGCCCACGATGGTCGGCAATTCGCGGTTGCCCGGCGCGTCGAAAGTGAACTTGACGTCACCTTCACCGACTTTCTCGGCCTTCACCACATGACGGTAGTAGGACGCGTACATGGGCGACTGCTTCTTGAACGTCTCGAGCGAGAAGATCACGTCCTCCGGCGTCACCGGCTTGCCATCGTGCCAGCGCGCCTCTTTCCGCAAGCGATAGGTCACCCAGGAGAAATCGTCCGGATGCTGCGCGGATTCGGCGAGCTCGCCATATTCGGTGGCGACCTCGTCCTGGGCGCGCGTCATCAAGGTTTCGTAGATCAGCGCCGCGGCCGGCGCGAGCGAGCCCTTGATGCCGGCAACCGCGAGGTTGAAATTGTCGAAAGTCCCGAGCGAGATCAGCCGCGCGACTCCGCCCTTGGGCGCGTCCGGATTGACATAGTCGAAGCGCTTGAAGCCGGCGGGATATTTGATGTCGCCGAACAGCGACAACGCATGGCGCCAAGGGAGTTCACCGGCCGATTGCGCCTCTGCCGTGCCGACGACGGGAACACCCGCCGCAGAGCCGAGGACGGGAAGCGCGGCAACGGCCGCGCCGGTGAGCAGGAGATCGCGTCGGGTAATGGCCAAATCAACATCCCAGTCTTGAAGGAGGTTACCCCTTTAAGTGCTCAATATAGGCGAGGTTTCGACGGAATATGTTGCTTTTTCCTCATCTTGGAAGGCCGGACGGCCCGTCAGATGCGGCCAAACGCCCCGATAACAACGCCGCGAGCCCCGGATATGGAAACGGCCAGGCTTTGGGGCCTGGCCGCACATTCCAAATTGAAACCGAAGAGCCTTATTTCGCCGCGGTCGGGAGCGGCTTCGGGCTGTCGGAGAGGCTGTTCAGATAGGCGATGACGTCGGCGCGCTCCGAGTCCTTCGGGATACCGGCAAAACCCATCGCGGTGCCGGGGATGTCACCCTTCGGGTTGGCGATGAACTTGTTCAGCTCGTCGATGGTCCAGGTGCCGCCCTTGGCCTTCATCGCGGCCGAGAAGTTGAAGCCGTTGCGGCCTTCGCCACGGTGATCGTCAACGATGCCAAAGAGGTTCGGACCGACGCGGTTCGGGCCCCCCTTCTCGAAGGTGTGGCAGGCGCCGCATTTCTTGGCGGCAGCAGCACCCTTCTCGACGGAGGCGGTCTGGAGCAGCTTTTCGATCGGCTCGGACGGGGCTGCGGCCGCGGCGGCGCCACCCTTGTCACCAGCTTCTTCCTTCACGGCGATCTCGAAGCCCGGCTTTTCCGGCATCTTGGGCGAGAACAGCGCCTGGGCGGTGAAGCTCGTCACCAGCAGAATGAGACAGGTGCCGAGCACAGCACCGAGAATCTTATTGAGTTCGAAAGAGTCCATTTCCGGCTAGGCCCCACACCGCAAGAAGGAATTAGCGGCCGGGCGGCCGCCAGGACGAGCCTCGGGAGAATCAAACGTTCCTTATTGTTTCCCCGAGTTTTGCCATTCAGATATCGGTTTGCCCGTGGTCTGGCAACCCGTATAAGCGACCCGGCTTCCCGCCCGTCCCCACCCCATTTCTCGGTGCGGAAAACGTCCCGTTTCCAAGCTCTTGAACCCAAGCCTTTGAACCGATGATCGATCCCCGCATCCTGGTGCTGATCCCGGCCCGCATGGCCGCCACCCGCCTGCCCGGCAAGCCGCTCGCCGATATCGCCGGCCTGCCAATGATCGTGCATGTGATGCGGCGCGCCGTGGCCGCCGGTATCGGCCGGGTTGCGGTGGCAACCGACACGGACGAGATCGCGTCCGTCGTGACCGCCCATGGCGGCGAGGCGGTGATGACCAGCCCCGCGCACCCCTCCGGCTCCGACCGCATCCACGAGGCCATGCAGAAGCTCGATCCTGGCGGCCAAGCCGAGATCGTGGTCAATCTGCAGGGGGATTTCCCGACGATTACGGTCGACAACATTCGTGAAGTGCTGCCGCCGCTGGAAGACCCTGCCGTGGACATCGCCACGCTGGCCTCGCAGATCCACACCGAGGAAGAGGACCTCGCCCCAAGCGTCGTGAAGGCGATTGGAACCTCGCTCGGCGGCAGGCGCATGCGCGCACTTTATTTCACCCGCGCGACCGCGCCGACCGGCGACGGACCGCGCTACCATCATATCGGCCTCTACGCCTATCGCCGCTTGGCGCTGGAGCGCTACGTTTCGCTGCCGCCCTCCCCGCTGGAATTGCAGGAAAAGCTCGAGCAGCTCCGAGCCCTGGAGGCCGGAATGCGGATTGACTTCACTATCGTCGATACCGTCCCCCGGGGTGTCGACACGCCTGCGGATCTCGAGACCGCCCGCGGCATCCTTTCCAAATCCTGAGCCGCTGCTACAAGGCCCGTCATGAGCAAGATGAAGATCGCATTCCAGGGCGAACCTGGCGCCAATTCCCACATCGCCATCGTCGAGGCCTATCCCGACGCCGAGCCGATGCCCTGTGCCACCTTCGAGGACGCGCTGTCGGCGATCTCCTCGGGAGAGGCCGACCTCGGCATGATCCCGATCGAGAATTCGGTGGCGGGGCGCGTCGCCGACATCCATCATCTCTTGCCGGCCTCCGGCCTCTTCATCATCGGCGAATGGTTTTTGCCGGTTCGCCATCAGCTGATGGCGATCAAGGGCACCAAGATTTCCGACATCAAGTCGGTCGAGAGCCATGTGCATGCGCTCGGCCAGTGCCGCCGCATCATCCGCAAGCTCGGTATCAAGGGGATCGTGCACGCCGATACCGCCGGCAGCGCCCGCGACATCTCCGAGCGCAAGGACAAGACCGTCGCTGCGATCGCCTCGCGCCTCGCGGCGCAGATCTACGGCCTCGACATCCTCGCCGAGGACATCGAGGACGAGGCTCACAACACCACGCGCTTCGTGGTGCTGGCGCGCGAGCCGAAATGGGCGGCGCAAGGCTCGGGAGCGCTGGTCACGACTTTTGTTTTCCGGGTGCGTAACTTGCCGGCCGCTCTTTACAAGGCACTCGGCGGTTTTGCCACCAACGGCGTCAACATGACCAAGCTCGAGAGCTACATGGTCGACGGCAATTTCTTCGCCACGCAGTTTTACGCTGACGTCGACGGCCACCCCGAAGACAAGGGCCTGGCGTTTGCGCTCGAGGAGTTGAAATTCTTCTCGCGCGAATTCCGCATCGTCGGCGTGTATCCGGGACATCCGTTCCGGGCGACGTTCAGCGAGACGCAGGATTAGTTGGTCGCCCCGGCCTGGTGCGCAATTGCGCACGGGAGCCGCGGCCCATAGCCACAGGGAGTGGTTGTCGGGCGGGCTGGCAACTCCGACTCTTCGTAAAACGATTGCTGCGGCGCATGGGTCCGGATCGGCGCGCGCTTGTCCGGGACGACGACCTAAGCTCCCTGCTTCTTCAGCCCAAACGCCTCCGCCAGCAGCGAATACGATTTCTTGCGCGCTTCGTGGTCGTAGACGGCGGTGATCACCATCAGTTCGTCCGGCCTGCTCGCCTCCATCAGCGGCTGCAGCTTCTTTTGCACGGTCGCCGGATTGCCGACGAACAGGCGCGAGCGGTTGCGCGCAATCGAGACGCGCTCGGAATCCGTATAGGGATAGGCCAGCGCCTCCTCGACGCTCGGCAGCGGCAGATATTGACCGCGGTCGCGGCGCAGACGGTTGAGATCAAATGACGCGGCGAGCTTTTCGGCCTCCTCGTCCGTATCCGCCGTGATGACCGCGACCGCGAGGATCGCATGCGGGGTCGCGCGCCAGGCCGACGGCTGGAATCGGTTGCGATAATGCACCATCGCATCGATCGCGTCGTGGGACGCAAAGTGATGTGCAAATGCGAAGCCCATGCCGACTTGCGCTGCTAGCTCCGAGGAATAGTCGCTGGAGCCCAGCAGCCAGATCGGCGGGAGCGGGCTGTCGTCGGGCATCGCGACGACGTTGTGATAGGGATGGCCTGCGGGGAACTCGCGGGTCTCCCACAAAATCAATTCGTGCAGCCGCTCCAGAAAATCGTCGCCCTCGCGACGGTCGAGCCGGCTGCGCAGCGCATAGGCCGTGGCGCCGTCGGTGCCGGGTGCACGGCCAAGGCCAAGGTCAATGCGGCCCGGAAACAACGCCTCAAGCATCTTGAAGCGCTCGGCTACCACCAGCGGCGCGTGGTTGGGCAGCATGACACCGCCGGAGCCGACGCGGATATGCTTCGTCACCGCCGCGATCTGCCCGATCATCACGTCGGGCGCCGGGCTCGCCACCGAGGCGAGGTTGTGGTGCTCGGCGAGCCAGTAGCGGACATAGCCAAGCCCGTCGACATGGCGCGCCAAATCGATGCTGTTGCGCAACGCCGCGGCGGGTTTGGTGCCTGTGGTGACGACGGAGAGGTCGAGGACTGAGAGCGGGATCATGGCCGGTTAACGTAGTGGAGGGCGGCGCGGCGGCAATGGGTCGACAGCGCAGGTCTGGCGTGTGCGGGCGGAGAGGCCGGGTGTCCTGCAACACGTAGGTTGGGACGATCCGGTCACTCGCGATGCAGAATTCACCTTGCCCACAGCACAGAGACGCATCTCGCTGGCAGAAAAATCGTTTTATATTATTGATATTATTACAGAATATTTCGTTATAAACAGCTTCCCACTCGAGACCTATGCACCGCAATATTGATGGCTTTTTAACGCAAAGTGGGCCACTTCCCATCTGCGATGGGCTGTCGGGGAATTCACCCTTGCCCTATCTTAGGCCCTCTCAAGATAGACCGCCGGCCGCCGGACCTTTGGTGAGCCCCTGGAGCGAGTGGTGCCATGACCGAGACGACGACGCCTACCCAGACCGACGGCCGCGACGGGCACCTGAGGCGGCCTGCGATCTCGTTCGAGTTCTTTCCGCCCAAGACGGAAGATATGGAGCGGAATCTCTGGGAGACCATCAATCGCCTCGCCCCGCTCGACCCGAAATTCGTCTCGGTGACCTATGGCGCCGGCGGCTCGACCCGCGAGCGCACCCATTCGACCATTTCCCGGATTCTCAAGGAGACCGCACTGCTGCCGGCCGCGCACCTGACCTGCGTGGGCGCGTCGCGCGGCGAGATCGACGAGATCGTCGATCGCTACCACGAGGTCGGTGTCCGCCACATCGTGGCCTTGCGCGGCGATCCCGCCGGCGGCATCGGCACGCCCTACTCCAGCCATCCGGACGGCTACCAGAGTTCTGCCGACCTCGTCGCCGGAATCAAGAAGCGGCACGCGGATATCGAGGTGTCCGTCTCGGCCTATCCCGAGAAGCACCCTGAGGCGCGCGACTTCGACGCCGATATCGATACGCTGAAGGCCAAGGTCGACGCCGGCGCGACGCGCGCGATCACCCAGGTGTTCTTCGACAACGACCTCTACTTCCGTTATCTCGACCGCGTCCGCGCGCGCGGCATCAACATCCCGATCGTGCCGGGCATCATGCCCATGCACAATTTCAAGCAGGCGCGCAATTTCGTCACCCGGGCCGGCACCACCGTGCCGGATTGGTTCGCCGCGAAATTCGAAGGCCTCGATAACGACGCCGAAACCCGCAAGCTGGTCGCCGCGACCGTTGCGGCCGGCCAGGTGCAGAAACTGGCAAAGCACGGCGTCGATACCTTCCATTTCTACACCATGAACCGCGCCGATCTCGTGTTCGCGATCAGCCATTTGCTCGGCATCCGCGCCAAGAGCGCGCAGAAGGCGGCTTAAGACACCATGACCGTATCCCCCTCGCCCAAGCGAACCGCCCTGATCCACGCTGCGCGCGAGCGCATCCTCGTGCTCGACGGCGCCATGGGCACGATGATCCAGAACCTGCAGTTCGACGAGGCGGCCTTCCGCGGCGAGCGCTTCAAGAACTTTCATCGCGACCTGCGCGGCAACAATGACCTGTTGATCCTGACCCAGCCGCAGGCGATCGAGGATATCCACGCGGCCTATTTGCGCGCCGGCGCCGACATCGTCGCGACCAATACCTTCTCGACCACCTCGATCGCGCAGGCCGACTACGATCTCACCGACATCGTCTACGAGATGGCGCGCGACGGCGCCCGCCTCGCCGGCAATGCCGCCCGGCGCGTCGCCGCCGAAGACGGCAAGCCGCGCTTCGTTGCGGGTGCGATTGGTCCGACCAACCGCACCGCCTCGATCTCGCCTGATGTGGCCAATCCCGGCTACCGCGCCGTCACCTTCGATGATCTGCGCAAATCCTATGGCGAGCAGATCCGCGGCCTGATCGATGGCGGCGTCGACCTGCTGCTGGTCGAGACCATCTTCGATACGCTGAACGCCAAGGCAGCGCTCTATGCGATCGCCGAGATCACCGAAGAGCTCGGCATCGACATGCCGGTGATGGTGTCTGGCACCATCACCGACAAGTCCGGCCGCCTGCTCTCGGGCCAGATGCCGGAGGCGTTCTGGAATTCGGTGCAGCACGCCAAGCCCGTCACCATCGGTTTCAACTGCGCGCTCGGCGCTGAAGATTTGCGCGCGCATATCGCCGATATCGGTCGCGTCGCGGACACGCTGGTCTGCGCCTATCCGAACGCCGGCCTGCCCAACGAATTCGGCCAGTATGACGAGACGCCGGAGTACATGGCCCGTCTCGTCGGCGAGTTCGCCCGCGACGGCCTCGTCAACATCGTCGGCGGCTGCTGCGGCACCACGCCTGATCATATCGCGGCGATCGCCGCCGCTGTCGCCCCGCACAAGCCGCGCATCGTGCCTGAGATCGCACCGAAGCTCCGACTCTCCGGCCTCGAGCCCTTTGTGCTGACGGATGCGATTCCGTTCGTGAACGTCGGCGAGCGTACCAACGTCACGGGTTCCGCCCGCTTCCGCAAGCTGATCACGAACGGCGACTACACCGCCGCTCTTCAAGTCGCACGCGACCAGGTCGAGAACGGCGCGCAGATCATCGACGTCAACATGGACGAAGGGCTTCTGGATTCGGAAGCCGCGATGGTGACCTTCCTCAACCTCGTCGCCGCCGAGCCGGATATCGCCCGCGTCCCTGTCATGGTCGACTCGTCAAAGTTCTCGGTGATCGAAGCCGGCCTGAAATGCGTGCAGGGCAAGCCGGTGGTCAATTCGATCTCGATGAAGGAAGGCGAGGACAAGTTCATCCACGAGGCCAAGATCGCGCGGCGCCACGGCGCGGCCGTGGTCGTGATGGCGTTCGACGAGGTCGGCCAGGCCGACACGTTCGCGCGCAAGACCGAGATCTGCAAACGTGCCTACGACATCCTGGTCAACCGGGTCGGCTTCCCGCCCGAGGACATCATCTTCGATCCGAATATCTTCGCGATCGCGACCGGCATCGAGGAGCACAACAATTACGGCGTCGACTTCATCGAGGCGACGCGCTGGATTCGCCAGAACCTGCCGGGCGCGCATATCTCGGGCGGCGTGTCGAACCTGTCGTTCTCGTTCCGCGGCAACGAGCCCGTGCGCGAGGCCATGCACTCGGTGTTCCTGTATCACGCCATCAAGGCCGGCATGGACATGGGCATCGTCAATGCCGGGCAGATGATCGTCTATGACGACATCGATCCCGAGCTGCGCCAGACCTGCGAGGACGTCGTCCTCAACCGCGACCCCGGAGCCTCCGAGCGCCTGCTGGCACTCGCTGAGAAATTCCGCGGCAAGAAGACCGAAACCAAGGAAGCTGATCTCGCCTGGCGCGAATGGCCGGTGGAGAAGCGGCTGTCGCATTCGCTGGTGCACGGGATCACCGAGTTCATCGAGCAGGACACCGAGGAAGCCCGCAAGAATTCCTCGCGCCCGCTCGACGTGATCGAGGGACCGCTGATGGCCGGCATGAACGTGGTCGGCGACCTCTTCGGCGACGGCAAGATGTTCCTGCCGCAGGTGGTGAAGTCGGCGCGCGTCATGAAGCAGGCGGTGGCCTGGCTGATGCCGTTCATGGAGGAGGAGAAGGCGCGCAACCTCGCCAATGGCGTTGGCACCGAAGGCTCGAGCTCCGCCGGCAAGATCGTGCTCGCGACCGTGAAGGGCGACGTCCACGATATCGGCAAGAACATCGTCGGCATCGTGCTCCAGTGCAACAATTACGAGGTCATCGATCTCGGCGTGATGGTGCCGGCCGCCAAGATCGTCGAGACCGTGAAGGCGGAGAAGGCCGACATCGTCGGTCTCTCGGGCCTGATCACGCCCTCGCTCGACGAGATGGCATTCTTCGCCGGCGAACTGCAGCGCGAAGGCCTGAAGCTGCCGCTCTTGATCGGCGGCGCGACGACGAGCCGCGTGCATACGGCCGTGAAGATCGACCCGAGCTATCGCGCCGGGCCCGTCGTTCACGTCAACGACGCCAGCCGCGCCGTCGGTGTCGCCTCCTCGCTGCTCTCGCCTGAGAAGCGCGAGGCGTATGCTGCCGAGGTGCGCGCCGAATACGCCAAGATCTCGGAGGCGCATCTGCGCGCGCAAGCCGACAAGAAGCGGCTGAAGCTGGCTGACGCCCGCAAGAACCGCGTGCCGGTCGATTTTGCCAGGAGCAAGCCGGTGAAGCCGACCTTCCTCGGCATCAAGAGTTTTGACGACTACGATCTCGCCGAGCTCGTGCCCTATATCGACTGGACGCCGTTCTTCCAGACCTGGGAGCTGGCCGGCCGCTTCCCCGCGATCCTCAAGGACGAGAAGGTCGGCGAGGTCGCGCGCTCGCTCTATGACGATGCGCGCAAGATGCTCGACACCATCGTGAAGGAAAAATGGTTCCGCGCCCGCGCCACCGTCGGCTTCTGGCCGGCGAATGCGCAGGGCGATGACATCGTGCTCTATGCCGACGATACCAGGACCAAGAGCATCGCGACGCTGCACACGCTGCGCCAGCAGCTCGAGAAGCGCGAGGGCCGTTTCAACGCCGCGCTCTCAGACTTCGTCGCACCCGCAGGCGTGCCCGACTATGTCGGCGGCTTCGTCGTCACCGCCGGCATCGGCGAGGATGCCGTCGCCGACCGCTTCAAGATGGCCAACGACGACTACTCCTCGATCCTGTGCAAGGCGCTGGCCGATCGCCTGGCCGAAGCCTTCGCGGAAGCCATGCATGCCCGCGTGCGCCGCGAGTTCTGGGCCTATGCGCCCGACGAGGCGCTCTCCAGCGAGGATCTGATCCTCGAAAAGTATCAGGGCATCCGCCCCGCGCCCGGCTATCCCGCGCAGCCCGATCACACCGAGAAGGCCACGCTGTTCGAGCTGCTCGATGCGGAAGCGACCGCCGGCGTGAAGCTGACCGAAAGCTTTGCGATGTGGCCGGGCTCATCGGTGTCAGGGCTCTATTTCGCCAGCCCCGAGAGCTATTATTTCGGCGTCGGCAAGATCGAGCGCGACCAGGTCGAGGACTATGCCGCACGCAAGGGCTTGAGCGTGGCGGAGACCGAGCGCTGGCTCGCGCCGGTGCTGAACTACATCCCGTCGCAGCAGGGAGCCGACAAGGCGTTCAAGGCGACCCCCGCGAACGACGAGACGTCGAGCGACCTCGCCTCGCATCCGCCCGGCTGCACCTGTGCGGTGCATCTGGTCTGGCAGAAGAAGCGCGCGGGGGCGGGATAAGCGCTCCCGAACGCAAGAGGCGAAAACAACCCCATGCACAGTAGGGATGGGGTTGCAGCGCCCGGTGTTTTTTCGATATTACCGAAAAATGCTTGCTCCGTCGGGCAAAACACCTGTATAAGTGCAAAATCGGGTGTCTCGCCTGATATCGTCATTCCGGGGCGCGCGAAGCGCGAGCCCGGAATCCATTTATCCACGTCACCGGTCGCGCGATGGATTCCGGGCTCGCGCCAAGTGGCGCGCCCCGGAATGACAGCCCGGCCTACCCCTTCGGCGGCGCCAGCGGCTGCACGATGTCCTTGAACGGCGCCAGCGCCTCGCAGCGATCGGCATGGGCCGCGAGCGCCGGATAGCGCGCCGCGTCGAACAGGTCGGGGTGCGCCTCGCGGGTGAAGCGGACGACGCAGGCCACCGCAATATCGGCATGACCTATGCGCGTCCCCAGCCAATACGGCGTCGTCACCTTGGCGCGCTCGGCTTCCAACACCCCAAGCACGTCGCCGATCTGCGCCCGGCAGCGTTCGACCCATAGCGCGAGCTGCTCCTTCCGCAGCACGCGCTCATAGAGCAGGCTGACCGCCTTGTCGCCGAGGCCGGTCGCGAGCGCGCAGATGCGCAGGTGCTTGCGCCGATCGACGCCGTTTCGCGGCAGCATCGCCTTGTCAGGCCCGACGAGCTCGTCGAGATAATCCAGGATGATCGTGCTCTCGATCAGAGCCTCGCCATCATCGAGCACCAGCGTCGGCACGCGGCGCAGCGGATTGTACGGCGCGATCTTGTCGGCATCGCCGAAGGTCGACCACGGCTTGTGCTCGAATGCGAGCCCGTAAAGCCGCAGCGCAATCGCGACGCGGCGGACGAAGGGGGAATCATATTGGCCAATCAGGAACATGGTTCTCGCTCTTCTCTGGCATGGGATAAGGCAGGGCCGATCAGTTCATCGTCATTGCGCGGGATGCGCAACAAATATCTTGGAAGGAGAGCATTGCACACAGCGCAACAACGCGGAATCAATGCAACGCCGACCCAACGGGAATCCTGTCATGTTATTGCGATCATTCACCGTGCTCGCCCTGCTCGCCGTGGCAACCCTCGCGCGCGCGCAGGACCGTCCGATTGGCTTCCAGATGCCGTCGAAGAACATCGCCTGCCAGGTCTTCGCCGACAACGGCCAGGACACACTTCGCTGCGACATACTGACAATCGACACGCCGCCGCGACGGCCGCCGGACTGCGAGCTCGACTATGGCCACGCCTTCGCGATGACCGCCAGGGGTGACGCCAGGGGCGGCTCCGCGCGCATTTGCGCCGGCGACACCGTCGTGGACCCATCACTGCCGGTGCTCGCCTATGGCGAGATATGGCAGCGCGCAGGATTCACCTGCCGCTCGGAACAGACCGGGCTGACGTGCTTCAATGCCATGCAGCACGGGTTTTCGCTGGCGCGCGGGAGGCAAGAGGTGTTTTGAGAAAATTATGTAGCCCGCATGAAGCGGAGCGGAATCCGGGTCCGCTGTCCCGGATTGCGCTCCGCTCCATCCGGGCTACGAGACCACTCGCCTCACAGCCCGTCCCGGATAGCGCGCTTCAAGGCCGCGATCGCCGTCTCGTCGCGCTTGTACATGGTCCATTGCTTGATGCGCTTGGCACGCACCAGTTTTGCCGATGTCAGCACACGCATGTGCTCGCTCACGGTCGGTGCGCTGACGCCGAGCTTCTCGGCGATTAGCAGGCCGCAGACACCGTCCTCGACCAAGTCGCCGTCGACCTGCGCCCGAAAATGCCGCCGCGGATCCCGCAGCCATTCCAGGATCTGCAGGCGCCGCTCGTTGGCCAAGGCGCGCATCGCGGTTGCAAACTTCATTTAGCCATTTTGCTAAATACCTAATTGATGTCAACACCCTGATACGCTAGCATTCACCGCCATGACAGCACCATCAGACATCACCCGCGAGCGGATCGCGGCGACCGAGGCCGTCATCCGTCCGCACATCCGCCGCACGCCGCTGCTCCGGGCCGATCTCGCCGATTTCGGCCTGCCGGCGGCGCCCGTCATCTTCAAGCTCGAAATGCTGCAGCATTCCGGATCGTTCAAGGCGCGCGGCGCCTTTGCCAACCTGCTGCTGCGGCAGGTGCCGCAAGCCGGAATCGTCGCCGCATCCGGCGGCAATCACGGCGCGGCCGTCGCCTATGCGGCGCAGCAGCTCGGGATTCCCGCGACGATTTTCGTTCCTGACATCACCTCGCCGGCCAAGGCCGAACGGATCAGGTTCTATGGCGCCGAGCTCGTGATCGCAGGCAACCGCTATGCCGATGCGCTCGCGGCCAGCGAAGCGCAGTTGGCGCGGACCGGCGCGCTTGCCGTTCACGCCTACGACCAGGCCGAAACCCTGCTCGGCCAGGGCAGCGTTGGACTGGAGCTGGAGCAGGACGCGCCCGATATCGACACGCTGCTGGTGGCCGTCGGCGGTGGCGGGCTGATCGGCGGCATTGCGGCGTGGAGCGCGGGCAGGACGCGCATCATTGCCGTCGAGCCCGAGCTCTCGCCGACCCTGCACGATGCGTTCGCAGCAGGCGCCCCGGTCGATGCGCCGGCGGGCGGCCTCGCCGCCGACAGCCTCGCGCCGCGGCGCGTCGGCGAGTTGATGTTCCCGATCGCGCGCGCGCATGTCGAGCGCGTCGTCCTCGTCAGCGACGATGCGATCCGGCAGGCGCAGAACGCGCTGTGGTCGACCTTGCGCCTCGTCACCGAGCCCGGCGGCGCGGCCGCGTTTGCAGCGCTGCTCTCCGGCCGCTATCGTCCTTCGCCTGGCGAGCGCATCGCGGTGCTGGTCTGCGGGGCGAATACGACGGCGGTGAACTTCGACAGCTAGCGGCGTTTCGACAACGAGGCTTTGCGGCAACAGCCGCAGGTTTCCTTCGTGGCCCTGTCCACTCCGCCTTGCCGAACAGAATCGCGCATGGTTCAGTCCGCGGAACCTTGGGGACGGCAGATGAATCGACGGGCGGTAGCGGTCGGCGTGGCATTTGCGGCCATCGTGCTGGGGAGCGGCGCATTCGCCGCCGACCTGCCGCTCAAGGCGCCGCCGAAAGCGGTCGATTTCAATCCGTTCTGGGCCGAGGCCGACTATCTCGCCTGGAGCGTGACCGGGGACAAGCTGCCGGCGCTGGTGACGACGGCGCCGGTCGGCACGCCGCTGGGCACAGCCGGCGTGCTCGGGCAGCCGACCACGACCGTGCTGTTCGGCAATTCCAGCGTCAACAATGACTGGCGCTCGGGCGGACGCATCACCGCCGGATACTGGTTCGACCCGCAGCGGAGCCGCGGCGTCGAGGCGTCATTCTTCGGGTTGGAGAACGCTTCGACCGGCTTTGCCGCCAATTCCGGTGCCACTCCGATCCTGACGCAGCCTTTCACCAACGCGCTGACGGGACTTCCCGACGCGTTGATCGCAAGTTTTCCAGGCGTCTTCACCGGCAGCGTCAACGCCAACGAGACATCGCACCTGCTCGGCGCCGGCGCGCTCTATCGCCAGGAATTCGGCGCCTGGAACGGGCAGCGCATCAGTGCGCTGATCGGCTATCGCTACTTACGCGCCTCCGACACGCTGTGGATCACCGGCACCTCGACCAGCCTCGCCTTCGGCGACTTCACGTCGACAGACAATTTCAAGGCGGCGAGCAACTTCCACGGCCTCGACCTCGGCCTCGCCGGCGACTGGCGCAATGGCCCGTGGTCGCTGGAGTGGCGCGGCAAGGTCGCACTCGGCGCAAACCTCAACACCGCCGACGTTGCGGGCTCGACGATTTCGACGATCGCCGCGGTCACCACGACGGTGCCGGGCGGCTTCCTCGCGCTCGCCAGCAACAGCGGCCATTTCTCGCAGACCAAATTCGCCGCGGTGCCGGAGCTGTCGCTGAAGGCGGGCTATGAGATTGCGCCCGCCTGGCGTCTGACCGTCGGCTACGACGTGCTGTACTGGACCGGCGTGCAGCGCGCTGGCGGGCTGATCGATACCACCATCAATCCGAACCTGATTCCGCCAGGACCGCCGGCGGGCCCGACCCGGCCGCTGCCGGTGATGAACACGACGAACCTGCTCGCGCAGGGATTTAGCGTCGGCGTGCGGTATAATTATTGAGGCCGACGTAGGTGCGCTCCATCCGGGCGACAGTTTAGCCACAAGCTCAAGCGTCATCCTGAGGCGCGTACCTCCAGCGACAACCGCTTCGCGGTTGCGCGGGGATGACGGCGGAGCGTGCGGCAGCACTGGATTGCTTCGTCGCAAGAGCTCCTCGCAATGACTGCGTGAAGACAGCTGCCGTCCATCACACCCTTCATTGCGAGCGCAACTCGCAATGACGTTTTGGGTACGGCGTGCCCGCCATTTAGGCGACGTGGGCACGCTGTCGCTTTGCCCACCCTACGAGAGCTGCGTCAGCGGTGAGTCTCGCGGAATAAGCGCAAGTATCAATCACGTCCACCGCACTCGGAGGGTGGGCAAAGGCGCACAGCGCCGTGCCCACCATCTCTGCGCAATTACGATAAGTGGCTGCCGCATCCTCGTCATTGCGAGCGCAGCGAAGCAATCCAGAGTCTCTCCGCGGAAAGAGTCTGGATTGCTTCCGCCCTCGCCAAGGCTTCGGCGGACAAGTCGCTGCGCTCGCAATGACGGTGGGGAAGCAGTGCTGCACTATTTCATGATGGCATATGCCTCGCCGCTTCGCGCATCGCGCCGCGGCTTGAATGTCGCAGGCGATGCGTGAAGCACGTCACACATTGTAGTTGCAAACATGATAGTATGCCTACGCGAAGCAATCAGGGGGACGTATGCAGCCACGCCGCGATTGAGCCGTTCGCAACGGCTCAGGCGGATAACAGGAGGAATTGCCATGTCCGTTGTACTGACCATGGGTAAGATCAGCGCCATCACCGCAATCACCAAGATCCTTCCCGATCATGCCGACGCGTTACGCAGGACCCTCCAGGGGCTGACCGCCGCAAACGGCGGCAAGATCTCGTCTCTCGGCACCATCCATATCGTGCGCTGGGTCATTTTCGACAATGACACGCGCTTGTTGTTCGCGACGAATTTCGACGGCGACGTCGAAGACTATATGCGCGATTTCGCCGAGCGTGCCCCCGACGGGATCGACGCGATCTGGGGCCATTGCGAAGGCTATCCGGGCGCGCGCGATTATCCAAAGCTGCGCGATTACATTCTCGGCAGCGCCATCGAAACCACCGGCTATTATTGCGCCTATCCGAACTCCACCGTTGCCGACATCAACAAGGCGCTGGACTGGAAGGGCAAGTTCGACACATTCCTCGACCAGATCGGTTGACGGACAATGCCTGCCCCATCCGATGCCAGCGAGCTGGATCGGAACGATATCCAGGGCATGGCGATGCGGCCCTATCGCTTCCCGTTCGCGCGATATCATCTGCTTGATGTGAGCGATCCGGCGCGAGCCCGGCAATGGTTCGGTGGCGTTGCCGGGCGATGCACGACCGTGGCGGGTCTGGACGCATCGCCTCCACTCGCCTTCAACGTAGCCCTCTCGTGGCAGGGGCTGTCGGCGATCGCTACGCCACAGCCGAGCCTCGCGAGCTTCCCACAGGAATTCCAGCAGGGAATGGCGGCGCGCGCGGATCGGCTCGGCGACGTCGGCGACAGCGCTCCGGCGCGGTGGGACGCACCGTTCGACAAGCGCGTGCATGCGCTCGTCGTGGTCAGTGCGATGACCTCTGCGGACCGCGATGCCGCTTCGGCAGCATTGCTGTCTGATATCGGCGATAACGGCCTGAGTGCGCTCGCTGCCATCGATGCGCAATTGCTGCCCGGGCCGGATGGCCAGCCCGTCGCGATCGAGCACTTCGGCTACCGTGACGGGATTACCCAACCTGCGATCGAGGGCAGCGGGGACCCGCTCTTGCCCGGCGCGGGCGTCCCTGATGCAGGCGGTTGGCGCGCCCTGAGGGCGGGTGAGTTCGTCCTCGGACAGCGTGACGAGACCGGTGCCGTTCCTGACTTGCCCAGCCCGGCAAGCCTGAGCCGCAACGGCAGCTTCGTGGTGTTGCGCAAGCTTCACCAGCATGTCTTTGCCTTCAGGGATTTTCTGCGGCGCTCCGCCGGCGAGGAGATTGACGTCGCACGGCTGGCGGCAAAGATGATGGGACGCTGGCAAAGCGGCGCGCCGCTGGCCCTGGCCGCAGAACGGGACGACCCTGGTCTCGCTGCGGACGCCAGTCGAAATAATGACTTTACCTATCTCGACGATTTGCGCGGGACGAATTGCCCGATCGGGGCCCATGTGCGCCGCCTCAATCCGCGCTCGGGATTATCAGGTCCGAATGGTGCATCCGTCCATCGGCATCGGCTGCTGCGCCAGGGCTTGCCCTACGGCGCGCGCCTGCCTGCGGACGCCGCGGCCGACGACGGTGCCGCGCGCGGCGCCATCATGTTGCTTGTGAACGCCGACATCGCCCGTCAATTCGAGTTCGTGCAGAAGGTCTGGATCAACGATGGCGACTTCGCCGGCCTCGGAAACGACAAGGACCCTGTTATCGGCGGCAATGACGGGAGCGGAAGCTTCACGATCCCGCGTGCCGGCGCGCCGCGGCGTCGATTGCAGGGCCTGCCGGCGTTCGTGAGCACGCGCGGCGGCGAATATTTCTTCCTGCCTGGCATCGCGGCGCTGCGATCATTTGCCGAGTCCCTTGCGAACACAGCCTCATGATTGATTGGAGAATACAATGGCGTGGAAACCGAATTCCATCGTCGGCTCGCTGTCCCTGCTCTTCTCGGTTGTCGTTGCCGCTGTTATCGTGATCGCGGGCCTGGTGGCCTATCCCTATGTCGCCAAGGTCTATGACGGCATCAGGGTGAAGTTGCCGGAATATCCAGCCGTGCAGAAGACCCGCTGGCTCGACCAGAACTGGACCGATCAGCGCGACTGGGTTCACCACGCCGATCAGGGTACGGCGACCTTCCACATCCCTTACGAATGGTTCATGGCCCTCGAGCAGCCGGAGATGTCGCTGACGTCGGTGGGACTGCTGAGCGACCCTGTCTACCTCGACCGTTTCGGCTTCATCCCCGATGCGGCCGATCCCAAGCTCGGATTGCCCGTGGGCATGGCGCGCGGCAAGGCGATGGTCGATGCCACGGCACAGCCTTGGAGGAATCCGCGGGCCCCCTATGCCGACATGACACGGATCGGGCTGACCTGCGCGGCGTGCCACACCGGGCGCTTCACCTATCAGGGCACGGAATTCCTGGTCGACGGCGGCCCTGCAATCACTGATCTCGGCAAGTTCCGCACCGCGCTTGGCCTCTCGCTGGCGTTCACGCGCTTCGTGCCCTACCGCTTCGACAGGTTCGCCGAAAGGGTGATCGGCGCAAACCCGAGCGAAGTGGAAAAGACCCAGCTGCTCGCGCAACTCGACAAGGTGCTGGCGCAGGGCAAGGGGCTTTCCGATCTCGATACCATGGTTGGCCCGCAGAGCGTGGTCGAAGGATACGGCAGGCTCGACGCGTTGAACCGCATCGGCAACGAGGTCTTCGCAGTCGATCTCAAGACTCCCGCCAACTATGCCGCCACATCGGCGCCGGTGCATTTCCCGCGCATCTGGGATGCCCCCTGGTTCGATTGGGTCCAGTACAATTCATCGATCGAACAGCCCATGGTGCGTAACGCCGGCGAAGCGATGGGCGTCTCGGCGATGCTCAACCTGACAAGCCCGACCGGAGGCTTTTACGTCTCGGGCATCGAGTTCTTGAACCTGGACAGGATCGAGAAATCGCTGGCCGGCAAGCAACCGAATGCAAGCACAGGCTTCACCGGATTGAAGTCGCCGCAATGGCCTGCCGAGCTTCCGCCCATCGACAAGACACGCGCCGGGCAAGGAGCGGCCCTCTACAAGGAGCTTTGCCAGGGATGCCATTTGGCGCCGGTGAGCAGTGCCGAATTCTGGACGTCCGACCGCTGGTCGCTGCCGGCAGGTCAAAAGGCGGAGCACTATCCGGGCGAGCGTTATCTCCGCCTCAACGTTGTCCCCATCACGCTTGTTGGCACCGACCCGGCGCAGGCAAAGGACATGCTCGATCGCAGGGTCAGCATTCCCAGGGAGCTCGAAATTGCCACCGACAATTTCGGCCCGGCGCTCGGTGCGGTCACCGAAAAGACCATCAAGCATTGGTATGACAGCCAGACACCTCCCGTCGCGCCAGAGAAGCGCGAGGAGCTGAACGGCTACCGGGAGAACGGCATCCAGGCGCCACTGGCCTACAAGGCACGTCCGCTCAACGGCATCTGGGCAACGCCGCCTTACCTGCACAACGGCTCGGTGCCGAACCTCTATGCCCTGCTGTCGCCGGCCAGCGAGCGGCCGACCAAATTCTACCTCGGCAACCGCGAATATGATCCGGTCAATGTCGGATATCGGACGGACAAATTGGAAGGCGGATTCGAGCTCGACACCAGGATCCGGGGCAACTTCAACACCGGGCACGAGTTTGGCAATGGCAAGGACGGCGTGATCGGACGCCTTCTGACGCCGGACGAACGGCGGGCGCTGGTGGAATATTTGAAGACGATGTGAGAAGCGCGGCCGCGTCTTACTTTATGATCGGCACGTGCTTCGCCGCGTCACGCGACACCGTGCCATCGAGCCGGGGATCATCCGCAATCTCGATCTGGCGGCGGAACGGGATGAAGCCGGAGCGCTGGTAGAACGCCACGGCCGAGGGGTGATCGAAGGTGCAGGTGTGCACCCAGACGCGCTGCACATCGCCGAACCAGGCACGCTCCATGGCGCGGTTCATCAGGAAGCGGGCGGCACCGGTGCCGATCAAGCTCGAAGTGACACCGAAATAGACCAGCTCGCATTGACCGGGCTGACGAAAGTCCAGCTCCAGCATGCCTTCGTCGCGGCCGTCGACGACCAGCGCGTAGACCTCGATGCCTGCGGCATGGATGATCGCGGCGAGCTCGGCGTCATTCATCTGCGCTCGCGAGGACCACAGCCAGTCCTCGCCGACGCGGCGGTAGAGATCGCGGTACCAGGCCAGCGCGGGCGCATCGACCTTGCGCAGCGACCAACCGCCGGGCGGATCGTCGCGGCGCGCGGGGCGCGCCGTCATCTCCAGATGGGTGACGACGGCGGCAATCTTGCCGGCCGGGATGTCGGAATAGCCGTCGGGGAGGATCACCCCTCCCCCTCGTCGCTCGCCAGCACGCCCTTCACCGCGCGCGCCCAGCCGGCAAGCTTTCGCTCGCGGGTGGCATCGCTCATGTTCGGCTTGAAGCGGTGCTCGAGCCGCCAATTGTCGGCGAATTTGGTCGGCTCGGGATAGACGCCGGCATTGAGGCCGGCGAGATAGGCGGCGCCGAGCGCGGTGGTCTCCTGGATCACCGGGCGATCGACCGGCGCATCGAGCAGATCGGCGAGGCGCTGCATGGTCCAGTCGGAGGCGGTCATGCCGCCATCGACGCGGAGCACGACGCTCGCCACCTCCGAGCTCGGCCAGTCCGCGCGCATCGCGGCCCAGAGATCGAAAGTCTGGTAGCAGACGCTCTCCAGCGCGGCATGGGCCAGCTCGGCAGGTCCGGTGTTGCGGGTGAGGCCGAACAGCGCGCCGCGGACGCGCGGATTCCAGTAGGGCGCGCCCATGCCGACGAAAGCCGGGACGAGATACACGCTCTGCATGGTATCAGACTGATCGGCGAGCGGTCCGGTCTCGGCGGCGTGCTTGATGATGCCGAGGCCGTCGCGCAGCCATTGCACCGCGCTGCCCGCGACGAAGATCGAGCCCTCGAGCGCGTAAGTGCGCTTGCCGTCGAGCTGGTAGGCGATGGTGGTGAGCAGCTTGTTCCTGGAGGCGACGGGCGTCGTGCCGGTGTTGAGCAGCGCGAAGCAGCCGGTGCCGTAGGTCGACTTCATCATGCCCGGGCGGAAGCAGGCCTGGCCGATGGTTGCGGCCTGCTGGTCGCCGGCGATGCCGCAGATCGCGATCGGCCCGCCGAACAGGTCCGGCGTGCTCTCGCCGAAGCGCGCGGAGGAATCCTTCACCTCGGGGAGCATCGAGCGCGGCACGCCGATGATCTCCAAGAGCTCGTCGTCCCACTGGCCGGTGTGGATGTTGAACAGCAGCGTGCGCGAGGCGTTGGTGGCGTCGGTGGCGTGCACCTTGCCGCCGGTGAGGCGCCAGAGCAGATAGCAATCGACGGTGCCGAACATCAGCTCGCCGCGGGCGGCGCGGGCACGCGCGCCGGGGACGTGGTCGAGGATCCAGGCGACCTTGGTGCCGGAGAAATAGGGATCGATGATCAGGCCGGTCTTCTGCGAGATCAACGGCTCGCGGCCGTCGGCCTTGAGCTTGGCGCAGATGTCGGCCGTGCGGCGGTCCTGCCAGACGATGGCGCGGTGCACCGCCTGGCCGGTGGCACGGTCCCACACCACGGTGGTCTCGCGCTGGTTGGTGATGCCGATCGCGGCAATATCCTTGGGCCCGATGCCGGCCTGCTCGATCGCCTCGCGGCAGACCATCACGGTCGAGGTCCAGATGTCCTCCGGCTCGTGCTCGACCCAGCCCGAGGCCGGAAAATGCTGCGGAAACTCCTGCTGCGCTTTCGCTGCGATGGAAATATCGCCGCGAAACACGATCGCGCGCGAGGAGGTCGTGCCCTGGTCGATGGCGAGGACGAAAGACATGGAGGCTTACCTTGGCGTTTTCCCTAAGGACGGGTCATTGTGTCCGCGCCAAAAGGAGCGGATTAGGGCGGCAAGGTCAATATCTCTCCGTCGTCCCGGCGAAACCCTACACCGCCGCCGTGGTGACGCCGCCGTCGATCACGATGGTCTGGCCGGTCATGAAGCTCGAGGCGTCGGAGGCAAGGTAGGCGACGGCGCCGGCGATTTCGTCGGGCTCGCCGATGCGGCGGAGCGGCGTGGTGGCGGTGCGGCGCTTGAGGTTGGCTTCGTCTTCCCAGAGCGCGCGGGCGAAATCGGTCTTGACCAGGCCAGGCGCGATGCAGTTGACGCGGACGCCCTTCGGGCCCCATTCGCCGGCGAGCGAGCGGCACAGCGCGAAGTCCGCGGCTTTCGAAATACCGTAGGCGCCGATCACGGTGGAGCCGCGCAGGCCCCCGATCGAGGAGATGATGATGACCGAGCCCTTGCCGCGTTCGGCCATCTCAGGGATCGCGAGCGCGGAGAGCCAGATGTTGCTCTTGACGTTCGAGCCCATGATCTTGTCGAAGGCTTCATCCGTGATGTCGAGCAGCGGGCCGTAATACGGGTTCACGGCCGCGTTGCAGACGAGGATATCGATCTTGCCGTAGTGCTTCGTCGCGCCCGAGATCAGCGCCTCGACCTCGTTCTTGCGCGCGATGTTGCAGGGAATGACGATGGCATCGCCGCCTGAGGCGTTGATGCCATCGGCGACTTCCTTGCAGGCGTCGGCCTTGCGCGACGACACCACGACTTTTGCGCCGAGCTTGGCAAGCAGCTCGGCCGAGGAGCGGCCGATGCCGCGGCTGGAGCCGGTGACGACGGCGACTTTTCCGGTGAGATCGAACGGGGTGTTTTTCATTTTTCTACTCCGATGCTTCAACGGCCTCCGTCATTGCGAACGCAGCGAAGCAATCCAGGATCTCTCCGCGGAGAAAGTCTGGATTGCTTCGTCGCAAGAGCTCCTCGCAATGACGGCAGGGGCGACTAGATCAACCCACCCGCATCGGCGACGCGGCGCTGGTGGTAGTCGGTGTCGCCGAAAGTGTTCTCGATCATGGTCAGGCGCTTGAAGTAGTGGCCGATCTTCGCCTCCATGGTCATGCCGATGCCGCCATGGAGCTGGATCGACTGCTGGCCGACGAATTTCAGCGACTTGCCGATCTGCGCCTTGGCCGCGGCGATGGCGTTGCTGCGTTCCTTGGCGTTCTCGAAATCACCAGCCATGGTCGCGAACATCGACATCGAGCGGGCCTGCTCGGCCGCGACGAACATGTCGGAGGCGCGGTGCTGGAGCGACTGGAACGAGCCGATCGCGACGCCAAACTGCTTGCGCGTCTTGATGTACTCGACCGTGGTCTTGAGCGACTCATCCATCAGGCCGACCGCCTCGGCGCAGAGCGCGACGCGGGCTTCGTCCACCACGCGTTCGATCAGCGCAAGCGAGTCCTCGGGGTTGCCGATCGCCGCATCCGCGCCGACCTCGACGCCCGTAAAGGTGATGTCGGCGGCGTGCAGGCCGTCCTGGGTCGGGTAGGACTTCCTGGTGACGCCCTTGGCGTCCGCCGGGACCAGGAACACGCCGATGCCGGTCGTGTCGCGGCGGTTGCCCTTGGTGCGGGCGGTGACGACCAGCGTGTCGGCGTTTTCGCCGTTGAGCACGACGAACTTCTCGCCGTCGATGACCCAGCCGTCGCCCTTCTTCTTCGCCGTCGTTGCGACGTCGAACAGATCGTAGCGCGAGTTCTTCTCGAGCTGGGCAAACGCCAGCGTCTTGCTGCCGTCGACGATCCCAGGCACATGCGCGGCCTTCTGCGCATCGCTGCCGGCGTGGCGCAGGAAGCCGCCGCCGATCACGACCGTTGCCAGATAAGGCTCGAGCACCAGCGCCTTGCCGAGCGCTTCCATCACGATCATGGTCTCGACGCCGCCGCCGCCGAAGCCGCCATCGGCTTCCGCGAAAGGCAGGCCGAGCAGGCCCTGCTCGGCGAGCTTGCCCCAGACGGCTTTGCTCCAGCCGCCCTTTTCCTTCATGTACTTCTTGCGCTGCTCGAAATCGTAGGAGTCGGTCAGCAGGCCGTCGATGCTGTCCTTCAGGAGCCGCTGCTCCTCGGTCAGGTCAAAATCCATGTTTCTCTCCAAATCGGCGGGAATTGCCCTGCCGTCGCTTCACCCTCAGACGTCATCCCCGCGAATGCGGGGATCCAGTAAACGCAACCGCCTGCCGTACCCACGACCGCCGCGGCGTACTGGGTCCCCCGCCTTCGCGGGGGACGACAGCGTCATTGTCGCCTCAAAGCCCCAGCACCGCCTTGGCGATGATGTTGCGCTGGATCTCGTTGGAGCCGCCGTAGATCGAGACCTTGCGGTTGTTGAAGTAGCTCGGCGCGATCTGAGCGGTCCAGTCCATGGCTTCGTTGGAGCCGTCGTCGCCGTGCAAATCGTAGGGCGCGGCAAACGGGCCGATCACTTCCATGAGCAGCTCGGTGGTGGTCTGCTGGATCTCGGAGCCCTTGATCTTCAGCACCGAGGACGCCGGATTGGGCTTGCCCTTGCCGTGCTTGCCCTCGTCGGCGACGACGCGCAGCTGCGTCAGCTCGAGCGCCTTCAGCTCGATTTCGCAGGCCGCCAGCTTCTCGCGGAAGGCGGAGTCCTGGATGATCGGCTTGCCGCCGGATTCGACCTTGCCGGCGAGGTCGCGGATGCGGCGCAGCCGCTCCTTGGAGACGCCGACGCGCGCGATGCCGGTGCGCTCGTTGCCGAGCAGGAATTTTGCGTAATCCCAGCCCTTGTTCTCTTCGCCGATCAGGTTCTCGACGGGCACCTCGACGTCGTCGAAGAACACCTCGTTGACCTCATGGCCGCCGTCGATGGTCTGGATCGGGCGCACGGTGACGCCCTTCGACTTCATCGGGAACACGATGAAGGAGATGCCCATCTGCTTCTTCGCATTGTTGTCGGTGCGGCAGAGGCAGAAGATCATGTCGGCGTGCTGGGCCAGCGTGGTCCAGGTCTTCTGGCCGTTGATGATCCACTTGTCGCCCTTGCGCTCGGCTTTGGTCTTGAGCGAGGCGAGGTCCGACCCGGAGCCCGGCTCCGAAAAGCCCTGGCACCACCAATCATCGACATTGGCGATGCGCGGCAAATACTTCTTCTTCTGCTCTTCGTTGCCGAAGGTGTAGATGACGGGACCGACCATGCTGACGCCGAAGGCGAGCGGCTGCGGCGCCGGATAGGACTGCAGCTCTTCATTGAAGATGTAGTGCTGCACGCTGGTCCAGCCCGTGCCGCCGTATTGCTTCGGCCAATGGCTGACGCCCCAGCCCTTCTTGTTGAGGATGCGCCACCACGTCACCATCTCGTCCTTGGTAAGATGACGACCCTCGACCAGCTTGCGCCGCGTATCCGGCGGCACGTTGTCGCGGAAGAATGACCGCACTTCCTCGCGAAACGCCTGCTCTTCTTTCGTGAATGCGAGATCCATCGGATCCTCCTGTGAATTACTGCAAAATCTCAAACAGCCCGGCCGCGCCCATGCCGCCGCCGACGCACATGGTGACGACTGCGTACTTGGCCTTGCGGCGGCGGCCTTCGATCAGCGCGTGGCCGGTCAGGCGCGCTCCCGACATGCCGTAGGGATGGCCGACTGCGATCGCGCCGCCATCGACATTGATCTTCTCGGGGTCGATGCCGAGCTTGTCGCGGCAATACAGCACCTGCACCGCGAAGGCTTCGTTCAGCTCCCAGAGGCCGATGTCGTCGACCTTGAGGCCATGACGCTTGAGCAGGCGCGGCACGGCGAAAACAGGACCGATGCCCATCTCGTCGGGCTCACAGCCGGCGGAGACAAAGCCGCGGAAGATGCCGAGCGGGTTGAGTCCGCGCCTGGCGGCTTCCTTGTCGCTCATGATCACCGAGGCGCTGGCGCCATCGGAGAGCTGGCTGGCATTGCCGGCGGTGATGGAGAAACCGTCACCGCGCACGGCCTTGAGGCCGGCGAGGCCTTCGAGCGTGGTCTCGGGGCGCGGACCTTCGTCCTGCGACAGCGTCACTTCCTTCATCGAGACAGTGCCGGTCGCCTTGTCGGTGACGGCCATCTGCGTCGTGATCGGCGCGATCTCGTCCCTGAACTTGCCGCCCTGCTGGGCGGCGGCGGTGCGGCGCTGGCTCTCCAGCGAATATTCGTCCTGCCGTTCGCGCGAGATGCCGTAGCGCTTGGCGACGATCTCGGCGGTGTCGATCATGGGCATGTAGACCTCGCCCTTGATCTTGAGCAGCGCGGGGTCCTGGGCGTGGAAACCGTTCATCTTGTCGTTCTGCACGAGGCTGATCGACTCGCCGCCGCCGCCGACCGCGACCTCGACGCCGTCGAAGATCACCGAGCGTGCGGCCAGCGCGATCGCCTGCAGGCCGGAGGCGCACTGGCGGTCGATGGTGGTGCCGGCGACGGTGACCGGGAGACCGGCGCGAAGCAGCGCCTTGCGCGCGATGTTGCCGCCGGTCGAGCCCTGCTGGAGCGCCGCGCCCATCACGACGTCCTCGATCTCCTTCGGATCGACTTTTGCGCGCGCGACAGCTTCACCAATGGCGTGGCCGAGCAGCGTGGCGCCTTCGGTGGCATTGAGCATGCCGCGATAGGCCTTGCCGATCGGCGTACGGGCGGTGGAAACGATGACGGCGTCGGTCAAGAGCGACCTCCTGTTTGGGTGGATTGTGATGGTTTCTGTTGCTGGCGCAACTCGTGGCGCGACAGCTTTCCGACCGGCGTGCGCGGCAGATCGTCGACGAACTCGACCGCCGCGGGCATTTCGTGCTTGCCGACCTTCCCGGCGAGCTGCGCACGCAGCTCGTCGAGCGAGAACGGCTTTGCGTCCGGCCTGAGCTTGATGAAGGCCTTGGCGGCTTCGCCCCTGTATTGGTCGGGAATGCCGAGCACGATCACCTCGTGCACGCCTGGAACGGTGTAGATCGCCTGCTCGATCATCTGCGGATAGACATTGAAACCGCCTGAGATGATCATGTCCTTCTTGCGGTCGACCAGGAAGAAATAGCCGTCGGTGTCGACATAGCCGATGTCGCCGGTGAGGAAGCGGCCGTCGATGAAGGCCTCCGCGGATCCCGCCGGCTTATTCCAATAGCCCTTGGTGACGTTCGGGCCCTTGATGCGGATCTCGCCGACTTCGCCCGGCGGCAGCGCTTTCGTCGGATCGTCCAGCGAGACGACATCGAGCTCGATGCCGGGCAGCATCAGGCCGATCGAACCGGGCTTGTCGGGCCCCGTAGGCGGATGTCCGGTGCCTGGCGAGCAGGTTTCGGTCATGCCCCAGCCGCTCCTGAGCTTCTTGCCGACCTTGCTCTCGAAGAATCGTGCGACCTCGACCGGCAGCGGCGCGCCGCCGGAGCCGATGGCGGTAAGCGAGGAGAAGTCGCGCTTGTCGAGATTGGGGAGTGCGGCGATCGCGATCCACATCGTCGGCACGCCGGGGAAATAGGTCGCGCGCTTGACCTCGATGTCGCGCATCACGGCTTCGACGTCGAAACGCTGGTGCAGCGAGATCAGATTGCCGCGGCGGAGCGACGACAACAGGACGACGGTCAGCGCATAGATGTGGAACAGCGGCAGCACGCAGATCACACGCTCGACGACGTCGCCGCGGGCCGCGCGGGCCGGCTTGCCCCAGACGTCGTAGATCGATACCGCAGAGGTGAGATTGCCGTGCGTGAGCATGGCGCCCTTGGGTAGACCGGTGGTGCCGCCGGTATATTGCAGCAGCGCGACGTCATCGACCGCGACCGCGGGCCATTGCGCCGGGGACATCGCGCCCTCGACGAAGGCCTTGAAAGTGATGATGCGCGGGTCGTCCGGAATTGCCGCCTGCGGCGTGCCGATCTTGCCCCAGCTGTCGTCCTCGCAGACGACGAGGCGGTCGATCAGTCCCTTCTCCAGAAATTTCAGTGCGGTCGGCAACAGCGCCTGGAGGTTCGAGGTGACGAGCAGGCGCGAGCCGGAGTCGGACACCTTGTGCGTCAGCGCGATCTCGCCATCGAGCGGCGACAGATGCGCGACGCGGGCGCCGGCCTTCAGCGCGCCGAAAAAATTGACGGGATGGTCCGGCGTGTTGCCGAGGAACAGCGCGACGGACGTGTTCTTGCCGCAGCCGGCGCGCAGGAACGCAGCCGCCGCGCGCTCGGCCATGGCGGCGAGCTCGGCATAGCTGATCGGACGATCGCGAAATTCCAGTGCGGTGCGTGGGCCGTAGTTTGCAGCGGCCGTCGTGAGCAGGTCAGGCAGCGTGCCCTGGACGATGGTGTCGTCCCAATGCACGCCCTCGGGGTAAAACTGTTCGCCGGGATGGGTCATTGCTTCCTTAAACCACACTAACCGTCATTCCGGGGCGCGACGAAGTCGCGAACCCGGAATCCATTAGGCAGCGCACTCAGAGGCGAAAATGGATTCCGGGCCTGGCCCTGCGGGCCATCCCGGAATGACGCCGAGAGTGCAAGCCCCGATCAAGCTGCCTTCGACTCCGCGGCCAGCGACGCGAACGTCTTGCCCTCTGCCGCGAGCTTCTTCAGCAGCGGGGCGGGCTCGAGGCTCGGGTCGTTGGTCTCCTTGGCGTAGAAGGACAGACGATCGGCGATGTGCTTGAGGCCGACGGTGTCGGCCCAGAACATCGGGCCGCCGCGGTAGATCGGCCAGCCATAGCCATAGAGCCAGACCACGTCGATGTCGGAGGGACGCGCCGCGATGCCCTCTTCGAGGATCTTCGCGCCCTCGTTGATCATCGGATACATCATGCGCTCGAGGATCTCGTCGTCGCTGACGATGCGCTTCTTGCGGCCGAGACGCAGCAGCGTCTCGTCGATAAGCTTCTCGACCTCAGGATCGGGCATCGGCGCGCGCGAGCCGGCTTCGTACTTGTAGTAGCCCTTGCCGGTCTTCTGGCCGAAGCGGCCGGCTTCGCAGAGCGCGTCCGCGATCTCCGACTTGATGCCGCGGTCCTTGCGCGAGCGCCAGCCGATGTCGAGGCCGGCGAGGTCGCCCATCGCGAACGGTCCCATCGGCATGCCGAACTTCGTCACGACGGCGTCGACCTGCTGCGGCAGCGCGCCTTCGAACAGGAGCTTCTCCGACTGCTTGCCACGCTGGGCGAGCATGCGATTGCCGACAAAGCCGTCGCAGACGCCGACCACAGCCGGAACCTTCGCAATCTTGCGCGCGATCGTCACAGCCGTGACAAGGGCGTCCGGCGCGGTCTTGTCGGCCCGGACGATCTCGCAGAGCTTCATGACGTTGGCCGGCGAGAAGAAGTGCATACCAAGCACGTCCTGCGGACGCTTGGTCGCCTTCGCGATCTCGTCGATGTTCAGGTACGAGGTGTTGGAGGCGAGCACGGCGCCTGGCTTGGCATACTGGTCGAGCTTGCCGAACACTTCCTTCTTCACCGCCATGGTCTCGAACACGGCTTCGATGACGAGATCGGCATCGCCGACATTCTCGATCCCGACGACGCCATTGATCAGCGCCATGCGCTTGGCCGGTGCATCCGCCGGGATGCCACCGCGCGCCGCGGTCGCTTCCCAGTTCTTCTGCATGATGCCCATGCCGCGCTTGAGCTGCTCTTCACCGGTCTCGATCAAAGTGACGGGAACGCCCGCGTTTGCAAACGACATCGCGATGCCGCCGCCCATCGTGCCGGCACCGAGAATGGCAACACGGTTAACGGGACGCGACTTGGTGCCTTCGGGCACGCCCGCGATCTTGTTGGCTTCGCGCTCGGCGAAGAAGGCATAGCGCTGTGCCTTGGACTGATCGGAGGCGACGAGCTTGAGAAAACCCTCGCGCTCCTTCTTTAGACCTTCGTCGAACGGCAGGTCGATGGCGTAGCCGACGGCGTCGGCCGCCGCGAACGGGGCCTCCAGGCCGCGCGACTTCTTGGTCATCGCCGCGACCGCATTGGTGAAGATCGAGCGGTCGGCCTTCGCAGCCGCGATCTTGGAATCGTCGTCGCGCAGACGGCGCAGCGGGCGCTTCTCGGCCAGCAGCTTGCGCACAAAGGCTTCGCCGCCGGAGGCCGGACCTTCCACGATCTCCTCGATCAGGCCGTTCTTCAGCGCTTCGGCTGCTCCGATCGGGTCACCGCCGACGATCATCTTGACCGCGAGCTCGGGACCGACCGCGCGCGGCAGGCGCTGGGTGCCGCCGGCGCCCGGCAGGAGGCCGAGCTTCACCTCGGGCAGGCCGAGCTTGGCTTCCTTGACCGCGACGCGAAAATGACAGGCGAGCGCGACTTCGAGGCCGCCGCCGAGCGCGTTGCCATGGATCGCAGCAACGACGGGTTTTGGCGAATTCTCGATCTCGGACAGCACGTCGTTGAGGGCCGGCGGCTTCGGCGGCTTGCCGAACTCGGTGATATCGGCCCCGGCGATGAAGGTGCGGCCGGCGCAGGTCAGCACGATGCCCTTGATGGCGGGATCGGCGATCGCGGCCTTGACGCATTCCAGAATACCACCGCGGACTGCGGCACTCAACGCATTGACCGGAGGGCTGTTGACCGTGACGATCCCGACTTCATCATGACGCTCAAGCTTGACCACTTCGCTCACGGTTTCCCTCCTTGGTGGGGATTTACTTTTGTTCGATTTCGCGGTGCGGAATTTAATTCCGCATCTTGACGGCAGGGTTATTTTGAAGCACGGACGTTGTCAACGACTCCGCGCAAGAGCAGATCAGGGATGAAGCGTACAGGAAAGAAGACTGCGACCGATCGGAATTTCGTCGTCGCGCTTTCCCGCGGGCTTGATGTATTGCGCGCATTCCAACCGAGCGACGGACTTCTTGGCAATCAGGAGATTGCTGCCCGCACCAACCTGCCGAAGCCGACGGTTTCGCGGCTGACCTACACGTTGACGAAGCTCGGCTATCTGACGCCGGTTCCCCGTTTCGAGAAATATCAGCTGGCGCCGGCCGCGATGGCGCTGGGTTACGCGGCGCTCGCCAATCTCGGCGTTCGGCATTTGTCCGAGCCGTTCCGCGAGGAAATGATGCGCGCCACCGGTGGCGCCGTCGCGATCGGCGGCCGCGACCGTCACAGCATGATCTATTTCGGACAGAGCCGCGGCAGCGAGACCGTCGGCGTTCAACTTGACGTCGGCTCGCGCGTGCCGATTGCAACCACCGCGATGGGTCGCGCCTATTTCTGGGCGCTGGGCGAGGACGAGCGCACCGAGCTGTCGCGCGTGCTGCGCGAACATTACGGCAGCCGCTGGCCGAAGATGCGCGACGGGCTGGAGCGTTCCGGCGAGATGGTCGCCAAGCACGGCTTCGCGATCTCGGTCGGCGACTGGCACGACGACATCGGCGCCGCCGGCGTCGCGCTCAAGCTCAACGACGGAACCGGGCCTTACGCATTCAATTGTGGCGCGCCGGCATTCCGCTTCACGGAAGAACGATTGATCAACGACATTGGACCGCGTCTGCTTGCGATGGTAAGGAACATCGAAGCGACACTTGGGGGTCTGATGTCGCTATCCAAAAAAGACGACAGCAAAAAGCTGAAATCAGGAGGGAAAGTTGCGCGTGTGGCCGAGGGGATCAGATAGCCTTTGTCATGTCAGGGTGCGGTTCGCATCGCCCCTTCGCCCACTGTCGAGTGTGGGCGAGACGAGATGACGCAGGCACAGCTCGCGCAGGGGACATCGCCTCTGCTCGCGGTTCGCGACGTCAGCGTCGTGTTCGGCGGCATCGTCGCGCTCAACGGCGTGTCCTTTGACATGCTCAAGGGCCAGATCCTCGGATTGATCGGCCCCAACGGCGCCGGCAAGACAACGCTGTTCAACTGCCTGTCCCGCCTCTACCAGCCGTCGTCGGGCGACATCCTGATGGAAGGCGCGAGCATCTTGAAGCGTCAGCCGCACCGGATCGCCGAGATCGGCATCGGCCGCACCTTCCAGAACGTGGCGTTGTTTCCGAACCTGTCGGTGATGGACAATGTCCGCGTCGGCACCCATGCCCGCACCTCCTCCGACATCATCAGCGACTCGCTGCGCCTCGCCTGGATTCGCCGCAGCGAGAGCAGCGTGAACAAGAAGGTGCACGAGATCCTCGCTTATCTCGACCTCGAGGACGTCGCCCATACCACCGTCTCCGGCCTGCCGTTCGGCACGCAGAAGCGCGTCGAATTGGCGCGGGCGCTCGCGGCGGACCCGAAGATCCTGCTGCTCGACGAACCCGCCGGCGGCCTCAACCACGAGGAGGTCCACGTCCTCGGCGACCTCATCCGCCGCATCCGCGACGAACGCGGCATGACCGTGCTGCTGGTCGAGCACCACATGGGCCTCGTGATGTCGATCGCCGACCACGTCGTCGCGCTGAACTTCGGCAAGAAGCTCGCCGAAGGCACGCCCGCCCAGGTGCAGGTCGACCCCGACGTCATCAAGGCCTATCTCGGGAGCAAGGACCAATGACGACGCTGCTCAACGTCAAGGACCTGCGCGCCTATTACGGCCAGGTCCAGGCGCTCCATGGCCTCACCTTCTCGCTCAACGAGGGCTCGCTGACGACGCTGCTCGGCGCCAACGGCGCCGGCAAGACCACGACGCTGCGCGCGATCTGCAACATGGTGCGCTCCACCGGAGGCATCGAGTTCGACGGCAAGCCGCTGAACAACCGCTCCACCGAGAGCATCGTGCGCTACGGCATCGCCCACGTGCCGCAGGGCCGCGGCACCTTCACCACCATGACGGTGGAGGAGAATCTCCAGCTCGGGGCCATCACCCGCAAGGACAATGCCGGCATCGTTTCCGACATCGAGCGCATGTACGCGCATTTCCCGGTCCTGAAGCAGCGGCATACCCAGCAGGCCGGCACGCTCTCCGGCGGCGAGCAGCAGATGCTCGCGGTCGCGCGCGCGCTGATGCTGCGGCCGCGGCTGATGCTGCTGGACGAGCCGTCCTTCGGCCTCGCGCCGCTGGTCGTGCGCGACCTGTTCGGCATCCTCGGCAAGATCAACCGCGAGGACAAGGTGTCGATCCTGGTGGTCGAGCAGAACGCCCAGCTCGCGCTCGAGCTCGCCGACCAGGCCTATGTGATCGAGACCGGCCGTATCGTGATGTCGGGCAATGCCAAGGACATCGCGAACAACGAAGAAATCCGCAAATCCTATCTGGGTTACTGAGGAGCCGGCACGATGGAGCTGTTTACCAACCAGGTGCTGGCCGGCATTGCCACCGGTGCGATCTACGCCTGCATGGCGCTCGCCGTGGTCATGATCTACCAGGCCATCGACCATCTCAACTTCGCGCAAGGCGAGATGGCGATGTTCTCGACCTTCATCTCCTGGCAGCTGATGCAGTGGGGCGTGCCCTATTGGGCGGCTTTTGCGATCACGCTGGCGTTGTCGTTCATCGGCGGCATCGCCATCGAGCGCATCCTGTTCAAGCCGCTGGCGAAGGCGCCTGTTCTGACCAACGTCGCCGGCTTCATCGCGCTGTTCGCGATCATCAACTCGTCGGCCGGCCTGATCTGGGACTTCACCATCAAGCAATATCCGACCCCGTTCGGCTCCTCGCCGTTCCTCGGCAGCCAGCTGATCTCGACCCACCAGGCCGGCATGATCGGCGTTACCGTGCTGCTGCTGCTCGGCCTGTATTTCTTCTTCCAGTACACCAGGATCGGCCTTGCCATGCGCGCGGCCGCCTCGGTGCCTGAATCGGCGCGCCTCGTCGGCATCAACACCTCCTGGATGATCGCGCTGGGCTGGGGCATGGCGACCGCGATCGGCGCGATCGCCGGCATGCTGATCGCTCCCGTCGTGTTCCTGGAGCCCAACATGATGGGCGGCGTGCTGATCTACGGGTTCGCGGCAGCCGTGCTCGGCGGCCTGACCAGCCCGTTCGGCGCCGTGGTCGGCGGCTTCCTGGTCGGCATCTTCGAGAACCTCGCCGGCACCTACATCCCCGGCGTCGGCAACGAGCTGAAACTCCCGATCGCGCTCGCGCTGATCATCTCCGTCCTGGTCGTCAAACCCGCTGGTCTGTTCGGCCGGCACATCGTCAAGCGAGTTTGATCATGAGCGCTGTCGAAGACGTCGTCACGGAAGCCCCGGCCGTCGAGGCCGTGCCGAAGCGGGCCATGACGCTGGGCACAGGCACCTCGGTGGTGGTGCTGCTGCTGCTCCTTGTCGTGCCGGTGTTCGCGAAGAATTTCGTGATCTTCCAGCTGACCCAGCTGCTCTATCTGGGCCTTGCGGTGCTGGCGCTGAACATCCTGACCGGCGGAAGCGGTCAGTTCTCGCTCGGCCAGAGCGCGTTCTACGGCATCGGCGCCTACATCACTGCCGTGATGATGGAGCAGTTCAACATCCCCTACTTCCTCTGCCTGCCGGTCGCGGGCGTGCTCTGCTTCGGCGTCGGCTTCCTGTTCGGCCAGCCGGCGCTGCGGCTCTCCGGCGTTTATCTCGCGCTCGCGACCTTCGCGCTCGCCACCGCAATGCCGCAGCTGCTCAAGCTGAACTTCCTCGAGCCGTGGACCGGCGGCGTGCAGGGCCTCGTCGTCACCAAGCCGGATGCGCCGTTCGGGCTGAAGATGTCGCAGGACATGTGGCTCTACTACTTCACGCTCGTCGTCGTGCTCGCGATCTACATCTTCTCCGTCAACCTGCTGCGCTCCCGCTCGGGCCGCGCCTTCATGGCGATCCGCGACAACGAGATCGCGGCCTCCGCCATGGGCGTCAATGTCGCGCTCTACAAGACGCTCGCCTTCGGCGTCTCCGCCGGCATCACCGGCGTCGCCGGTGGCCTCAGCGCCATCGCGGTGCAGTTCGTCGCCCCCGACAGCTTCACCATCACGCTTGCGATCCAGCTGTTCCTCGGCATGGTCGTCGGCGGCGTCGGCTGGCTGCCGGGCTCGATCGTCGGTGCCGCCTTCATCATCTTCGTGCCGAACATCGCGGAGGGCATCTCCAAGGGCCTCTCCGGCGCCGTGTTCGGCGTGCTCCTGTTCCTCGTCATCTACCTCGTGCCGCATGGCGCAAGGCAGGTCGCGATCCTGGGCCAGCAATTCGCGGGCAGGTTCAGAAGGAACTGACCCCATCACCAAGACTGTCGTTTCAACCAAGGAGACCCAATTGACTTTCGTAAGAACACTGCGAACCGCCGCACTCATAACGGCGGTCGCCACGCTCGCCTCCACCGCAGCCCTCGCCCAGAAGAAATACGACACCGGCGCGACCGATACCGAGATCAAGATCGGCAACATCATGCCGTATAGCGGCCCGGCGTCGGCCTACGGCATCATCGGCAAGACCGAAGAAGCCTATTTCAAGATGATCAACGACAAGGGCGGCATCAACGGCCGCAAGATCGTCTACGTCACCTATGACGATGGGTATTCGCCGCCGAAAGCCGTGGAGCAGGTCCGCAAGCTGGTCGAGAGCGACGAGGTGCTCGCCGTGTTCAACCCGCTCGGCACACCCTCGAACAGCGCGATCCAGAAGTATCTCAACGCCAAGAAGATCCCGCAGCTGTTCGTCGCCACCGGCGCCACCAAGTGGAACGACCCGAAGAACTTCCCCTGGACCATGGGCTGGCAGCCCTCCTACCAGAGCGAAGCGCAGATCTATGCGAAATGGCTGATGAAGGAGAAGCCCAACGCCAAGGTCGCGATCCTCTATCAGAACGACGATTTCGGCAAAGACTACCTCAAGGGCACCAAGGACGGTTTCGGCGCCAAGGCTGCGTCCACCATCATCATGGAGGAGAGCTATGAGGTTTCCGAGCCGTCGATCGACGGCCACATCGTCAAGATCAAGGCCGCCAATCCCGACGTGCTGCTGATCTACACGACGCCGAAATTCGGCGCCCAGACCATCAAGAAGACCGCCGAGCTCGGCTGGAAGCCGCTGCAGATCATCACCAACGTGTCGGCCTCGGTCGGCAGCGTGATGAAACCGGCCGGTTTCGAGGCCTCCCAGGACGTGCTGTCGGCGGCTTACGCCAAGGACGGCGCCGATCCGCGCTGGGCCAACGATGCCGACATGAAGAAGTGGGTCGAGTTCCTCGACAAGTACATGCCCGGCGCCGACAAGACCGACTCCAGCGTCGTCTACGGCTATGGTGCCGCGCAGACGCTGGTCAAGGCGCTGGAACAATGCGGTGACGACCTCACCCGCGCCAACCTGATGAAGCAGGCGGCGAGCCTGAAGGATTTCGCGCCGGACACGCTGCTGCCCGGCGTCAAGATCAACACGGGTCCGAGCGACTTCGCCCCGATCAGCCAGCTGCAGATGCAGCGTTTCAAGGGCGAGAAGTGGGAACAGTTCGGCGACATCATGAACGGTGACGTCGCGCCGGAATAACTCACTGAGGCAATAGTCCGAATTTGACAAAGCCCCCGCGAGCGATCGCGGGGGCTTTTTGTTGACGTCTTGCATCAATCTTGTTCAATGCGACGCCGATCCAGGTGAGGCAGGAGTGAAATGGTCGTCGTTCGATTTCAGGTTGCGGTGATTTCGGCCGCATTCGCGTTGTGCACTGCGATGAGCAATCCCGCGCTGGCACAGAAGTCCTACGACAGCGGCGCTTCCGATACCGAAATCAAGATCGGCAACATCATGCCCTATAGCGGGCCCGCCTCCGCCTATGCCGTGATCGGCAAGGCCCAAGAGGCCTATTTCAACAAGGTCAATGCCGAGGGCGGCATCAACGGCCGCAAGATCAAGTTCATCTCGTATGACGACGCTTACTCGCCGCCGAAGACGGTGGAGCAGGCGCGCAAGCTGGTCGAAAGCGACAACGTTCTGTTGATCTTCGGCTCGCTCGGCACCTCCACCAACGGCGCCATCCGCAAATACATGAACGAGAAGAAGGTGCCGCAACTCTTCGTGGCGAGCGGCGCGTCCAAGTGGAACGATCCGAAGCAATATCCCTGGACCATGGGCTGGCAGCCGAGCTACGCGGGCGAGGCGAAGATCTACGCCAAATACATCATGAAGGAAAAGCCGGACGCGAAGATCGGCGTGCTCTACCAGAACGACGATTTCGGCAAGGACTATCTGAACGGACTGAGGGAAGGGCTTGGGCCCAAGGCCTCGATGATCGTGCTGGAGGAGTCCTACGACACCTCCGAGCCCGCGGTCGACGAACACGTCGTGAAGCTGAAGGCCGCTGGCGCCGACGTCCTCATCAGCATCACCACGCCGAAATTCGCGGCGCAGGCGATCAAGAAGGCGGCCGAGATCAACTGGCATCCGATCCACATCATCTCCAACGTCTCGGCTTCCGTCGGCGGCGTGATCGAGCCCGCGGGCTTCGAGATCTCGCAAGGCATCTTGTCGGCGACCTACATCAAGGACGGCTCCGACCCGCAATGGAATGCCGATGACGGCATGAAGAGGTTCTACAACTTCGTGTCGGAATTTGATCCAAAGGCCAACAAGCACGACGCCGCCGTGGTGTTCGGCTATGCTACCGCACAGACCATGGTCAAAGTGCTGCAGATGTGCGGCGACAACCTCACCCGTGACAACGTCATGAAGCAGGCCGCAAACCTGAAGGACTTCGCGCCCGATACGCTGCTGCCCGGCATCAAGATCAACACCGCACCCGACGATTTCGCCCCGATCGAGCAGCTTCAGATGATGCGGTTCAAGGGCAAGGCCTGGGAATTGTTCGGCGACATCATCTCGAGCGACCCCGGCCACTAACGTGCAACCCAGAATAGCCAAGCTTGACTCGAGCAACTCAAGACAGTCGGCCTTCTCGCAATTGCACAGGCGCCCCTGACTACTAAAGGAGCAGACCCTGCGACCTTGTCGCAGGGTCTTTGTGTTGAAGGCGAAAGGCAAATCGTATTGAATTGCACTCGCGCGGCCCAAAAACAATCAAGCCAAAAAAAGGAGCGCACACACACCAAGAAAAATAGGGAGATTGGAATGCCCGCTGTCACCGGCAAGCTTGCAGCCGCATCACTGGCGCTCGCGCTCATTGCAGCCACGACCTCCATCGCATCGGCCCAGAAGAAATACGATACCGGCGCGACCGATACCGAGATCAAAATCGGCAACATCATGCCTTACAGCGGACCGGCCTCCGCCTACGGCATCATCGGGCGGACCGAAGCCGCCTATTTCAAGAAGATCAATGACGAAGGCGGCATCAACGGCCGCAAGATCAACTTCATTTCCTACGACGACGCCTACTCACCGCCGAAGACAGTCGAGCAGGCGCGCAAGCTGGTCGAGAGTGACGAGGTGCTGTTCATCTTCAACTCGCTCGGCACACCGCCGAACTCGGCGATCCACAAATACATGAACACCAAGAAGGTACCGCAGCTGTTCGTCGCCACCGGCGCCACCAAGTGGAACGACCCGCAGAACTTCCCGTGGACCATGGGCTGGCAGCCCAACTACCAGAGCGAGACGCAGATCTACGCAAAGTGGCTGCTCAAGAACAAGCCCGACGCCAAGATCGCCGTGCTCTATCAGAACGACGATTACGGCAAGGACTATCTGAAAGGCCTGAAGGATGGTCTCGGCGCCAAGGCCGCGTCGATGATCGTTGCCGAGGAGAGCTACGAGACCTCCGAGCCGACGATCGACAGCCACATCGTCAGGCTGAAGTCGACCGGCGCCAACGTCTTCATGAACATCACGACGCCGAAATTCGCCGCACAGGCGATCAAGAAGAACGCCGAGATCGGCTGGAAGCCGCTGCACTTCCTCAACAACGTCTCCGCCTCCGTCGGCAGCGTGATGAAGCCCGCCGGCTTCGAGAACGGCCAGGACATCATCTCGGCCGACTATCTCAAGGACGTGTCCGATCCTGAATGGAAAAACGACGCCGGCATGAAGGAGTTTATGGCCTTCATGGACAAGTACTTCCCGGACGGCGACAAGCTCGACAAGGGCACCATCGTCGGCTTCGCGGTGGCACAGACGCTGGTCCACGTGCTGAAGAACTGCGGCGATGATCTCACCCGCGAGAACATCATGAAGCAGGCGGCCAGCATGAAGGACTTTCGCACCGAGGCGCTGCTGCCTGGCATCAAGATCAACACCGGCCCGAACGACTTCGCGCCGATCAGCCAGCTCCAGCTCGAGAAGTTCAAGGGCGAGCGCTGGGAACTGTTCGGCGACGTGATCAGCGCCGACGCCGGCGGCTAATACCTATACGTTTTGCGGCGCTACCAAGCCCCCTGCGAGGAGATCGCAGGGGGCTTTTTGTTGCGCCTGTTATCATTACGCGATAGCACAATCGAATGATGGTAAAGGCTGCTTACCCTTTTGCGCCCGATGCGCTAGGCAGGGCATAGCGACGTCCTCGCCACAGCTTTAGTCTGCTCAAGAGTTAGCCGAAAGCCATCGTCATGACCGACCGACGTCCCCTGCTCCGCGCGCTCTATGATGCTGCCGTTGCCGCCGCCCATCCGAACACGATCCTGGCGCCTCATTTGCGTGCCGCGCCGAAGGGGCGCGTGATCTGCCTCGCCGCCGGCAAAGGCGCCGCCGCGATGGCTGCGGCCGCGGAGCGGCACTATCTCGACATGCTCAAGCTCGCGCCGGAACGCCTCGTCGGCATCGCCACGACGCGCCACGGCTACGGCGTGCCGACGCGCCGGATCCGCGTGGTCGAGGCCGGTCATCCCGTGCCCGACGAGGCCGGCCTGAAAGGCGCGGCCGACACGCTTGCGCTGGCGGGCGAGGCCGGCCCCGACGATCTGTTGCTGGTGCTGCTCACCGGCGGCGGTTCGGCGAACTGGATCGCGCCGGCGGACGGCATCAGCTTTGCGCAGAAGCAGGCGGTCAACAAGGCGCTGCTGCGCTCGGGCGCACCGATCGGCGAGATGAATGTCGTGCGCAAGCATCTGTCGCGCATCAAGGGCGGACGCCTGGCGCGCGCCGGCCAGAACGCCGCCGAGATCGTGACGCTCGCGATCTCCGACGTGCCTCATGACGATCCCTCCGCGATCGCCTCTGGTCCCACCGTGCCTGACACAACCACGCTTGCGGATGCGCGCGCGATCGTCGCGAAGTACAAGCTCACCATCGACGATGCCGTAGCCCGCGCGCTCGACGATCCCGCCAATGAAAGCGCCAAGCCCGGCGATGCGGCCTTCGCGCGGGCCTTGTTCGAGCTGATCGCACGTCCGAAGCAATCGCTGGACGCCGCGGTGAAGCTGGCAAAAGACGCCGGTTACGAGACCATCGACCTCGGCGCCGATCTCGAGGGCGAAGCGCGCGAGGTCGCGGCCGATCACGCCAGGCTCGCGCTTGCCGCCCGCGCGCAAGGCAAGCGCGTCGCCATTCTCTCCGGCGGCGAGCTCACGGTGACCGTGCGCGGCAATGGGCGCGGCGGCCCCAACCAGGAATACGCGCTGGCGCTCGCCTCCCTGTTGAAGGACACACCCGACATCGCCGCGCTTGCCGGCGACACCGACGGCGCCGACGGCGGCGCCGGCCATCCCACCGATCCCGCCGGCGCACTGATCGATGCCGCGACCTTCGCGAGGATGAAGGCGCAAGGGCTTCAGCCGCAGGCCTATCTGGACAACAACGACGCGACGACCTTCTTCGAAGCGACGGGCGATCTGCTCCAGCCGGGTCCGACGTTGACCAACGTGAATGACATCAGGGTGATCTTGGTGGATTGAGGAGGCTGCTCCTGCAGCGTCATTGCGGGCGGTGATAGTCGGGCCTCAAAACTCGTTCGCGATCTTCGAGAGCATCTCGATCAGGGCCTCGCGGTTGGCCTGCCCTAGCAGCTCGTTCAGCCGCGACTCGTGCTTGGTGGCGACCAGCTTTTTCGCCCTCGAAAGCACGGCCTTGCCCTTGTCGGTCAGGACCAGGATGTGGGAGCGGCGGTCATTGGTGGAGCGGATCCGGGCGCAGAGGTCACGGCTCTCGAGATTGTCGAGCAGGGCGACGAAGTTCGGCCGGAGGATGCCGAGGGTGGAGGCGATCTCGGTCTGGTTGCGGCCCGGGTTCTTCTCGACCAGCAGCAGCACGGAGAACTGCGCCGGCGTCAGCTGGAGCGAGGCCATGCAGCGCAGGAAGTTCTCGAACACCTTGAGCTGCGCCCGCTTCAATACGTAGCCGAGCTGCTCGGAGAGCTCCCCGAGCTGGAGGGCTTCGGCAGAACCCTGACCATGGCCCTCGGGCGCGTCCTTGCGGCCCTTGGTCGCGTCACCAGCCTTTTCGGAGGACTTTTCAGCGGTTTTTGAAACGGTCATCGCCTCGTGCTCGCAATCCCGCTAAATTCGGGACGGGTCGTTCGCCCACCCTTGATGTTATATTTGATAATTGTTATGGACTATATCAAATATCGTCAGCGTATTTCAATGGCTGTGAGGGGACCGTCCACCGCAATTGCGGAGACCGGTCCCTAATCTTCAAGGGGGAGCGTCCGGTTTTGAACACCACCATCATGCTGTTCCTGCTGCAGGACGGCATCACCAATGGCGCGATCTATGCGCTGCTCGGCCTGGCGCTGGTGCTGGTGTTCGCCGTCACCCGCGTCATCCTCATTCCCCAGGGCGAATTCGTCACCTATGGCGCGCTGACTTATGCCTCGCTGGCCTCGGGCCAGATGCCGGGCACGGCCAAGCTGGCCCTGGCAATGGGCGTCACCGCCTGCGCCTTCGACCTGTTCGTGGCCCGCAAGGCGCTGCATGGCCGGCTGATCCTGCGCAGCGTCGTCGCCAATGTGGTGCTGCCGGCCATCGTGCTTGCGCTGACGATCTACTTTGCTGCCCAGAAGCCGTCGGTCGCGGTCTGCATCGCGCTGTCGCTGGTGATCGTCGCGATGATCGGCCTTTATCTCTACCGCATCGCATTCCAGCCGCTGGCACACACCTCGGTGCTGGTGCTGCTGATCGCCTCCGTCGGCACGCATCTGGCACTCCAAGGCCTGGGCCTGTTGTTCTTCGGCGCCGAGGGCCAGCGCGGACCGGCGGTTCTGTCGGGCGCCTTCACCGCGGGCTCGCTGCGTTTCACCGGCCAGAGCCTCACGGTCTACGGCATCACCATCGCCTTCATTGTCGGTCTCTGGCTGTTCTTCGGCCTGACGCTGTACGGCAAAGCGTTGCGTGCCACCGCCGTCAACCGCCTGGGAGCCCGGCTCGCCGGCATCCGCACCACGCTGTCGGGGCAGATCGCTTTCCTGCTCGCCTCCGTCATCGGCGCGCTGTCGGGCATCATGATCGTGCCGATCACGACGCTCTATTACGACTCCGGCTTCCTGATCGGCCTGAAGGGCTTTGTTGCCGCCATCATCGGCGGCCTCGTCAGCTATCCGCTCACGGCGGCCGCGGCCCTGTTCGTCGGCATCGTCGAAGCGTTCTCATCCTTCTATGCCTCCAACTACAAGGAGGTGATCGTGTTCATGCTCCTGATCCCCGTGCTGCTGTTGCGCTCGCTCGCCGCGCCCGCCGTCGAAGAAGAGAAGGACTGAGGCGAAGATGCAGAGCCGGCTTCCCATTCTTGTCTTCGCTACTGTCATGGCGGCGATCCCGTTCATTCCGGGCATGCCACCGTTCTGGATCGTGCTGCTCGACAATATCGGCCTTTCTGCGCTGGTCGCGATGGGCCTCGTGCTGCTGACCGGCGTCGGCGGCCTCACCTCGTTCGGCCAGGCCGCCTTTGTCGGCTTCGGCGCCTACACCACGGCGCTGCTGACGACGGCCTACGGCCTGTCGCCCTGGCTGACCTTGCCGCTGTCGCTGCTGATCAGCGGCCTGTTGGCGGTGCTGCTCGGCCTCGTCACGGTCCGCCTCTCCGGCCATTATCTGCCGCTCGGCACGCTGGCCTGGGGCCTCGGCCTGTTCTACCTGTTCAGCAAGCTGGAGTTCCTGGGGCGCAACGACGGCATCTCGGCGATCCCGCCGCTGTCGATCGGCTCGTTCAAGATGCTCTCACCGGGCTCGATCTATTTTGCGATCTGGGTCGCGGTGACCCTCTCGGCGCTGCTGACGATGAACCTGCTGGATTCCCGCACCGGCCGCGCCATCCGTGCGCTGCGGCGCGGCCATGTCGCCGCCGAGGCCTTTGGCGTGCACACGCCGCGCGCCAAGCTGCTGGTCTTCATCCACGCCGCCGTGCTCGCCGGCCTCTCCGGCTGGCTCTATGCCCATCTGCAGCGCGCGGTGAACCCGACGCCGTTCGGGGCGCAGGCCGGCATCGAATATCTCTTCATCGCGGTGGTCGGCGGTGCCGGCTATGTCTGGGGCGGCGTGCTGGGCGCGGCGATCGTGGTGATCCTGAAGGAGGTGCTGCAGAGCTATCTGCCGCTGATCGTGCCCGGCTCCGGCCAGGTCGAGACCATCGTGTTCGGCATCATGCTGGTGGCGCTGCTCCAGCTTGCGCCCGGCGGCGTCTGGCCCTGGCTGATGTCGTTCCTGCCCGAAAGGTCCGGCGGAAGGAAGCCCGATACCTCACTGAAGCTGGAGCAGCGTCCGCGCGCGTCCGGCCAGTCCAGCATCCTGCTCCAGGTCGAAAAAGCGCGAAAGCAGTTCGGCGGCGTCGTTGCGGTCAACAACGTCTCCTTCGACGTCCAGGCCCGCGAGATCGTCGCGCTGATCGGACCGAACGGTGCCGGCAAGAGCACCACTTTCAACCTGATCACCGGCGTGCTGTCGGCGACGTCAGGGTCGATCTCGGTGCTCGGCAGGAAGGTCGATCGCGCGCCGCCGCAGGAGATCGTCAAGCTCGGCATCAGCAGGACTTTCCAGCACGTCAAGCTGGTGCCCGATATGACCGTGCTGGAGAATGTCGCGATCGGCGCCCATCTGCGCGGCCACTCGGGACCCCTTTCTTCGATGCTGCGGCTCGACCGCGCCGATGAAGCCAAGCTGCTCGCCGAGGCCGCCCGCCAGATCGAACGCGTCGGCCTCGCCGAGCAGATGCATCAGCTCGCAGGATCGCTGTCGCTGGGCCAGCAACGCATCGTCGAGATCGCGCGGGCATTGTGCGTCGACCCGATGCTGCTGCTGCTCGACGAGCCAGCCGCGGGCCTGCGCCACATGGAGAAGCAGCAGCTCGCCAAGCTGCTGCGCGACTTGCGCGACGGCGGCATGTCCGTGCTTCTGGTCGAGCACGACATGGGCTTTGTGATGAACCTCGCCGACCGTATCGTCGTGCTCGACTTCGGCACCAAGATCGCCGAAGGCACGCCCGCCACGATCAAGACCAATCCCGAAGTGATCAAGGCCTATCTCGGAGTGGCGGCATGAGCGCGCTGTTGTCAGTCACCGACGCGCATGTCGCCTATGGCAAGGTCGAGGCCGTGCGCTCGGTCTCGCTCGAGGTCGGCGAGAACGAGATCGTCACCATCGTCGGCGCCAACGGCGCCGGCAAGACCACGCTGCTGTCGGCGATCATGGGCATCCTGCCGCTGAAGGGCCGCGTCGCCTTCGCGGGACGGGACCTCGCCCGGCTCGACATCGAGGATCGCGTCGCGATGGGCCTCGGCCTCGTGCCTGAACATCGCGAATTGTTCGTCACCATGAATGTCGAGGACAATCTCGAGCTCGGCGCCTTCCGTATCGAGAAGAGCCGGGCCAAGGCCTCGATCGAGCGGATCTACACGCTGTTTCCGCGCCTCAAAGAGCGCCGCAAGCAGCTCGCCGGCACCCTGTCCGGGGGCGAGCAGCAGATGCTGGCGATGGGGCGCGCGCTGATGGGCGAACCGAAGCTGCTGATGCTGGACGAGCCGAGCCTCGGCCTTGCGCCGATCATCGTCGCCGACATTTTCCGCATCGTCACCGAGCTCAAGGCCAGCGGCGTCTCCGTGCTACTGGTGGAGCAGAACGCGCAGGCCGCGCTGAAGATCGCGGACCAGGCTTACGTGATGGAGCTCGGCGAGTTCGTCCTGAGCGGCAAGGCCAGCGACATCGCGGCGAACGAACGGGTGGCGGCAAGCTATCTCGGCTTCCAGCACGAAGGCGCGAGCGCGATCTAGGCTCTTTGTTTGAGCATGATCTTTTCGGAAAAGCGCTTCACACTTTTCCGGATCATGCTCGCTGCGCCGTCCGCACGAAGCCCCAGGCGGCGATTGCGGACATCAGCAGCGAGATCAGAACGTTGTAGCCGGCGAGCGAGAGGCCGAGGAAGCGCCACTGCACCTCGTCGCAGCGCACGACCTTGACGGTGTCGAGCCTGGACAAGAGATCGCCGGCACTGCCGAGATTGATGACCGGGCCCGAGCAATCGGTCGGTCCCTTCCAGAACCCCCATTCGACGCCCGAGTGATAGGTGCCCAGACCGGCATTGGCGAGCGTCGCCAGGGTGAGGACCGCGAGCCCTGCCAGCAGCCATGGCCGCGGCGCGCCGCTCCGTGCCGCAAGCGCGGTGAGCGCCCCGAGCGGGATCGCAAGATAATAGGCATAGCGCTGCTCGAGGCAGAGCGGACAGGGCAGGATCTCCAGGACCAGCTGGAAGAACCAGGCGCCCGCGATCGCGGCTGCAGCGATCAGGGTGACGGCCAGCGAAGCAGTCAGCGCGGAGCCGCCGACGGCGGGGCGAAACGCAGGTATTGCGGCACTCTGGGTCGTCACGGTGGCCTCTCCGGCTAGGGGCTTGGATTTAAGCCTCTAACCCCGGCCCAAGCGCCTGTCGAGAACGGCGGGGATCACTTTGGCGCGGGTTGACCCCGCCTTTCCCATGGCTATAGTCCGCCGGCTTCGCGACGCCCTCCTTCCGGAGGGGCCGACCGAGGGCCCCTGTGGCGGAACTGGTAGACGCGCTCGACTCAAAATCGAGTTCCGCAAGGAGTGCTGGTTCGATTCCGGCCAGGGGCACCATTCCTGAACAGATTTACGAACCGGGGTTTTCGGTTCGCCGTTCGGGCCGAGCGTTGCCCTGATATTGTCATTTGAGCGGATGGTGCGGTCGCGCGAGATGGCCGTTTGTTAGCTAGCACCGCCGCCGCGCGCTGATACAAGCCCTGCCTTTGCCGTCACTTCTTGAGGACGCCTGCAGTAGTTGCCGCCGTCTCAAGCGCGCTCGCGACGTCCTTGGCGATCGGGGCCAGCGGTGTTGCGATCAGGCCGGTGACCAGGAAGAAGATCAGGTTCTCCTGCGAGTGTCCCCAGATTGACATGCCGGCGATTTCGCTCAGCACGACCGACGTCCCCATGGCGAGAGTCTTTGCGGCGTTGCGATATTTCTGATCGCCGCGCTCATAGGCTTCATCGATCACGGCCGTGAGCACGGATTCGAACTGCGCGAGAGCACCGGTGTCTTCGGCCGCGGCGGCTCCCCCGTCGGCTTTCTTCTGTGCCGCCGACAGCAACGCGTCGGCATCGACCGCCGCGACATTGGCGAGCGCCGCTGCATTGGCCGGCGACAAGCTGAGCTGAATGAGCGATTTGGCCTTGGCCTTCTGGTCAGGCTTGGCCGCGCCGTTCAACCAGTCGCCTTTCAGGGTTCGCAGGATCGCGTGCTTGCCGAAGGGCGCCGCGTTCGAGGCGATCGCATCCAGGAATGGGGCGAGCCCGTCTTCGATGAAGCCGAACCCGAAATTGGACGGTCCGCCGCGAAACATCTTTGTCGTGTCGACCAATCCCATGGACGCGCCACCGAGCGCGCCGATGGCTGTGACGAGATTCGCGAGATTCGACACGCTGCCGTTAAGCAGCGCTTGGATGACGCTCGTGGGTTGGGTGACGTCCATTTTTCTCTCCAGGTCGACGGGGACCCTGCATCAGGCCATCAGTGAATTGGCCTTGTGCAGCCGGTCGGCGATCTCTGCGGTTTGATTTGCCGGAATTTCGACGAAGCGCACGAAGGCGGTCACGGCTTGCTCGAGGTTTGTCGCCTTGACGAAGCTGGGCACCTTTTTGCAAACGCCGATGATGATATCGGTGTTCTTTTTCGCATCGAGGAGGTCGGGCAGCTGATGACCAACCCCGAGACCCTTTCGCATGTTGAGCTGGAACAGCCCGACGCTGTCTTCGATCGAATTGTTGGTTCTCGCGTCGGCCTTGAGGGTCGATTCTTTCCATGCATTGGCAACCGCCGTGATCTGATGGATCCGATCGAAGCCGGCGGCGGCAAAGGCATTCATGATGATATCGGCGTTCTTCCTCTGATCGGGACCGAAATCCTTGGGGAGGTTGATGTTGCCGACGGCAACAGGTCCGGTGGCAGTGGCCCCTGCCACGTCGAGCCAGCGGATCGCCGCGACGCGCGAGCGCGCAAAGGTGCTCTCCTTCACCTGATCCGACTGGTTGCCGCCCAGCAGCGTGATCGTGTTGGTGTCGCCCCTGACGTAGAAGCCGACGTGACCGGTGGTGTCGTGCTTCTCCGTCGGCGCCAGCACCACGACCGCGCCCGGTGGCGTATTGCTGGCGTTGATCGGCAGCGGATCGCCCCAGCTCTTCCACGATGCGGCCGTTGCCGGATTATTTTTCGGTACGCTGGCGGCGGCGACCGGATTGTTGCAGGTCTTCATGCAAAATGAGACGAAGGCCGCGCACCAGGGTGTCTGCGACGTGTCGGTCGGGAAACTGATCGACTTGAAATATTCGAGGATCCTGGCGTCGCTATTTCCGACGCCCTCCTTGATATTCTTGGCCTGTTCTTGCCTGGCAACATCCAACCACGGCGCCTTGCCGGAGCCGAGGACCGCGACAATCGTCTCCGGCGCGTTCTTGTTGATGAGATCGAAGGCGTCGCTCAGCCCCTGGGCGAATCTCGTGCTGACGCCGTTGACGAAATCCGTAACGGTCTTGGCGTTGGCGTCGTTCGTTCCCGTCAGACCGGGGCGCGCCTTGAACAGGGCCGCAATCTGGTCGTCGGCGAGGCCCGCCTTGCTCTTGAGAAAATCATTGAGCTTGAGGGTACCGTCGGACCCGGCTGCCGGCGCCGCAGCCGCCGGATCCTGGCCCATATCCGCCGGCGTCGCAGCCGCCGCGGCGAGCATGATCGCCGCTTTCGGGCTGGCGGTCAGATAGGCGAGGAAGATTTCCAGATAGCTCGGCAGCGGCGGCTCGGTGTCGCTGCCCTGGCCGGCGTTCCGCTTCGCCTGGGTGATCGCCTTGGCGTCCGTGAACATCGTGAAGGCCGCGCCCCAGGCCTGGGACAGAGCATCATCCACGCTCCCCGTCCCGAAGCCGGCCGCAAGCGTGCCGCCATTATCGAGGAAGCGCTGCCATTCGGCCGTGCTGATCTGGCATGGACCGACGCCATCCGATCCGGGAATCTTGGGGCCAACATTCACCATCTTGTGGCCGGTATCCTGGGTTTCGAAGATCGCCCGTGCAATCACGTAGTCGGCCGAGACGAACCAGGGCGCGGTCTGGTCCAGCGCGTTGACGGCGCGCTCCGCGACGAGGCATTCGCGAACGAAGGCCGCTTCGCTCATAATGTCTCGCCCCTTCACGGCCAGGCTTTCTTTCGCAACCCAGCCGGTTTCATCCGCATCGTCGACCTTGACTTCGATAAAGTCGCCCGAGACGTTTCCGGTGCCGACGACGGTCATGTTTCCGGTCAAGCCATCGATGGCCTTGCCGCCGGGCTTATCGAGCAGGTCGGGGAAACCTTTAACCAGATAAACTGTCATGGCTGACCTTCATCAATGTTTCGGAGGCGCAGCGGGAGCCGCATTCGGATCTGGATTTGGACTTGAAGCCGCATTTGGAGTCGCAGCCGGAGCCGCGGTTGCGGCTGCTTTGTCTCTTTGCAGCTTTACGAGCCTGGCCACCAAGGCCGGGGTCGCCTGGGTGGTTGCTGAAGCCACCAGATCAACTTGTCCCAACTCTGTGCGAACCAGCGCGATCTTGGTGCGCAACGCCGGCGCACCAAGCTTGGTCGTGTTTAGAAGGGGCGCGCTGGGCCCCGAGACGTTCAGCAGGTCTATGAAAGCGCTCAGGTTGCCGGCACTGGGATTGTTGCCGTTGACGTCCTGCACGGTCGTATTGGCGAAGGTGAACTTCTCGAAGAAATTCATCGCGTCGCCGCAGTCCGGCTGGCTGATGATCGCAAGCCGCTCGGTCTTGTCGATGATACGATTGACCGTCGGCTTCGGCGTGCTCCGCGTCGCCTCGTAGATGTCGATGAGCATCTGGATCAGTTTTGTCTGGGGCAGGCCGCTCTTGGTGTTCTTGTCGAGACAAAGCCCATTCAGAGCGAATTGCTCGTCCTCGTTGCTCAGCGCACCTTTCTCGGCAAAGAATTGATCGAACTCAGCGCGCGGCGGGTTGAAAGGGCGGTCCGGCTTCTTCACCACGCTCGTCGGCGTGAATGGCACGCCCGCGCTCCGGGGTGAAATCAACGAGTCCTTTTGCAGCCCGTCGGCACCGTTGCGCTCGAACGTGGCGATGGTGTTGTTGATCTCGGTCTCGATCGTCATCGGCATGCACAGGCGCAGATAGGAGCGCAGCGCATAAAGGGCATTCGGCCTGCTGATGATGGCGACCGCCTTGGTCGATGCCGTACCCATCAGCCGGTCCCGGTATTCCTTCTGCCGGCTGAGCACGACCGCCTGAATCGTCGAGTGCGGCATGGTGAGGATCAGGCGCGACTGGACGTTGGTGAAAGTACCGGCCGCGAGCCCGAAAGCGGCACCGACGATGGTGATCGGGTTGGCGCCCACCCCGCTCGCCAGCATGATCGTCTGCGCGGTCGCGCTGGCGAGAGCCAGTTCGTTGAGCACCGGCTCGCGCGTGCGCTGCGCATCGTCGAGCCAGGCCAGATAGGCATCGCAGCGCTGGTCGATATCGTTCATGCCGGCCTGGACGAACAGCCACCATGTTTTCGCATCATAGGGATCGGGGCCGCAACTCGTCACACCATCGAAAGCCGTCGGCACGATTCCGGCTTGCTGGCAGATCGCGGCAACGTAGGCGTTCTGCAGGTCGGTCTGCGCCGCAACATCGGCGGGATAGAGCTTGGTGCCGACGCCCTGGTTGGAGCTCAGGTCGCAGCCGGCAGAAAACAGCGCCATCGCGATACACGCCGCCCACCTCGCAATGTAGCGCATGCACGCCCCCGTCTTAGCAGAGTGACTTGTCGTCAAAATCATCGCCAGATGTCCCGGTTCTCGGCTCCTCGGAGCGCTCGTATTTCTCCTCGGCAGCGTTCAAATTGGCAGTGACGATCGTGAAGGCGCTCTGGACGTCGTCGACGACGTCGCGGCGACCCGTGTTGATGTTGCGGACCTGCACCCGCCAGCGAGCCGAGCCGCTGCCGTCGAGCGCCTCCCGCCAGAATCGCAGGATGAAAACCGGATCAAACGGTGGTCTTTGCAAGCTCATGCCGTGACGATGGCATGGTCCGAACTCGGAACGATCCGGCGATGATCTCGGGATCGCCAGGTGTCCGATCTCGGCTCGCCCGCGGATGGCTCGCGCAGAGATGGTCTGCCGATCACGGTGAGATCACGGCATGACTTGCAGCCGCGCGGGCAGCGCCGGCGACCCGGTCGCGGCAAGTACGTATGATGCTCTGGGCAGTGAGAGTGAGCTCAGCTCAGGAAGCGCTGTCGTCCATCGGTGCCGAACAACCGCGCGCGCAAATGCTGCAAGGTTTCGGCATCGTGCAGGTTCTTGATCTCTTCGATGGTCGCCCGTGTGGCCGGAAGCGGCGAAATCCCAAGCTCTTTCCTGATCAGGCCGATCCAATGATCATAATATCGAATGGCGTCATTGCGCCGCTCGTCGAGCGCGAGCACGATCAGGAGGTATCGAACCAACTCTTCCCTGTAGGGATCGAAGCGGAGTGCGTGACGCGCGAGCTGAATGGCCTCGTGATGACGCTCCTGCTGTCCAAGATGCCGGACGAGGGTGAGGGCGGCCTGGACGAACATGGAATGAAGCCGCTCACGTTCCTCCAGAACCCAATCGGCCTCCTCTCCATCCAGGAAGGGACCCTCATACCGGTACAGGACGGTCAGTATCTCCTTGATCCTGCGCGTGTCGAGGTCAGCCACGGAGCCGCCGAGCGTCGTCTGGGCGGCGTGAAGGAGAGCCCAGGTATCGACGTCGAGCCACGCGCACTTCTCCAGGATCGTCTCAAGGCCCACGGTCCTGAGATTGTTATCCTTTTCGCACTCGCGAGACGACGCGAGCAGTTTCCGCAGGCGCCAGACCGCCGAGTTCATGGCCCGGCGCCCTCTCTCTGCGTCGAGGTCCGGCCAAAACAGGTCGATCATTCTTTCGCGGCGATGTGGGCGATCGGGAAAAGTGAAGAGAAAACCGGCCATCCGCCGCCCGGCTGGTCCGAGTTCAGCCCAGATATGTTCGTGGTCACTCGCGACTCGGCTGGACCCGAGCAGGCTTATCGTCAACACGGCCTTGCCCCCAAACGCACGCTTCAAAGGAACTTTTTAGAATTCGCCCTAAAATTGTAGCCTGACAAAAAACTGCCCAGAGTCAAGATTTCAAATCGACGCCGCTGCTCGCAGCTCCCTGATCAGCTTTGCAGGCATTGTAGCGGGGTAGCGGGGTAGCGGATTTACGTTCGCTCTGTCGACGGGCAACCTAAATCACTCCAAGGGCACGCTAGATGGATCTGAGGTCTTCCCGCCGAGCAGGGTCGCTTCCGTCGGGAAACGCTATTTTGGATCGGCTTCAATAAGGTGCAGCATCCGCCCCCCGAAGGCCGTCGATGAACTCCGCAAGGGAGCGCATGCAAAGACATCTTCTCGGTTGCGTCCGGGTGAGGGCTTAGAGAGCAAAAGAGCAATGTCTGATTGAATGCAATTACATGGTAATTTCAACTATATAAGAGTTCGCAATTTAGTTCTGAATGGCGCACCATCCTGAAAATATAAGTAAGAACAATAGCGCTTCACGACGAATTTCGTTATTCCGAACAAAGGAATTGAGACGACCGTAGCCCTGCTTTGCTTCGGGGCCGTCGCGCGAATGGCGAACTCAAACTGCCGTCTGAGCCGCCACGGCTTCGTAAATGTCCTCCTCCTGAGCAGTGTGCATGCGCACCAGCGTTTCGATCGCCTCGATCACCCGTTGGGCATCCCGGACAAGATAGCGATCGACCTTCTCCGACGGCAGATCCTCCACGATCCGATCGAGCAGCCTTGTCAGGTGCAGAATCTCCCGATGGGCGCGGCTCATGGCAGAGAGGCCGTGGCGTTCGCGGAGCACCTCCGCAAGCTTCGGATAGACGCTGTCCTCGTCCTCGCGCTCATGCATCACGACGCTGCTCTGAACAAGGCGCTGGGCCTCCACTATCAGCGCCGCAGCGGATTCGGGCGTCGCATCATCCAATGCATCGACGATTCTGCGCACCCGGTCGAGGTCCTTGAAGAGGGCCAGATGATCGTGATGCAATGCCAGCCCCTGCTCCGCGCTGATGCGTGCACCGCCCCTGGCAAGGGCCGGAGTGAGCGCCCGCAATGCGTTCAGAATGACCGCAACGTCGATGATCTCCTGGACGATGGCCGCGGGCACGGGATTGAGCCAGCCAACGGTTGCAGCGACCATTGCCACCAATGACAACCCCATGCCGACAACAATGCTTTGCAGGGCGATGCGTCGTGCTCGCTGCGCAATCATGATCGCCTCGCCGACGCGATCGAGCCGGTCGGCCAAGATCACTACATCGGCGGCCTCGGACGACGCGGTCGCGCCGCGCGCGCCGAGCGCGACCCCGATATCGGCCACGGCCAGTGCCGGGGCATCATTGATGCCATCGCCGACCATGATGGTCGGATGCAGCCTCTGCTCCGCGCGGACTGCCTCGACCTTGTCTGAAGGAACGCGGTCGGCCAGCACGGCGTCGAGGTCGAGCGCGGCACCGATGGCCTGCGCTGCCGCGGCGCGATCGCCCGTGACCATCACCATTCGCGCGATGCCGGCATCGCGCAGCAGCCGGATCGCCCGCGGCGTATCGGCCCGCAACTCGTCGGCCAGCAGCAGCGCTCCGATCGGACGGCGATCCACAGCGACGAAGACGATCAGGGCCGAGCGCCATGAGGCGCGCCGGATCGCCCGCAGCTCCCAAGGCAACAATTCGGCATGCGCGCGAAGCAGCTCTCGCGAGCCCGCAGTGACCCTTCGCCCGTCGACCAGGCCGCTCAAGCCGGTGCCCATGGTTTCCTTGACTTGTTCGGGCGCTTTCAGCTTGAGGTGGCGATCGAGGGCGGCGGCGACGACGGTCTTGGCAAGCACGTGATGCGAGGCCTGCTCGAGCGATGCCGCAAGCCTGAGGACCTCGTCCGGATCTTCCCCGGGAGCGACCTCGACAGAAAGCAACCGTGCCCCTCCGACGGTCAGGGTGCCGGTCTTGTCAAACAGCACCGTGTGCGCGCGAGCCAGCGCTTCCAAGGCCCCTCCACCCTTGGCGAGGATGCCGCGCCGGGCCGCGCGCGCCACCCCCGCGATGAAGGCGACTGGTGCAGCCAGGATCAGGGGGCAAGGCGTCGCCGCCACCAGCACAGCAAGGCTGCGCGTCAAATCACCGGAAATCCACCATGCAAGGAAGGCGACCGCGAGCGTCACCGGGAGAAGGACCAGCGCAAAACGATCGGCCATCCGCACAAAGGGCGCCTTCGCCGTTTGGGCTGCCGTCACCATCCGCACGATGCCGGCATAGGTGCTCTCGCCGGCCGGCGCGGTCACGGTCAAGTCGAAGGTCTCGCCCGCGTTCAACGAACCGGAAAGAACTGCGCTGCCGCGTGTCTTCTCGACCGGAATGGGTTCGCCGCTAACCGCGGACTCGTCGATGGTGGCCGAGGCCGAGCCAACGATACCGTCGACCGGCACGATCTCGCCCGCTCTGACCAGCAGCTCTTCGCCCACCGACACTGCCTCGATCGGGACCTCCTCGATCCCGCCGTTGCCTTTGCGGTGTGCCTGCCGCGGTGCGCGATCGACCAGGGAGCGCAGGTCACGCTCCGCCCGCGCGATCGCGATATCCTCCAGCACGTTGCCGCCGGAATACATCAGCGCAACCACGGCGCCAGCAAGCGGCTGCCCGAGCGCCAACGCCGCGCTCATCGACAGCAGCGCAATCGCGTCCACTCCGAAGCGACCGCCCAGAAGATCTCTGACGATCGAGACCGCCAGTCCGCCGATCACAGGCGCGGTGCCGAGTTTCCACGCAAGATCCGCAAGATCAGGCCGGCCCGCCACCCGCGCGAGAATACCCGCGGTCAATCCTGCGATTGCAATCGCAACCAGGCCCCATCGCAGGACCCGCTCAAACGACATGGCTTGGTTCCATAGCTACACGGACTTCACTCTCTCCCGAAACCGGCATCGTCGCTTGAGCAGAATCAAACGCCCAGTCGAGGAATCCCATCCAGAAGTCGTCCGAGGAGGAGGAGGCCAATGCGAAGCGGCTCAATGAGCCGGGTCAGGGCTCCAGCACCGCCGGCAGCCGGAACACAGTGAAAAGCTTCGGGGCGAGCGGCTGCATGAACATCGTCATCGCCGCGATCCGATCCTTGTCCAGCGCCAGGAGCTGGATGGAATGGGCATTCCAGCGCCTTTCCGCGCCGAGGGAGTAGAGGGCGAATGCCGGCTGCAGGTTTGCGCCGACAGGCACCAGCCTGAAGCCGCGGTAGGCGGGCCAGACGGCCCGGAAGAAATCCGCGATCGAAGAGCGGCCGCGATACCACTCTCGCCAGGGAGGCATCGAATAGACGGCGTCTTCCTTCAGCAGCGAGACGAACCGCTCCAGGTCGGCGCTTTCCCAGGCCAGCACGTAGCGCTCCAGCAGGCTTCGCTGATGCTCATCGGCGGTCGGGGCCTGCCGAACGTCACGGTCGAGCGTGACCAGCTTGGCCCGCGCCCGTTGCAGGGCGCTGTTCACCGAGGCCACCGAAGCATCGAGCACGGCGGCGACCTCGATCGCTGACCAGCCCAAGACGTCGGCCAGCAGCAGCACGGCGCGCTGGCGCGGCGGCAGTTGCTGGATGGCGGTGATGAACGCGAAACGGACAGACTCGCGCAGCTCGTAGCGGACGTCAGGCCCTCCGGCGGGATCCGGCAGGCTCTCGAGCTCGGCGTCGGGATAGGGCTCGATCCACAGCGTTTCCGCATCCGACCGCCCCTGCGGCCTCTGGGTCGACGGGCCTCCCAGCTGGTCGGGCATTGTCCGGCCGTGCTTCGAACGGCGCGCCATATTGAGCGCAACGTTCGTCGCGATCCGGTAGAGCCAGTTCTTGATCGAGGCGCGCGCCTCGAAGTCGTCGAAGCCCCGCCATGCCCGCAGCATGGTCTCCTGGACTGCGTCCTCGGCCTCGTGAAGCGATCCCAGCATCCGATAGCAATGCAGCTTGAGCGCGCGGCGATGCGCTTCGGCCACGCGGGCGAAGTCCGCTCGGCTCGGCGGCGCAACGTTTGGAGAACCGACCGACGTCCTGTCTCTCATGACGATACCATTTGGCGACACCATTGAATTGCTGCAGTCCCGCTCTTCCCTCAGCTTGCCGCGGCGACGCCATTGGCCGAAACGGTGAAGATCGCCCCTGCCTGAGCCGGCGGCTTGACCGCGGCTTCGAGCACCGCCTCGGCGACATCTGCGGGCGACTGGCGCGCGCCCATGTTCTCGAGGAACTTCTGCTGGGGAATGCCGAGGTAGCGGGCGTAGCCGGTCACGGCGGCCTGCCCGAGCTCCGTCTCCGGCATGACACGGGAGGGGACGAGCGCGACGAAACGGATGCCGAGCTCGCGGCGATCAGATTCGGCCTGACAGTATTGGGCAATGAACATCTGCATGCGCTTGGCGCCAGCGTAGCCGCCCGAGATCGGCGACCCGCCGAGGCCGGCCCCGCTGGAGATGATGACCACGACCGAGCCCGGCGCAAGCGGCAAGTTGAGCGCCTCGCGGCAGAACAGGAAGGCCATCTTGGTGTCGACTTCCCAATTCACGCCGAATTCGGCCCAGGTGAGCTCGGGGATCGGACGGACCGGCGGGATCGCCCCGCCGCATATCACCAGCAGATCGGGCCTCGTCCTGGCGAAGACCTCCTGCGGCGCGGCTTCCGAAGCGGCGTCCAGCGCCAGCGTGTCGACGCGCATTTCCTTTGCGAGATAGGAAAGACCGCGCGCCTGCCTGGCGACCGCCAGGACATGCGCACCTTCGTCCGCAGCACGCCGTACGATCTCGCGGCCGACGCCCCGGCTGGCGCCAAGGACGACCACTCGCTTGCCCTGCAGCAATCCGTTTTCCGACGACATGGCTCAAATCTCCCAAGCGCGCCCCAATCTCAATGCAGATACGCGTCGATGTGGATCTTGCCTGTCGCCAAGTTCGCGTAGCCCGCGCCCCAGGCCGGTCGTGCGTTGACCCAGGCATAGGCCGCGGCGGCCGTGGTGAGGTCGATCTTCACAGCCAGGTCGACGATCGGCTCACCGTCGCGCGGGGTCCCGACGCCGTCGGCGGAAAACGCGATCCGGCTGCCATCCTCGGTCTCGATGGTCGCGCGGAGATCGAGCTCCCTGCGGCCATCGGCGCGGACACGCAAATAGTCGATGCCGCGCATCGTGCCCGCCATGCGGCCTTTGATCGGTCCCGCGAGCGCGACGTCGAATTGAGCGCCGTGCAGCGGCACACTCTGTTGTCCCGCTAATACGGCCTGCATGTTCAGGCCGTATTCAGTCACACTCATGATGTCGAGATCGTATTCGAAGATCTTTTCGTAGCTCATGGCTTCTCTCTCTTAAGTGTCTCTACAAACCCGGCGTCGCTGATCGCCGGCAGCAGAACGCGCTCAGTCGACGATCAACCCGCCGGTCAGGTTCGCCACGGTTCCGGTTATACCGCTGCCCCGATCGGAGACCAGGAAGGCCGCAATGTCCGCCACCTCGGAGAGCTTGCTCGAGCGCTTGCGATGCGTGAGGCTCTCGATGAAGCCCAGGAACTGCTCGCGCGGGATGCCCATCGCGCTGGCATGCAGCCCGAAGACGACCTCGATTGTCTCCGTCTCCGGCATGCCGGTCGAGCGCAGGCAGATCGCGCGAACACCTCTCGCACCGAATTCGGCGGACAGGTTGCGGTTCAAGGCTTCCATCGCCGCCCAGGCGGGACCCATCCCTCCGACCAGAGCCGCACCGAGCCGTGCGGGTTCAGGGGTGTGCATCAACAGCACACCGGAGCCTTGCCCGGCCATTCGCCGTGCCGCCGCTCGCGCCGTCAGGAAGTGCGATCGCATGTAGGCGGTGATCGGCGCGGTGAAGCTGTCGACCGACAGCTGGGCAATCGGGATCCCCTGGGTCCCTGGCTGCGGGATCGGCGTGATGGCGTTGAAAGACACATCTAGCCGCCCGCTGGACTTGAAGACCGCGGCCACGTGGCTTTCCACGGCCTCTTCGTCCAGAGCGTCGACCTGAAAGGCCGTTGCTGTTCCGCCTGCTGCGACAATCTCCTTGGCCACGCGCTCGACCTTGCCGAGCGTGCGGCCGGAGAGGAAGACTTTGGCCCCTTCGCGGGCGAATGTCCGCGCCACGGCGCCGCCGATGGCCCCGCCAGCGCCGTAAATGACTGCTGTCTTGTTTTCGAGGAGCATGACGAGCCCTTTTCATCTCGAGTTCGGTGCGGAGGCCGGTTTGGCCACCGTCATCGCTCATAGAGACCCTCGGCACCCCGGAGACTCATCGGCGTCGGCGAAAAAATTTCGGGGTGTCGCGAAGCGACAGCAGGCCTCACGCCTTCCGCCTATAAGTCGTGACCATCGTGTAGTCCTTGCGCGGACCTGACACGATGTGGCGAATGACAAAGCTGCCTTCGGGGCGGAAGGTGTAGGTCGACTGATAACGGTCGAAACCACACAGATGGTCGGCGCTTCCGTTCAAGGCGCCGTCGTCGGACGCAACCAGTTCGACCGTGTGGAAGAGCCGCGGCGGGGCCTCCTTGAAGAAGACGTCGAATCCGCGGCCGTGCCCGTGGAAGACGTACTCGCGCTCAGCTTCGAGTTCTGTGCCGGTCAGGAGCTTCAACCGTCCCTGTTCGCGATAGGCCAGGCCGTCCGGGCCGGACGGCGTGAAGGTCGCAAGACCCTGCATGCTCCCCTGCCCCTCGATCAGCCTGTTGAACGACCAGGAGCCGGTCAGCCGCTTCGTCACCTCGGAGCCGTCACCCCAGTTGCCGGTCACAGTCTCGTTCATATCCTTCGGGCCTCGACCACCAGCGACGCGTTCGACTTTGCCGGGCCAGTACCTATATCCTGGGGCGGATAGGTGTCGATGCAGTGAGCATGTGATGGCCAGGAGACCCACGACCGGAACGGACGTCGACGACCTGCCCCGCTATCTCGTCTGGGTTCGTGGGCTCGAGGGGCCGGAGCCGCAGAAATGGATCGACATGGATTTCGGCATCGGCGACTGGAAACGGCCGCAGGTGCTGGCTTGGCTGGAGCTGCCGATGGACGAACGGCGCCTGCCGCTGTCGATGCTGGCACGGCGCTATCCGCCACCGAAGGTGGAGACGCTATAAGCGCGCGCACACTTGCCCCGCGCCGCCGACGGCGTCAGGCCGAACCTGCGGCGAAAGAGCGATTAAAATAAGAGAGGTCCCGGGGCTCGCCCGGGCATTTCTTTTGCCGACTGTGGCCTAGTTCATAGACGGCCCGAGCGAGACAGCGCGATCCTTGTTGCTACCTCGGCGCGTTCTCAGACAAAATACATCCAATATTTCATAGTGCATCTATCGATTGAATTCAGAGGATGCCGCCCTTCAGGGCTTGAAGCATCCCCGACAGATTTCGGAGGGGCCCATGACTCACCATGACGGAACGCCGCACGGCAGTCCTGTAGCAGCGGATCATCCGCATGCAGATCAGACTGCGACTACACCCGGCGCGCGGGTGCCGCGCAAGCTGGTGCTGTTCGCCGATGGCACCGGCAACGCCTTCACGACCCAGGAATCCAGCGTCTGGCGGCTCTACGAGGCGCTCGACCACACCCAGCCCGACCAGATCGCCTATTACATCAAGGGTGTCGGCACCGCCGGCTGGGCGCCGCTCGCCGCGCTCGATGGCGCCACCGGCATCGGCGTGCCGGCCAACGTTCGCAAGCTCTATCGCTTTCTGTGCTGGAATTGGCGCCCGGGCGACGAGATCTACATCTTCGGCTTCAGCCGCGGTGCTTTCACCGCCCGCACGCTGGCGGCCCTGATCGCCAGCCAGGGTCTGGTGCCCGCAGTGATCGACGACGAGCCCGTCTCGCATGCCGAGATGGAGCGAAACACCATGTCCGCGTGGCGCGAATACCGCCGCGAGACGGTGCCGTGGAAGCGAAGCCTGCCGACGATCTGGATCACGCGCCTGATCCGGGACATCGTGCTCTACTTCTATCATTTGCTGTTCGGACATCGCTCCTACACCGCGGTCCGCGCGGCGATGAACGGCCGCAAGGACGTCAATATCGACTTCCTCGGACTGTTCGACACGGTCGAGGCCTTCGGCGTCCCGATCGAGGAACTGCGCGTTGCGATCGACTGGGCGATCTGGCCAATCTCGTTCCGCAACCACCGCCCCTCTCGCAAGGCAAAGTACATCTGTCACGCGCTTGGGCTCGACGACGAGCGCACCACCTTCCATCCGCTGCGGATTGACCAGTCTCATCTCGCGGCCGATCAGACGGTCAAAGAGGTATGGTTCGCCGGCGTCCATTCCGACATCGGCGGCGGCTATCCGGACTGCACATTGTCGTACGTTCCGCTGGTCTGGATGGCCGACCAGCTCGGCAACAAGCTCCGCTTCCAGAAGGGCACCGTCGAGCACTTCAGGGACTATCAATCGGCGATCGGGCCGATGCACGATTCGCGCAGCGGTGCGGCGGTGCTGTATCGCTACGGCCCGCGTCCGGTCCTGGCGGGCAAGGCCAACGGCGGCACGCCTGTGGTGCATTTCGCCGTGGTCGAGCGCATGCTGCACGGCTGCGACGACTACGCGCCGATCATGCTTCCCGCCGACGCCCGGGTGCTGATGCCTGACGGCACCAAGCTCGACCTCACCGACCAGGGGACGCGCGAGGCGATGAAGGGCGCCTATCTGACGAAGGCCAGGGGATCGCGACGGCAGAAGGAAGCCGAGGCGTTCACCGCGATGAGCATGCCCGACGCCGAGATGGCCTCGCTCGCGCGTGACACCGTATGGTGGCGGCGCGTCGCCTATTTCGCGCTGCTGTTCATGGTCGGCGTGATCGCCGCCTGGCCGTGGATCTCTTATCCGTTGGTGCAATGGTCCAAACAGCCCGTGGGCCATGAGGGGATCTCCATCATCGCAAACATCGACTGGGTGCTGGGCGCCGTGGTGGCCCCGTTCGCCAATCTCGTCAGGGACGTGATGCCGTCCTATGCGGCGCCCTGGCTCGACGTCGCGATCTACTATCCGTTCATCACGTCGATCGTGGGCGCCCTGACCTGGTGGATCTGGAACAAGAATTCGGAGCTGCGTGACACCATCCAGGAACGCGCGCGCCTCGCCTGGAATACGCCCCGTCGCAAGGCGAGCCTGAGCCACATCGACGAGCCGGGCCCGCTGTTGAGGTTCGGCCATTGGATGCGGACGAATGCCGGACCGGCAGGCCGCCTCATCACCAAGGGCCTCGTGCCGGCCATCTTCCTGCTCACGATCTTCGGCTCGGCGGCACTGATCCTGTCGAACAGCCTGTTCACCGGGCGCGTCGCACTCGGAAAGGTCTGCACCACAAGCAAGGATGCTGCCGGATCACCCCAGATCGGCACGCCGGTGCGCGACGACCCGACCGATGCAGTCGCGCTGTTCGATACCAGGACGTTCTGCTGGTGGAGCGGGCTCGCGGTCGAGAAAGGCCGCAAATATCGCGTCTTCATCGACGTCAAGGAGCCCTGGTTCGACCGCACCACCTTGAGCGGAGCGAACGGCTTCCGGACGCATGGGCTGCGTCATACCATCGCTTTGTCGGAGCTGCGTCTGTACGCGGCAAACTGGTTCCAGCCCGTGGTTCGCATTGGGACGAAAGGGGTGACTGAGCTTCCCCTGCAGGCGATCAACGTGATCCCGGCTGACGCGTTGCCGCGTCGGGCCAAGCCGACGCTTCCTGCGGAAGACGATGTCGAAGGACAGAATCAATATCCCGTCAGCCTCGACGATATCGACCGGTTCAAGGGCGAGCTGAAGACGCTCGGCAATTTCGAGCCGATCCCGCAGGATATGCTCGCGGATGCGGAGCAGGTCTGGCGGACCGAAGGACTGACCGACCGCATCGTCGCCGAGTTCATCGCCCCTGACTCCGGCGAACTGTTCTTCTACGTCAACGATGCGGTGCAGATCTTCCCGCAGCTCTTGCCGCAGTCGATGGTGCCGTCGTGGCTCTTGGTGATCCAGGGCCCACCGGATCTATTCTATCGCAACAACACCGGCACGGCGAAAATCTCGGTGCAGCGCCTGCCCGCACCTCCGCTGCCCGCGGCGAAGACCACTTCGCCGCTGGCGAACAAGTAACGCCACGCCGAGCTGCGCAAACGAAGCCGTTGGGCTCTCAACGCATGGCCTCGCCCCCATGATTATGGGTGTCGCGCCGGTATGGCCGCGGCTAGACTGGCTGCACACGCCGCGGGGGACACGCGGCCGGGACCATGACCATGACGGACCAGGACGAGACCGGTGAGGTCATCACCATCCTCCTCGTCGAAGACGACGCACCGACCTGCTGGCGCCTTCAGGACGCGCTGGCGAAGGCCGGCTACGAGGTGCACACGGCCGGCACGCTGGGCGAAGCCAGCAGCGCGCTTGCGAGCGGCGCGCCCCGCGTGCTGCTGACCGATCTGCGGCTGCCCGACGGCCACGGCGTCGAGCTGATCCGCGAGACCAGGCAGCGTTTTCCCAACACCGAGATCATGGTGATCTCGGCGCTGGGCGACGAGGAAAGCGTCATCTCCGCCATCACCGTTGGCGCCACCGGCTATCTGCTCAAGGACGCCTTCCCGACCGACATCGCGACCACCGTGCGCGATCTGGTCGCCGGGCATTCGCCGATCTCGGCCTCGATCGCGCGCTTCATCGTGCGGCGAACGCAGAATTCGGCCGAGCCGCCGCCGGGGCCGGTGCTCAACACCGCAAAGCTGACACCGCGCGAGATCGACATCCTCTGGGGCATCGCCAAGGGATTTAGCTACGCCGAGATCGCGAGCCACCTCGGTCTGTCCAGGCAGACCGTGCCCGGTCACATCAAGAACATCTATCGCAAGCTCGAGGTGCACACGCGCAGCGAAGCGGTGTTCGAGGCGGTGCAGCAGGGCCTGATCAAGCTGTGAGCGAGATTGCCGCGAAGACAGCAGTGCCCAGGCACGCGCTTCAGCTCGCGCGCATGGCGGCATATCTGTTGCTCCAGGCGCTGATCGTGATCGCCATCATCCTGGGGCTGCGGCTCTTCGAGCCGCGCGACCCCGATAATTTTGCCGTGAGCGAGTTCTCACTGCGCGAAGCCGGCACGACGCGGCCCGTGACGCTGCCTGAATTCACCGCGTCGCGCTATTCGCTCACCGATCCGCCGCTCTATTCGGGCAGATTCGTGTTCAGGGACGACGGCGCTGACGCGACCTGGTCGGTGTTCCTGCCGCGCTTCAGCAACGGCGTCGAGGTCGCGATCAACGGCGTCGCGATCCTGGACTCCCGGCGCGATCCCACGGCCAACCGGCCCGACCGCAACACGCCCGAGATCGCGGTGATCCCGGCTTCGCTGCTGCACGAGGGCAGCAACGACATTTCCGTGCGGCTGTTCGTGTGGGGACCGCTACGCGGCTTCCTCGACACCGTCTATGTCGGCCCGGACGCCGCCTTGCGCCCGGCCTTCGAGACCCGCACGCTGCTGTTCGTCACGCTGCCCGTGGTGTTCTCCGCCTGGCAGTCGATCCTCGCCGTCATCCTCGCCATCATGTGGCTGATGCGGCGACACGAGCCTGTCTATGGCGTGCTCGCGGTGGCGATGGTGCTCGGCGTCGTGCAGGCTTTCATCACGCCGCCGGTGCCGCCGGCCGACTCGTCCAGGCTTGTCGGCGTGCTGCTCTCCTCCGCGCCGATCGAGAGCGCACTGATCGTGGCGTCGGCGGTGCTGTTCCTCGGCTGGCGCTGGCCGCGCTATGGCGTGTTGCTGTTCGTGCCCGGACTCATCGTGATCGCAGGCGGTCTCATCGCCGGTCCGCCACTGCCGCGCATTCTCTTCATGCTTCTAGGTATCCCCACGGTCGGATTCTGTCTGGTCCTGATGGCCGGCATCGCAGCCTACGCCGCGCTCCAACGTCAGGACGTCGTCAGCCTCGCGCTCGGCTGTGCGGCGACCATCGTGCTGACCTGCTGGGCCCACGACATGCTGTCGGTGTTCGAGATCATGCCCAACGAACGCACCTTCGTATCGCGGCTGTCCTACTCGGCGCTGCTGATTGCGATCGGCGCCGGCCTGACCTGGCGCTTCGCTCGGGCGCTGAATCAGGTCGACAGCTTTGCCGGCCAGCTCGTCGCGCGCGTGCGCGAGGCGGAGGAACGGCTGAAAGCAAGCTTTGTCCGCGAGGAGGCGCGCGCACGGGCCGCAGCGCTGGCCAACGAGCGCACGCGGCTGATGCGCGACCTGCATGACGGCCTCGGCGGCCAGCTCATCAGCATCGTCGCACTCTCCGAGCGCGGGCACGAGGGCGCGACCATCACGGACGCCGCGCGCGCCGCGCTGAGGGATTTGCGTCTCGTCATCGATTCCATGGACGACATCGGCGGCGATCTCATGCTCGCGCTCGGTTCGTGGCGCGAGCGCGCGGCGATGCAGCTGCGGCCGCATGACATCGCACTCGACTGGCGCGTGGCAACGCCGCAGGGCCTGCCGCTGCACCCGGAACTGCGGCCCTGGCATGTCATCCAGATCGTGCGCATCCTGGACGAGGCCGTGACCAACGCGGTCAAGCACGCGGCCGCGCGCCGCATCACCGTGACCGTCGAGACACGAAACGACGGCCAGGGACCATACGGCGTGATCAGCGTCGCGGACGATGGCCGCGGCTTTGCGCGTGGTGACGACGGCGAAGCCGCGGGTGGGGGCCAGACCGCGCGCGGCGTGCACAACATGAGAAGCCGCGCGAGACGTTGCGGCGCGGTGCTCGACCTGAGCTCGGATGGATCGGGCACACGCGTACGGCTGCAATTGCCGCAGATCTTTCCCGACAGCGATGCGGCCGGCGGCTGAAAAGCCCCCTCCCCGGGCGCATGGGACGTGCGGGGAGAGGGATCGGGCCGGGATCTTGGCTTGCGAAGGACGGGGGGTTTGCTCGCAGGCTCGCTTGCAGCGGGCTCCCTTGGCCCGAAAGAATGCAATCAACTCAATCCAGCAAAGTCATCAACGCACGCCGACGCGATTGACCGGGCCGCCACGATTCATCGGCGTGCCGGCACGGACACCGACACCGGGGGCGCCCACGCCGGGCGTCACCACGGCTGCAGCCGCGACCGGTGCGGCCGGTGCAACCACCACCGCCGCGTCCGGCCGTACCACGCAGCCCTTGGGCACGCCGACCGTCTTGCAATAGACCACCGCCTGCGCCGGGCTCGTACCCAGCGAGACCATCGCCGCACCCGCCAGCATCATCACCGTCAGCCCGGCGCTCAGCGCTCCCACTCTTTTCGACATTCTTGCTCTCCTGCTTCCCGTTCGGCGCCCCGGTGCAATCACCTGATCTTGCGGCCGACGTGCAGCCTCAATGGCAAAAGACTGATCACCAAGACATGCCATGAAGATGGGGGTGCAGCAGGCAAGCCTGCGAGCCGATGCCATGAACATGGCATGGACCGGCCATGGATCTCCGCGAGATGGTCCGCCGCGCTCGATCCCAGCGAACCACCGCAATTGCAAAGAGGTGCTTTATGAAGACTTCAATTCTTGCCGCGCTGCTGCTCACCGCCGCTGTCCTGCCAGCCGTGGCGCAATCCGGCCCCACGCCGCAGGAACAGATCGCGTGCCGCGGCGATGCCAGCAAGTTCTGCGCCGAGCACATCGGCAAGCCGCCGGAGATGAATGCCTGCCTGCGTGAGAACAAGACAAAGCTTTCGGACGGCTGCCGCAAGGTGGTGGAGTCGCACGGCGGCTGACATTTCTTCCTGCTCGCCTTGCGCAGGCGGCCTTCGGCCGCCGTCTCAATACTGAGGGAAAGCATCGCATGCCGCTCACATTCGTGTGCGCGGCATCAAATGCTAGTCGTCATCGTCACCGAACAGCCGGATCTGCGGGAAGCCGCCGCGCGGCCGACCGGCAAAATCACGCGTGTCGGAATCCTGGCGGACGCTGCGCGCGACATCATCCCAATTGGTCTGGTCGCGCCCACCACGCGCATCGCGCTGTTCATAGCGGCGACGCTCCGCCCAGCGCTCGTGGCGCTCTGCACGGCGCCGCTCGGATGCGGCACGCCTGACGTCGGAATCCCTCGCCTTGGCATAGGCGTTCTCGGGAGATGATGCCGGTTCTGTCGAGGCCTGCTGCTCGTTGGACTTCGTCTCCGGCCGAGACGAAGGCGCGGGCTTGGGCTGCTCGACGGCTGCGGTCTGCGCAGGCGGCGGCGCCGGCGGTTCAGCTTTGGCCTCAGTGGTCGGCGCATTGGGCTTCGCGTCCGGCTTGGCTTCGGCCTGAGCTGGCGCAGCAACCATCGTACCGAATACCTGCGAGCCCGTGAGGTATTGCACGCGCTCCGAGGGCGCGTTCGTCATGGCCGGCGCATTGGCCTCGGTGCGTTGCGCCACCCTGCTGGTATCGGGCCCTTGCTTGGGCGCGATTGGATTCATGATGTTGCCGGCAACGATGCCGCCGCCAAGGCCAATTGCAATGGCAGCAACGATCGATCCGGCACCGACGAAATAAGCTGTCGACGTGCGCATTGGCCCACTCCCTGTTTGGAGCGAGCAACGCGGTGGGATTGCCGGATGTTCCTGAAAGACGTGGTTCCCCAGGAGGGAACGACGTTAGATCTGCTGCGCGACCTTCTCCAGCCCGATGATGCGGGCGAGCTTGCGCACTTCTTCCTTCTGGTCGTCACGCAGTTGGAACAGCAGCGGCATCGCGGCCGATTTCAGCTGCTGAACCTCGTCGCAATTCGGATCGATCTGCACGTTCGGCCCATTGGGATTGGAGAGCTTGTTGGCCGAAATCTTCTTGACGACGCTGCGCAGCGCGCTCTCGACGGAGGGCCAGTAATATTCCTGCGACGACGACAGTTTCAGACGATCCCGGATGCCGGCGATCTGCACGTCGGAGAGCAGAGAGTAGGTCTTTTGCGGCTGCGGCTTCGCAACCGGCTTCGGCTTCGACGGAGCCTCGATCGCGGCTGATGTCTCGGGAGCAGCGGGCGCCTCGTTCACGCTCGCTTTCGGCATCGGGAAATCGGACGGCGTGGCCGAGGCAAAAGCCTGGCGCAGGGGCTCTGTGAGCACCGGTGCCTGCGACAGCCTGTCGGCGGGAACCTGGACCGGATCAATCGCGGCCGAGGCCAGCGCCAGGGTCGGAACCAGCCGATCGGCCTTGGCGGCACGGTTGGCAGCGAGAGGCTTGGGCGGGGCCTGGGTGATCATCTCGGCACTGACACTGGGCACGCTGTCGCGGCCGAGGATGGCGGTGGTGGCGGCACCGAGGACGAGGATACAGGTCAGCACGGTGATGGTGATGGCTCTGGACAAACTTGTCTCCGGAAGGACCGCTTCACGATGTTGTTAGAGATGCCCGGCAAAAGGGCACGAATTAAGGCTTGAGTGTGCCTTTCAGGCGACAATCGCCTTGCCTATGACGACGGAGGCAGAAAACCGAGCGAAATCAGGCCGCTATGCCCAGATCGTAGGCGTCCTGAATGTCGGCGACGATCTCGGAGGCCTCCCAGACCGCACGCGGCTCGACCGATTGCAGCGTCACCGTCCAGTTGCCGCCCCGGCGGGTACGGGGAACGCGGACGATGTCGAAGCGGACATTGCGGCAGAGCGGGTGACGGGCCAGAGCATGGGCGACGCGGACGCGGATCTCGTCCAGCGTAGCTGCGGTCTTGCTGTTGAGAAAATCGAAATCCATTGCCTGTCCCTCTCGTCCTGATTGGCGGCCGTGAGGGATTCTTGGCGGGCGATGGTTAATCTGCCGTTAAATGCGGGCGTGCGGAGCCATGCGGGATTAACCGTGCTGGGCGGCGCAGGAGGCTACCGCGACGTCACCTCGCGGTATTCGGCGACCGTTCGCGCGACGAGGTCATTGACCGCCATCACGTCAGTGACTCCCGACGTCGAGTGCCCGCCGCTCCAGATATCGCGCCAGCGCTTCGGCCGGTTCTCGCGCGCGCTGACGTCGATGTCCTTGCCGATGTCGATGGCGCCGCGCGCCGGCAGGTCATTGGGGTCGAGCCCGGCGGCGACGATCGACGGCTTCAGCATGCTGGTCTGCAATCCGGTGAAGGCGGTGGTGAGCAGGATGTCGTCGGCGCTGCTCTCGACCAGCATCTGCTTGTGGCGCTCGTCCGCCATGCTCTCGCGCGTCGCGATGAATTTCGTGCCCATGTAGCCGAGATCGCAGCCGAGCACTTCGGCCGCACGCAGCGCGCGGCCATCGCTGATGCCGCCGGCCAGCACGATGATGCCGTCGTAGAACGCGCGCACTGCGCGGACGAAGGCAAACGGATTGAGCCAGCCGGTTTGTCCGCCGGGGCCCGCGGTCAGCAGCACCAGCCCATCTGCGCCTGCTTCTGCCGCGCGCTCGGCGTGGCGGATCGAGGCGACGTCCGCCAGCACCAGGCTGCCTGCATCATGTAGCGGCTTCAACACGGGCGCGGGCGAGCCGACCGACGTGATGACGATCTCGGGCTTGTGCTTGAGCAGCACGGCGAGATCCTGCTCCAGCCGCGCGTTGGAGCGATGCACGATCAGGTTCGGACAGAGCGGCGCGGCCCTGCGGCCAGTTTGATCTTCGTGCTGGCGTAGACGTGTTGCGATCTCGGCGAACCATGCATCGAGCTGTTCCGGATTGCGGCAATTCACGGTGGGGAAGCTGCCGATGACGCCGTTACGACAAGCCGCGACCATCAGCTCGACGCCCGACACCAGGAACATCGGCGCGGCGATCAGCGGCAGGCCGAGACGATCGCGAAAAACTTGCAGTCGATCGGACGTCACTCTCTCGCCTCCTCGTTCCATCCCGCATTCTCTGTGCTAGCCTCGTCAGCAACATTGGCACGCGAGAAGCCGATGACAAAGCAGCGAGGAAACATATGTCCGATCCGCTCCACGCATCGTCCCCGACTTGTGCGCAGACGCTACGGGCGCTGGCGCGCTATCCCGGCCGCACGGCTTTCGCATGGCCCGGGGGATCGCTGAGCTATCAGGGCACACTCGATCTGATCGGACGCATCCAGGGCGTATTCATGCGGCTTGGCCTGCAGCCGGGTGCGCGCGTCGCGTTCCTCACCGCCAACCGCGCCGACACCTGGTGCGCCGGCGTCGCCGCGCAATTGTCGCGATGCTGCATCACCTGGCTGCATCCGCTGGGATCGGAGACGGATCAGCTTTTTCAGCTCGAGGATTCCGAGGCCGAGGTGCTGGTCGTCGATGTGGCTGCGTTCCGCGATCGCGGCGGCGAGCTCGCAGCGAAGGCGGCTTTGCTCAAGGCCGTCTTCACGATGGGGCGGGCCGACTACGGCGTCGATCTGCTGGCGGCGATCGAGAGCGCCGGACATGCCGGCGCGCAGTGCCTCGCTGGCCTCGATGATCTCTCCACACTGAATTACACCGGCGGCACGACAGGCAAGTCCAAGGGCGCGCTGCGCTACCACCGCGAAAACGCCGGAGCTGCCGGTGCGATCCTCGCCGATTTCGAGATCCCCGACGCAGCGCGCTATCTCACGGTGGCGCCGATCAGCCATGTCGCCGGCACAAAAGTGCTGCCGACGCTGATGCGTGGCGGCACGGTGCACATGCTGAAGGGCTTTGATCCCGAGGCGGTGCTGGCGACGATCGCGCTCGAGCGCATCAATTTCACGCTGTTCGTGCCGACCATGATCTATGTGCTGCTCGATCATCCCGCGCTTGATAAGACCGATCTTTCCTCGCTCGAGCTCGTGCTCTATGGCGCCTCGGCAATGTCGCCCAGCCGGCTCGTCGAAGGCATCGAGCGCATCGGCCCGGTGTTCTCTCAGCTCTACGGCCAGACCGAATGCTATCCGGTGTCAGTGTTGCGCAAGAAGGATCACGATCCCAAAACGCCCGAGCTGTTCCTGTCCTGCGGCTTCCCGATCGCGGCGTGCGAGGTCAAGATTCTCGACGACAACGACCAGGAGGTGAAGACAGGCGAGGCCGGCGAGATCTGCGTGCGTGCGCCGCATGTGATGGCGGAGTACTGGAAGCGGCCTGACATCACCGCCGAGACATTGAAGAACGGCTGGGTCCACACCGGGGACATCGCGCGCCAGGACGAGCGTGGCTACATGTTCATCCTCGACCGCAAGAAGGACATGATCGTCACCGGCGGCTTCAACATCTTTCCGCGCGAGGTCGAGGACGTGCTGTCGCAACATGCCGATGTCGCGATGGTCGCGGTCGTCGGAATCCCCGACGAGAAATGGGGCGAGGCCGTCACCGCCATCGTCGTGCCGCGCGTAGGCACCAGGCCCGATCCGGACGAACTGATCAACATGGTGCGGACCCGAAAAGGCTCGGCGCATGCGCCCAAGCAGATCCAGTTCGTCAAGCAGCTGCCGATGACCGGCGTCGGCAAGGTCGACAAGAAGGTGCTGCGCGCCGGCTTCTGGAGCGGGCGGGACCGGATGGTGGGATAATCTCCCTGATTGCAGCGACGGGTTCGGACTACACGCATCGCGCGAAACACCGGGAGTTTTGAGCGCATTTACCCGGGATTTTACGGTGTCGTTGTGGCCGCGACACCACAACGCGCCACGGAGTGTGTGCCCGCGCGGCCTGCGCGATTGCCCGCGAATCAGGGAATCAACTAGACCGCTGATGGGGCTGGGAAGCGGAGTGGGACATGAGGGTCGCTTCCCTGGAAAGTGCAGTCGCCGCGGTCACGTTGATCACGGCTATCATCGTGGTGCTGTGGGAGATCAAGATCTTCTACGGACTGTGAACTGGCAGGATGCCGAGCATCCCTTCCGCGGCGGCGGAAGCCTGCCGTTCAATCGGCCAGCGCGGCAACCACGGCGCGGCCGTTGCTCTCACCGCTTCTCGATCACCAGGCTCTGCACAGCGCGGCCAAAGTACCCCTGCCGATCCGCGAGCCGCGACATCGCAAGGCCCGCACCGTCAGGGCCGATCCAGGATTCACCGTCGAGCAAGATCCAGTCGCCGACCGGTTGGCGCGCCAGGCTCACCGTGAGGTCTGCATTGATGTAGGTCCAGCTGCGGAAGTCGAGCGTCGAGGCGGTACCGTTGGAGAAATCGGCGGCGACCACCGCGCGCATCGTCTGCGAGACCGCCTCGCCTTCGACCAGCGGGTGATCGAGGCGAAACCAGATCGCGCCGGCGCCGGCCTGCCCGAAGCGGCCCCGCGCGGCGCGCATCGAGACCATGCCAGCGAACGGACTTGTCGCACCGTGCCCGTCCTCGACCAGCGAGTCCTCGGGCGACGGCAGGGTAACAGGCAGATCCTTCACATCATCGGGCAGTGGCTGCGACTGCTGCTTGATCTTGAGCACGGTGGCGCCGACGACCTGCACATCGTCGGCGAACAGCTTGATCTCGCAGAGCTGGATCTTGCGGCCCTCACGCAGCACTTCGGTTTCGATGGTGAGCGGCGCGACCGGCACCGGCCGCATCAAATCGATGGTGATCCGCGCGACGTTCATCGGCACGGGCGTCGGAATCCGCTCCGCCGCCCACGTCACCAGCGCTGACGGCGCCGAGCCGTGCTGCATCCGCCGGTCCCAGGGGCCGGCAGCATTCGGACTGGTGACGACGCTGTTGCCGTCGACGCGGTAGATGGCACTCATCGCCAGCGCCATCACAGCGGCGGATCGATCGCTTCCTCGTATTCCTTCTTGAAGCGCGCGATCATCTCGGCGGCGGGCACGATGCCGTCCACGCTGCCGATGCCCTGGCCAGAGCCCCAGATCTCTTTCCAGGCCTTCGGCTTGGCGCGCTCGCCGGAGGCGTCGGTGCCGAAATTCATCTTGGACGGATCCGACGTCGGCAGGTTTTCCGGATCCATGCCGGCGGCGAGGATCGAGGGCTTCAAGTAATTGCCGTGCACGCCGGTGAAGAGGTTGGAATAGACGATGTCGTCGGCCGTCGAGCCCGCGATCATCTCCTTGTACTTCTCGACCGCGTTGGCTTCCTTGGTCGCGATGAAGGCCGAGCCGATATAGGCAAAGTCGGCACCGAGGATGCGCGCGGCGCGAATCGCCTTGCCGTTGCCGATGGCGCCCGACAGCGCGATCGGGCCGTCGAACCATTTGCGGGTCTCGGCGACGAAGGCCAGCGGCGAGATGGTGCCGGCATGGCCGCCGGCGCCGGCCGCAACCAGGATCAGGCCGTCGGCGCCCTTCTCGATCGCCTTGTGAGCGAATTTCTGGTTGATCACGTCGTGGAAGACGATGCCGCCCCAGCCGTGCACGGCCTGGTTCAGCTCCTCGCGCGCGCCGAGCGAGGAAATGATCATCGGCACCTTGTACTTGGCGCAGAGTTGCATGTCGTGATCGAGCCGGTTGTTCGACTTGTGCACGATCTGGTTGACCGCGAACGGCGCCGACGGCTTGTCGGGATGGGCGCGGTCATAGGCCGCGAGCTCCTCGGTGATCCGCGCCAGCCATTCGTCGAGCAGCTCCGGCGGCCGCGCATTCAGCGCCGGGAACGAGCCCACCACGCCCGCCTTGCACTGTGCGATCACGAGGTCGGGCACCGAGATGATGAAGAGCGGCGAACCGATCACGGGGATCGACAGGCGTCCCTTGAACAGAGCAGGCATGGACATTGCGGAGCGATCCTTTGCTGGCAGGCGCATGAGAGGTTGGGACCATACCAACAAGGCAATCTTTCCACTGTCAAGTATTGCGTTGTGACGCCGTGGCGGGTGCCACTACGGCAATTCCAACGCGCGGAATTCCTTCTCCGTCATTCCGGGGCGCGCGAAGCGCGAGCCCGGAATCCATTTGGCCGCGGGCGCTGACGCGCGATGGATTCCGGGCTCGACGCTACGCGTCGCCCCGGAATGACAGCGACCGCCTACCCAAGCAAATCCGGATTGATCAGCCGCTCGAACGAGAACATCTCGTCCCATTTCTCCTGCGTCAGCAGCTTGCGCTCGACCACCACGATCTGGTGCAGCGACTTGCCGCTCTTGTAGCCCTCGCGCGCGATCTCGGCGCATTGCTTGTAGCCGAGCAACGGCTTCAGCACGGTGACGATGCCGAGCGAGTTCAGCACCATGTTGCGGGTGTGCTCCTCGTTGGCGGTGATGCCGACAATGCAGTTCTCGCGCAGGCTGTTGACGGCGCGCTCCATGGTGCGGATCGAGAAGAACAGCGCGAACGAAATCACCGGCTCCATCACGTTGAGCTGGAGCTGACCGGCGCTTGCTGCCAGCGTGACGGTCATGTCGAGGCCGATGACGAGGAAGCTGGTCTGGTTGACGACCTCGGGGATGACGGGATTGACCTTGCCCGGCATGATCGAGGAGCCCGGCTGCAATTGCGGCAGGTTGATCTCGTTGAAGCCGGCGCGCGGGCCCGAGGCGAGCAGGCGGATGTCGTTGCAGATTTTCGTCAGCTTGCTCGCGGTGCGCTTGAGCACGCCGGAGAGCTGCACATAGGCGCCGGTGTCCGAGGTCGCCTCGACGAGGTCGCCGGCGAGGATGAAATCGACGCCGGTCAGTGCGCTCAAATGCCGGACCGCGAGCTTGGGATAACCGACCGCCGCGGTGACGGAGGTGCCGATCGCGGTGGCGCCAAGATTGATCTCGCGCAGCAGCGCGCGCGCTTCCGAAATGCGGTCGACCTCCTCGCCGATGGTGGTGCCCCATCCCTTGAACTCGGCGCCGAGCGACATCGGCACCGCGTCCTGCAGATGCGTGCGGCCCATCTTCAGCACGCGGTCGAATTCGCGGCCCTTGGCGAAGAAGGCTTCCTGGAGCTGGCGTAGCGCCGTCATGTAGCTCTCGAGGCGCAGGATCAGCGCGAGGCGAAACGCGGTCGGATAGGTGTCGTTGGTGGACTGGCCATAATTGACGTGGTCGTTCGGGCTGACGTGCTGGTAGTCGCCCTTGTGGAAGCCGAGCGATTCCAGCGCGAGGTTGGCGATCACCTCGTTGGCGTTCATGTTGGTCGAGGTGCCGGCGCCGCCCTGGATGAAATCGGTGACGAACTGATCCATCATGTCGCCGGCGATGACGCGGTCGCAGCCGAGGATGATGGCGTCGGCGACCTTGGCGTCGATTGCGCCGAGGTCGCGGTTGGCCATCGCCGCGGCCTTCTTGACGTAGCCCAGCGCCTTCACGAAGTAAGGCTCCTGGTTCATCGGAATGCCGGTGATGTGGAAGTTCTCCTTCCCCCGGATGGTCTGGACGCCGTAATAGATGTCGTCGGCGATCTCACGCTGTCCGAGGAAGTCCTGCTCCGTGCGGCTCATGGGCGCTCCTTGCTGCTCGCGCGACGTCCCTAGTTCTGGCACAGCGCGCTGGTGACGACGGTATCGGTGCGGCAATCGTCAGGTTTGCGTTGCCTGCCCGGAATGAGCACCTTGGCCGAGCACTTCTCGGCGGAATCGGTGTTGAGGCTCTTGCCTTCCTTGTAGCCCTTGCTCTGGCAGAGCTGGTTGGCGGCGAGCTTGCAGTCGGGCGCACCGTTCGACGAGACCGGGCAAGCCGCGCGCCCGGAGACCATGCTGGACGGCGTCGCCAACCGCGACAGGTCGTTCATGGTCTCGCTAGGGCTTTTGATCGGCGGCAGGATCGAGGGCAGCTTGTCGAACAGCTTGCCCATTTCGTTGATCAGCCCGGGATTTTCCGCTGGCGCCTGCGGCGCTGAGGGTGCGGGCGGCGGAGCGGCCTGAGGCCCCTGCTCCTGCAAGCCGAGCGATTGCGGCGCCGATTGCGCCCAGCCGATCCCGCCGGCGCTGACCATGAGCAGCACTGCTGACATCAGCGTCCCGAGCCATACGGCCGGATTGCCGGATCGAACCATCATGAGGTCAACCGTAGCCGAAGCCGGCGCGGTGGCAAAGCGCGGGGTTAGATCAGCTTGATCGCCACAACAAAGCCGAGCACCAGCACGGCGGCGCCGAGCGCGACCCACAGGCCGAGATGCCGCTCGATCCGCTCGCGGATCCAGTCGCCATAGCGGTTGAGCAGGATCGCCACGATGAAAAAGCGTCCACCGCGCGCGACGATCGAGCACAGGACGAAAAGAGCGAGATTGTAGCCGGCAAAGCCCGAGGTGATGGTGACGAGCTTGTAGGGGATCGGCGTCAGGCCCTTGAGCAGGATGATCACCGCGCCCCACTCGGCATAGGAGGCGCGGAAAGCGTCGACCTTGTCGCCGAGGCCATAGACCTGGATCAGCCAATGTCCGACCGAGTCAAATAGCAGCGCGCCGATGGCATAGCCGAGCAGTCCGCCCAGCACCGAGGTCGCGGTGCAGATCGCGGCATAGACCCAGGCGCGCTGCGGGCGCGCCAGTGACATCGGGATCAGCATCACGTCCGGGGGGACGGGAAAGAAGGAGCTTTCTGCGAAAGCCACGGCACCCATGATCCAGAGCGCATAGGGCTTGTGGGCGGCGTCGATGCACCAGTCGTAGATACGTTTCAGCATGGCGCCGCGATGAAGCACCATGGGACGGATTTGTCCATCGCGAGTTTTGTGACGGTTAGCGTGATCCGGACCCGAAGGGCCGCCTTAGCGCAAAGTGTAGGCGGTTTTCCGAAAAGATCACGCTCAAACAACAACCTAAAGCGCGATGAGCTTCATCGCGCTTTAGTGCCTTTTTCGCGCTCCGCGCCCTTCGAGCGCGGCAATTGGCCGCCTCGCGGAGATGCGAGGTGAGGCGACTTTGGGCAGCTTCATCGCCGACTTCGGCAGCTTTTCGGCAATGCCGAGCATGTCCTCCCGCCGCGACATCTCGCGCCAGACGTCTTCGGGGCGGACGCCTGCGGACGCCCAGAGCACGGTGAGATTGTAGAGCAGATCGGCGCTTTCGCGGACCACGGCCTTGGCGTCGCCGTTGACCGCATCGATCACGACCTCGATGGCCTCTTCAGCGAGCTTCTTCGCCATCTTGGAGGGGCCGCGCTGAAACAGGCGCGCGGTGCGCGATGTTGCCGGATCAAGATCCCTGGCCGCGAGCACAGCCAAATACAGCCGCTCAAGCGAATCACTCATGTCGTAAAAACTACTCTAAACCAATGGAGAGCGCGTTAACGCGCGACAATAAAAGCGAAAAGCAGGCCGGCGCGACAAGCGCGACGGCCTGTTGATCGATGGCATGGAGCGATTGGTTATTCGCAAGCGTAGCCGGAATAGCCGTGGGCGCAGACCTTGGTGTAGCCGCCATAGCGCTCCTGGTAGCCCGAATCGTAATAATAGGGACCATAGCCGGGTCCGCTGTAGTAGGCTGGGCCGCTGTCGTAGTAGTAGCCCGGACCCGAATCATAGGCGTAGGCGTCGCGGGTCGCGGCGATCGCAAGCCCGGTACCGATGGCGCCGGCAATCGCCGCACCGGCGAAGGCCGCGCCGCCACCGCCATGCCAATGACGGCCGCCGGCGAACGAAGCGGTAGGGGCGACGCTGGTCAGCGCCAGCACCGCGGCAGTGGCGAGAACGGCCTTGCGGCCGGCAAACTTTGAAAATCGGTCAAACATGTCCTGGACCCTCCTTGGGACCTGCACTGGCGCCTCGAGACAGGCTCGTGTCTTTCAAACACCCGCATCCCATGTTGGGTTCCCCAACCCCAACACAAGCTGAACAGCCTTGCGTGATCGTGACGCAACCGCCGCTCATCTCCCGTTCAGGTTGGGTGACGCAGGCACATCAGGCACGCCGCGGCTCAGTGCCGTCGGCGAGAGATCGAGCGGATGGCAAAAGCTTCCGCTGTATCTCGCGGGCGATCCCTGTTTAGAATGTCATCTCAAGGTCATACCGCCTGCCTGGGTCAGCGCCTGCCTCATGTCCATTTTCCGTCTCTACACCCGTGTTCTCGAGCTGCTCGGCAAGGAGGCGCGGCTGGGCTGGCTGCTGGCATTCGCCAATCTGCTGCTGGCCGGCTCGCAATTCGCCGAGCCGGTGCTGTTCGGGCGGATCGTCGACGTGCTCTCCGGCAAGACGGTCGCAGGCTCGAGCTCGGCCTGGCCGTTCCTGCTGGCGTGGGCCGCGTTCGGCCTGTTCACCATCGCCTGCAGCGCGCTCGTGGCCTTGCAAGCCGACCGGCTCTCCCATCGCCAGCGCCAGGCGGTGCTGACCAGCTATTTTGAACACATCCTGCAGCTGCCATTGACCTTCCACTCCGGGACCCATTCGGGCCGGCTGATGAAGGTGATGCTCAACGGCACGGATGCGCTGTGGCGGCTCTGGCTCGGCTTCTTCCGCGAGCATTTTGCCGCGATCCTCTCCGTCGTGGTGCTGCTGCCGCTGTCGCTCTATCTGAACTGGCGGCTTGCGATCCTCTTGTTCGTACTCTGCATCGTCTTCACCGCGCTGACGACCTTCGTCGTGCGCAGGACGTTCGGCATGCAGATGGCGGTCGAGGAGCATTACAGCGAGCTCTCCGCACGTGCCTCCGACGCGCTCGGCAACGTCGCGCTGGTGCAGAGCTTCGTGCGCGTCGAATCCGAGGTCAAGGGACTGCGCTCGGTCGCCGACGAGCTGCTCGCGGCGCAAATGCCGGTGCTGTCGTGGTGGGCGCTCGTCACCGTGATCACGCGCGCCTCGACCACCATCACCGTGCTCGCGATCTTCACGCTCGGCATCGCGCTGCATGACCAGGGCCTGACCTCGGTCGGCGAGATCGTGATGTTCGTCAGCTTCGCCACCCTGCTGATCCAGAAGCTCGAGCAGGTGGTGAGCTTCATCAACAACGTGTTCATGGAAGCGCCGCGCCTGCGCGAGTTCTTCAATGTGCTCGATGCCGTGCCGGCCGTTCACGACCGGCCAGATGCGATCGATGCCGGAAGGCTCTCCGGCCTCGTCGAGTTCAACGACGTCACCTTCTCCTATGACGGCAAGCGGCCGGCGGTCGAGGATCTCTCCTTCACTGCGCTGCCGGGCCAGACCATCGCGCTGGTCGGCCCGACCGGTGCCGGCAAGTCGACCGCGATCGCGCTGCTGCACCGTGCCTTCGATCCGCAATCCGGCTTCATCAGGATCGACGGCATGGACGTGCGCGGCGTCACGCTGACATCGCTGAGGCGGAACATCGGCGTCGTGTTCCAGGAAGCGCTGCTGTTCAACCGCTCGATCGAGGAGAACTTGCGCGTCGGCAAGCCCGACGCGACCGAAGCGGAGATGCGCAAGGCGGCGGAGCGCGCGCAGGCGCTCGAATTCATCGAGCGCAGCGGAGGCTTTGCGACCAATGCCGGTGAGCGCGGCCGCATGCTGTCAGGCGGCGAGCGGCAGCGGCTGTCGATCGCGCGTGCACTGCTGAAGGACCCGCCGATCCTGATCCTGGACGAGGCGACCAGCGCGCTCGATGCCGTGACCGAGGCCAAGGTCAACGCTGCTCTCGACGAAGTGATGAAGGGCCGCACCACTTTCGTGATCGCCCACCGCCTCTCCACCATCCGCAATGCGACACGGATCCTGGTGTTCGAGAACGGGCGGGTGATCGAAAGCGGAACCTTCGATGAACTCGTCGCCAAAGGCGGCCATTTCGCCGAGCTCGCCCGGGCCCAGTTCATGGTGCAGGAACAAGCACAGGCCACACGGAACAGCGCGAGTGCCGCGGAGGCCGCTTCGGCTGCCGTCAAAGCCCCATAAAAGTCCCCACAGCAAGTCCCCGTAGCGCCGTCGAAATTCAGCCTATTTCGTTGCGGAATACCGCCCCGAAGCCCCTATGCTCGACGCACGAGCCGGTATAGGTTTGCGCTGCCGCGAGCGGCGGCGCCGGATTTCAAAACCGAACATCAGATCACGAGAACCGCGTGGAACCAGCGGCTCTCCAAGGACCGGAATCGGATAGTGCACGCCTTTCGCCCGCTGCTTCGCAAATCCCTGTTCAACCTGTTCGCCGCGACGCTCGCCGTCGCTGCGCTCCTCGCGCCACGCCTCGCGAATGCCGAAGCGCTGCTGCTGATCGAAGCCGATACCGGCAAGGTGCTGCAGGCCGATAACGCCACCATCCCCTGGTATCCGGCCTCCGTCACCAAGATCATGACCGCCTATGTGACGCTGAAGGCAGTGAAGGACGGCAAGATCACACTCGACACGCTGCTGACGGTGTCGCCGACGGCCGCCTCGCAGTCGCCCTCGAAGATGGGCCTGCGTCCGGGAACGCAGCTCACCGTCGACAACGCGCTGAAGATGATGATGGTCAAGTCGGCGAACGACATGGCCGTGGTGCTGGCCGAAGGCCTCGGCGGCTCGATCGACGGCTTCTCGGTGATGATGAACGACACCGCGAAGAAGCTCGGCATGACGCAGACGAACTACGTCAATCCCAACGGCCTGCCCGCGGACGGACACGTCACCTCGGCGCGCGACCTCGGCATTCTCGCCCGCTCGTTCCTGCGCGACCTGCCCGAATACGAATACTTCGTGCACATCCCCGCGATCCGTTTCGGCAAGCGGATCACGCCGAACTTCAACAAGCTGATCGGCCGCTACCCCGGCGCCGACGGTTTCAAGACCGGCTTCATCTGCGCCTCCGGCTACAACCTCGTGGCGTCAGCCACGCGCAACGGCCGCCGTCTTATCGCGGTGGTGCTCGGTGCCAGCTCCGGCACTGCGCGCGCGGTGAAGGCGGCGCAGCTGCTTGAGCGCGGCTTCAGCCAGGACAATCTGTCGTGGCTGCGCCCCTCGCTCGGCACCGTCGAGAACCTCGTGCCGGTCGATGCCTCGCCGCCGAACCTGCGCGAGGAGATGTGCGGTGGTCACCGCAAGCATCCGGCCAGCGACGACGACGATGCGCTGATCGCGACCAATGGCAGTGGATCGACCTCTCTAACCGGTGGCGAAGCCAAGGTCACGTTCTTCACCGCCGGCCTCCAGCCACCACTGATGAAGGCCTCCGATTTGATGGCCTCGGCCGCGGAGCCTGTGGAGCCCGTGGTGGTCTATACCGGCCCGACTCGCACAGGCGCGGCCCTCGTCGCGGCCGTCGCAGCCGACACGGACCAGCAGGCCACGCCGAAAGCGCGTGGCAAGAAGTCGCGCGTTGCCAAGAAGCCCGACGCCGGCAGTGACACCAAGACGGCAGCCGCCAAGCCCGACGCCACGGCGAAAAGCGATGCAAAGAGCGCTGCAAAGCCGGCCGCGAGCAAGCATGCCGCGGCCAAGCCTTCTGAGAACAAGCCTTCTGAGAACAAGCCTGCTGCGAACAAGCCTGCTGCGAACAAGCCGGCGGCGAGCGGCGATCAGGCTGCCAGATCTGCAAAGCCCAAGGCCGCGACAAAGAAGCCCGCGCCCAACAACAGCTAGGTTAACGCTCCAGGTCCGTCAGGCTGCCGGCCGCACTTCGCACCTGCGGCAGCGACTTGCGACGATTCCAGTAGCCACTTTCCGGCCTTTGCCCTAAGCCTCGACCGCTTGCCAGCCGTACCGGCAGGCTCGATACTGGCGGCAATGAGGCAGCCCGGGACACAACGGGCTCTGGTGTTAAGAGAGGGGAGTTTCCATGGAGCGCATCTGGCTCAAGCAATATCCGCCCGGCGTGCCCGCTGATATCGAGCCGACGCAATACGCATCGCTGGTCGACCTGCTGGAGGAGAGCTTTGCGAAGTTCGCCGACCGCAAGGCGTTCATCTGCATGGACAAGGCGATTACCTATCGCGACCTCGACCAGATGTCGCTGGCGCTCGCCGCCTATTTGCAGGGCCGCGGCCTGCAGCGCGGCGCCCGCGTCGCGATCATGATGCCGAACGTGCTGCAATATCCGGTTGCGACCGCGGCCGTGCTGCGCGCCGGCTTTGCCGTCGTCAACGTCAACCCGCTCTACACGCCGCGCGAGCTCGAGCATCAGCTCAAGGATTCCGGTGCCGAAGCCGTCATCGTGCTGGAGAACTTTGCCCACACCGTCGAGCAGGTGATCGCGAAGACACAGGTCAAGCACGTCATCGTCGCCAGCATGGGCGATCTGCTCGGCTTCAAGGGCGTGATCGTCAATCTGGTCGTCCGCCGCGTCAAGAAGATGGTGCCGGCCTTCGCACTGCCGGGCTCGGTGACGTTCAACGACGCGCTCGCGGCCGGCCGCGGCCAGACCTTCAACAAGCCAAAGCTCTCGCCCGGCGACGTCGCTTTCCTGCAATATACCGGCGGCACCACCGGCGTCTCCAAGGGCGCCACGCTGCTTCACCGCAACATCGTCGCCAACGTGCTGCAGAACGACGCCTGGCTGCAGCCGGCGCTCAATTCGCCGCCGCATGTCGAGCAGCTCATGATCGTCTGCGCGCTGCCGCTCTATCACATCTTCGCGCTGACGGCCTGCTACCTGCTCGCGGTGCGCGCCGGCGGCTGCAATCTGCTGATCCCGAACCCGCGCGACATCGCAGGCTTCATCAAGGAGCTGGCGAAATATCAGGTCAACAGCTTCCCGGCCGTCAACACACTCTACAACGGCTTGATGCATCATCCCGATTTCAAGAAGCTCGACTTCTCCAAGCTGAAGATTTCCAACGGCGGCGGCATGGCGGTGCAGCGCCCCGTGGCCGAGCAGTGGAAGGCCGTGACCGGCTGCTTCATCGCCGAAGGCTACGGCCTGTCGGAGACCTCGCCGACGCTGACCTGCAACCCCGCAACCACAACCGAATTCTCAGGCTCGATCGGCATCCCCGTGCCCTCGACCTGGATCTCGATCCGCGACGACGACGGCAATGAGTTGCCGCTCGGCCAGGCCGGTGAGATCTGCGCCAAGGGCCCGCAAGTGATGTCGGGCTACTGGAACAGGCCGGAGGAAACCGCAAAGGTGATGACGGCGGACGGCTATTTCCGCACCGGCGACATTGGCGTGATGGACGAGAAGGGTTTTACCAAGATCGTCGACCGCAAGAAGGACATGATCTTGGTCTCCGGCTTCAACGTCTATCCGAACGAGATCGAGGAAGTGATCGCGAGCCATCCGGGCGTGCTCGAATGCGCCGTGATCGGCATCCCCGATGCCAAATCGGGCGAGGCGGTGAAGGCCTTTGTGGTGAAGAAGGATCCGAACCTCACGGCCGAGGACGTGATCAAGTTCTGTCACGAGCAGCTCACCGGCTACAAGGTGCCCAAGCACATCGAATTCCGCACCGACCTGCCCAAGACCAATGTCGGCAAGATCCTGCGCCGCGAGCTGCGCGACGAGAAGAAGGCTCAGGCGGCGTAAGTCCGTCTCTGCTCCATGACTGACGTCCGCGACATCACGCCATCAGGCATTCTCGCCTTCTGGCGAGAGGCTGGCCGCGACGCTTGGTACAAGCGCAACGAGGCTTTCGATGCCGAGATCAGGCGCCGCTATCTCGGCCTGTGGGAGCAGGCCGCCGCCGGCCGGCTGACCTCCTGGGAGGGCAGCGACGACGGCGCGCTTGCGCTGGTCATTGTGCTCGACCAGTTTCCCCGCAACATGTTCCGCGGCACGCCCGCTGCTTTTTCCAGCGACGCGCTGCCGCTCGATATTGCCCGCCGCGCCATCGATCGAGGCGCCGGGGGCCGGGTCGATCCTGCCCTGCTCGAATTCCTCTATATGCCGCTGATGCATTCCGAGCACCTCGGCGACCAGGAGCAATGCGTCGCGCTGTTCCGCGGGACCGACAATAAGGACGCCCAGGAATCGGCTGCCGAGCACGCCGAGATCATCCGCCGGTTCGGCCGCTTCCCTCACCGCAACAACGTCTTCGGACGCGAGACCACGGCTGACGAACAGGCCTTCCTCGATGGCGGCGGGTTTGCCGGCTGATGACATAACGGTGAAGGGAGGCCTGCCCGTCCGCTTCTTCCGCCGGCAATATTGTGCAGTTCGGCCGCACGGTCTAAAAAGCGGGACCGATTTTCAGGGAGACTGACGATGGCGATCCAAGTTGGCGACAAGCTGCCCGAGACGAAATTCCGCGTGATGACGGCGGAAGGCCCGCAGGTGAAGACCACCGACGATATCTTCAAGGGCAAGAAGGTGGCACTGTTCGCGGTGCCCGGCGCCTACACCGGCACCTGCCACAAGATGCATCTGCCGAGCATCTTCCTCAATGCCTACGCCATGAAGGACAAGGGCGTCGACACCATCGCGATCGTCTCGGTCAACGACGCTTTCGTCATGAACGCCTGGAAGCGCGACACCGACCAGCGCGACGAGGCGATCTTCCTCGCCGACGGCAATGCCGATTTCGCCAAGGCGATCGGCATGGAGCTCGACGCCTCCGGCAACGGCCTCGGCATCCGCTCCAAGCGCTACTCGATGCTGGTCGAGGACGGCGTGGTCAAGAAGCTGAACCTCGAGGCGATGCCCGGCAAAGTCGAGGTCTCGGGCGGCGATACGCTGCTGGGGCAGCTCTGAGCCTTAGCCGCGGCTCTTCTTAAGAATGACGTCATGCCCGGGCTTGTCCCGGGCATCCGCGTTCTTGGTCGTGCGCATCAAGGCGCGGATGGCCGGGTCGACCCGGCCATGACGAATGGAAAGACCTACTCCGCCAACCGCTGCTGCAACCGCGCCTTTACGATCCCGTCCCGCGCGAGCTGATCCGCGCGCTCGTTCTCCGGATGGCCGGCGTGGCCCTTGACCCAATGCCAGCGCACCTCGTGCGCTTTCAGCGCCGCATCGAGGCGCTGCCATAGCTCGACATTCTTCACCGGCTTCTTGTCGGCGGTGCGCCAGCCGTTGCGCTTCCAGCCGTGGATCCAGCCGGTGATGCCCTGCCGGACATATTGGCTGTCGGTGTAGAGATCGACCGTGCACGGCTTCTTCAGCGCTTCCAGCGCCGAGATCGCCGCCATCAATTCCATCTGGTTATTGGTGGTGTGGCGCTCGCCACCGTTCAGCTCTTTTTCCTTTTCGCCGAACTTCAGGATCGCGCCCCAGCCGCCGGGCCCGGGATTGCCCGAGCACGCGCCGTCGGTGAAGATCGTGACATTGGGAAGCTCGCTCACGCGACCAGTCCTGACGGCATCAGCCCATAATCCCGCACGCTGGAAACGCTCTGATGGAAGCGCAGCTTGCGGACATATTCGAGAGGATCCTTCGGCTTGACCAGCGCGCCCGGGGGGACGTTGAGCCAGTCGACCAGCCGCGTCAGCAGGAAGCGGATCGCGGCGCCGCGCGCGAGCAGCGGCAGCGCGGCCTCTTCCGCCTCCGAGAGCTTTCGCACCCGGCCATAGGCGTTGAGGAAGGCGCGCGCCTTGGTAACGTTGAAGGAATGATCCGGCTCGAAGCACCAGGCGTTCAGGCAGATCGCGACGTCATAGGCCAGCATGTCGTTGCAGGCGAAGGTGAAGTCGATGATGCCCGAGAGCTTGTCACCGAGGAAGAAGACGTTGTCGTTGAAGAGATCGGCGTGGATCACGCCCTCGGGCAGATTGGTTGGCCAGACTCCACCCGAGAGATAGTCGAGCTCGGCTTCGAGAAACGCGCGCAGGCCGGGCTGCACTTCGTCGGCGCGATCCGCCGCAGCATCGAACAACGGCCGCCAGCCCGCGACGGACAGCGCGTTGGCCCGCTTGATCGCAAAATTGGCGCCGGCCAGATGCATCCTCGCCAGCCCCTCGCCGACGCCGGCGCAATGCACAGCGTTCGGCTTGCGCGGCCAGATGCCCTCGAGAAAGGTGATGATCGCGGCCGGCCGTCCCTGCAACTCGTGCAGCGCCTCGCCGTCTTTCGCCTTCACCGGCAGCGGGCACGTCACGCCATGCTCGGCCAGATGCGTCATCAGCGCGAGGAAGAACGGCAGATCGTTCTTGGCCACGCGCTTCTCGTAGAGCGTGAGGATGAACGAGGCTTGCTGACTTCCTTGGCTGGTGTGCAGCAGGAAGTTGGTGTTCTCGACGCCCTCGGCGATGCCCTTGTAGGAGAGCAATTCGCCGAGATCGTATTGCTTCAGGAAATCCGCAAGCTCGTCGGCGGCAACGTCGGTGTAGACCGCCATGCAAGACTACTCGGCGGCAGCTTCGGGGCGCACCTGACGCGGCAGCGGGAAGAACTCGTTCTCTTCCGCAGCCGAGACCGTCTCCACATGCAGCGTGTAGCGCTCGGCGAACGCGTCCATGATCTCCTCGACGATCACTTCCGGCGCCGACGCGCCCGCGGTGATGCCGAGGCTTCCGATGTTGCCGAACCTGGTCCAGTCGATGTCGGCGGCGCGCTGCGCCAGCACGGCGATCTTGCAGCCCTCGCGCTCGGCGACCTCGCGCAGGCGCTGCGAGTTCGACGAGTTCGGCGCGCCGACGACGATCAAGGCATCAACCACCGGCGCCACCTTCTTCACCGCGAGCTGGCGGTTGGTGGTGGCGTAGCAGATGTCTTCCTTGTGCGGGCCGTTGATGTTCGGGAAGCGCTCTTTCAGCAGCGCCACGATCTCCGCGGTGTCGTCGATCGACAGCGTCGTCTGGGTCACGAAGGCCAGGTTGTTGGGGTCCTTCGGATTGATGGTCTTGGCGTCCTCGGCGGTTTCGATCAGGGTGACGGCGCCGACCGGCAGCTGGCCGAGTGTGCCGACGACTTCAGGATGATGCGAGTGGCCGATCAGGAATATCTCGCGGCCGCGCTTGAAGTGGATCGCGGCCTCGCGGTGGACCTTGGTCACCAGCGGGCAGGTCGCATCCAGCGAGAACAGATTGCGTGACGTGGCATCGGCGGGAACCGACTTCGGCACGCCATGGGCCGAGAACACCACCGGCGCGGTGGTGTTTTCCGGGATCTCCGCCAGTTCCTCGACGAAGATCGCGCCCTTCTTCTTCAACCCGTCGACGACATATTTGTTGTGCACAATCTCATGGCGAACATAGACGGGGGCGCCATACTTATCGAGCGCCCGTTCCACGGTGTCGATCGCCCGGACCACCCCGGCGCAGAAGCCACGGGGAGAACAAAGCACGATCTTGAGGTCTGGTTTGGCTGACATTGAGCGATCTCGGGACCGAATCACCCGGCAATATGGGCGGAAAACGGTCGATGGATGGATTAGGGCTAAAGCTTAAGGGCTTATGGCGGCTTGAGAGGGAATTGGGCCCCCTTTCGAGCGCTGTCAAGGCACTATCTATAGCAGAACCATTGCGTGGCTACCCCCTCCGGGCTTATATAGCGCGAATTCCCTGTCATCGCTGATGACCACCGGTTTCGCCTCCTGAGGGGTGGGCGAAGCACAAAGGAGATTTGCCATGAGCAACGCACCTCTGATGCCCAAGGCGACCGCCGTCTGGCTGCTCGACAACACCGCGCTGACCTTCGACCAGGTCGCCGATTTCACCAAGATGCATCCCCTCGAGGTGCGCGCGATTGCCGACGGGGACGCCGCCCAGGGCATCAAGGGCATGGACCCGATTTCCAACGGACAGCTGACCCGCGAGGAGATCGAGAAGGGCGAGAAGAACCAAGACTATCGGCTCCGTCTGCAGGAGAGCAAGGTCGTGCTGCCGCCCCAGCCCAAGCGCAAGGGCCCGCGCTACACCCCGGTGTCGCGCCGCCACGAGCGTCCCAGCGCCATCCTCTGGCTGCTGCGCAGCCATCCCGAGCTCAAGGACGCCCAGGTCATGCGCCTGGTCGGCACCACCAAGAGCACGATCGCCAGCGTGCGCGACCGCACGCACTGGAACACCTCGCAGCTGACCCCGATCGACCCGGTGACCCTCGGCCTTTGCTCGCAGATCGAGCTCGATTTCGAAGTGGCGCGCGCGGCCAAGGAAAAGCCGATCGACGCAAACTACGGCGGCGCCACCCTGCTGCCGGCCTCCGAGACCACCAAGAAGGACGAGTACGAGCCGTCGGAGAAGTCGAGCGACGACCTCAACGTCGACGCCGTGTTCGCCAAGCTCAAGACCCTCGGCGGCAAGAAGCACGAGGAAGAGGAAGAGTAAGGCTCCGCTCTCCATCGTTCGTCATTGAAACGCAAAACGCGGCGGGACAACCCGCCGCGTTTTGTTTGTCTCGCGACTGCCGCGTCGTCAGAATTTATAGGTGACACCGCCGCCGACCAGCCACGGATCGATATGCGCGGTGCCGGTGACCGGCAGGCCGCTCACGGTGGCCGAATAGTCCGGGCGCAGCCAGAGTTTCTTGACGTCGACGTTCAAGCCCCAGTGGCGATCGAGCATATAGTCGAAGCCGAACTGGACCGCGCCGCCCCAGGCGTTGCTGACGTGCAGGCCCGTGGTGGTCGCAACGATCGCGGGCGGCCCGACGATCGCGGCGGCCGTGTTGGAGGCGGAGGTGTTGAAGAACACCGTATAGTTCACGCCGGCGCCGATATAGGGCTTGAACGCGCCAAAATTATCAAAGTGATACTGCAGCGTCAGCGTCGGTGGCAGCAACGTGGTCTTGCCTACAGGCAGGTTGGCAAGCGAGCCGGTGCCGCTGATCGAATGCCTGGTGACGCCGAGGATCAGCTCGGCCGCGATGTTCTTGGTAAAGAAATAGCTGATGTCGAGCTCGGGCACCGCCTGGTTGCTGATCGAGAGGCCGGAATTCGGCGACGACAGCGTGGGCACGCCCGCGACATTGACGGTCGAGCCACCCGCATCCGGCAATACGCCGAGCACGCGCAAGCGCACCATCCACGGATTGAAGTTTTCAGCCGCCGGCGGCGCTTTCGTATAGACCGGCAAGTCGGCGGCCTGCGCTCCGGCAATGGTCCCCGCGACCATAGCGCCAAACGTCGCAAGCCGCGCCAGGTTTCTTATTGTTCTCTGCATTGTCATTCCCCTTCAGCCATGTCGTGCGTCGTTGCGCGACGTCAGCGTCAGAGCAGAAAGGGAGTGATGAAGGATTTGATGCCGATCAAATCAGGACGGACGCGACACGATTTGGCCGCGGCGTTGCAGATGTGTCACGAGGAACGCGACACTCGCTCGGGATAATTCCGCGGCCAGAGTCAGGGCCGGTCCGGATGGTTCAGCATGTATTCGCCGAGATCGCGCTGACGGCGGTCGGAACGGGCAAGTGCGGCATTGCGCTGGACGTCGCGGTCCTTGCGGCAAGCCACATATTCCGGCGAGCCGACCGCGAGGCCGCGGCTCTGGCACACCGCGTCATCGTCGTCACTCCCCATTGCCGTCGGCGTCTGGTAACGCCCAGCGCAGGCTGAGAGAGCGATGGCGAGGCCCACGGCGATGAGCAGCCGCGGCGCGGTGGCGAGTGACATGGGAGGCCCCCTGTTGGCTGGCCCTGTTTAGCGCGGAATGAGGAGATTGTAAGTCAGCAAACATCGTCATTCCGGGGTGGTCCGCAGGACCGAACCCGGAATCTCGAGGTCCTCAGGTGCGCAATTGCGCACCATAGTTCGGTCCTGCGGACCGCCCCGGGATGACGCTTCGCGTCACACCCTCCCCTTCAGCGCCGCCCCGATCTCGTCCAGCACCTTGGGGTCCTCGATCGTCGCCGGCATGGTCCAGGCCTCGCCGTCGGCGATCTTCTTGATGGTGCCGCGCAGGATCTTGCCCGAGCGCGTCTTGGGCAGGCGGCCGACCGTGATGGCAAGTTTGAAGGCGGCGACCGGACCGAGCTTGTCGCGCACCAGCGCGATGATTTCCTTTTCGATCTCGCTCGGAGAGCGCTTCACGCCGGCCTTCAGCACCAGGAAGCCGCAGGGCACCTCGCCCTTGATCGCATCCTTGACGCCGAGCACGGCACATTCGGCGACATCGGGATGCGAGGCCAGGATCTCCTCCATGCCGCCGGTTGAGAGGCGGTGTCCGGCAACATTGATGATGTCGTCGGTGCGCCCCATGACGAAGACATAGCCGTCCTCGTCCTTGTAACCGGCATCCGACGTTTTGTAGTAGCCGGGGAATTCGTTCAGGTAGGCTTCCTTGAACCGCTCATCCTGATTCCACAGCGTCGGCAGGCAGCCTGGCGGCATCGGCAGTTTGATCACGATCGAGCCCATGGTGTTCGCAGGCACCGGCTTCGCGGCCTCATCCACCACATCGACCTGGTAGCCCGGCATCGGCACCGTCGGCGAGCCGTGCTTCACCGGCAATTGCCCGAGTCCGACCGGATTGCCGGCAATGCACCAGCCGGTTTCGGTCTGCCACCAATGGTCGATGACAGGCACCTTGAGCTGCTGCTCCGCCCATTCCACCGTCGGCGGATCGGCGCGCTCGCCGGCGAGGAACAGCGTGCGGAATTTGGAGAGGTCATATTGCCGGATGAACTTTCCTTCCGGATCCTCTTTCCGGATCGCGCGGAAGGCGGTCGGTGCGGTGAACAAGGCGACCGCCTTGTGCTCGCTGATGACGCGCCAGAACGCGCCGGCATCGGGCGTGCCGACCGGCTTGCCCTCATACATGATCGAGGTCGCGCCATGCAGCAGCGGGCCGTAGACGATGTAGCTGTGGCCGACGACCCAGCCGATGTCTGAGCCGCACCACCAGACCTCGCCCGGCTTGACGCCATAGAGGTTGAACATCGACCATTTCACCGCGACCAGATGCCCGCCATTGTCGCGCACGACACCTTTGGGGATGCCTGTCGTGCCAGACGTGTAGAGAATGTAGAGCGGATCAGTGGCAGCGACCGGCACGCAAGGCGCCTTCTTGCCGTCGTTCATCGCCTTGCGGCGCAGGCTCGCCCAATCATAATCGCGCTTCGGCGTGAGGTCGCATGTCAGTTGCGGACGCTGCAGCACGATGCAGGCCTTTGGCTTCGCGGACGCCAGCTTGATCGCCTCATCCAGCAGCGGCTTGTATTGCACGATGCGGCCGGGCTCGATGCCGCAGCTCGCCGAGAGAATGAGCTTTGGCTGCGCATCGTCGATCCGGGTCGCGAGTTCCTTCGCGGCAAAGCCGCCGAACACCACCGAATGCACCGCGCCGATGCGCGCGCAAGCGAGCATCGCGACCACGGCCTCCGGCACCATCGGCATATAGAGGATGACGCGGTCGCCCTTGGCGACGCCAAAATCCTGCATGATCGCGGCGAGCGCCTGCACCTCGGCCAGCAATTCGGCGTAGGTGAATTTGGTCACCGTATTGGTCAGCGGCGAATCATGGATCAGCGCGACCTGGTCGGCGCGGCCGCGTTCGACATGGCGGTCGAGCGCGTTGTAGCAGGTATTGACGACACCGCCGGTGAACCAGCGGCCGTAGACGCCTTGCGAGGGATCGAAGATTGTCTTCGGCGGCTCGATCCAGTCGATCTCCTTGGCCGCCTCGGCCCAAAAGCCCTCGGGATCGGCCAGCGAGCGCGCATGGACCTCGTGATATCTGCTCTTTCCCTGGACATTCATTCCCGGCGCTCCCGTTCCGTTTATTGGCCTCACCTTGACCTGACGCCTGGACGTCAGTCCCGCCATGACCGGGATCAAGTGCCGACCTTGTTTGAGGGGTATTTTCCCGGGAACGGGCCGCGGTTCAAGCTGAAAAGGGAGGTGTATAGCCTCCCTCTCCTCGTTCTTAGGGTGGAGACGCGAACCTAGCCTTCCATCGCATTCAACCGCTGCAGCCGGTCCTGCATGACCTTCTTCAGATCGTAGCCGGGGCGGCGGAAGCTGGCGTCGCGGGTGGCGAGGAACTCGTGCTGGGATTTGCGCAGGTCGGCGGCCGCGCGCCGGTTCATCGATTTCAGCACGCGCTCATAGGCCTCGGCGAGCTGGCGGTCGAGCGCGCCCAATTGCGGATCGGCGCAGATCACCTTCTCCACCTCGCGTTTGGCATAGGTGCAATCGAACGACGGGCCGTTGCCGGAATTCGCGGCCAGCGGGCTCGGGGCCTCGGCGCCGAACCTGGCGATCTCCGCCATCATGGCGCGGCGACCGTCTGCGGCGTTGGTGTTGCCGGGATCGAGCCGCAGCGCGGTCTCGTAATCGGCCAGCGCCTTCCTGCGTTCGCCCATTTTCGAGTAGAGCACGGCGCGGTTGTTGTAGGTCTTCGCGAAGTCAGGATCGAGTTTCAGCGCGGCCTCGTAGTCGCTGAGCGCCGCACCGAACTCACCCTTGTACTGGTAGGAATCGCCGCGGTTGGTGAAGAAGTTCGCCCGCGGCGCCAGCCGCAGCGCCTGGTCGTAATCGGCAATCGCCTTGTCGTAGTCTTTCATCGCGGCATAGGTGAGCCCGCGATTGTCGTAATATTCAGGCACTTTCGGATCGAGCCTGATCGCCTCGTTGTCGTCGGCGACGGACTTGTCGAGCTGGCCGAGCTTCTGGTAGGCCGCGCTGCGATTGGTGTAGCTGCGCGCCCGGTTCGGATCGAGCCGCAGCGCCTCGCTGAGATCGGCAACCGCCTTGTCGTTGTCGCCATTGAGATAGTGGGTCGCGCCGCGGTCGGACCAGGCCTGTGCATAATCCGGCTTCAACTTGATGGCCTGGTCGTAATCGGCGATCGCGCGATCGTAACGGTGCTGATTGGTGTAGGCGATGCCGCGCTGCTCATAGGCTTCGGCATCTTTCGGATCGAGCTCGATTGCCTTGCTGAGATCGGACGTGGCGCGATTGAGATCGCCGCCCGCTTCGCGCAACAGATTGCCACGCAGCCGCCAGGCCCGAGCATTCTTGCCGTCGAGCGCGATGGCGCGGTCGATGTCCCGCAGCGCCTGCGTGAGGCCGCCTGAGGTCTGCACATTTGCGTCGGCCCGCACCAGCAGCGCCGCGACGCGGTCGGAATTCGGATTCGAGGTCTGGTCGATGATGGCGCTGCACGCGGAGAGGATTTCGGCGGGAGCGGCCCTGCTGTCCATCACGCAATCGGCGGCGGATGCCGGGGCGGCGATAGCGAGGCTGATCGCCGCGCCGAGAAGGAAGGCGCGCAGCCGGCTATTTGCAATCGGGAATGTTTGCGCGGAAGAACGCGGGCCGCACATGGCGATAACTCCGTGACATCAGGTTTTCCCGTTGTCGCGGCGGGCCAAGATTCGGTTCAAGTTGCAGTCCGTTAGGGACGGATCGCCGCCCAGTCTCCCTCACCCCGCTTGCGGGGAGAGGCAAAGAAGACCTCAATACCCATCCACCCCGTTCAGCTTCTGCAGCCGGTCCTGCATCGCCTTCTTCAGATCGTATCCCGGGCGGCCAAACCCGGCGTTGCGGCGGGCGATGAAGTCGTCCTGCTCGCGCTGAAGCTTCTTCGCCTCGCCCTCGTTGCGCGCCTCGCGGATCACGCGCGCATTGGCGGCATAGACCTCGCGATCGAGATCCGCGAGCTCGCGATTGGCGCAGATCGTCTTCTCGACCGGGCGGCGCGCGCCGGCACAGTTGAAGCTGGGCTTGCCGGCCACCGCCATCTGGGCACCGATCCGCTCGAGCTCGCGCGCGATGGCCTTGTGATTGGCCTTGGCCTTTTCGTGGTTCGGATCGATCCGCAGCGCTGCGCCGAAGTCCTGCACCGCCTTGGGCTTGTCACCCTTCTTCAGCCAGAGCTCGCCACGCGCGTTGAAGACGTCGGCCAGCGTCGGATCGAGCAGCAGAGCGCGGCTGTCGTCGGCAATGGCGCGGTCGATCTGGTCATGCCGCGCATGAAGCGCGCCGCGCGCGACCAGCGCCTTGACCAAATCGGGCTTTGCCGTCTTCTCGTTGTCGATGACGGCGGCGCAGGCCGGGCCAGCCTTGTCCATGTCATCGCCAGCGGCCGCAGTGAGGCACGCCGCGACGTCGATCTGCGCGACGGCGGCCGGCTCGCCGCCGGTCGCGGCATGGGCCGCACCGGGCAGGACCGCCGAAAGCGCAAGGGCTGCTGACATCTGAATGAGTTTTTGAAAACGCATGCTCGTCGTTGTCGAAAGGCTTGCCTCGAGGCCGCACTATCCATCATACGGCCGGATTGGTGCTAGCTTGTGGCGCCGCTCGCATCGGTTTCGGGGATCGTCGTGTCGACATTCGAATGGATCATCGCGCTTCTGCTCGGCGCCGTTGCCTTATCGGCGCTGGCGCGGCGGATCAAGGTCCCCTATCCGACCTTTCTCGCCATCGGCGGCGCACTGATTGCCTTCGTGCCGAACAGCCCATCCTGGACGCTCGATCCAGGCCTGGCATTGGCCCTTTTTGTCGCACCGGTGCTGCTGGATGCGGCATTCGATACGTCGCTGCGCGACCTGCGCAAGAACTGGGTTCCGGTCTCGACCCTTGTCGTGGCCGCAGTCGGCCTGACCACGGTGGGCGTGGCCTATGTCGCGCATCGGCTCTTCCCCGACATGCCCTGGGCCGCCGCCGTGGCGCTCGGCGCCATCGTGGCGCCGCCGGATGCCGCGGCTGCCGTCGCGATCCTGAGCCAGGTGAAGCTGCCCTATCGCATGGTCAAGGTGCTCGAGGGCGAGAGCCTGCTCAACGACGCGAGCGCGCTGCTGATCTATCGCATCGCGGTCGGCGCCGTCGTCATGGAGCACCTGAAATGGAGCGAGGTCGCGCCGACGATCGCGCTCGGACTGGTCGGCAGCGTGCTGGCCGGCCTAGTTGCGGGGCGCATCATCCCGCCGATCATGGAGCGGGTGCGAGAGGTGCCGAGCGCGATCATCGTGCAGTTCGCCACCACCTTCCTGATCTGGATCGGAGCGGAGCATCTCGGCCTCTCCGGCATCCTCACCATCGTGGTCTATGCCATCACCATTGCGCAATCGGCGCCGGCGCGCATACCGGCGCGGCTGCGGGTGCCGTCCTACGCGGTGTGGGAGACGACGGTGTTCGTCCTCAACGTGCTCGCCTTCATGCTGATCGGCATGCAGATGCGGCCGATCTGGGCGAAGCTGGATACAGACGTGCGCTGGGAATATTGCGTGGCCGCGGCGTGGATCCTGGCTACCGTCATCCTGGTCCGGCTGCTCTGGATCACGTTCTACCGCACCACGTTGCGCCTGTTGATCGCAAATGGGATCTATCACCCGAAGGATCCGAAACAGGTCGCTTCGCCCAAAGGCGGCCTCATCATCGCCTGGTGCGGCATGCGAGGCCTCGTCACGCTCGCTACCGCCTTCGCGCTGCCGGAAAATTTCCCCTATCGCGACTTCATCGTCTTCATCGCCTTCGCAGTGGTGCTGGGCTCGTTGGTGGTCCAGGGCCTGACGCTGCGGCCGCTGATTCTTGCCTTCGGCCTCAAGGACGACGATCCTGTTGGCATCGAGGTCGCGCGCGCCCGCGCCATCGCCTATCGCGCCGCGCTCGATGCGATCGAGGACGATCCCTCGGAAGAGGCTGAAATCCTCAGGCTCGAATACCGCGCCATCCTGATGCAGGCCGATGACGATCCTCGTGGCGGCATCCCCAACGGCGAACTGCCCGCCGATCCCCTGCGCCGCCGCGCCATCGAGGCCGCGCGCAAATCGATCTTCCACCTCCGCACAACGGAAGTAATCGGGGATGATGCGTTTCACCGGCTCGAGGAGGAGCTCGATCGCGCGGAGTTGAGCGCTGGGGGATGATGTGATCCGTCACCCTGAGGTGGCCGCTTCTTCAGCGGCCCTCGAAGGGCGACGGCCCGGCTGCATCGTGGCCGTTCATCCTTCGAGGCTCGGCACCCCGCGCGTTGCGCGGAGTAACTCGCACCTCGGGATGACGGATCTGGAGCGGTGCTAATTAAGCCCCCGCCTTGCAGGTGATTCCGCCGTCGACCACGAGCTCGATGCCCGTCACATATTTCGACTCGTCCGACGCCAGAAACAGCGCGGCATTGGCGACGTCGAACGCGTCGCCCATGTGGCCCATCGGCACCTGCGCATCGCGGGCGCGCCACATCGCTTCGACATCGCCCTTGGCGTAGCTGTTGGCGAGGCCAGCGGAATGCTCCACCATCGGCGTCTTCATCAGGCCGGGCAGGATCGCGTTCACCCGCACATGATGCTTCGCGAACTCGATCGCGGTGGTGCGCGTCATCTGGTTCATCGCGGCCTTCGAGGTGCCGTAGGTGACGTAGGAGATGCCCATATGGCGGATCGAGGCGATCGAAGAGATGTTGATGATCGAACCGCCGCCCTGCTTCACCATGACGGGAATGACGTGCTTCATGGCGAAATAGGCGCTCTTGAGATTGACGCTGAAGACGCGGTCCCAGCTCTCCTCGGTGACCTCGACCACGCTGCCCATCTCGGCAATGCCGACATTGTTGTCGAGCACGTCGATGCGGCCATAGGCCTCCAGGCACGCAGCGACCATCGCCTCGATCTCGGCAGGCCGCGATACGTCAGCGGTGAACGCGGTCGCCTTGCCGCCTTCGCCGGTGATGATCTTGGCAGTCTCCTCGGCGGCCGCGCCGTTACGATCGACGCAAAACACCTGCGCGCCCTCGCGCGCAAAGGTCACCGCGGTCGCCTTGCCGTTGCCCCAGCCGGGCCCGATCGAGCCGGCGCCCACCACCATCGCAACCTTGCCCTTGAGCCGGTCCATCGCGCGTTCTCCCTGATTGTTATTCTTGTAGCGCGCCTTGCCGTTACTGGCAGGCCGTCACTGGCAAGTGCTTACTGGAACGTCATGTCCAGGCACTTGGAGATGTCGGAACCGAGGCCCGAGGAGATGGTGATGCAGCCGCGGATCTTCTGCGCGGTCATGTCGGCCGCCCAGATCGAATAGCCGCCGGGGCCGAAGAACGAGTTGGTGTTCGGCGGCTCGGTCTCGGTCGCGTCGAAATCATAGTGACCGTCGGCCTCGAAGATGCGCGGCCGCTTGGTGCAGCCGCCGTCGGTCTGGACGTTGATGACCTCCTTGTTGTCGCGGGTCAGCGCCAGCGAGACCTGGCAGCGGAAATATTCCGAGGTCCTGGTATTGAAGAGATAGGTGTAGGACTTGCAGGTCGCGGTGTTGAGCTTGCCCGGGGCAAGGCCACGGCTGCACGAAATCCGCTGGTTGTGGCTGAGCTGGTAGTCATCGGCCCGGGCCGCCGGCGCAAGTGCCGTCAGCGACGTCATGGCAATCCAGCAAATTTTTACGACGTGACGCATTCGAATCATCCCCACCAATATCTTTGTCGTGTTGCGTTCTAGACCGAAAGCGGAACATAGTCGCGAGGGGACGAAGGGAAAATCACAAACTGCTGGTCAAGACGTGATGCGCTGCGGCGTCATCGCGGATTGACCCGGACGCATCGTTCGTGATTTGTTCAAACGGGCACCCCGACAATGGGGAGGATGGATGATGGCATTTTCAATCAAGACATTTGCAATCGCAGCCGTGCTGGGCGCGTTCGCCGCCCCCGCTCTCGCGCAAAACGCGGCAACGCCGTGGGAGCTGAAGCCGGACACCGGCTATGCCTATGACAAGGAAGGCAAGACCTTTTCCTACAAGATGGGCACCAGCAATGCCGGCGAGCTGTTGAAGGGCGCCAAGAAGGTGCCGAAGGGCACGCTGTTCTTCATCGGCCAGAACGGCCAGCTCTACATGCGCAGCGGGCAATATCTGGAAGGCGACGGCAGGTTCAAGTTCGGGCCGGACCAGTAGGGGGCTAAAGTGGCGGGCAACGGCGTCGCCACACTCTCGGTGTCATCACCCGCGAAAGCGGGTGATCCAGTATTCCAGAGACCGTTGTGATCGAATCGAGAGGCCGCGGCGTACTGGATGCCCCGGTCAAGCCGGGGCATGACAGAAGGGAATGCGGCAGGCCCGTCGTCCTAGAACGCCGCCGCCAGCTCCCTTGCGCCGGGTTTGCTGCTGTTCGAGTCCATCCGGTCATCCGTCACCGCCAGCAGCTTCGCCACCGTGTTGTGGCGGATCGCGACCGGGTTACGCTCGTAGCCGCTGCGCTGGAAGAAGTTCGAGGTCGGCACCTGCTCGCGCATCGCCTGCGGCATCGTCACCATGTCGAGGCCGGTGCCGTCGCCGGTGAGGTTCATCATCTCGAGCTCGGCGGCGGTGAGCGGACGGGTGTAGCCCTTGGCGCGGGCGAACAGCACCGAGGTCAACAGCTTGTGGGTTTGCAGCATCGGCCCGATGTCGACGTCCAGCACCATCGCATGCATGGCCCAGCCCTGCGCGCTGTCGCCGATCTTCTCGTGCTCCGACCAGGAGTCCGGCACCGACTTCGCATGCGCCACCATCTTCCTGAGAACGGTGAGCTTGTGCTCGAGCGCCTGACGCGCCGGACCTGAGGTGCGCGCCACCTTGTCGGACAGCGCGCGGATCAACTCGTGGCCCTGCTCGGCCAGGAGCTCGACGCTGTTGGTGGTGAGCAGCTGGTTGTAGCCCATCGCGGTCGAGATCGCGCGCTTGCCGCCATGTTCGATGCCGGCCTGCACGTCGTAATTGCCGGTGCCGCCGGTCTCGAAGGAATAGACCCGCACCGCCTGCTCCCGCGTCAGCCCCGAGGCGAGCGCGTAGCGCGCATAGGCGCGCTTGAACTCGATCTCGTTCGTCGGTCGCTGCGGCGTGAATTGATAGAGATCCTGCGCGGCGCGCAGCAGATCGGAGGCCACCGGCAATGGCTTGCGGGGCGGACGCTCCGGTGTTTCCTCCGGCTCCGGGTTTACCGGTCGCTTCGGCCCGGCATAAACCGGCGGCTGCTCCAGCACGTAATCGTCGAGCGTGATCTGCTGCCCGCTGCGCCGCTTGGCGTTGCGGCCCTTTCGCTTCTCCGAGACCTGGCTCCAATAGGCGCCGGCCTCCTGGTCGAAGGCACCCCTGATAGCCTGATACTCAGCGAGCTTGCGGCGATATTCGAGCACGGCCGGCGAGGCACCGCCTTGCGCGAAAAACTGCGACAGGAGCTGGGCGTTGGCATTGCTGACGGCCGGCGGCAGCGCGTCGGACTCACCACCACGCGCGGCGGGGACGAGCAGGACGAGCGCGAGTGGAACCAGCGCCAGATGTGTTCGAATCGAATGATGCATGCTGCCCTCTTAGCAGGCATCCGGTAACCGTCACGTTAACGCGCCGTTTACCATCATTTCCAGGCGAAGACCGGCTGTTCCAGGTCGGTGACGCGGGTCTTCCGCCCTGCCAGCACCTCGCGGAACTGGTAGATCAGCGCCGCCGTCGGCGCGTGGATCAGGCTCATCTGGTGGTGGAAGCGAATCACACGGCGGCTGCTCTCGGGGATCGCGGTGAAGTCGAAGGCGTCGTCGCGCTCGATCGTGTCGAGCGCGATGCGATGGACGGAGGCGACCTCGTCCGGGTTCGGCGTGATCGCAGCGCTCTCGGCAGCCCACACCACGACCGGTGTGATCAGATAGCCGGAGCGCGTCGGATAATCGTCGAGCAGGCCGAGCACGGCATCGGGTGAAAGCCTGAGCGCAAGCTCTTCGTCGAGCTCGCGCAGCGCCGCCTCGACCGGCGTCTCGCCGGCATCGCAGCGGCCGCCGGGTAATGCCCATTGACCGCGGTGCGAGCGCAAACTCGATGCGCGCCTCGTCAGAAGAAATGCCGTGTCGTCGCCGTCACTGGATGCGGTCAACGCCAGCACTACGGCGGCGCGCTTCAGCGCCGAAGGCTCGGCCACATCAGGCAGCCGCGCAAAGGACGCGCAGGCGGCTGCGATATTCCGTCTGGTGGCATCGCTGAAAGTTCTCATGATGCTTGACTACACCAGGACCGCATCTGATGAAACGAGAAGAGATCATGCGTTGCAGGGATGGACGGAGCGATGACGAGCAAGGCCGCAGCAAAGCTCAAATCAGATGGCTGGACCATCCTGGAGACCACGGGCTTCATGCACCTCGTCGGCCCCCTGTGGGAGCGTAAGGTCGACGGCCGACACGAGTTCGCACTCGCCACCGAAGACAAGCATCACAACCGCCGCGGCATGGTGCAGGGAGGCGTGATGATGACGTTCGCGGACCGCACCTGCGGCATGACCGCCCGCTATGTCTCCGGCAAGGACTACATGGCGACGGTTCAGCTCGATACCCATTTCGTCGAGGCCGGCCAGATCGGCGACATCCTGATCTCCCGCCCCCGCGTGGTGCGCTCGACCCGGAGCCTGATCTTCATGAGCACCGAGGTGACCGTGGACGAACGCTGCGTCGTGATGGCCAATGGCGTGTTCAAGATCTTGAAGGGGCCGGCGGCATAGCCAGGCTGCCACGACTGTCACCCCGTCATTGCGAGCGCAGCGAAGCAATCCAGCATCCCTCTGCGGACGCATCTCTGGATTGCTTCGCTGCGCTCGCAATGACGGGCGTAGCTGGCTATGGTGCCTCACAACAGGAGCATCGAGGAAACAGCCCATGCAATACCGCCAACTCGGCCGCTCTGGCCTGAAAGTATCGCCGATCTGCCTGGGCACCATGATGTTCGGCGGGCCGACGGATGAGGCGGCATCAACGCGGATCATCGCGAAAGCGCATGACGCCGGCATCAATTTCATCGACACCGCGGACGCCTATTCGAAAGGCGGCTCCGAAGAGGTCGTGGGACGCGCGATCGGCAACACCAGGCACGCATGGGTACTCGCGACGAAACTCGCCAATCCCATGGGCGACGATCCCAATCGCGTCGGGCTGTCGCGGCGCTGGGTGTTGCAGGCAGCCGAGGAGAGCCTGAAGCGCCTCGGCACCGACCACATCGACATCTATTATCTGCACAAGGAAGACCATGCGACGCCGCTGGAGGAGACGGTGCGCGCGATGGGCGATCTGATCCGATCAGGCAAGATCCGCTATTTCGGCGTTTCCAACTACCGCGCCTGGCGCGTCGCCGAGATCTGCAACATCTGCGACCGGCTTGGCATCGACCGTCCCGTGGTCAGCCAGCCCTATTACAATGCGATGAACCGCATGCCCGAGGTCGAGCATTTTCCGGCCTGCTCTTATTACGGCCTCGGCATCGTGCCCTATAGCCCGCTGGCACGCGGCGTGCTCACCGGCAAGTACAAGCCCGATGCCGCTCCGGACAAGGACACGCGCGCCGGCCGCAACGACACCAGAATGATGCAGACCGAGTGGCGCCCGGAGTCCTTGCAACTGGCGCAGGAGATCAAGACTCACGCCGAGAAGAACGGCATCACCGCCGGCCAGTTCGCCGTCGCCTGGGTGCTCAACTCCGCCTTTGTTTCCTCGATCGTCGCAGGTCCGCGCACCGAAGAGCAGTGGGATGGCTACATCAGCGCGCTCGACTATCGCTTCACCGCCGAGGACGAGGCCTTGATCGACCGGCTCGTGGTGCCGGGCCACCCCTCGACGCCAGGCTACAACGACCCGGCCTATCCGATCGAAGGACGTCGCGCGCGGACGGCTTGAGCTTTCGGAGACAACGATGCCGCTTGAGGACCGCTACGGCCTGCCGCTCTCCACCGCCTCCGACGATGCGGCGTCGGCCTATCGCGAAGGCGTCGATCTCATGCTCGCGGGGTGGACCGGCACGGCGGAAGCGCTGGAGCGCGCGATCGTTGCCGATCCGGATTTGGCGCTCGCGCACATCGCACGTGCCCGCGTGCATGCGTTCTACCAGCAGGGCGATCTCGCACGGCAAAAGGCGGCGGCCGCGCGCGAGCTCGTCGCCATCAGCGGCACGGAACGCGAGCGCTCGCATGTCGAGACGCTGGCGCTAGCGATCGAGGGCCGGTTGCCCGACGCGATCGCCGCGATGCGCAAACATGTCGACGCATGGCCGCGCGATGCCGTGGTGCTGTCGCTGCCGCTCGGCGCGTTCGGCCTGTTCGCCTTCTCCGGCATGGCCGATCATGACCGCGCGCGGCACGAGCTGTGCGAGCGCGTCGCGCATCACTATGGCGAGGACTGGTGGTTTCTCACCATGTCCGGCTGGGCGATGACGGAGAATGGCGACGTCGCGCGCGGCCGGAAAGTTACCGAGCGCGGCTTTGACCTCCGCCGGGCCAACGCCCATGCCGCGCACGCTGTGCTGCACGCGATGTTCGAGGACGGCTCGATCGAGGACGCCGATCGTCTCGTCGAGGAGTGGATACCGACCTATGGCCGCGAGGGCATTCTGCACGGCCATATCCTCTGGCATCAAGCCCTCGGCGCGCTCGAGCACGGCGACGCGACGCGGGCGCTGCAAATCTATGCCGACGTGCTGCAGCCCTCCGCCACGCAAGCGCCGCCGCTCAACGTGATCACCGACAGCGCCTCGCTGCTCTGGCGCCTGTCGGCCTACGGCCATGCCGTACCGAAGGGGCTCTGGGCCGAGGCCGACGCCGCCGCGCAAAAGCTCTTCCCGAAATCCGGCCTGCCCTTCGCCGACGTCCACATGGCGCTGTTTGCAGCCGCAACGCAAAACCGCGAGGCGCTTGCGGCGCGCCTTGCCGTGATCGAGCAGCGGCTGACCGATGGCAAGTTGCCGGCCGGTCCCGTGGTGCCCGCGATTTGCCGAGCACTCGCGGCCTTTGCGGATGAGAACTACGCCGCCTGCGTGCGCGAGCTTGCACCGGTCCTTAACGAGGTCGTCCGCATCGGCGGCAGCCACGCGCAGCGCGAGTTGATCGAGGACACGTTCCTCGTCGCCCTGATGCGCGGCGGCGAGTTGCCGCGCGCCCGCAACCTCCTCGACACCCGCCTGCACCGCCGCCCCTCCTTGCGCGATACGCGCTGGCAGACGGCGATGGCTTGAGGCAGGATGGAGAAAACCGGCTGGAGGACGCCATGACCGAGATCGTTGGGCTGGAGGCGCTGGCCGCGCGCGTTGGGCCCGGCCAATCGCTGGCCATTCCTGTCGATGGCTCGGGCGTGGCAATGGCCGCGACCGCGGCGATACTCGAAACAGGCATAAGCGACCTCAAGCTGATCTGCGTGCCGATCTCGGGCCTGCAGGCCGATCTCCTGATCGGCGCAGGCTGCGTCGCCTCGCTGGAGACCAGCGCGGTGTCGCTGGGCGAGGCCGGCGGCGCGCCGCGCTTCACCGCCGGCGTCAAGAGCGGCGCCTTCACGATGCGCGACTCCACCTGCCCCGCGATCTATGCCGGCCTGCTCGCCGCGCAGAAAGGCGTGCCGTTCATGCCGATCGCCGGCATCATCGGCAGCGATCTGCTCAACGTGCGGCCGGACTGGCAGGTGATCGACAGCCCCGTCGGCGAGGCGCGTAAGGTCGTCGTGGTGCCCGCGATCTCACCCGATGTCGCGTTGTTTCACGCGCCCGAGGCCGACCGCGCCGGCAATGTCCGCATCGGCCGGCATCGCGAGCTCGCCGACCTCGCTTATGCCGCAAAGCGCACGCTGGTCACCGTGGAGCGCATCGTCGATCGCAATCTGCTCGAGAGCGAAGACTCCGCCGCCGGCGTGTTGCCCTCGCTCTATGTCGACACCATCGCAGTCGCCGAGCGCGGCGCCTGGCCGCTGGCGCTGTGGGACGAATATCCGGCAGACGAGGCCGAGATCGCGCGCTACGCGGCGATGGCGCGCAGCGAGGACGGCTTTCGCGCTTACCTCTCGGCGTTCCTGACCCATCGCAAGCAGGTCGCCTGATGTCGACCGATCGCGAGCGGCGCGAGATCCTGATTGCCACCATTGCCGATCTGCTCGACGGCATCCGACACGTTGCGGTCGGCGCGTCGTCGCCGATCCCCGCGGCCGGCGCCATGCTGCTGCGCGCCCGCAACGAACTCTGTGGCAAGCCGCCGGTGCGCATCTCGATTCTGGGATCGCAAGCGCACAACTTCTTCACCAATGGCGGGATCGAGCTGTTCGACTGTGCGGCCCAGGGCCGCGTCGATGCCTTCTTCCTGGGCGGTGGCCAGATCGACGGCCAGGGCAACATCAACCTGGTCGGCACCGGAGACTATCCCACAAGCCACGTGCGCTGGCCCGGCTCGTTCGGCTCGGCCTATCTCTATCATCTCATTCCGCGCGTGATCCTGTTTCGCGAGGAGCATTCCCCGCGGGTTTTCGTGCCCAAGGTCGATTTCGTCAGTGCCCGCGCAATCACACCGGAGGTGCCGCGGCGCGGCGGCCCCTACGCACTGCTGACCAACATGGCGCTGTTCGACTTCGACCGCGAGGCGGGCGGCTTCGCACTTCGCTCCGTGCACCCGCCCTTCACCCCGGCCGATATCAGGGAGAACACGGGCTTTGCCTATCAGGAGCCGGAGGTGGTGTGCGAAACGAAGCGGCCGGATGCCGCCACGCTGGCGCTGCTGCGGGGGCGGATTTTCGACGAGCTGGCCGAAACTTACCCGGCCTTTGCGCGGACCATGATGCAGGCCGCGTGACGCCTCTCCCTCGCCGCCACGAAAAAAACATCGGCCTGGCGACAACTGCCTGCTAGAGCGGGTTGGGGCGATCGGGGGCGAATCGCCGATGGGTGGCGCGGTGGTATTCCAGACGGGCTTGGTCGAACACTTGGTCGGGCAAACCGGATCGCAACCAATTTGCGATTCGATGGTTAGTGGACGGAACTCTCGCCCGTCCATGGCCCCCTGGCACATGAGCCCGACGATGCGCCTGCCCCGACCGGTTCTGGCTGCAATCCTCGTCTTTCTCGCAAGCCCTTGTTTTGCCGAGTCTTCCACGGCGATTTCGGTGAACAATCCGCCGGCCCAGCGAAATTCGCTTGTCGACATGCTGGCGCTGATGTCCGGCCACTGCAAGACGCTGAAGGTCGCCGGTCGTCCCTTTGCCTGCAAGACCGTGGCCTTCGCCCATGACGACAAGGGCCGGGTCAATTTCGCCGTTGCCGTCGACGACCCCAGTGACGAGAACCACGTCGTGTCGTTTTCCGGCGAGAACGGCAAGCGGGCCGACGACAATTCTTACGAGTTGCCGATCGACCGCATGCTGCTCAACTCCAAGAGCCGGCCAAGGGTCGACGGCCTTCCGGTACCGGCAGAGCAGACCTCCAGGGGCGTCTGCCGCCAGACCGGCAATTTCGCCGCCAGGAAGGTGAACGACGTCACTTGCTCGGCGACCGACAATGAGGGCCGGACATATGAGCTGCTGTTCGTCTCTGACGGTAAGCCGGTGAGCGTGCGCCGCATCAGGCAGTCGTCGCATTCGATCCAGGACCCGTTCAAGTAGCAGCGGCCCCTCGTCACGCCGCTTGTTCATCGAGCCTCGACACGCATCCTGTCGTTGAAACTCCGCTTTAGGCGGGTATGCTTCTTTCGTGCGTCCTCAGGAGGAGGCCCGATTGCAACCCGAGGCGGGGCCGAGCGTCCAGCAATGCGTATCATCACCGGGCTTGCGCGCATTCTCATCGTCCTTCTGTCCGCCTGCCTGTCACGTGAATGCGCCGCCGACGGCCCCCGACAGCGCTCCATCCTGGTGCTGGAAGAGGCCGATTTCCGCTCGCCGTTCTACTCCGAAATCTTTGACGGCATCCGCGCCGTCGCAAAACAGAACGGCAATATCGACACGGTGATCTACGGCGAAAGCCTCGATCTCCCCCGCTTCCCGGGACCTGACTACGAAGAGAGTCTCGTCGACCACCTCAAGACCAAATATGCGCGCCGACCGATCGACGTCGTCGTGTCGATCGGCGTCGCGTCGGCAAAGTTTCTCCAGAAGCGGAAGCAGGACATCTGGCCGGCCGCACTCGTCGTGTACGGCCTCGTGCCCGATCTGCCGGAGGTGCGCGCGGTGTTCATGCCCAACACCACCGCCGTTTTTTCAAGAGTGAAGCCGACCCATCTCCTGACCGCAGCGCGCGCCGTCGTTCCCAACCTGACCCGTGTCGTCCTTGTCGGCAGCGCCTGGTCGAATCCGCTGGTCTATGGACACTGGAAGCAGGATTTCGCGGCTGCGATGCCCGGTCTCGAGGTTACCGATCTCTCGGGCACTGTGCTGCGCGAAGTGCGCAAGCAGGTCGCCAACCTGCCCGAAGGCTCCGCGATCCTGACTTCGGCCATGTATTCCGACGGCGAAGGCACCTACTATTCCCCGGCCGCCGCGCTCACGCGCATTGCCGAAAGCACGAACCGGCCGATCATCATCACATCCGATACGCTGCTCGGAAAGGCGGGCGTGGGCGGCTTCCTGCTGCTACCCGACATCATCGGACGAGAGGCCGGCGCTGTCGCGATGCGAATTCTCGATGGTGAAGCGCCGGCGAGCATCCCGCCCTTCAACGGAAACAACGTCAAGCCGATCTTCGACTGGCGAGAGCTCAAACGCTGGAATGTCGACGAATCCAATCTGCCTGCGGGCAGCGAGGTGCGCTTCCGCGTACCGAGCTTCTGGGAACAGTATTACTGGCACACCATGATCGTCACGGGCGTGCTGCTGACGCAGGCGCTGATGATCACCATTCTGCTGCGCGAGCGCCGCCTACGTTTCCTAGCGGAAGTCGAGGCACGTCAACGCATGTCGGAGCTCGCCCACATGAACCGCCGCGCCACCGCCGGCGAGATGTCCGCCTCGATCGCACACGAGCTGAGCCAGCCGCTTGCCGCGATCCTGCTCAATGCCGAGACGGCCGGGCAGATGCTGCAGGACTCCGCTCCCGACCTCGGCGAAATCAGCGACATGCTGGAGCACATTCGCCGCGACGATCAACGGGCCAGCGAGGTCATCGGCCGGCTGCGTACGTTTCTGAAGCGAGACCCTACCGAACGGCGCGAGATCGACCTCAATGCGACCGTTGATGAGGTGTTTCGCTTTCTCTCCGTGCAAGCGCTGACCCACGATGTCGGGCTCACGACGGAGCCGTCATCGGCCGGCATCCGCGTCAAAGCCGACCGGGTCCAGCTCCAGCAGGTCATCCTGAACCTGGTCGTGAACGGCATGGATGCGGTGGCGCATCTTCCGGCAGACCGGCGCCGCGTCGTCGGTCGAACAAGCCTCGCCGAGGGCAATCATGCCGTCGTCTCCATCGCCGATTCGGGCGACGGCATCCTTGCCGAAAAGGTAACCGAGATCTTCAAGCCGTTCTTCACGACCAAGGCGCAAGGCATGGGCATCGGTCTGTCGATCGCCCGCACCATCGTCGAGGCGCATGGCGGCCGCATCTGGGCCGAGAATGCACCGTCAGGCGGCGCGGTCTTTCACGTCAGCCTGCCACTGGTCGCGTCGGGATAGTTCGATCACGCGAACGCCTTCTCCAGCGTCGCGAAGATCACGGCGAGCGACTTGTCATGGCGGGTCACGGCTGGAATCGGGCGGTCGATCTTCATCAGTTGATAAACCGCCATCTGCGCCGCGCGCACCGAATATTCGACGGTGAAGACGACATCGTCGGGAATCTCGACGAACTGACTGACGAAAGCGAGGTTCACCGAATTTTTCGGTACCGGCAGCGGCCGGTCGGTCACGTGCCGCGGCATGAACATGCTGGTGATGTAGGGCATGCGGCAGGGAATGCAGATCGCGTCCTCGAATATTGCGCGGTCGAAATTCAGATGACCGCAGAGCTCTTTCAGGATGTCGGCGCCACCGCAATCCGACATCGGCTTGGCGACGAAATTGCCGATGCGATCGGGATGCAGTGCATAGCCCCAGAACACCTGGACGTTCTTGGGCTGACCGAGGAAATGGGGCTGATGGTAGAGCACGACCGACATCAGCCAGCTGGAATCCTTGAAGGTCACAAGCCCGCCGGTACCGGCCCTGTTGCCGGAGAAGGCTCCCATCTGGTCGAAGAAGCGCGGGTCGCGGCAGGTCCCGGTGAAGGACAGCCAATAGGATTCGGGGATCGAGGTGTTGAACGCCGAGGGATTACCGAATTCGGGACGTCCTTTGGCGATCGTCTCCCAGAGCGCCCAGCCCTGGCTGTCATTCTTCGTCAGGCATGGCGCGGGCTCGGCCATGGTGCCGAGGCTCGAGGCATCCGTCATCGAGCCGTTCTGGAAGAACACGAGGTCGCCGTCCTCAAGGCGGACATTGGCGGCGCGGCCATCACGGTCCAGCACGAGCTGGCGCACCCGCAGCTTCTCGCCATTGGGCTCGAACATCATGTCGGTGACGCGCGTCCCCCGCACGAATTGCACGCCCTGCCGCTTCAGCCAATCCTCGAGCGGCCGCACGATCGCGTCATACTGATTGTAGACCGTGCGCTTGACGCCGGCGAGCGTCTCGATGCGCGGGAACTCGTTCATGAAGCGGTGGAGATAGCGCTTCAGCTCGACCGCACTGTGCCAGGGCTGGAAGGCAAAGGTGGTCTGCCACATGTACCAGAAATTGGATTCGAAGAATCCCGGCGACAGCCAGTCGGTGATGCGGCTGCTCCCGAGCGTCGCCTCCGACGCTTCGGTGAGGCGCAACAACTCGAGCCGGTCGCCGGCGGTGAAGCCCATATGCGAGACGTCGATCTTGAAGCGGTTGCGGTCGACCAGCCGCGCGCGCGAATGCGCCGGGTTCTCCTCGTTGAAGGCGACGGTTTCGTCGCGCACGCTGTGGCCCGGTCGTTCGAGCGAGGGAATGTCCGACAGCAGGTCCCAGGTGCATTCGTAATGGTCGGTGGTAAGCATGCGGCCGCCACGCAGCGAATAGGCGCCATTCGGAAGCAGAGCACCGTCGAGGCTGCCTCCGACCAACGGCTGCGCCTCGTACATCAGGATGTCGCGCCCCGACAAATTCGCGTCGCGAATCAGGAACGCCGCGCCTGCGAGCGATCCGATGCCACCGCCGATGAAATACGCCTTCATGCCTTGCCTCGATTGCAGTCCGATTGATCGGCGCGACATTGCATCCGATAGCGACGAGGAAAGTTGCGCTGGATCAAGCGCGGCGGAGGGCGCACTTCAAATCGAAGTGAAGGCTCGCGAGCCGCATCCGTGAGAGGGACATTTAGCCCGATAACCACTCCCGTGTGTCCCGAAACGAGGGAAGATCGGCATTGCACGTTTTCCCCCTCGCCTCGCATATTCGGCTCAGCTCGACGTGCGAAAGATTTGCGCCATGCCCCATCCCCTCCCCGCTCTCATCGTTATCGACGTCCAGCGCGCATTCGACGAATGGGAGGCCGCGGGCAAGCGGCGCAACAATCCGGATGCGGTGGCGCGCATCGTCGACCTGCTCGCGGCGTTCCGGGCCAGCGGCGCGCCGATCTTCCATATCCGCCACGAAGGCACCAAGCCGAACTCGACGTTCCTGCCCTCGCGTTCCGGCTACACCGTCAAGGAGGAAGCGCGCGAGCAGGGCGGCGAGCCCGTGATCGTCAAGCGCGTCAACAGCGCCTTTATCGGCACCGACCTCGAGACGCGCCTGCGCGCAGACGACATCTCAACGCTCGTGATCTGCGGTGCCACCACCAATCATTGCGTGGAGACGACGACACGCATGGCCGGAAATCTCGACTTCGATGCGCAGCTCGTGCGCGATGCCACCTGGACATTCGATCGCGTCGGCCCCGATGGCGAGACGCATTCGGCCGAGGACATCCACGCGATGACGCTGTCGAATCTGAACGGCGAATTTGCCCGCATCGTGACCGCAAGCGAAGTGATCGCCTCGCTCGCAGCGGTGCGACAATAAATCTCAGCGCGATTTCGCGGCGGCGATCGCGTGCGTCGTTTCGACGCCCGCTCTCACCGGAACGCGAATAGAGCCCATCTGTTGTCACTCGATATCTCAACTGGAGTGATGACATGAAGTATCTCTTTGTCGCGATGGCTATCGGCGCTGCTGCGCTCACCGCGACGGCAGCCAACGCGGCCGGCAGCGGCAAGGCCAGGTCGAATGCGCAAGTTGGCCGATCGACCGACATCAGCGCGCAGCACAGACATGGCCATCACGGCTATCGCCAACATCATTGGCGTCCGCATCATCACGGCTATTATCGGCCGCACCATCGCAGCTATGGTTACTATCCCCGCCACCATGGCGGCCCCTACGGCTATTACGGCGGCCGCGGTCCCGGCGTGACGTTCAGCTATGGCGGCAGTCGCTGGTGACACGACAGGCCCGCAGAGATGCGGGCCTTCTTTCTCAACGCTGCAAAATGATCCCTGCCGTTTCCAGGCCGCTCGCAAGCGCAGCCTCGACCGTTCCCATGTCGCGACCGCGATAGAGCGCCTCACCGGAAAACAAGATCGAACCATCGGCGCACGCGAGAATCTCTTGCGCCGCCCGCGTCCGCGGCGTCGCCCAGGAATAGGCGCCACGGGCAAAGGGATCATTCGCCCAGTTGGCAGCGGCCGCCGCCACGAGGTCCCGCGCAATCTCCTCGCGCGGGAGGCCGAATATGGCGGCGAGCGAAGCGATGCCGGCATCGATCAGCCCTTGCTGATCGAGATGCGCCAGCCCCGCCGTTCGCGGACCACCGAACCATCCCGTCAGCACGGGATGCTGATCCGGATGACGCGTCCACCATACGGGAATGGTCTCGTCCGACAGCAGGAAAAGCATGTCGGCAAGCTCTCCGCGCCGCTCGCGCCACCATGGCCGCTTGAACCGCAGCAGGATCTTGATGACGCCGCCAAAGCCGATGTCGTCTGCAGCTCCCGCCGTCTCGCGCGCGGCCGCGGGCAGCGCGATCTCGCGCAATAGCGGCAGCGGCACAGTGAGGATTACCCGATCGCAGACTTGCAGCTCACCGCCGGCACAACGGACGATGACCTTGTCCCCGTTCTCCTCGATGGCGGTGACCACCGCACCGAGACGAACGACAACGCCGGACTTGCGGCACTCCGCGACAAGAAAATCGATCAGGCCGCCATAGCCGCCGTCGAGGCGCGCCTGCGTCGCATGTCCGTCATTCATCCATTCGTCGCGCAGCGCCAGCGTCGAGGCGCGCGCGGGGTCGGCCGCATCATAGCCCTCGACCATGCGTTCGACCGCGTGCCGCAACGGCGCGTGCTGCGGTTCGGCAAAATGCAGGCGCAGGAAATCGGCGACGGTGAGATCGTCGGTCAGATCCTTCACGGCCGCATGAAGCTGTGGGTCGTAGGGTTCGCGCGGGTTCTCTCGCGAGAATGTCGTGCCGTCGAAGCTCCATTGCGCGCCGCCGATTCCGCGCACCGTCAGCGCCGCCTCGCGCGCCAGGCTGCGCGTCACCGGCGCCTCGCCATGGACGAACTCCGCGCCGCCATCGGCTGCATAGCCGAATTCCGCGGCCGGCAGCGGATGGATACGTCCGCCGCAGCGCTCGCGCGCTTCCAGGATCGTGACCCGTCTTCCCGCGCGCGCGAGCTCGCGGGCCGCCATCAGGCCGGCCGCGCCCGCGCCGACGATGACGATGTGCTCCGAACTGTCTGGCATGCTGCTATTGGCGCGCGGGATCGTTCTGGATCAGATAGCGCAGCAGCAGGACACCGCCGCCGAGATCCCGCGAGCTCTCCAGCGTCATCGCAGTGATCGGCGCGCGCTTGTCGTGATCCTCCTCGGCAGAATCGAACACGAAAGGCGCGCCCCTGGCACCATCGATCGCGGGGCTGAGGATCAAATTGAATTCGTCGATCAGGCCGGCGCGCAGGAATGCGCCATTGGCAACACCGCCGCCTTCGACCAGCAGGCGCTTGACGCCCAGCTCGCGATTGAGGATCTCGACCGTCAAGGCGAGGTCGATCTCGGACTTGCCCGCAAAAATGTAGGACACGCCCTCACCGCGCAGTCCGGCCAGATGCGAATCCGGCACGCTCTCGGTCAGCACCACGACGATGGGATCGCCGCCGATATCGGAGCGGCCCCAGCCGATCTTGCCGTGCGCATCGAGCACGACGCCGTAGGTCTTGATATTGGAGGTCTTGGCATCGCCCCGCGCGAACCAGTTTTCGCGCGGAAATCTTTCGCTCGTCTCGGGATAGGCTTTGCCCTTGGCGAACTCGGAGCCGGTGACGCGGCCGATCACCCAGGCATCGCCGCCAAGCTGGTCATGGATCTTCTCGAACCAATCGGTGCCGGCGCCCTTCGGACGCCAGCGGCTGGGATGGGTGCGGCCGTCGAGGCTCGAATGCATCAGGCAGATGACGTAAGGCTTCATGCAAGATCTCCGCGCCAGCTTCTCAGGCCGGCTTGTTGCCCCTCTCGCGATCGTTCACGATCACCGCGAGCGGATTGAGTTTGGGCGGCGCGACCAGCCGAAGCGTATTGCTGTCGTGATGATTGAACGGGGCGCCGCGGACGAACAACTCGGTCTGGATCTGATAGCTCCAGCTGCCATCATCGTTGAAGGTGATGTCGCAACGATAAGAGTCGGTGCGGAAGGCCTGTTCCAGGAAGTCGGTCGAGCAGATCCCGTAAGTCGTGTCGCCGCGTTTCGCCGTGACGGAGATTTTCTTGTCGTCCGGCTTGGCCTTCCCCGAGGCGAGCAGCACCTGCCCGCGCGGAATCGCCAGCGTCTGCATGATCAGCCCGGTCGCCGCCTCCCACAGCCAATAGCCGACCTGGTCATGGAAGGTGATGTCTTCCTCGGGCGTGTTGATGTGAATGTGATAGCGCAGGCCATAGAATAATTGAGGCCCATTGGCCTGCGGGTCGATCGGATCCATCCTGATGTGCTCGATGAAGGTGCGCCGCTCCGGCCCTTCCGCCTTCGGATTGATGTCGATGCCCTTGTCGGCCTGCCAGGTGCCGGCGAGCCGGCGCAGCGGCCCGAGATTGGCAAGACTGTCCGGAGAAACGTCCTCGGGCTCGGTGAAGATGTCGGCAGGAATGGGGAGCATGGAGACCTCGCGTCGTTGCGCGCAGCAGCAATAGCACACGGGCAGCGCGAAACACCTGTCATGGAACCGGAAGGCTGCCCCGCGCGTTGTGGGGCCTTGAGTACGAGCCCTCGAAATCGGGCTCGAATGGGCAAGGACGCCCATGTCTCGCGTCGCAAGGGGGGCCGGTGCTGTCGGAGAAGGCTACTCGGCAGTCGACTGATCTGGGCTTCCTCGCCGATGGTGGCGAGCTGGGTGCGATGATGCGCGCCCTCGACTGGTCGGGCTCGCCACTCGGCCCTCCCAACCAATGGTCCCGGGCGCTTAAAACGACGGTCAGTATGTTGCTGGCCGCACAGGCCCAGATCGTGCTGTTCTGGGGCCCCGATTACGTCGCGCTCTACAACGACGCCTATGCGCCTGGCATCGGTGCCAATCACCCCCGTGCGCTCGGCCGGCCCGCGATCGAGAATTGGGGCGAGCTGTGGGACGATCTCGAGCCGCTGCTGTCGGGCGTGCGCCAAACGAGAAAGACCTTCGCGGCCAAGGATCGTGCCTTCTATGTCGAGCGCCATGGCTATGGCGAGACGAGCTATTGGGACGTCTCCTACTCGGCGGTGCCTGACGATGACGGTTCGGTTGGCGGCGTGCTCTGCATCGTCTCGGAGACGACCGAGCGCGTTCTCGGCGAGACGCAGTTGCGGGCGAGCGAAGCGCGTTACAGGGAGTTGAACGCGACGCTCGAACAGCGCGTGGCTGAGCGCACTGCCGAACGTCATCTGCTCGCCACCATCGTGGAAACCACCGACGGTCAGATCCAGGCACTCGATCTCGATTATCGCTGGCTCGCCATCAACGCATCCTGCGCCGACGCCTATCAGCGCATCTATGGCAAGCGGCCGAAGATCGGCGATTCCCTGCACGAATTCCTGGCCGACCGGCCCGAGCATCTCGCGGCGGCGACGGCCATCTGGAGCCGCGCGCTGGCGGGCGAAGCCTTCACCAGCATTGAGGAGTTCGGCGATATCAGTTTCGACCGCCGCGTCTACGAAATGAAATTCGAGTCGCTGCGCGCGCCTGACGGCACGCGGATCGGTGCGTTCCTGACCGGGATCGACGTGACGGATCGCCTGGAGGAGCAGGCGCGGCTGGCGCAAGCCGAGGAAGCCCTACGTCAGGCCCAGAAGATGGAAGCGATGGGCCAGCTCACCGGCGGCGTCGCACATGATTTCAACAATCTGCTGACGCCGATTGTCGGCCTGCTCGACATGTTCCAGCGCAAGGGCATCGGCGGCGAGCGCGAGCATCGCCTGATCGCCGGCGCTGCACAGGCGGCCGAGCGCGCCAAGACGCTGGTGCAGCGCCTGCTTGCTTTCGCCCGCAGGCAGCCGCTTCAGGCCGTTCCGGTCGATATCGGCCGGCTCGTTGCCGATATGGGCGAGCTGATCTCCAGCACGACCGGACCGCAGATCCAGGTGACTGTCGACACGCCCGAAGGACTGCCGGAGGCCATGGCCGACCCCAACCAGATCGAGATGGCGATCCTGAACCTCAGCGTGAACGCGCGCGACGCGATGCCCGAGGGCGGCAGGCTGAGCATCTCGGCCAAGGCCCGGACGGTCGAGCGCGCGCACGGCGCAGACCTCGTGCCCGGCACCTATGTCTGCATCTCGGTTGCGGATACCGGCATCGGCATGGACGAGGAGACTCTGGCTCACGCCGTCGAGCCGTTCTTCTCGACCAAGGGTATCGGACAAGGCACCGGTCTCGGCCTCTCGATGGTCCATGGCCTCGCCTCACAGCTCGGCGGGGCGCTGACGATCAGGAGCACCGTAGGGGCAGGCACGACAGTTGAGTTGTGGCTGCCGGTTAGCCACGCTGCCGCTGGCGCGACCGATGCTGAGCCGCAGACAAACCTGCGACCACTGCCAGCCGGCACCGCACTGCTGGTGGATGATGAGCCGCTGGTGCGCATGAGCACCGCCGAGATGCTGCGCGAGCTCGGCTATCGTGTCGTCGAAGCAAGCTCCGCGGAGGACGCGCTCCAGCGCGTCAAGGACGGCCTGCGACCGAACCTGCTGATCACCGATCACCTGATGCCCGGCATGAGCGGAACGGATCTCGGCCTGGCGCTGCGCAACCAGTACCCCGAGCTCCAGATCCTCGTCGTATCAGGCTACGCCAATAACGAAGGCATCACGCCGGATTTGTCGCGGCTGACAAAGCCGTTCCGGAGCGATGAGCTGGCGGCGAGCCTGGCCAACCTGACGAAGGCGGTTCGGTAGGACCGCACGGCAATCTCCCGACCGTACCCCTCGCTGCAATCTGAACAATATGCCAGGCCTCTCATCGCGTTGACGTTGCGCGCCCCAAATTCCCGCCCTATGCTGGATCCTGCCTCGGGGCTCAGTCCCGACGGCATTTGGACGATCGATTTTGATCTCGCAATTCATACGAAACGCCTGACGCTCCTCAGGCCCCCGACTGCGGAGCGCACCGCCAGCAACCACTGAGAATTTCGCCCCAACTCGATTGGGCGCGGCAACGCCGCAACATGTCGCCAGAGAGGTCCGTGATGGCCAAAGCCACGACGACTGCCTACCTGCCAAAGGCCCTGGTCGCTCCGCAATTGACGCACCCCATCTTCAGCGCCGCAGCGGCCCTCGGCGGAAAAATCTCGGCAACCACAGTGCGGATGCCGATCACCAATGTTCTCAACGACGGCGATTACAGCGGCAAGATCTATGTCGGCGCCAAGAAGGTCGAGATCGACGTGCTTCTCGATACCGGCAGCAGCACGCTCGCGGTGGACGGCCATTTCTACGACCCCACCAAGGACAGCGCAGCCAAGCTGACCAAGATCGGGCAGGAAGTTTCCTACCAGGATCGCAGCCGCTGGGTTGGTGGCATCGTGCAGACCGACATCACCGTCAACTCCGCTCACCCTCTCGTCCTGCCGAAGGTCCATACGGCCGTCGCGTATCATGCGACCGAGGAGATGTTCGGAAAGTCACACGGCGGCATCCTCGGCCTCGCCTATACCAGGCTCAACGACGCCTACACGATGCCGGGCAAGACCATTCCGCCCCACTACACCTACAACGAGATTCAGAAAGGCCACCGCACCTATATCGAACCGTACTTCTCGCAACTCGAGGCCGCGGGCCTGGTCGCCAACAAGTTCGCCTTCTACACGCTGCGCTCGATGGTCAACAAGACGACGGCGAAACCCGAGAGCGATCCGATCAACAACGGATTTCTCATCCTCGGAGGCGGCGAAGAGCAAACGGATCTCTACGAGGGCGCCTTCCAGCTCGCGCGCGTGGTTCACGATACATTTTACAATGTCAATCTGAAGTCGGTCACGGTCGGCAAGACCGCGCCTGTCCAGGTGACTCCACCGACCAAGGCAAGCCACGATCCGTCCAACGCCATCGTGGATAGCGGCACCAATGGAATCTATCTCGACAGACCCGTCTTCAAGGAGGTCCTCGCCCGCTTCAGGTCGCTCGGCCTCGATGATGAAATTCACGCCGGATATCTGCCGATGAGCAAGCTCAAGCTGGCCGACTGGCCGGTGCTGACTTTCGTCCTGGAAGGCGCGCTCGGCAGCGACGTCACCCTGGAGGTCGCGCCGCAAACCTATTGGCAGACCAATGCCCCGAAAGCCGGCCACGCCTCGCTGGTCTTCTACACCGGCGACGGCCCGTCGATTCTCGGGCTGCCCTTGATGAACAACTACTTCACCGTGTTCGACCGCTCGGTCAACAAAGGCCTCGGAGTTGTCAGCTTTGCTAGGATCAAGCCATGAGCTGACGCCGGCCCGGTGTGAGGCAGGCTCTCAGGCCGCCTCGCGTGCCTCAGGCCAGCCTCGCGTGAATTAAGCCGCTTCGCGTGCCGATGCCGCGCGCTGCTCGAGCATGCCGATCGTCGCGACCAGATTGTCGCGTCTCACGCGAAGGTTCGCCGCGAGCGGCGGATAGGTCGGCTGTTGCGCGTCGAACACTCCGGCCTTGGCCTCTTCCTCGAGAATGTCGGTGTTAAGCAGCCGGACGCGCCACCACAAATCGGCGATCAACGCATCGAGCTTGAGTTCTCCTGCTGCACCAGAACGGGACACTTCCTGCATCACTTGCCTCAACCTGAAACGGCCTCGCTGCTGAGGCCTGGCTTTGATGCGGACTGAGCAAGCCGGATGCCAGAAACAGGCGGCATGAGCGCAGACGTGAGCCAGCGGCCCACGCGACATCAGATCAGCGGCGCGCCCTGCCGCAGGTTCATGTGCCGGTTGACGTCCTTATACAGGAGATAGCGGAACCGGCCGGGGCCGCCGGCGTAGCAGGCCTGCGGGCAGAATGCGCGCAGCCACATGTAATCGCCAGCCTCCACTTCCACCCAGTCGCGATTGAGACGGTAAACCGCCTTGCCTTCGAGGACGTACAGCCCGTGCTCCATCACGTGCGTCTCGGTGAACGGGATCGTTGCCCCCGGCTCGAACGTCACGATGTTGATGTGCATGTCATAGCGCATGTCCGAGGGATCGATGAAGCGCGTGGTGGCCCACCGCCCGTCGGTATCCGGCATCGGCACCCGTGTCATCGAGTCTTCGTTGGTCACGATCGGTTCGGGGTCGGCCAAACCAGGCACGCGCTGGTACAGCTTGCGGATCCAGTGCAGCTGGGCGGAGCCCGTGCCACGATTGCGCAGGCTCCAGGTGTAACCGGGCGGCACATAGGCGAAGCCGCCGGCCTTCAGCTCTCTGTCCTTGCCCGCCAACTTGAGCGTGATTTGCCCGCCCGCGACGAACAGCGCACCCTCGGCGTCCTTCTCGGGCTCGGGAATTTCGCTGCCTCCATTCGGCCCGATATCCATCAAGTAGTGAGAGAACGTCTCGGCGAAGCCGGAGAGCGGTCGCGCCAGCACCCAGACACGCGTGTTGTCCCAATGCGGCAGATGGCTGACGACGATGTCGCGTTGCACGCTGTTCGGAATGACGGCGTAGGCGTTCGTGAAGACGGCGCGGCCGCTCAGGAGATCCGTCTGCGGCGGCAGGCCGCCCTGCGGGACGTGATAGGTTCGCGATGGCATCGTCAGGCCTCGTGGTGGTCAGGCATGAGCTCGAGCTGCATGGTCTCGTCCAGCCAATATTCTTCGAGATTGTCGCCGTCGCCCTTGCGGTCGACGACGAGGAACGGGCTTGCGTCCTTGAGCACCAGCAGCGGATGGTGCCAGCAGTTGCGCGCATAATTCACGCCCTGATGGCCCCTCGCCGCGAATGCCCGATAGCTCGCCGCGTTGCGCGGGTCCGTGCAAACGACGACCAGCCAGTCCGCACCATTGAGCGGCATGAACAACTGGCTTCCCAGCGGATGGCGCTCCATCAGGCGGATCGCAATCGGCGCAGGACGCAACGAGGCGACAAACCAGCTGATGTTGGTCTGTCCACCCTCAGCGGTGACATCGATCTTGGCGAGGTCGTTGAAACGCTTCGCAAAGCCCTGGTTGATCGAGAGGGGGATCGCCTCGTCCGTTTCGATGACCTCGCCGAACGGCGCGAAGGCCTGCTTCGTCAGGGGCTCAATCGAAATCGCTGCCATTGCCAACCTCAACCGCTCCTGCGCTCAAAGCGTTTGCAGGCCCGCGACGGGAGCGGCCGTACCATCTGGCTCGACCTGCAACACCTCACCTGAAGGAACGATCTCGCCGTTCAGGATGCGATGCGCCTTGGCGCGATCGAGGTCGCCTTCCCACGAGGCGACAACGACTGTCGCAACGCAGTTTCCGACATAGTTGCCGAGCGCGCGAGCGATACCGATGAACCAGTCGACCGACAGGATCAGCACCAGGCCAATCGCCGGGATGGCCGGAATGGCCGACAGCGTCGCGGCGAGGACGACGATCGCCGAGCCGGGGACGCCATGAGCGCCCTTGGAGGTGAGCAACGCGACGCCGAGGATCGCCAGAAGGTCGCCCATGGCGAGCGGCGTGTTGGTCGCCTGCGCAATGAAGACCGCCGCCAGGGTCAGATAGATCGAGAAGGCATCGAGGTTGAACGAGTAGCCGGTCGGGATGACGAGGCCGACGGTCGATCGCTTGATTCCGAGCAGCTCGAGCTTGCGCATGGTCTGCGGCAGCACGCTGTCGCCGGCGGCGGTACCAAGCACGATCATCAGTTCCTCGCGCAAGTACGCCAGCAGCTTGAACAGGCTGAAGCCGGACAGCCGCATGATCGATCCGAGCACGATCACCACGAACAGCACCACGGCGAGATAAAACAGCCCAACGAGGCCGCCGAGCTGCTTGAGCGAACCGATGCCATACTTCCCGACGGTGAAGGCAATCGCACCGAACACGCCGATCGGAGCGAGCCGGACCACGAAGTTCATCATCTTGAAGATGATCTCGTTGACGCGTTCGATGAAATCGACGACCGGCCTTGCACGCTCGCCGCACAATGACACGGCGCAGCCGAACATGATCGAGACGATCAGGACTTGCAGGACGTCGCCGGAGCTGAACGCGCCGACGATCGTCGACGGGATCAGCTTCATCAGGAATTCGGAGACGCCGCCGCCGGCGACCTGGGCCGCGGTCTGGCTGAAGCCGCTGAGCGCCTTGACATCGAGCGTCGAGGGATCGATGTTCATTCCGGCGCCCGGCTGGAAATAATAGGCCAGCGCAATGCCGAACACCAAGGCGATCGTGGTGACGATCTCGAAATAGAGCAGCGAGCGGATGCCGACCCTGCCGACCTTCGAAAGGTCTCCGGCCGCCGAAATGCCCTGCACCACGACGCAGAACACGATGACGGGCACCAGCATCTTGATCAGCTTGATGAAGCCGTCACCGAGCGGCTTCATCTGCAAGGCCGTGTCGGGATAGGCCATGCCGAGCGCGATGCCGAGCGCGAGTGCAATGACGACCTGGAAGAAGAGTGATTTGAAAATCCTGGGCATGGCTTTCCTCGCTCAAAGGGCTGGTGTCGGTCTGGCTTGGTCGGCGGCTTAAGCCTTTCGCCATTGTTGTCGTTGGCGGCGCGACGCCGCTGCGTGCAGGGCCACCCGCCGCTTGCAGGGCGGACGACGGCTGCATCGGTCATTCGTTGACCAGGTGCGACATCAAGTCCAATATATAGAACGACACGATTGATAGGGTTTCGCTATGGATCTTCGCCAGGTCAGGTACTTCATCGCGGTGGCCGAAGAGCGCAGCTTCACCCTCGCCGCCCGGCGGCTGAACCTGTCGCAGCCGCCGCTGAGCCAGCATATCCAGGCCCTCGAGGCAGAGCTCGGCACGCCGCTGCTCTACCGGACCAGCCGCAAGGTGGAGCTGACGCAGGCCGGCGAAGCGATGCTGCTGCGCGGCCGCGCCATCCTGCAGCAGGTCAAGTCAGCGGAAGACGAGGTGCGCTCGATCGGCGCCGGTATGGTCGGAACGCTGGATCTCGGCGCGACCGGCTCCATCCTGCGCGGGCGCCTTGCCGAGCTGCTGGCCGCCTACCGGCAAGTCGCGCCATTGGTGAAGATGACCGTGCACGAGCAGGCGCCGGCGCGACAGATCGCGGCCCTGCTCAACCGCACCACCAACATCTCGCTCATCCGCGGCGTTCCCACCGAGCGCGACCTCACCAGCAAGCTGGCATGGCGGGAAGAGGTCGTTCTCGCCGTGCCCCGCACGCACCCCTTTGCAAAACGCAAGCGCGTCGCGCTTGGCGAACTGGCGTCGGAGGATCACGTCGTCCTCGACCCCGACAGCTCCGATTTCGCGCGCTATGTGCAGACGTGCTGTGTCGATGCCGGCTTCCTGCCAAAAGTATCCCAGCAGGTCGTCGACGCGCAGTCGATCCCGAGTCTGATCGCGGCCGGCTTCGGCGTCGCGCTGGTGCCGCAGTCGATCGCGCGTTTCACGACAGCAGACATCGCGTTTCGTCCGATCAGGCCGTCACCGCCGGCTGCCGACGTGTTCCTGGTGTTCAGACAGGACGAGACGTCGATGGTGGTGCACAATTTCATCAAGCTGGCGCTGCGGTATTTGGGGCAGAGGAAGAGGGTGGTTTAGGTCGCCAGAATCACCCATAGAGCCCGGCGACAATCGGCATGCGGGCAGCGCGCAGGGCGGGAAACAATCCGCCGAACAAGCCGACTGCGAGCGCGAGCAACAGGCCCTGGCCGATCAGGCGCGGGCTGAGTTCGAAGTTGAAGACCACCTGGCTGAAGCTTGCGCCCATGGTCGAGGCCGTGAAGCCGTCAAACACCAGATAGGTGGCTGCGGCGCCGATCACGCCGCCGATCGCAGCCAGGATCAGCGACTCCACCAGCGTGCCGACGAACGCCGAAAAGCCGCCGAACCCGATGGCGCGCAAGGTCGCGATCTCGGTCGCCCGTGCCGCGACCGAGGAGTACATCGTGTTGAGCGCGCCGGCGAGCGAGCCGAACGCCATCGCGATCGCCAGCGGCCAGCCGAGCTTCTGGATCAGGTCCGACGTATTCGACGCCTGCTGGGCGAAATAGGCGGCCTCGGACATCACGTCGAGCTTGAGACGTGGATCGTTGTCGCTGTACGCGCGCAGTGTCTCGATCGCCGCCGGACTGGTGAGCCGCGCCCGCACGGTCTGGACGGCGCCGGTGCGCTTGAACAGGCTCTGCAGCACCGGCAGATCGGCCCATATCTCCGATTCGAACACGCTGCCGTCGGCGGCGAAGATCCCGACCACCGTCCACCGCGTGTTGTTGAACGCCACAGTCCGGCCGAGCTCGAAGCCCTCGAATTCCTTGCCCAGCGCCCTGCCGACGATGATCTCGTTGGTGCCCGGATTGAACATCCGGCCCGCGATCATGACGACGCCACGACGCAAGCCCGGGCCTTGCGGGCCGAGGCCGCGCAGCGGCAGGCTCGCCTTGGTCCCGGTGCTGCGCTTGATTCCATTGACGGTCAGATAGAGCTCGCCCGAGGTCTGCGGCTTGCCGTCGGATCCCTTGGCAATGCCGGGACCGTCCTCGATCAGCCGGACCTGGTCGCGCAGGACGACGCTGTTGATCTCCGAAACCGCGCCGCTGCGCAACACCACGGCGATATCCTCCGCTCCGGAATCGGCGATGGTGCGCCGGAAGCCGTTGGCCATGGAGAGGAACGCCAGGAGGACCGTGACGACGAGGCCGACCGCGATCACGGTCGCCAGCGACAGCCACAGGCGCTGCGGCAGGCTCTTGAGATTGATGGCGGTGACCGCCAGGATCTGCAGCATGATCGAGCGCATCGCGTCAGCTCCGTCCGAGCGCAGTGACGATATTGAGGCGCATCGCGTTGAGCGCCGGCACCAGGCCCGTGATGATGCCGAACACGACCATCAGTCCCACCGCCGCCGCTGCGATATCGGGGTAGAGCGACAGCGTCGGAACAAAGCTCATCAAGCTGTCCCGCACCCGCGTGATCAGGAGCAGCGCGACGCCGAGGCCGGGCAGGCCGCCGAGCAGCGCCAGCAGGATCGATTCGCCGAGCACCATGCGCAGGATTCGGCCGCCGGAAAAGCCCAGCGTCTTCAACACGCCGATTTCGCGCGTGCGCTCGCGCACCGTCATCACCATGGTGTTGCCCACGATCATCAGGATGGTCAGGAAGGCCGCCCCGACCACCAGCTCCACGATCAGCGCGACGTTGCCGAGCTGGGCGGCGAACGCCTTGTTGAAGGCCTTCTCGCTGTCGGTCGTCGTCTCGTAGGGAGAATTGGCAAACATCCCGTCGATGGCGTCGATCACGCGCTCGTTCGCGGCCACGGACGTGGTGCGCAGCGCCAGCCAGTTGATCAGGTCCTTGCCGAACGAGCGGGTCTCGTTGAAATAGTCGTAGCCCATCAGCATGACGTTGGTGTCGGCCTGCGGAATGCGGGCGGTGAAGCTGCCGACGATGATGAAGTCCCAGGCGTGCGAGCCGCTCTTTTGTGACCAGATGCTGCTCGAGATCGGAATGTGATCACCGACCTTCCAGCCCCACTTCTCCATCATGCGCGCCCCAACCAGAACGCCGGTTCGCTCGCGGATGAAGGCGGCGCGAACCTCGGGTGCAAACACGTAGTCGCTGTCGCGGAGCTTCATCCAGTTCTCCGGATCGACGGCAAAGGCCGCGATGAAGTTCCTCGGCTCCTGGTAATAGCCGCCGAACCAGCTGAAATGGGTGATCTGGGCGACGCCGTCGATGGCGGCGACGCGATTGTAGTAGGAGATCGGCAAGGGCTGGGTGAAGTTGATCTTGTTGAGCACCACCAGGCGGTCGGGCGTGGCGCGATCCTGCCCGGCGTTGAAGGCGCGCTCGAAGCTCGCCAGCACACCGAAGATCGCAAACGCGATCAGGATCGAGACCATCATCAGGATGGCCCGCAGTTTCCGGCGGAACAGATTCTTGCGGATCAGGACCAGATCGTTCACGCCACAAGCTCCTTTTCGATGAAGTGGCCCTTGTCGAGATGCAGCGATCGCTTGGCGTATTGCGCCGCCGCCGGATCGTGGGTCACCATCACGATGGTCTTGCCGAGATCGCGGTTGAGCACTTGCAGGATCGACAGCACCTCGTCGGCGGTGGTGCGATCGAGATCTCCGGTCGGCTCGTCGCACAACAGCAGCGCCGGGTCGGAGACGATGGCGCGCGCGATGGCGACGCGCTGCTGCTGCCCGCCCGACATTTCCTTGGGATAGTGCTTGACCCGATCGGCGAGCCCGACCACGCCGAGCGCCGTTTCGACCCGCTGGCGCCGCTCCTTGCGGCCGAGCCGCGTCAGCAGCAGCGGCAATTCGACATTCTGCGCCGCGGTCAGCATCGGCATCAGATTGTAGAACTGGAAGATGAAGCCGATATGGGATGCGCGCCAGCGCGAAAGCTCGCTCTCGGACAGGAGATCAAGGCGCTCACCGGCAACCTCGATCTCACCGGCGTCGGATCGATCGATGCCACCAAGCAGGTTGAGCAGGGTGGTCTTGCCAGATCCCGACGGCCCCATCACGGCGACGAAATCGCCGCGTGGAATGGCAAGGTTGAGACCATCGAAGATGGTGATCGTCTCCTTCCCCTTGGTGAAACGCTTGCACAGATCGACGATGTCGATCATCGGGTCGATCGGATCGGTCGGCGATAACATGGGTCTTGCTCCCGCGTGCTTAAGGGGAATCCGACCGCGCCGCGGCGGGCGCGCCGTCGTCCAGGAATGTCACCTTGATCGCCATGTCAGGCAGAATGCGCGGATCTTTCAGGTCCATGCCGACACGGACCTTGACGGTCGCCTTCTCGCGATTGGCGGTTGGCACGATGGCGATGACGGCGCCAGGGATGCGCCAGTCCGGATAGGCATCGAGCACGGCTTCGACGCGAGTGCCGGCATGCAAGCGGCCGATCGAGGCTTCGTTGACGTCGACCTCGATCTCGATCGAGTCCATGTCGACAATGGTGCAGATGCCGGTGCGGGTGAAGCCGCCGCCGGCCGACAGCGGCGAGATCATCTCGCCCGGTTGCGCGCTGCGGTCGACCACGACGCCGGCGAACGGCGCGCGGATCCGGTGCTTGCCGAGCACCTCGCCGTAGCGCTGCGCCTCGAGCCGCGCTGCCGCCAGTTGCGCTTCCGCCTGGTGGAGCTGAGCCCGCAGCACGCCGGCTCTCGCCTGCGCCTTGGTCAGATCGGCCTCGGTGGCATAGTTCTTCCCCGACAGCGTCTGGGTTCGATTGAGGATTCGCTCGGCGTCGGCGAGGTCAGCCGCAATGGCGGCCACGGCCGCTTCGGAAGCCTCCGCGCGCGCCTGTGCCAGTGCGTAATCCTTGTCGGCCAGGACATCGTCGAGCCTGGCGAGAACCTGGCCGGCCTGCACCACCATGCCCTCGTCAACCAGGAGCTCGACCACCTTGCCGGTGACCTCGGCCGCGATCGTGGCCTTGCGGCGCGCCACGACGTAGCCGGACGCAATCAGGCTGCCCGTGCTACCAGGCGGAACCGCCACACTCTTCTGAACCGCATTATCGGACTGGACAACCTGGGGAGACGGCCTCTCGACGGCGGGTGCCTGCGCCGGCTGTATCGGGCTGCCGAGCCAAAGCACCGCGCCGCTTCCCACGACGATCAGGGCGATCAATATCCCGGTGGCCGGAAGCAGCCATCGTCGCGGCCGCGACGAAGGCCCGGCCGGGGGAGACCGTTCGATCGTGAGCGAGCGGAGCGATCGCGTCCTGTCATCCATCTCCACAGCTTGCCTGCTCCGGCGAGCTCTCTCTCGCCCGTTACAGAATTCGGCTAGCCGATTTTCAACGGGATTGGCCGATTCTGAAGTTTTTCGTCGTTTTCCAATGCGATGGCTGCCGACCGGGCAAGTGCGTCACGACGGAATTCGGTCGGCGTCAGGCCGATCTCGGCCTTGAACGCACGATTGAACGGACCGATCGACTGGAAACCGGCGTCCATGGCAATCGTCAGCACCGCGACGTCGCGTTGACTCGGATCGGACAGCGCCGCCTTGGCCTCATCGATGCGATAGCGGTTGAGAAAGGCGTTGAAGTTGCGATAGCCGAGACCCTCGTTGATGGCCTGGCGGAGCCGGTATTCCGGCAAGTCGAGCTTGGCCGCGAGGGCGCCGATGGTGAGGCCTTCCTGCCGATAGACCCGTTCGACCGTCATCAAGATGTCGAGCCGGCGCAACAGCAGCGACGCCGTCGCATCGCGACCGCCGTCGGCCGCCCTGATCGGCGCCGCGCGTTCCGCAGTTTCGGACGCAGGTGCCGCGGCCATCGCGACGACAGCGGGAATGGCCGGCGGCGGATGGAACAGGGCCCATCCGGCCAGTGCCGCGATCGCCAGCAGACCGGCTGACGTAGCCAAGCTGCCTGATATGCCGACGCTGTTGGCCGAGATCGACGTCAGGTCCGGGACGGACAGCATGACCACAATGAGCAGCGCCAGGATCAGGACCGCGAGCCGCAGCCGGCGCCGACCGGCAACGAGGTCGGTCTTCCACGTTCTGATCGTCTGCACGGCTGCGGAGAGTGCCAGGATGATCGCCAGGATCGACATCGATCGAACGCCCGCCTTGGCGAATATCGGCCATGTCGTCCATTTGAAGATCACCGAGAACCAGACGCCGACAACGGCCAGCCACAGGGCGCCATGCCAGCGCCGAACCACGAAATCGTCGTCGAAACTCGCACGCGCCCATAACCATACGAGCACCGGATTGGCGCCCAAAACCGGCATGATCCACCAGACCGTGGCCTTGGGCACGAACGGTGCCGTCACGATCGCGTAGAGCGCGCCCGAGGCGGCCATGGCGACGCTGAGCCATTTGATCGTATCCAGCGGGCGAACACGCCCCAGGGTCACGACCACCATCATCAGGAAGAGACCGGCAACTGCGCCGCGCAGGCCGAGGTCAAGTGCGGTGGCTTCCATGCTGTCCGCGATTCCCACCGGCGAAGCCCAAGATGTTGCACAGACGTTGCGCGAGCCGACGGATTGTTGTCATCGAAGCGCCGCTCGGCAACTCAAGTGCAGACGCTACAACCTGGAGAATAATCGGACGGGCGTCCTGGAGCAAACCAGCGATGCGAGGGAGCCCATCCAGGGCAGCGCGTCTTCGCCAAAAGGCTTCGCCGGGCAAGCTTCACGGCTTCGCTGTGAGGGAGATCAGAATGGCCGCGCCAAGCGTAGCTTCGAGAGCCATGGTGCCCAGGGGCGGAATCGAACCACCGACACTGCGATTTTCAGTCGCATGCTCTACCAACTGAGCTACCTGGGCGTGCTCCAAGAGAGGGGCCAAAGCCCATCGAGCGGGCGGTTTATAGTGGGCTCGGAGCGGCCTGTCCACCCACGCTTCGCCGTCGGCTTCGCGGGGCATGGCTTGGCTGTGTACAAGCTTCGGCGGGCTTGCCGCAGCGCGCCGGACGGCCTTATAAGCCATTGATATATTTAATTATTCGATATCATCGACCTCATCATCCCGGCCGGGGATGACGTAGGAGCCTTTCAGCCAACGGTTCAGATCGACATCGCGGCAGCGCGAGGAGCAGAACGGGCGGGTGGCCTGCGCCTGCGGCTTACCGCAGATCGGGCAGGTTTTGAGCGGCGCGGCGGGCTTTTTGATCTGGTCGTCCATGGTCGGGATAGCTGTACACGAGGTCGGGGCATTCAAGGGCCCGCGGGCAAACAGGTTTCTCAGGTCACGGCGCAAAAACCCCGCCAGGGGATTCTACTGTGCATGGGGTTGTTTTCGAGAATTTGTCAGACCGCGGTGGCGTTGAGCCAGCCGAAGCGGATCGGAAAGCCTTCGCCGCCGAGCAGCGTCGTGGTCTCGTAGAGCGGCAGGCCGACCACGTTGGTGTAGGAGCCGACCATCTTCACCACGAAGGAGCCGGCGATGCCCTGCACGGCATAGCCGCCGGCTTTGCCGCGCCATTCGCCGGAGCCGATATAGGCTTGGATGTCGTCCTCCGAGAGCCGCTTGAAGCGGACGCGGGTCTCGACCAGGCGCTGGCGGAAGGCCTCGCGCGGCGTCACCAGGCAGATCGCGGTGTAGACGCGGTGGTTGCGGCCCGACAGCAGCCGCAGGCACTGCGCGGCTTCGTCCACCAGATTGGCCTTGGGCAGGATGCGGCGGCCGACCGCCACCACCGTATCGGCGGACAGGATGAAGGCGCCGCGCAACTCGTCATCCAGCTGCACGGATTTGAGCGCCGCATCGGCCTTGGCCCGCGCAAGGCGGTTGGCGCAGGCGCGCGGCAGCTCGCCCCGCCGCGGCGTCTCGTCGACGTCGGCCGGCCGGAGCGCGTCCGGGTCGATGCCGGCCTGGTTGAGCAGCGACAGGCGCCGCGGCGAACCGGAGGCAAGAACGAATTTGGGGCGGCCGAGCATCAGGTGATTTTGGGGATCAGGCAGGGGGTGAATTGCGCGCGGAACCTATCGGAAGGGGGCTGATTTCACAACCCGGGAACCCGACTTTGCTGATTCGAGGTTTCCGACATGCGTGTGCCCTCAATCTGTGACGCAGGTGTTACGGCAGCTACCCGCTCGCAGCGCCCACCTTCGCGAACCGTCGGCGGATCCGCATCAGCAGCTGGTCGCAGACCTCGCGGTAGGCGGCGAGCTTCTGGTCGCGGCTGCCTTCCATCGTGGTCGGATCGTGCGTCGGCCAGTATTCGACGTCGGCGGCGAGCGTCCGGGTCAGCTCCAGGGCCTTGTGATGCGCCTCCGGCGAGAGCGTGATGATGAGGTCGAAATTGAGCCCCTCCCAATCCTCCAGCTCCTCGAAGGTCTGCGGCTTGTGAGTCGAGATGTCCTGGCCGAGCTCGGCCATCACACTGACGGCGAACGGATCGAGTTCGCCTTTTCTGGCACCGGCGGACTTTACGTACAGGCCTTGCGGAAACATGTGCTGGAGCAGGCTCGCGGCCATCGGCGAGCGCACGCTGTTCATCGCGCAGGCAAACAGCACCGATTGCGGATCGCGTGCGCGTGCGGGCGCAGCCATCCGCGTTTAGCCCTTCCAGTGAAGAACAGTGATGAGCGTGAACAGCCGGCGCGACGTCTCGAAATCGACCCGCACCTTGCCCTTCAACCGCTCCTGCAGCGTACGCGATCCCTCGTCATGGATGCCGCGGCGGCCCATGTCGATGGCCTCGATCTTGTCGGGGGTCGCGGTCCGGATCGCCTGGTAGTAGCTGTCGCAGATCATGAAATAGTCCTTCACGATCCGCCGGAACGGCGTCAGTGACAGCAGGTGCGCCACGACGGGCGTGCCGTCCTCGCGGCGGATGTCGAACATCAGCCGGTTGCCGCTGATGCCGATGTGCAGCGTGAACGGGCCCTTTCCTTCGGCACCATCAGGCGCGAACAGGTTCTGCTCGATCAGATCGTAGATCGCGATCGCACGCTCATGCTCGATGTCCGGCCCGGAACGGCCGATCGAGTCCTCGTCGAGGGTGACCGCGACGATGCGATTGGTCGAGTCGTCCTGTTCGGGCGGCTTTGTCATGACAGATTGAGGCGCAATCCAATCGAGCGCGAATGGGCATCCAGCCCCTCCGCTTGTCCGAGCGTCATCGCGGCCGGTCCAAGCGCGCGCAGCTGGTCCGGGCCGCATTTCAGGATCGAGGTCCGCTTCATGAAATCGGCAACCCCGAGTCCTGAGGAGAATCGCGCCGAGCGCGCCGTCGGCAGCACGTGGTTGGAACCGCCGACATAATCGCCGATCGCCTCCGGCGTATGCGCCCCGAGGAACACAGCGCCGGCGTTACGGATCTTTGCGGCGAGCGCATCCGGATCCTTGGTCATGATCTCGAGATGCTCGGCGGCGATCGCGTCCGCGAGCGGAATGGCTTCAGTAAGGTTCTTCACCATGATGATGGCGCCAAAATCAGCCCAGGACTTGCCGGCAATCGCGGCGCGCGGCAGCGTCTTCAGCTGCGCTTCGACCGCTCTCTCGACATCGGCGGCAAGGCGCGTGGAGTCGGTGATCAGGATCGACTGCGCGCTGGCATCGTGTTCGGCCTGCGCCAGCAAGTCAGCGGCGATCCAGTCGGCATTGCCGGTGTCGTCGGCCATCACCAGCACCTCGGAGGGGCCGGCGATCATGTCGATGCCGACCTTGCCGAACACCAGGCGTTTGGCCGCGGCAACATAGGCATTGCCGGGGCCGACGATCTTGGCAACAGGCGCGATCGTCGCGGTGCCGTAGGCAAGCGCGGCGACAGCCTGCGCCCCGCCGACACGGTAGATTTCCGTGACACCACCAAGCGAGGCAGCCGCCAGCACCAGCGGATTGAGCTTGCCGTCGGGCGAGGGGACCACCATCACGAGGCGCGAGACGCCCGCAACCCTCGCCGGCATTGCATTCATCAGCACCGAGGACGGATAGGCCGCGGTGCCACCGGGGACGTAAAGGCCGGCGGATTCGATCGCGGTGTAGCGCCAGCCGAGCTCGACGCCGAGCGGGTCGGTGAAGCGCTCGTCCTTCGGCAGCTGGCGGCGGTGATAAGTCTCGATGCGGTCGCGCGCGAGCTTGAGCGCATCCAGCGTCGCGGCATCGCAGGCCTTGGTCGCGGCTTCGATCTCGGCGGCCGAGACGCGAAGACCGGATGCATCCAGTGCCAGCCGATCGAACTTGGCGGTGGCCTCGAGCAGGGCGGCGTCGCCGCGCCTGGCCACATCGTCGACAATGGCGCGCACAGCGGTCTCGACATCGGCCGAGACCTCGCGCTTGGCGGCGAGGAAGGCCGCGAATCGCTGGTCAAAATCGGCACTGCTGCGGTCGAGACGAACGGGCATTTTGGCTTGGCTTCTGCTGGTTTTAGGGGGCGCAGTTTGGCTTACCGGCCCCCTGCTCAATGGCGCGGCGGGGAAGCTGCGTCAACCCTTGGAAGGCTCGGCGGCAACCTGAGCTGCCTCGGCTGGTATACAGGCCGCCTCACCCCTCCCCCTCGAGCCCCAGTCCGGTGCCCAGTTCGTCCGCGCCCAGATCGGTCAGCTGGCATTCCAGGCATTCAACGTCGAGCCGTATGGCACCGCCCTGGGCGAACAGCAGAAGGGCGCTGCCGCCGGGCTCCTCGTCGCGGCCGTCTTGGGGATGAAACTCGATTCCGACGAGGTCCAGAACCGCTTCGGGCGTGGCCAGATCGATATTGCGCGATTTGCAGGCGAGCACGCGATCGAAGCGGAGCGCCGACACCAGCCGGCGCGGCTCGGTCTCGCCCGCCAGCGTCTGCTCCCAATCCAACCGGCTCATGCCAACGACGAGGCGCTTCTCCGCCTGGCGCCAGATGATATCGGCGGGCTGGACGCGCGCGTCCTGCACATGGGTCGAGATGACGGCGAGATCATCGGCGTCGAGCGCGATCAGTTTGAGCTGGGGAGACATCACCGACACTTCTCCTCGAGGGGACCGAACGGGATTCAACGCACGCCGGCGCTGAAGTATCCAAAGCTCGCAGCCGATACGGGGGCTGCGAACTCGTCGAAGGATACACCGTCAGCGGCGCTGAGACATCCCACCCTCGCCCCTAAGCAGAGCGATCCGCTCAGCTCTTGAAGAACGCCAGCAGGTCCGCGTTGATGGTTTCGGCTTCCGTGGTCGGCATGCCGTGCGGAAAACCCTTGTAGGTCTTCAGCGTGCCGTTCTTGAGCAGCTTGGCCGACAGCGGCGCGGAATCGGCGTAGGGCACGATCTGGTCGTCGTCGCCATGCATCACCAGCACGGGCACGTTGATCTTCTTCAGATCCTCGGTGAAATCGGTCTGCGAGAACGCAACGATGCCGTCGTAATGCGCCTTCGCGCCGCCCATCATGCCCTGGCGCCACCAGTTCTGGATCACCGCTTCCGACGGTTTTGCGCCGGGGCGGTTGTAGCCGTAGAAGGGCCCTGTGGGGAGGTCGCGGTAGAATTGCGTGCGGCTGGCGGCGAGTGCGGCCTGGAGACCATCGAACACGCTCTTCGGCAGACCGCCCGGATTGGCGTCCGTCTTCACCATCAGCGGCGGCACGGCAGAGAGGATCGCGGCCTTCGCCACGCGAGACTCACCATGCCGCGCGATGTAATGCACGACCTCGCCACCGCCGGTGGAATGGCCGACATGGAGCGCGTTCTTGAGGTCGAGATGCGCGATCACCGCCGCGAGATCGTCGGCGTAATGATCCATGTCGTGGCCGTCGGCGACCTGCGAAGAACGCCCATGGCCGCGGCGGTCATGGGCGATGACGCGGTAGCCGCGGGTGACGAAGAACATCATCTGCGCGTCCCAGTCGTCCGACGACAGCGGCCAGCCATGGCTGAACACGATCGGTTGGCCCGAGCCCCAATCCTTGTAGAAAATCTCGACGCCGTCTTTGGTGGTGATGGTGGGCATTGGAGGACTCCTTGTAGTCAGAAACGATCAGGCGAACGCCATCGGCTTGAAGCGGCGCCAGGCGCCGATGGTCAGCACCACGAAGAACACCAGCACGAGGCCCTGCACCACGGCGAACACGGGCCCGGACGGCGGCGCCGGCGGCACGGCGGGCGCGAGCGCGGCCAGCGCCGGGATCTTCAGGAACGACTGGATGATCAGAACGAAGACGTTGAAGTAGAGCGAGATCATCGCGGTCACGATATAGACCGGCCGCCACACGCTTTTGAGCTTCATGCCATAGAGCGCGATGCAGGCGATCGCGAGCAGCACCAGCGAGATGCCTGCGATGATGTAAGAGGGCAGCAGTTCCTTGAACGGAAACAAAAAGCCCGTGGCGTTGGTCAGGATGGTGAAGAGCAGGAAGATCGCAGTGAGGCCCGGCATGGGCTTCGAGCCGAGCAGCCCGAACATCACGATCAGGCCCGCGGCGATGGCGATCAGGCTGATGATGACATGGACCAGTGTGAAGGCTTGCAGGCTCATCCCGAGAACCATGACATCTCTCCTCGTCTCTGCATTGAGATCAGAGGATTGATATTACGCTCCTCATCGGATTGCCACCTGCGCTGACGTCACATATGCGCGCGCAGCCATGCGTCATCGTGCGAATCGACAAACGCATGGCTGAATTTTTGCAGCGCTGTCACAAACGACAGCAGCTTTCGACGAAAGTTGAGTCGATCGTCGCGATCAGACTTCCTTGGTGTCGAAGATCAAGAGGTCGGCGCCGCCGCTGGCAAATTTCGGCACGTCGCCGGCCGCCGCCTTGCCGGCTTCGCTTCCAAACGCTTTCTGGATGTCGCCCACGCTGTCGAAAGTGAGGATGGCAACGAGGTGAATGCCCGAAGGACCTGCGGGCGAGCCGACTGCGCCGGTGCTGACGGCGTATTTCTTCAGGCCGGGAAGTTTCTTGGCGAGCGGAATGTGGGTCTCGGCATAATGCTTGTCGAAAGCTGCAGCGTCCTTGGGCGTCTTGTAGAGCACGACGAGTTCGGCCATTGAGTCCTCCCGTTGAATATTTGTTCTTCCACGCGCGATTGGTCGCGACGCGGCGAGTGTCTGTGGGACACGGCAAGATGGCAAGCCACAATCGACTTGCCGTCTGCTTGTCTTCTGCTTGACTAAAGCGCCGGTTTTGCGGCGTCGCCGAGATAGCCGTGCAGGGAGGCCACGACCTGCGCGCCTTCGCCGATGGCGCCGCCGACGCGCTTGACCGAGCCGGAGCGGACGTCGCCAACGGCGTAGACGCCGGGCACAGAGGTCTCGAGCGGCGCCACCGGCCTGCCCTGGTTCAGCTCGGATTGCGCGCCTGTGACGACGAAGCCGCCGCGATCGAGCGTCACGCCGCAGCCATCGAGCCAGCCGGTGGCGGGATCGGCACCGACGAACAAGAACAGATTCTTGATGTCGGCGGAATCCTCATCGTCGGACAGCCGGCTCTTCCAGCAGATCCGCCGCAGCAGCGAAGCCTCGTCGCCTTCGAGCGCCGTGATCTCGGTGTTGAACAGCAGCTCGATATTCGGCGTCGCCTCGATGCGCTCGATGAGATAGCGCGACATGCTGGCCCCTAAGCCGCCGCCGCGAATGATCATCAAGACGCGTCTGGCATGTCCCGACAGGAACACCGCCGCCTGTCCCGCCGAATTGCCGGCGCCGACCAGCGCCACTTCCTCGCCGGCACACAGTTTTGCTTCGACCGGAGAGGCCCAGTACCAGACGCCGCGGCCCTCGAACTTGTCGAGGTTGGCGATCTCAGGCCGGCGATAGCGCGCGCCGCTTGCGACCACCACCGAACGCGAGCGCAGGGGATCGCTGCCGTCGAGAGCGACGGAGAATGCCCCGTCCTTGCGCGCGCAATCGAGCGACTCCACCGTGACAGGGATCATGATGTCGGCGCCGAACTTCTGCGCCTGGTTGAAGGCGCGCGCCGTGAGCGCCAGGCCGGAAATGCCGGTCGGAAAACCCAGATAGTTTTCGATGCGCGCGCTGGCGCCGGCCTGGCCGCCGAAGGCGCGGGTGTCTAGCACGGCCACCGACAGGCCTTCGGAGGCCGCGTACACGGCGGTCGCGAGCCCCGCCGGGCCGCAGCCGACGATCGCGACGTCGTAGATGCGATCATTGCGCGGGCCGCCGATCATGCCGATCGCGCGCGCAAGCTCGGTCTCACCGGGGTTGCGCAGCACCGCGCCGTCTGGCGTGACGACCAGCGGCCAATCCTCAGGCTTGGGCGAATAGCGCGCGATTACCTCGGCGGCATCGCGGTCCCTGTCGGGATCGAGCAGATGATGCGGCTGGCCGTTGCGGGTGAGAAAACCCTGCAAGCGCACCACGCCGACTGAATGCGAGGGACCGATCAGCACGATGCCGCCGACGCCGGCCTGGAGCAGATTGACCCGGCGCAGGATCAGCGCGCGCATGATGCGCTCGCCGAGCTCGGCCTCGGCGACCAGCAGCGCGCGCAGGCGCTCCGGCGGCAACAGCAGCGTTTCAACGTCGCCTTCGGCGCGGCCATCGACCAGCGCCGGGCGTCCGGACAGCTGGCCGAGCTCGGCGAGGAATTGGCCGGGACCTTGGTCGATCAAGGGGCTGATATTGCCGAGGCCATCGCGCTGGGTGATGGCGACATGGCCCTTGAGCACGACGAACATGCCCGGACCCGGCTTGCCGGTCTCGAACAGCAGCTCGCCGTCTTTATAGGTGCGAAGCTCGCCAAAATGCCTGAGACGTTCGATCTCGGCGGACGTCAACGTCGGAAACGTCTGCTCGGGCCGGGTGAAGCGCGCCATCTGCGCATTGCGATCGGTTGATTGTGATTCGTCTTGCCCCGTGGCCACTGCATGCACTCCAAAATGTCCAGCCGCTCGCGTCCCAACTCAGGTCTCGCCGGCGGTCCCCTCATCTAGGGACCCATCGCCATCTTGCGAGGGGTCGGCGCTTGCGGCGCGTTCGCGCGCCTGCGCCTTGCGGCGCTTCAGATTCTCCCGCAGCGCCGATTTCAGCCGATCGTCCCGCGACGTGCGGTCTTGTCTTGCGTTCCTGTCGATCTCGTCAGCCATCACGGGTCCATCCAGCTTGTGGCGATAACATGCCCGGAGAATGCGGCAGCTCAAGAGGCCCTGATGTCCCGATCGTGCGAAATCCAAAATGGGCCGAATCCACCGCGCCGGCCAACTGGCCAGTTGGCGGGGATCGGAACCGAAATCGGCCGAAAGTCGGTCGTTTCGAGCGGAAACAGCCGCAATACCCCCGGTATTGCCCCGATTTTCTCGCTTGGACGGGTCATGCAAGCTTGCGCAGCGGGGAGGCCTGTGGCAGATATCGGCCCGCTTGGTAGGCCCCTCGGGCGGCCGATTCTGATCCCAGCACATGCTGCCGTAGCTCAGTGGTAGAGCACTCCATTGGTAATGGAGAGGTCGACAGTTCAATCCTGTCTGGCAGCACCATTCTTCATCTTCGAAAATGAGCGTGAACAGGCATTCTCGCGGCAGGAAACGCCCGAGTTTTGCTCGTTTCCGTTGCCCTCCTCCCTTGAAGAAGGTGCAGGGAAGACCGGGTGCCGACGGGCACCCGCGGTCCGCTGCGCGAAAGTGTAGCGCAAGGAGACCGCACAGCAACGAACAGGTGGCGCCGAACACTCGGCCTTCCCTGCGCGATGGTTGGACGGCTTATGCCGTGCTCTCCACGGCGACGAATTCTTGTTGTCACCGTCGCCTCGCGGAATTCACCGACACCGCGCCGGTTGACGCCAGTGCCGCCTCCGCAAAGGCTTGACCATAGCGACGACGGCCAGGACCACACGGTTTTGCAGTACGCAGCGCTCCCGCTTCGCCAAGGGGCTTCGCTGGACGCAGCCGGCTTCGGCCCAAAGCGTCATCGGATACAGGCGCCGTTCGTACGACACGGCTTGTGCCGGGCTCACGGGTTTCGGCCCAATCCTCCGCCCGCCCTGCCCTCACATCCGCGCCGGCCCGCCGCGTCCACCGCTTCCCCAACCCACGTTCGTTACGACGTACGATCGCCCCTCTCCATCGGGTCGGGATGGTCGAGAGAATGCCGCAAACCGAATTTCGGTAAAGTGGAATATTTTTGCGGACAGGGATTGACGGGATTTAGCGGGAGGCGAGGTGTTTTGCCCGACGGGTTAGACTGGCGAGCACGTACAAGCGCTGCTTTGCTTGCTAAGCGAAGTGTGGTCGACGACAATCGAACCTTGGCTCTCCTCATCGCGTGTTCACTTCCGAAGAGTGCTCCCTCACAGGATTCGCCATGCCGCTCAAGATCCTTCGCCGCTCGTTGCCGAACTGGGGTTGGGGGTATGGTCCTCCCGGTGAAGGTCCATTTCCGGCGATCGTGCTCTTGCACGGTTCGGAAGGCAGTCGGTCGGGGATGATCTACAGGACCGCCGCTGTTCTGGCCGCGCATGGTTTTCTCGCGATGGCGTTTCCCTATTCAAACGGCAAGCACAGCGGCGACATCATAGAGGTGCCCCTCGACCGCACGGCGGAGGCCCTTTCCAGCCTGCGTGCGTGGTCGATCGTCGGAACGAAGGTCGGACTCTACGGAAGTTCGCGCGGTGCTGAACATGCTCTCTTGCTGGCGTCGCTGATGTCGAGAGATGACGTAGCCGGACTTCCTGACGCGATTGCTGTGCACACTCCACCTGATGTCATTTGTGGAGCATTTAACTCGAGGATGTGGAGAGACGCCGGGGATCCAGGTTGGCGCCCTTGGGGCCCGGCGGATCGTGCCTGGAGCTGGCGCGGATCGTCGAATGAGCTCCTTCCAACGACGCCGATCGAAATCGAACGTTTCAATGGTCCAATCTTCCTGAGTCACGGCACCAAGGACGCCACGTGGTCCGTCGAGATGACGTACCGGCTACGGGACCGGCTGAAACGTCATGGCCGCGCTCCGGAAGTCCACCTCTATGAAGGGGAAGGGCACAGCGTGAACAGCGATATCGAGAACCAGCACAACGAACAGCTGATCGACTTCTTTGGCCGTCATTTGAGCTAGCGACCTTGCCACGCACGCTCTCTTCGACCGCCCAAGTAAGGTTAATTCTTCCTTTCGATTGTCGGTAAAATTTTATCTATTATCGTTCCTCGCATTCAAGACGAACGAGGGGCTTCGATAGTGTTTGCGTTTTGCCTGATCGTGACTGGGACTGCATTGCTTCTCTCCGGCCTGGTTGCCTTTGGCCTTCATAGAAACTCGCTGCACTCGTTGGCGCTGCTGTAGCCGTAGCCGCGAACCGGCGCCCCCGTCAGATGTCGTCGCCCGCCTGATGCCCCGTAATGCGATTGTCGGCGCGCCTTAGCCGCCGGCACAGCTCGCGATTGATGTTTTGCAGGACGATCACATAGGCGTGGATGTCGGCCTTGTAGCAGGCGTAGAGCTTTTGCGCGGTCAGCTCGTAGAGGATAGTCTCGCTCTCCGCAACGACGGTGGCGGAGCGGTTTTGCATTTCGATCAGCGTCATCTCGCCGAAGAAATCACCACGCTCCAGAGCGGAGATCGGGACGGCGGTCCCTGAATCCCTGCGCTTGCTGACCGCGAGCCGGCCGGATTTGACGATGAACATCGAGCGTCCCGGCTCGCCCTCCGCCACCACGGTTGCGCCGGCATCGAAGCGGCACTCGACCAGCATCGAAATCAGCAAGTCGAGACTCGCGTCCGAGAGGCCGCCGAAGAACGGCGTCGCGAGCAGGAATGCTTTCAGATCGGGGGAGCTGACGGTCATCGCGATTCACCCAGCCCACTGCCCGGAAGGACTTCGGGCGGAGACGAACGGCGCAAGCGAAAGAGTAGCCATGTTAAGAATGACATGACAATCCACCAAAAGCCAAGAAGGCAGAGCCCAAACCACAGGTGATGTGAGCCCTGGCTGACCGACCCCGGAAAGCATCTTACACCTTGCGGTGGGCAAAGTACGTCCGACAGACGAACCAGCCACATGGCCGGAGTCCAGACGATCGAGAAAACAGGCGGCATCACCTCGCGACTGAATACACTTGCAGCAATCACGCAGAAGGCGCTGAGCAGCCCGACCAGCAAATGCAGAAGCAGACGCATGGGGTTCCGCCTTGGTTCAACCTACGCCTTCTGCCCTATGCGCTCTCGCCGCGCAGCGCCCGCTTTCGCCAGAGGTCGACCATGACCTTGACTGTTGCGGCGACGACAAGCGCACATAGCGCCGCCTTCGAGATGGTCTCCATCGTTCCCTCGATCAGCAGGCAATGGACCACGCCGCACATGACGATGACGATCGCGAGCGGGATATGGACGATGCGCCAGGTGCGCAGCCGCAGGCCCAGCCGTCGGCGCAAGCCTGCCAGAAGCGCCACCGCGAAGATCGCCCACATGGCGATCACGCCAAAGGGGGAGAACGGTGTCGGCGACGAGAAGGTCAATGCGTCGATCATGTCGGGCGGGCTGGTGAACCAGAGGTCAGCGACGTGGATCACCACGGCCAGGGCGAGCCCGCCGCCGATCCAATAATGAGCGCACCTTGCGCGATAAGCCGACGGGCCCGGCAGATACCCGCCGATCAGCAGGGGCTGAACCAGCACCAGACCGAGGGCGATGATGCCGGCGAAGCCGGCGAGGATGTAGACCGGGCCGCGCCATGCAAGCTGCTCGCTCGTCGCGGCGAGCGCGATCGGCACGCCAAGGGCCAAGCCAAGGGCCGCCCAGATCAGGGATCTCGACCCCTTCATTTGCGACGCGATCAGGCCGGTTGAAGCACGAAATGCGCCTCGAGGCTGGTGTCCTTTGCGCTCCGCATGATCGGCCGCAGGAAGACGGTCTTGAACTCACCGCTGTCATAGGCGAGGTGGCCATGCGGCTGGCCGAAGATCGGAATGATCTGCGGCATCTCGAGCCGGAAGGCGCCGTCCTTGTCGGTGAGCGTGGCGCCATGGCTCTGCGGCTCGTGCTCCTGCCCTTCGACCGTGTGCGCCCAGATCTGGATGCGCTGCCCGGCCAGCGGCGCGCCGTCGCCGGCGCGGCGTACGGTGCCGCTCATCACGAAGCCGCCCTTGCCGATCCGCTCCACGATCGGCGCGCCCTTGCGGTAGTTGTTGGCACCGCCGGTCATCGATTCCGTCGGCGCGAGACCTTCCGCGCGGGCAGGCAGCAGGAGGCCTGACGTTCCCGCTGCCAAGACGCCCGATGCGAGGACGGTACCGCCGGCAATGAGGAGGTTGCGGCGATTGAGTACGACAAGGGTCATGTGTGTCCTCCTGGCGACGGTGGCGCAGCCGAGGGTACAACATTAGGCGCGAAACGCCCAGTTGAGACGAAGGGCGCCATGGGTCGCAATAACAGGGTTGTGAAGGCGGCAGCCTCGTCGGACAACTCGCGCCGATCGCAGGCTCGGAGCGGCAGAGTTCAGTCGCCGAGGCGCCCGGCTGGAAAGGGTTTGGGAATTGGGACCCGCTCCCGGCTTCCGTCGATCAGGCCGGCGACCTTTTGTCGGGCCTGTTCGATCATCCCGGTGATCCCGCAAGAATAGCTGACGAGCTGATCGATCGCGGGATCATCCTTGAAGTCCAACAAGACGATGCGAATGCAGCTGTTCGCCGTGTTGAAGATCCTGAGGATCCGCAGCATGTCGACTGGCGTCACCCGATCATACTCGACCTGCCGCGTGAAGGTCTCGACGGACGTCCAGATCTCGTTCAGCCGATGCACCGCCTTTGAGGCGGACGCGCTCGATTGCGCCGGGAATGCCGCAACATTCGACATCAGCGTGCCCTCGTCCCAGTCTTTGGAGTTTTCGCGTTTAGTATGTTGGAAGTCGTCCAACGCGGCAACAAACTTCCGTATCGAAATTCCGTAAGTTCTTCTTCAGCAAATCCGAACGCGCAACATCGCGCCGTGGTCCGATCCATCGTCCCGTTACCGGCGCGTTTCACGCGCTGCCGAATTTCGATAGGGCGAGACGAGCGTGTGCTCCGCGATTCTACGGAGACTCGACCGGGCTACGGCAAATATTCCTTCTTCCCGAGCGACACCGATGGTAGTATGACGCATCTCATATCATTGTTTCGAATCCGATGCTTTTCAGAAATCTTCAATCCTCGACATCCCTGGAGCTGGTGCGTTACGCGGACATCGACCAGTTTCGCGTGAGCGAGCGGTATGCCCGTGCGGAGAGCGTCCCTCTCAGGAGCGGACAATTCTCGGTCCTGCGCGCCAGTCTCGCCCTGCCCGCCAGCACCCTGTCGCTGGTACGAACCTTTCCGCGCATCATCAAGGGGTACGATTTTGCCGGGCGGCTCGTCATCGTCGTTCCGATGGACGAGATCGGCTCGACCCGTGTCAATGGCAAGGATGTCGGCCGGTCGCTGATCGTCTTTAAGGGCGACGCCAACTGCACGGTCTATGAACCGGAAGCACGCATCGTTGCCATCCTGTCGATCAAACGGGATGCGCTCGCGGAGAACTGGTTAGCTTTGGACGACGGCCACCTTTTGCTGCGATTACCGGAGCTGGCATTGGACCGGTTGCGAATGCACGTTCGGGGCATCCTCGAGACCGCCGCCGCGCATCCGGAAGCCATCCGCGCGGAGGGCGCACCGGAAACGATCGAGACGGCTTTGTTCTCGGCATTCCAGGAGGCCATGTCTGCCGGGCACGTGGACCGAAGCAACGCACGCTCACGCTACAAGACGATCGTGGACCAGATCGAGCGTGTCGTGACGTCGAACCAGACCACCAACATCTACTGTGACACTCTCGCCAAAGAGATCGGCATTTCAGCGCGAACGATGCAAAACGCGGTTCACGCCGTCTGCGGCACCAGCCCGCTCCGCTACAGCCAGCTCAACCGGCTCTGGGCCGTGCGGCGGCAATTGCGGAACGGCACGCCCGGGCTGACGATCAAGGCCAGTGCCTACGCGCACGGCTTCTGGCACATGGGCGACTTCTCAAAGCTCTATCACGACATGATTGGAGAGCTCCCTTCGCAGACACTCGCGAACGCACGCCGCCTGCTGGCGTGACAGTCATGCGGTAGCGGGGGCTGGAATCCTTGGGGACGGTCCCCACATCTGGGGCCCCGGCGCACCTCCCGCGCCTTCATCCGGTGCCGCCCATGATCCCCTTCTCCGTGCTCGACCTCGCGCCCATCAAGCAGGGCGCCGACGCCGCGCAGGCTTTTCGTAACTCGCTCGATCTTGCCAGGCATGCGGAACGGTGGGGCTTCAAGCGGTTCTGGCTCGCCGAGCATCACAACATGATGGGGATTGCCAGTGCCGCAACCTCCGTGGTGATCGCCCATGTCGCAGGCGGCACCAAGACGATCCGCATCGGGTCCGGCGGCGTGATGCTGCCGAACCATTCGCCGCTTGTCATCGCCGAGCAGTTCGGCACGCTGGAGTCGCTCTATCCCGGCCGGATCGATCTTGGGCTCGGACGCGCGCCGGGCACCGACCAGCTCACCGCGCGGGCGATGCGGCGCGACCTTGCGACGGCGGCCGAAAACTTTCCGCATGACGTGCTGGAACTGCAGGCGCTGCTCGGCGATGTGCAACCGAACCAGGCCATCCGCGCCGTGCCAGGGATGGGGACAAAGGTGCCGCTCTGGATTCTCGGCTCGAGCATGTTCGGCGCGCAGCTCGCGGCGATGCTCGGCCTGCCCTTTGCGTTTGCCTCGCATTTCGCGCCGCAGATGCTGATGCCGGCGCTGCGCGAATACCGCGCCCGGTTCGAGCCCTCGGCGCAGTTGGAAAAGCCCTATGCCATGGTCGCCGTCAATGTGTTTGCCGCCGACAGCGATGCCGAGGCGCAGCGCTTGTTCAGCTCGCTGCAGCAGCAATTCATCAACTTACGCCGCGGCACGCCCGGCCAGCTGCCGCCGCCGGTCGACGACATGGATACGCTGTGGTCGCCGGCCGAGAAAGCCGGCGTCGCGCAGTCGCTGGCGATTTCCGCCGTCGGCTCGCCCGCATTGGTCGAGGAGAAGCTGAAGGCGCTGATCGCCGACACCGCGGCGGACGAGCTGATGACCACGGGCCAGATCTACGACCACGCCGCGCGGCTGCGCTCGTTCGAGATCGCGGCCGAGGTACGCGACCGGCTGGCGGGACGGACGGTGTGATCGGCCCCGGTTGACGCGACGATAAAGAGGCGGTCCCTCGGGGAGGGAACACACCGGTCATCACGACGAGCCTCGATCGCTCTAGTCCGCATAGCCGAACAGCTTCGCCGGATTGTGCACGAGAATCTTCTCGAGTTCGGTCTGATCGGGCGCGTAGCGATACATCAGTTCGAGCAGATCCGCATCGTTCGGCGGTTGCTTGACGGAGACCGGATGCGGCCAGTCGCTGGCCCAGACGCAGCGATCGACCGCTGCCTCGATATAGGCGCGCGCGATCGGGATCACGTCGTCGTAAGGAGCACCGGTCTGCGAGGTCTTCTCGCCGAGCGAGAGCATGACCCAGAAATTGCCCTTCTTGAGGAGCTCCAGCATCTTGCGCAGGTTGGGATCGTCCTTGCCATTCGAGGGCAGCGGCCGCGCCATGTGGTCGATCAGCACGGGCACGTCGAGATTTTCGTATTTCGCCACGCTGGAGACAATGCCGTCCTTCTCCGGCTGGATCTTCACATACCAACCGAGCTCGCGAATGCGCGCGATCGCGCGGGCGAAATCGGCGTCCGACAGCACGGCGCCGAGCTCCTGGCGGAAGCTGAAGCGGGCGCCGCGCACGCGCGCGTCATGTAGCTTGGCGAGATAGGCATCGTTCGCTTCCGCAAACACCAGCGCGTTGGCGCAACCGCGATAGTTCGGACCCATCGCGGCGAGACCGTCGAGCACGACGGAATGGTCGGCGCCGTAAGTCGTGGTCTGCACGATGATGCCGCGCTCGATGCCGAGCGCTCTGTGCATGCGCAGCGCAGCTTCCCAGGTCGCTGATGGCATCCGGTAGGCCGCCCCCGGACGCTCCGGATATTTGTCCACGGGACCGAGCACGTGAAACTGGCTGTCGATGGTCTTTGGCGGCGGCGCCTTGCTCGGGCGGCGTGGGTTCGGGTCGAACGGCAGATAGGTCGGCATGCGCAAAACTCCTTCAGTCGATCACGGCGGTGAAGTCGCACTGCACCAGCGCGCCGCCGTCCATGACGTCCATCGGCAGCGCGTGCCGCGCCGGCCGCGAATGCTCGTCCGGAAACATTTTCAGCCATTCGACGTTGACGGGGCCGCGCTGCGTGCGATCCTTCAGCCACACCGTCATCTTGATGATGTCGTCGGTGGTGCCGCCGGCGGCCTCTACCGTCGCCTTCATATGCGCGAACATGTTGGCGCATTGCGCATCCAGGCTCTCGGGCATTACGCCGGCCGCGTCACGGCCGAGAATGACGCCTGACATCACGAGATTGCCGATACGGCAGGCGTTCGGAATCGGGTTGGCGTGCTTGAAGCTGCCGATATGAATGCTCCTGCGCCGCGAGTGGCTCGTCATTCTGCGTTTCCTCTTGTTGTTGGTTCAGATGAACTGGCACGACACGGAGCCGAAAGCGCCGTAGTCGGTATGAAAGGTGTCGCCCTTTGCGCTCGATCGTCGCAGGATCCAGCATGGTTTAGTGCTCCGCAGCCACGGTGTTACGCAGCACGCCGATGCGGCTGGATTCGACCTCGACGACGTCGCCAACCTTGAGCCAGCGCGGCGGATCGAAGCGGGCGCCTGCTCCCGTTGGCGTGCCCGTCACGATCATGTCCCCTGACTTCAGCGTCGCGAAGGTCGAAAGATAGGAGATCAGGAAATCGAACGGGAACATCAGCCGCTCGGTCGTGTCCTGCTGCCGCACCTCGCCGTTGACGCGCGTGATGATGTCGTGGGGTCCACGCGGGTCGAGCTCGTCCGCCGTGACGATCCAGGGACCGATGCTGCCGGAGCGGTCGAAATTCTTGCCTTGCGTGACGTTGAACTTGCCGTGGCGCAGCCAGTCGCGGATCGTGCCTTCGTTGCACAGCGTCATGCCGAAGATGTGCGACCATGCGTTTTCGCGGCTGATATGGCGACCGCCGTGACCGATCACGATGACGAGCTCGCCCTCGTAGTCGAGCTGATCTGATACGTGCGGCTTCTCTAACGGCTGGCCGGAACCCGTCATCGACGACATGTTGCGCACGAACAGGCTCGGATATTTGGGCAGGTCCGAATTGTCCTTATATTCCGCGTTGCGCTCGGCGTAGTTGACGCCGATGCACCAGAGCTTTTCCGGCGCCAGCACCGGCGGCAGCAGGGCGAGGTTTTCCAGCGGGTAGTCCGGCTTCTGGCCGGTGACCGCCTTCTGCGCATCGGCGAGCGCGTTGGCGGCAATCAGTGCCTTGACGTCGGGATGGTCGCGACCGATCCGTTTGCTCAGATCGACCACACCGCCTGCAACGGCTGCGCCGTAGCGCGGCTCTCCGCCCAGGAGATAGCTCAGGAGTCGCATTATCATTTCCTCCAATGATCTCGAGACGACTTGGCCGGCGAGCGGCTGGCGCGCTCAGTCTCTTGATTTTGGCGTCTGGAACACGGTGTTCAGCGTCACGATCTCGCCAAGGCGGGCATAGCGGGGACCGCCGATGCGGGCGATCGGATCGAGCGCCTTGGTCTCGACCTTGCCGTCATTCACGAGGCCGTCGCGGATGTGGAACATGACGACCTCGCCGACGATCAGGCGGCTGCGGGCGTCGCCGAATTCGAGGCACTGGCGGAAGCGGCACTCCATCGCGACGGGCGCGGCCGCGAGCCGGCGCACCCTGACGCGCTCGCAATCCAGCGTCTCGAGGCCAAGATGCTCGACCTCGCTGATTTCAGGCGGATGCTCGACGGAGCTGTCGTGCACCGCCGACATCAGCGGCATATCGGCGATGTGGATGACATATTCCTCGGTGTCGAGGATGTTGTGCGCTGTGTCCTTGTAATCGGCGCCCTTGCGGCCGACGCTGATGGCGAGCATCGGCGGCTTCTGCGAGACGAAGGTGAAGGCGCTGAACGGCGCGAGATTGAGCACGCCTGACCGCGACAGGCTGGTCACCCAGGCGATCGGGCGCGGCACCACGATGCCGGTCATCAGCCGGTAGATACGTTCCGCGCCAAGCTCGGTGGGATCGATCCGCATCACTCAGCCTTGATGTTGGCCTTGCGCACGATCGGAATCCATTTGGCATCCTCGCGCTCGAGATAGGCTTTGAACTCGTCAGGCGTCATCGCCGTGGCGTCCGCTCCTAACTTGTCGAACTTGTCGATCACGCCGGGATCCCTGAGGATCGCGGTCAGCGTCTCCTGCAGCTTGTCGACAACAGGGGCCGGCGTGCCCGCCGGCGCGAACAGGCCGGTGAAGGTCTGGGCGTCAAAGTCCTTGTAACCGAGTTCAGTGAAGGTCGGCACGTCAGGCAGCGACTTCAGCCGGTGCGGACTGGTGACGGCAAGCGCGCGGAACAAGCCGGCCTTGATGTGCTGGAGGCTGACCGTGAGCTGGTCGAACGCGAACTGCACCTGGCCGCCGAGCAGATCGTTGATCGCTGGCGCATTGCCGCGGTAATGCGCGGTGACCCATTGCAGATCGAGGCTCGACTGCATCAGCTCGCTGAGCAGATGGTTGGTGGTGCCGGGGCCGGGCGAGGCCATGGTGAGCTTGCCAGGCTCGCGCTTGGCGAGATCGATGAACTCCTTGAAGGTCGTGGCCTGCACCGACGGATGCACCTCGAGCACCAGCGGCGTCATCGAGATGGTGGAGATCGGCAGGAAGTCCTTCTTCCAGACATAGGCGTCGCGCTTGTTGATTTCGGGGGCGAACAACACGGGGCCGTTGGCGCCGACGAACAGCGTGTAACCATCAGGCGCCGATTTCGCGAAGGCCTCGCCCGCGATCATGCCGCCGGCGCCGGCCTTGTTCTCGATGATGAAGGACTGGCCGAGCTTTTCCTGCAGCTTGTCGGCAATGATGCGCGCGGCGCTGTCGACGTTGCCGCCGGCCGGATAGGGCACGATCAGCTTGACGCTGCGCGCCGGCCATTGCTGGCCAGAGGCGGGCCCCGTCAGCATCGCGGCCACTGCGGCTACCGCTATCCAGAGCGATCTCATCCCAACCTCCCAGCGTCTCCAACTCCGGCTCGGGCGCCGTGACATCGCGCACGGCATCCCTGACGAAAGCGCCATCTTCAGATGCACCCTTTACCTGTCGAGCGAATTGTGGCGTTCTTGTCCATATTATGGACAGAACATCCCCCAGAAGTTCCACGCGCGCCACGGAGCCGCGACAAGGCGCGCAGGCGATCCGGCGCGCGCTGTCGGTGCTGCGTATTCTTGCCGCCGGGCGCGAGGACGGTGTGCCGTTGGCCGAGGTCGTGCGGGCCACCGGCCTGACGCGGCCGACCGTGCATCGGATCGTCCACGTACTGATCGAGGAAAGCATTGTCGAACGGCACGACAAGACCGGCCGTTACGCGATCGGCAACCAGGTGCCGGAGCTGGCGCTGGCACGTCCCCGCCCCTCGCCGCTTTTGGTCGCCGCGGGTCCTTCGCTGCGCCGCGCCTCCGCCGAGATCGGCGACACGCTGTTCCTGACGGTGCGGACCGGCAACGACACGCTGTGCGTCGATCGCAGGATCGGCGCCTATCCGATCCAGGTGCTATCGATCGAGGTCGGCGCGCGCCGACCGCTCGGTGTCTCCAGCGCCGGCGTCGCCATCCTCGCCGCGCTGCCGGCGCAGGACGCGCGCAAAATTGTCACGGCGAATGAGGCGCGGTTCGAAGCCTACCGGACCGACGTCGCGACGGTGCTCGGCGAAATCGCCGCAGCCAGACGGCTGGGATACGGTATGAGGGAGATCGGTCTCATCCAGGGCACCAAATCGATCTCGACCTGGATCAAGACCCCGGACGGCCGCCCCGCCGCTGCAATGACCGTCTCCGCCGTTCGAACGAGGCTCGGCCCGCGCCGCGAGCAGGAGGTTGCGGAGATCTTGTTGCGCGAGACGCGCGTGATCGAGCAGGCCATTCGCGCGAGTGCGTGAACTCACGCGGCGCTGTCAATGGGCTGACGTGCCGCTCGTTTTTGTGGCACAAGGGCCGCCTCCGCGACCGACCAACGAGGCCACGCATGCCCGCGCCAAAACCGCCCGCCTTCGAGACCCTGAGCCTGCATGCGGGCCAGCATCCGGATCCCGCGACCGGCGCCCGCGCGGTGCCGATCTACCAGACCACGTCCTACGTGTTCCAGGATTCCGACCACGCCGCGGCGCTGTTCAATCTGGAGCGCGCCGGCCACATCTACACGCGCATCTCCAACCCCACCACGGGCGTGCTGGAGGAGCGGCTTGCGGCGCTGGAAGGCGGCGTCGGCGCGATCTGCACTGCCAGCGGCATGGCCGCATTGCATCTGGCCATCGCGACGCTGCTGAACGCCGGCGACCACATCGTGGCGTCGAGCTCGCTCTATGGCGGCACCATCAATCTGCTGGCACACACGCTGCCGCGCTTCGGTATCACGACCACCTTCGTCAAGCCGCGCGATCTCGATGCGTTCCGCGCCGCGATCAGGCCGAACACAAAACTTGTGATCGGCGAAACCATCGGCAACCCGGGGCTGGAAGTGCTCGACATCCCCAAGGTCGCTGCGATCGCGCACGAGGCCAAGATTCCGCTGCTGATCGACAATACGTTTGCGACGCCCTATCTCAGCCGCCCGATCGAGCTGGGCGCGGACATCGTCATGCATTCGGCGACCAAATGGATCGGCGGCCACGGCATCGCGATCGGCGGCGCCATCGTCGATGGCGGCCGGTTCGACTGGCGCGGCTCCGGCAAGTTCGGCGTGCTGACCGAGCCCTATGGCGGCTACCACGGCATCGTCTTCGACGAGCAGTTCGGCACCGCGGCCTTCATCATGCGCGCGCGCACCGAAGGCCTGCGAGATTTCGGCGCCTGCCTTTCGCCGACCAACGCGTTTCAGCTGCTGCAGGGCGTCGAGACGCTGGGCGTGCGCATGGACCGGCACATGCAGAACACGCATCTGGTGCTGGAGGCGCTGAAGTCCAACAAGGCCGTTGACTGGGTGCTGCATCCCTCGCTGGAAAATCACCCCGACTATCAGCTTGCGAAGACGCTGCTGCCGCGTGGTGCGGGTTCGATCATCTCCTTCGGCATCAAGGGCGGCCGGGCCGCCGGTCGGAAATTCATCGAGCAGCTGCGCATGATCAGCCATCTCGCCAATGTCGGCGACGCCAAGACGCTGGTGATCCACCCGGCCTCGACGACGCATCAGCAGATGGATGCCGAGCAGCTCAACGCCGCCGGCATCGGCGAGGAGCTGGTGCGGCTCTCCGTCGGCATCGAGACGGCCAGCGACATCATCGACGATCTCGCGCAGGCGCTACGCATCTCGCAGAAGGTCTGACATCATGAAGCTTTCAGTCAACGGCGACGAGGTCTTTGCCGCAACCGGCGGCCGCGAATTCGACAAATCCCTGCCAACGGTCGTCTTCCTCCATGGTGCGGGCTTCGATCATTCGACCTGGGCGCTGCATACGCGCTGGTTCGCCCATCACGGTTTTGGCGTGCTGGCGCCTGACCTGCCCGGCCACGGCCGCTCGGCCGGCCCCTCGCTCGGAAGCATCTCCGAGATGGCGGACTGGACCGCAGCGCTGCTCGAAGCGGCGGGCGCAACGAAGGCCCATCTCATTGGTCATTCCATGGGATCGCTGATCTCGCTGGAGACCGCAGCGCGCCACCCCGACAAAGTCTCGGCGCTGAGCCTGATCGGCACGGCGGCGACCATGACGGTCGGGCCGGATCTGCTGAAGGCCGCCGAAGCCAATTCGCAGGATGCCAACGACATGGTCTCGATCTGGGGCCTCGGCTTCAACGCCGAGCTCGGCGGCAGCCTCGCTCCCGGCCTTTGGATGCATGGCGGCGCGCAGGCGGTGCTGCAGGCTTGCGAGCCGGGCGTGCTGTTCAGGGATTTGTCGGCCTGCAATGCCTATGCGAATGCGCTTGCTGCTGCTGCGAGCGTGAAGGTGCCGACAACCCTGATCCTTGGCGAGCGGGACATGATGACCCCCGCGAAAGCCGGCAAGGCGCTTGCGGCTGCGATCCCGCACGCCAAGACCGTCGTGGTGCCGGGCGCCGGCCACATGATCATGGCCGAGCGGCCGGACGAACTGCTCGCCGCCTTGAAGGGCTGATAGGATCAATTGTCGCGTCGGCGCGTTGCAGGGACAAGCGCGCCGGTAAATCGGCCCGCACGCAAGCCGGCGAATTCGTCAAGGACGAGATCGACAAGATCAGGAAGGGCAAGCACGGCGCACGCTCGACGAAGCAGGCCATCAATGAAATGGCTATCCATATTTGCGACGGGCGTGCTGGGGCACTTCTCCACGTGCGCGCACCGGCAGGCGGATTCATCTCGCGATCAATTCAACACCGCCCATCGACCGGCGTGATACGCTTCGCGCGACCATAAAGCAGAACAACGGGAGGCCCGGAGATGGCAAATGATCTGCAAGGGCGCGTGGCGCTTGTCACCGGTGGCTCGCGCGGAATTGGCGCGGCCGTCTGTCGCGCCCTCGCCGCCTCAGGCGCAGCCGTGGCGATCAACTGCCGCGAGCAGATCGGTCAGGCCGATAAGCTGGCCGACGAGATCGCGCGGCAGGGCCGACGCTCCATCGTCGCTGCCGCCGATGTTTCTCAGCGGGACGCCGTGGCCGATATGGTCGCGCGCGTCACGGCGGGGCTCGGGCCCATCGACATTCTCGTCAACAATGCCGGCATCGCCATCACCCGCGGCGTCGACGATCTCACCGAGGATGATTTCGACCGCACCATTCTGGTCAATCTGAAATCCGTGTTCCTGTGCACCCAGGCCGTGCTGCCATCGATGCGCGCGCGAAAATGGGGCCGCATCGTCAACATCTCCTCGGGTGCCGCGCGCGGCGCCGGCTCGATCGGTCCGCACTACAATGCCTCCAAGGCCGGCATGGAGGGCCTCACGCGTGGCTATGCCGCACGGCTGGTGAAGGAAGGCATCACCGTCAATGCCGTGGCGCCGTCGCTGATCGAGACCGACATGATGATCGGCCAGCCGCAACTCATCAGCCGCATCCCACTCGGCCGCTTCGGCACGGCGGACGAGGTGGCAAAAGCAGTGATGCTGCTGGTGGACAATGCGTATATGACCGGGCAGACGATCGCGTTGAGTGGAGGGATGGCGTTTAATTGATGGGATAGAGGTGCCGTTCTTCCTTCTCCCCTTGCGGAAGAAGGTGGCGCGAAGCGCCGGATGAGGGGTTCGTTCCACACGCAACGCCTTTCGTGAGAAGAGCCCCCTCACCCGTCTCGCCGCTTCGCGGCGAGCCACCCTCTCCCACAAGGGGGGACGGAAGAAACAACTACCACATCGTCGCAGCCGCTCGCTCCGGCCAGATGCGGTCATACTCCGCGCCGCCGACCTTGTTCTGGCTCATCTCCGCCAGAATCTGCCCCGGCGTCGGCAACATCTTCGGATCGACGCGCTTGTCGGGATTCCAGAGATCGGAGCGGACGATGGCGCGGGCGCATTGGAAATAGATCTCTTCCACGTTCATCACCATGACGCTGCGGGGCGCCTTGCCTTCGACCTTGAACGAGGCCAGCAGCTCGGGATCAACAGAGAGATGCGCCCGGCCGTTGGCGCGGACGGCGTTACCGGAGCCAGGGATCAGGAACATCAGCGACACGCGAGAGTCACGCACGATGTTGCGCAAGGAGTCGACCCGGTTGTTGCCGCGGCGATCCGGCAGCATCAGCGTCTTGGGATCGTGGATACGGACGAATCCGGGCAGATCGCCGCGCGGCGAGCAATCGATGCCCTCAGGCCCGATGGTGGCGAGTGCCGCAAAAGGCGCCTTCTCGATGAAGACACGGTAGAGCGGGGTGACGTGATCGGCAACTTTCACAGTCGAGGCGTCGTTGGTGGTGCCGTAGATGGCTTCCAGCTGTTCGACCGTCTCTATCACCGACATTCCAGTCTCCTTGTTGTGCGGGCTAATCGTGCCAGCCTTCGTTCCTGATCACGCCCACGAGCTGGCGGCTGTGATCCTCCGCGCTGCCGGCGTTGAGGATCGTGACATCGGCACTGGCCGAGGCGTCGTCAACGTTGCGCGCGAGCCGGTTGGCGATATTGCCATCGCTGTTCCGCGCCCGCGCGGCGAGCCGCTGCGCCAACACGTCCGGCGGCGCCGTGATCGCGACCACGATGACATTGGCATAGGCCTGGCGCAAGGCGGCGATTACGGTGCGTGAGACGTTGACGACGACGACGCGCCCGGCGCGGATGTCGTCGTTGATTTCCAGCTGCAGCGCATAGGAATGGCCATGCGCGTTCCAGTGCACGGCAAAATCGCCGCGCTCGCGGGCGCGGGTGAATTCGTCGGGGCTCACTGCGACATTATCCTCGTCAGCGGACGATGCACGCGTCACGACGCGGCGCGGGAAGACAATGTCGTGGTCGTCGGCACAGGCCGCCTGCGCCAACCGCAGCAGCGTGTCCTTGCCGGCGCCGCTCGGCCCGACCACGAGCACGAGGCGGCCGGGACCAATCGCACCCGCCTTACCCTGCGCCATGGCCGCGACCTCGCTCATGCGACGCGGCCCCCTTCGCGCCAGACGCTGCGCACCACGGGAACACTGCCGGCAACATGCACCCGGATCAGGTCGGCGCGCTTGCCGATTGCGATCTCGCCACGATCGGTGAGGCCGACCGCATCGGCGGGCGCCTTGGTCACGGTCCGAACCGCGGCCGGCAGGCTGATCGACGGCGCATGCTCGGGCAATTGCAGTGCGCCCATCAAGAGGCTCGACGGAATGTAGTCCGACGACAGGATGTCGAGCAGGCCTTCGCGGGCGAGATCGATCGCGGCGATGTTGCCGGAATGCGAGCCGCCGCGCACCACGTTCGGCGCGCCCATCAAAATGTCAATCCCGGCCTGGTGCAGGCCGCGCGCGGCCTCGAGCGTGGTCGGGAATTCCGCCACTGCGACGCCGTCGCGCACGGCATCGGCGACGTTCTCCTCCGTGGTGTCGTCATGGCTCGCCAAGGGGATCTTGTACTCATGCGCCAGCGCCACGATCTCGCGCATGTTGGCCGCAGCATATCTCTTCTGATAGTCGAAGCGCCTTGTGAACAGTTCGTCGAGCTCGGCATCCGTCATGCCGCCGCCCTTGCCACGATAATAGTCGCGCAGCTTGACCTCGTCGCGGAACTGGCGCTGGCCGGGGGTATGGTCCATCAGCGACATCAGCTTGACGTCGGGCCGGTCGATCAGCTCCTTGGCCTCTTCCACCACGCTCGGCATCGGGATTTCGCAGCGCAGATGCAGAAAGTGGTCGGCGCGCAGCAGATTGCCATCGCGCGCGGTCGTGATCGCGGCGGCAAGCACGCCAGCGCGGCCATCGACCTCCTCGGCGCCGTCCTCGCGCCAGACCCGGAGCGAGTCGAACACAGTGGTGATGCCTGAGGTCGCGAGCTGGCCGTCATAGGAGATGACGGCCGCGACCGGATTCCAGAACACTTTGGGGCGCGGCACGTAATGCGCTTCGAGATGATCGGTGTGGAGTTCGATCAAGCCGGGCATCACGAGATCGCCGCCGGCGTCCTCTGCGCCCGCGGGGGCCCTGCCCTCGCCGATCCCGGCAATGCGTCCATCGGCAAGAGCAAGCCAGCCCTGTTCGATCACCCTGTCAGCCAGCACGATCCTGGCGTTGGCGATGATTGATTCCTTCGGCTTCATGTCCCTTGTCCTTCAGGCCGCGGCGGCAAAACTGGTGACGTCGACGATGCGGTCGGCAATCAAATGGCGGATTTCGTCGTCATGGACAATGGCGACCATGGCGACGCCACTACGTTTCTTCTCGGCGACCAGCGCGACCACGACGGCGCGGTTGGCGGCGTCGAGCGAGGCGGTCGGCTCGTCCAGCAGCAGGATCGGCAGATCCGAAATAAAGCCGCGCGCAATGTTGACGCGCTGCTGCTCGCCACCGGAGAAGGTCGCGGGCGGAAGCTGCCAGAGTCGCTCGGGGATGTTGAGACGATGCAACAGCTCACCGGCACGCGCCTGCGCATCCGCGCGGGTCATGCCGCCGGCGATCAGCGGCTCGGCGACGACGTCGATGGTAGCAACCCGCGGCACCGCCCGCAAAAACTGGCTGACATAGCCGATTGTGGAACGCCGGACGTTGAGCACTTGCCGCGGCTCGGCGGTGGCAAGATCCATCACATCGCCGCGATGGCGGATGCCGATGCGGCCGGAGTCGCAGCGATAATTGCCGAAGATCATCTTCAGGATCGACGATTTTCCGGCGCCTGACGGCCCCGACAGCACGACGCACTCGCCCGGCGGGACCTGAAAGGTCACGCCGCGCACGACGGGCAGTTCGATGCCACCTTGCAGGTGCATCGTAAAGGTCTTGGAAGCGTCGGCGATGTCGATCATGGCGGTCATCGGAAGACTCATGTTGCAAAGTTCATGGCGGCAGAATCGAGGAAACGAGGAGCTGGGTGTAGGGCTCGCGCGGGTCGTCGAGCACCTGGTCGGTGAGACCTGTCTCGATGACGCAGCCGCCCTTCATCACCATCACGCGATGCGACAACAGCCGTGCGACCGCGAGATCGTGGGTGACGATGACCACAGCGAGATGCAATTCGGCGACGAGATTGCGCAGGAGATCAAGCAGACGCGCCTGCACAGAAACATCCAGCCCGCCGGTCGGCTCGTCCATGAACACCAGCCGCGGGCCGGTGACGAGGTTGCGGGCGATCTGCAGACGCTGACGCATGCCGCCGGAATAGGTGCGCGGTGCATCGTCGATACGCGCGACGTCGATCTCGACGCGCGTGAGCCAGTCGGAAGCGCTCTCGCGAATGCGGCCGTAATGGTTCCAGCCCACGGCCATCAGCCGCTCCCCGACATTGGCGCCGGCCGAGACCGCCATGCGCAGGCCCTGTGCCGGATCCTGGTGCACAAAGCCCCAATCGGTGCGGAACAGCAGGCGCCGCTCGGCCTCGCCGAGCGCGGCGAGATCGCGGGTGACGCCGTCGCGCATCCGATAGGACACACCACCGCCGCTCGCCGCGAGCTGGCCCGATAGCATCTGCAACAGCGTCGACTTGCCGGACCCGGATTCGCCGACGATCGCCAGCACCTCGCCGGGATAGAGCGCAAACGACACATCACGGCAGGCGACGATGCGGCCGTAGGACTTGCTGAGGCGATCGGCGATCAGCAGCGGCTGATCGGTTTCAAGAAGGTCCTGATCAGCCATTTGCTTCTCCCCGCGCCTTGTCCTTGTACGGCGCAGCACTCAGCGCACCGTGATGGCCGGCGGCCTGACGTCCCTCGCAATAGTCGGTGTCCGAGCAGACGAACATGCGACTGCCCTTGTCGTCGGTGACGATCTCGTCGAGGTAGGAATTTTCGGCGCCGCACAGCGCGCAGGGCGCGTTGAAGCGGTACGGCTCGAACGGGTGATCCTCGAAATCGAGCGACACCACTTGGGTATAAGGCGGGATCGCATAGATGCGTTTCTCGCGGCCGGCGCCGAACAATTGCAATGCCGGGCAATTATCCATCTTGGGATTATCGAATTTCGGCGTCGGCGACGGATCCATCACGTAGCGCGCGTTCACCTTCACCGGATAGGCGTAGGCGGTCGCGATGTGGCCGAAGCGGGCGATGTCCTCGTAGAGCTTCACATGCATCAGGCCGTATTCGGCAAGCGCATGCATGCGCCGCGTCTCGGTCTCGCGCGGCTCGAGGAAGCGTAACGGTTCGGGGATCGGCACCTGATAGACCAGCACCTGGCTTTGGTGCAGCGACGCTTCCGGGATGCGGTGGCGCGTCTGGATCACGGTCGCCTCGTCGGTCGACGTCGTCGTGGCGACGCCGGCGGTCTTGGCGAAGAATTTGCGGATCGAGATCGCGTTGGTGGTGTCGTCAGACCCCTGATCGATCACCTTCAGCACGTCCCGCGGTCCCAGGATCGCAGCTGTCACCTGCACGCCGCCGGTGCCCCAGCCATACGGCATCGGCATTTCGCGGCTGGCGAACGGGACCTGGTAACCGGGGATCGCGATCGCTTTCAGGATGGCGCGGCGGATCATCCGCTTGGTCTGTTCGTCCAAGTAGGCGAAGTTGTAGGCGGGCGCGTTCATTCCGCGGCCTCCTTCATGGCATCGGGCGCGTTGGCATCGGGAGAGGCTTCGGCAAATTCCTTGCGCAGCTTGCGCAAGAGGCCGAGCTCGGACTGGAAGTCGACATAGTGCGGCAGCTTGAGGTGCTCGACGAAGCCGGTCGCCTGCACGTTGTCCGAATGCGACAACACGAATTCTTCATCTTGCGCAGGGGCCAAGGCCTCTTCACCGAGCTCGCGGGCACGCAGCGCCCGGTCGACCAGTGCCATCGACATGGTCTTGCGCTCGCTCTGGCCGAAGGCAAGGCCATAGCCGCGGGTGAAGCACGGTGCTTCCGTGGCCGAGCCCTTGAACTGGTTGACCATCTGGCACTCGGTCAGCTCGATAGAACCGAGAGGCACGGCGAAGCCAACGTCTTCGGCAGCGAACTCCACCTCGACCTCGCCGAAGCGGATCTCGCCGGCGAAGGGATGGTTGCGGCCGTAGCCGCGCTGGGTGGAGTAGCCCATCGCCAGCAGAAAGCCTTCGTCGCCACGGGCGAGATTTTGCAGGCGCAGGTCGCGGTCCGCCGGAAAGTTCAGCGGCTCTCGCGTGAGATCGCCGACGCTGGCGCCGTCTTCGGCCTGCGGCGATGATTCGATCAGCCCGTCGCGGCCGAGAATGTCGGTCACGCGCGGCGTCGGCGCCGTGGATGCTTCGGCCACGGCCGGCGCTTCCGGCACAAAGCCCTGGGCGAGCGAGGGATCGAGCAGGCGATGGGTATAGTCGAAGGTGGGCCCGAGGATCTGGCCGCCCGGAATGTCCTTGAAGGTCGAGGACACCCGCCGCTGCACCCGCATCGCGCCGGTGTCGACCGGCTCGCTGGCGCCAAAGCGCGGCAGGGTGGCGCGGAAGGCGCGGACCAGGAAGATCGCCTCGATCAGATCGCCGCGTGCCTGCTTGATCGCGAGCGCCGCGAGCTCGCGGTCATAGAGCGAACCTTCGCTCATGACGCGGTCGACGGCGAGCCCAAGCTGTTCCGAGATCTGGTCGAGCGAGACTTCCGCAACGCTTTGGTCGCCGCGCCTGGCATTGGCGAGCAGGCGATGGGCGTTCTCGATGGCGCGTTCGCCGCCTTTGACCGCGACATACATGCATCAGCCTCCCTTGCTCATGACACGCGTGGTGCGCGGGATCGCAACCACGGCATCGTCGGCGACCAGCACCACGTCGATGCCGCGCGGAAACAGGGTCTCGTTGAAGCGCAGCTGCTCGAACAAATCGAAAGGCTTGAACGAGGCCTGGAGCGTCGCGACGCCGTCGATGCCGGGGCCGCGGAGCTCGAAGTTTTGCCCCGAATCCAGGCTCTCGACCTGAAGGATGACGGTGGTCGAACGGTCTGGATATTCGTTGGTGCCCAGCGCGAAACGCTCGAGATTGGGCAGCAACACGCCGTCGCTGATCAGCGCGAAAGCCGCGATGGAGCAATCCTGAATCACCGGTGCACCGGTGTGGAATTTGAGCCACTTCAGGACGTCAGTACTCTCAGCCATGCGCGCATCGAGCCAGAGCGGGGTGTCGTGATCGAACAGGGTCAGCGCGATCGCGGCGGTGCCGCGCATCATCGTTTCAGGTGTTCCCGCCATCGGCACGATGCGCTGGACCGCACCCGGCCGCGCCATCGCGTCCATGACCGAGCGAAAGGTCGATTGCGCCGACAACACCTTGTCGACGAACCCCGGCGGCAGTTCCGCAATCGTTGTCATGGCCTCACCCTTCACCGCGCACCATGGTGTAGAAATCAACCTTCGTCGCAGCGGTCTCTTCGGCCTGCTGCTTGCGTCTGACCATAAGCTGCTCGCGCAACGGTGCGATTACGTCGCGTTCGACGGCGGCGCCGAAGTCGCGCGACTGCACCAATGCGTCGCACAGGGCGATCAGCCGCGCCTTCTCGCTATTTCGCCCAAGCGTGTAGCCAAAACCAACCTCGCCGCTCGCAAGCCGCACCGCTGCGCGGGACACCGTGGCCTCACCGAGATTGAAAGGCGCGCCATCGCCGCCGACCCGGCCGCGCAGCATCACCAGACCATTCTCCGGTTCGCGTAAATCCTGATGACCGGGCAAGGAGATTGTGCGGAGACGGGCGGCGATCTCGCCCGCCTCCGCGTGCGCCAGCACGGCCATGGCGGCCTTGCGCTGGGCTTGCTGGGTGTTGTGTTGGCTCACCGAATCCACCGACTCTTGTCGAACTCAAGTTGTCTATGATAATAGACAACTTGATACGGAAGCGCCATGACTGTTTCGTGACAAACGTGTGATTTCCGGGCTAGGCTGGCCGCCGACATGAGTATGCAGGACACCGCCTCTTCAGGCGTCGCGCTGTGGCGCCTCGTTGCCGACGGCATCGAGCGCGGCATCGCCGACGGCCGTTTTGCCGCCGGCGATAAATTGCCGGGCGAGATGGAGATCGCCGAAACTTATCGCGTCAACAGGCACACCGTGCGGCGCGCGCTCGCAGCCCTTGCCGAGCGCGGCATCGTGCGCGCCGAGCGCGGCAGCGGAACCTATGTCGAGGCGCAGAAGCTCGCCTATCCCTTGCGCTCGCGCACGCGCTTCTCGGAGATCGTCGGCGCCGAAGGCCGCGAGCCGCATGGCCGCCTGATTGAGGCGTCAGAGGATGTCGCAACCCGCGAACTGGCGCGCGAACTGGGTTTGAAGACCGGCGCGCCGCTGGTGCGGATCGAGGCCATCCGCCTCGCCGATCGCACGCCGATCTGCGTCTCCACGACCTGGCTGTCGGCGGAGCGGTTTCCAGGCGCCGGCACGGTGTTTTCAGCCACGCGCTCGATGACAAAGATGCTCGAGCATTACGGGATCCGCGACTATCGCCGCGGTGCGACCAGGATCACCGCCGGCATCATCGATGCGACCGATGCCGCGCGGCTCGACCTGCCGCTCGGGCGGCCGATCCTGGTGGTCGACGCGACGGACCTCGATCTCGAGGGCAAGCCGCTGGTGACGAAGCATTCGCGGTTTGCGGCGGAGCGGGTAGAGTTTCTGGTCGAGCCGTAGGGCGGCCGCTCTCTCCACGAAAACGGTGCCGCAGGGTGGGCAAAGGCGCTCTTGCGCCGTGCCCACGATCTTTCCATGATTCGAGAGAAGTGGTGGGCACGCTACGCTTTGCCCACCCTACGGCACCTGCGCTTAGGCGACGGCCCTTCGTCCAATGATCGCAAACCGCAGCTTGCCCGAGATGAAATCGATCGCGGCAACGGCGACCAGGATCATCAGGATCAGGAACGACACCTTCTGCCATTCCAGCACGCGAATCTGCTCAGCGAGCTGGAGGCCGATGCCGCCGGCGCCGACGATGCCGATGATGGTGGCCGAGCGCGTGTTCGACTCGATGAAATACAGCACCTGGCCGGCGATGACAGGCAGCACCTGCGGCAGCAGTCCGAAACGGATCTCGTGCAGCGCGCTGCCGCCGGAGGCACGGATCCCCTCGACCTGCCTCTGGTCGGCGCCTTCGATCGCTTCCGAGAACAGTTTTCCGAATGCGCCGAAATCCGACACCGCGATGGCGAGCACGCCGGCGAACGGACCGAGCCCGACGACGTTGATCCAGACCAGCGCCCAGATCAACGTGTCGACGCCGCGGATCGAATCGAGAAAGCGCCGCACCGGGAAGCGGACGATGCCCGGCACGATATTGCGGGCCGCAAGCAGGCTGACCGGCAGCGCCAGCAGGGCGGCGAGCGTGGTGCCGAGCAGCGCGATCGACAGCGTCTCGCCCAGCGCCTTCAGATAGAGCGGCAACGACGAGCCGGGATCGGGCGGCATCATCATCATGCTGATCCAGCCGAGCTGGCTCAGCCCCGAGATGAAGCGCGACGGCGAGAAATCGAGATCGACCAGGCCGAACACGAAGATCGCAAGCGCCGCGACGAGCATCGACGGCGTCGCCAGGCGCGCCGATGCCGGACCGTTGAAGACATCGGGATAGCGCGCGCGGAGCTCTGCGGTGTTGACGTCCTGCGGCTTGCTCAATTCCGCGCCTCCTTGCCGAACAGGTGGGTGCGCACCCAGCCGGTGGTGATGTCGATCAGGAAGACCGTGACGATGATGGTCACAAGGATGGCGCTGACGTCGGAGTAGTAGAATTTTCTGATAGCGACGATCAGCTCCTGCCCGATGCCGCCGGCGCCGACAAAGCCCATCACCGAGGCCTCGCGCACATTGATCTCGAAACGCAGCAGCGCGTAGCTGGCATAGCCCGCGGAGACCTGCGGCAGGATCGCAAAGCGCATGCAGGAGATCCAGCTCGCGCCGGTCGAGCGGATGCCTTCGACCGGCTTCATGTCGGCGTTCTCGACGATCTCGGAAAACTGCTTGCCGAGAGCGCCGGTGGAGTGGATCGCGATCGCGAGCACGCCCGCCACCGGACCGAGGCCGAAGGCCATGACGAAGATCAGCGCGAAGACGATACCTGGCACCGTGCGGGCGAATTCCAGCAGGCGCCGGACGGTGAAGCGCAACCAGGGCGCGGGCGAGGTGTTCTCAGCGGAGAAGAAATTCAGCAGGAAGGCGAGAACGGCGCCGATCAGCGTCCCGACATAGGAGATCAGCAGCGTCTCGCCGAGCAGCTTCAGCCATTTGCGCAGGCCCCAGAACCATTCGCCAAAATTGGTCCAGACCCGCTGGCCGCTGTCGAGGGTGAGGATACGGTCGAAATAGCTGATGAAGTTGCCGAAATAAGTGAAGAAAGTACGCAAGTTCACTTCGGCGCCGATCGACGCCACGATCAGCGCGGCAACGAAGACGGCGAAGCCCGCCAGCAGGCGCAAGCGCTTGCGCGCGAGCGCCTTGCTATACGCGGCGTTCAGGGCAGCGAGTTGCTGCTCGGGAAGGATCGAAACCGCAACCGTCATTGAGAATACGGGTCCATCAAGAAAAAGAGCCGGGTCCATCGACCCGGCTCCAGTGCGTCGTCCCGACGAGCTCAGGACGCCTTCTTACGCAGATTGTCGACGAACTTAATCAGCTCGATGGTCTTGTTGTAATCGTCGTTGGCGACCGGCTCCCACGGCTTGTTCTTGCCGTCGGAGAGCTTCTTGAACGCCTCGGGGTCCTTGGTCGCCGCGTCGATGAAGGCCTTCTTGATCGCTGCCTTCATGTCTTCAGGCAGATCGCTGAGATAGGCATAGGGCGAGTTGATGATGAGGTCGGACTTCACGATGATGCGGAAGTCCTCCTTCTTCATCACGGCGCCATCGGGCGACTTCACCATGCCCTTGTTGAGCATGCGAGTCAGGTTGGAATCATCGTCGGCGTTCCACCAATTGGCGGCGACGTCGACGGTGCCCTGGGCGAGAGCAAGAACCGCGTTCTCATGGCTGCCGGTGAAGACGACCTTGGAGAAGTAAGCGTCCGGATCGATCCCCATCGCGTTCAGCTTGAAGCGGGGCATGTTGTTGCCCGAGGTCGAGTTCGGGTCGACCAGGCCGAGATTCTTGCCCTTGAGATCCTCGATCTTCTGGTACGGAGACTTCGCCAGCACGTAGAATACCGAGTAGTAACCCTTCGAGCCGTCAGAGTTGACGTCGATGACGAAAGCGTCGGTCTTGACGCCGGTGAGACGGGCACGCGCGAAGGAAGCCGGACCGTAATAGCCGATGTGGATGTTGCCGGCGCGCTGGCCTTCGATGAGGGCGGCGTAGTCATTGGCGACGCGCAGCGTCACCTTCACGCCGAGCTCCTTCGACAGATAGTTGATGAAGGGGCCATAACGCTCGGTCACGCCCGAGCCGTTCTCGGCCGGAATGGCGGCGAAGGTGATCTCCGGATATTTCGTCTTCCAGTCTTCGGCGGAAGCGGATCCGGCAAAGGTCAGTGCGGCGGCGCCGGCAAGAATGAGTCTGCGAGTGATCATATTAGTCCTCTTCCCAGGTTGAGGTCGGTTGAAGCGAAAGTAGCGATGCGGAGCCGCTCAGGCCGCCGCTGCCGTTCCGAGTGCCGGGACGGCCTCGGGCGCCGGGGCAGATGTGCCGCCCATGACATCGGCGGCTTCGAGGTCGTAGAGGTCACGCGCGACAAGGTCAGTCAGCGCGGACGGCGCGCCGTCGAACACCACCCGGCCCGCTGCCATACCGATCAGGCGATCGCAATAGCTGCGCGCCAGGTCGAGCGAATGCAGGTTGCAAAGCACGGTGATGCCGAAATGCTTGTTGATGCGCAGCAGCGCATCCATGACGATCTTGGTGTTGCGCGGATCGAGCGAGGCAATCGGTTCATCGGCGAGGATAATGTCGGGCTGCTGTACCAGCGCCCGCGCGATCGCGACGCGCTGTTGCTGGCCGCCGGAGAGCTGGTCGGCGCGCTGGGCGGCCAGCGCGGCGATATCGAACTGTTCGAGGGCCGACATGGCGAGCGCCTTGTCCTGCTCGGGCCAGATCTGCGACAGGGAACGCCAGGCCGGCATGGTGGCGAGGCGTCCCATCAGCACATTAGTCAGCACGTCCAGCCGGCCGACCAGATTGAACTGTTGAAAGATCATCGCCGATCGCGCCCGCCACTGCCGCAATTCCTTGCCGCGCAGCGCCGTCACGTCGCGGCCGTCGAACAGGATGCGGCCTTGCGTCGGCGTCACCAGACGATTGATGGTTCGCAATAGCGTCGACTTGCCGGCGCCGGAGCGCCCGATCACGCCGACGAAGCCGCCGGGGGAGATTTGAAACGAAGCCTCGTCCACCGCGGCTTTTGCGCCGAAGCAGCACGTCAGACCTTCAACCACCAGCATGCAGGGCTCCAGAGTAGCTGGAGCCCACCGCTATCCCCGGCGGTTGACACTTGTGTGACATGCACAATGCGGTGCGGCGATCCTACACACTTCATCCCCTGTCATCGCATCGTCATGATGATGTCATCAAGCCACTCGAAGACGAGCGCCCCGCCCTCGAACGTCCGGATGCAACATGGCCAAGGTGCTATCGGTCGAGCCGACCATCGATCCTTCGGCGAAGCTGCACGTGGTCAGGCTCGGCGCCTATACCGAGGCCGGAGCGCGCACCATCCTTCACGAGGTGGCGATGGGGGATTACTCCTACGTCGTCAACGACGCGCAGATCACCTACACCACCATCGGAAAGTTCTGCTCGATCGCGGCGATGACGCGCATCAATCCCGGCAACCATCCGATGCACCGCGCCACGCAGGCACATTTCACCTACCGCTCCAGCGCCTATTTTCCGGGCGAGAGCGACGACCACGAGTTCTTCGACTGGCGGCGCCAGCATCACGTTCACATCGGCCACGACGTCTGGATCGGCCATGGGGCGGTGGTGCTGCCGGGCCGCAACATCGGCACCGGCGCGGTCATCGCGGCCGGTGCCATCGTCACCAAGGACGTGCCGGCCTATACCATTGTCGCCGGCAATCCGGCGCGCATCTTGCGGCGACGGTTCTCGGAGGAGGTTGCCGGACGGCTCGCCAAGCTGGCATGGTGGGATTGGGATCACGACAAATTGCGTGACGCGCTGCCCAATTTCCGCAAGCTCGCAATTGAAGATTTCCTGTCGGCATACGAAGCAGAAGCAAGTTCCTCTTCCAGCAAACGAAGCGCGGTCGCGTGACAGACATTTTCATCGAGGGTGGCCGGACCCTGATTGGCTCCGAGCTTGCCGAAACATCGCTCACCACATTCGGAACCGATATTGCGCAGATCGATGCACCTCGCGGCCGCGCGCTCATGGCGATCGACGCGCGCAATTTGCTGGTGCTGCCCGGCATCGTCGACCTGCATGGCGATGCCTTCGAGCGGCAGATGATGCCGCGCGCCGGCGTCGATTTCCCGATCGACGTCGCGCTAGCCGATACCGACCGCCAGGTCATCGGCAACGGCATCACCACAGTCTTCCATGCCACCACCTGGTCGTGGGAGCCGGGCCTGCGCAGCGGCGACAATGCCAGGCGCCTACTCGAGGCGATCGAGCGGCAGCGTCCTCACTTCGCCGCCGACACCCGTTTCCATCTGCGGCACGAGACCTACAATCTCGATGCGGAGGCCGAGATAAGACAGTGGCTGGCCGAGGGCCGCGTCGACCTGTTCGCCTTCAACGACCACATGGACGGGGTCGTTGCCGACATCTCGAATCCACGCAAGCGCAACCGCATGGTGGAGCGCACTGGCCTGTCGAGCGAGGATTTCGACCAGCTCGTCGCGCATATCGTCTCGCGCGCGGCCGATGTTCCGGCCTCGATCACCCGGCTCGCAGCAGCGGCGCGCGCGGCTGAGGTGCGGATGCTCTCGCATGACGATCAGACGCCGGAGATGCGCCGGAATTTTCGCGACATGGGCGTGAGGCTCGCCGAGTTTCCGGTCAACGAGGAGACGGCGCGCGAGGCCGCTTGTCATGGCGATGCCATCGTCTACGGCGCACCGAACGTCGTGCGCGGCGGCAGCCACACCGGCTGGACCAAGGCGTCCGACATGGTCGCCAAGGGACTCTGCACAGTGCTGGCCTCGGACTATTATTATCCGGCGCCGTTGCTCGCCGCATTCCGGCTTGCCGCCGACGGCGTGCTACCGCTTAACGAAGCCTGGAAGCTGATCTCGTCGGCGCCAGCAGAGGCCACCGGCCTGACCGATCGCGGCACGCTCGCTGCCGGCCGTCGCGCCGACATCCTGCTCGTCGACGACAGCACGCCGATGCGTCCGCGGCTGGTCGCGGTCATCGCGGCCGGCAAACTCGTCCATCTCACCGATGCGGCGCGGCTGGCTGGCATGGCGGCAACATCGCGCGAGACTGTCGTTGCGGCATAAATTGGCTATGCTTTGCGGATGACAGGCTTCCCCCGCTACGCGATCTATTTTGCCGCCGGCGCCGACAACGCGCTCTCGCGCTTCGGCGCCGAGCTGCTGGGCTATGATGCCTACACGGGTGACGAAGTGCCCTTTCCCGGCGACGCCCTGCGCGTCGCCGCCGACTGGCACGACGTCACCGCCGATCCCCGCAAATACGGTTTTCACGGCACGCTGAAGGCGCCGATGGCGCTGGCCTCAGGCAAGACCGAGGCCGAACTCGTGGCGGCCTGTGCGACATTCGCCGGCAAGGCGCGCCCGATCCCGGTGATCCGCCCAATCGTCGATTCCATCAGCGGCTTCATTGCCGTCATTCCGGCCGAGCCGGGCGACGCGCTTCAACAGCTCGCCGCCGATTGCACCCGCGATTTTGATTGCTTCCGCCCTATCCTCACGGCGGAAGACCGCGCGCGTCGCCGACCCGAAAAGCTCAGCGAGCGGCAGCGTGAGCATCTTGACCGCTGGGGCTACCCTTACGTGATGGAAGAATTCCGCTTCCACATGACCCTGACCGGACGGCTCGATGCGGAGCGCCGCGGCCCGATCCTGGAGATGCTGCGAGCGAGATTTGCGGGGCTTGGTCTCGATACGCTGGAGATCGATCGCATTGCGCTGTTCAAGCAGGATGATGCGAAGGCGTGCTTCCGCATCATCAGCGAGTGGACGCTGGCACCGGTCTCGTAGGGCGGGCAAAGGCGCAAAGCGCTGTACCCACGTTCTTTTTTCAAAAATACGCAGGTCGTGGGCACGCTTCCGCTCCGCTTTTCGAGCTACGGCGGACAAGCCGCTTTGCCCACCCTACAAGGGCTGAGCGCGTGGCTCTACTTCCCCCACCGCAGCGCCAGCGCGTCGCGCTCCTTGGCGAGCTCCAGCAATCCCGCCCTCGTCGCCGGATGCAGCGGTTGCAGCGGATGGCGGACCATATCCGACTTGATCACGCCCCCAGCCTGCATCATCGCTTTGCAAGCGATCAGGCCGCATTGGCGGTTCTCGTAGTTGATCAGCGGCAGCCAGCGTTCATAGGCGGCCTTCGCCTTCTCTCGATCGCCCGCGAAATAAGGATCGATGATCTGCCTGATACCGTCGGGATAGCCGCCGCCGGTCATCGCACCGGTCGCGCCCGCGTCGAGATCGGCCATCAGCGTGATCGCTTCCTCGCCATCCCAGGGGCCCTCGATCTCCTTGCCGCCCACCTCGATCAGGCTGCGGAGCTTCGCGGCCGCGCCGGGCACTTCGATCTTGAAATAGCGGATGTTGGAGAATTCGCGCGCCAGCCGCGCCAGCAGCTCGACCGACAGCGGCGTGCCCGCAACCGGCGCATCCTGGATCATGATCGGGATGTCGATCGCGCCCGAGAGCACCTTGAAGAATTCGACGATGCCCTTCTCCGGCACGCGGAAGGTGGCGCCGTGATAGGGCGGCATCACCATCACCATGGCGGCACCGGCGGCCTCCGCCTGCTTGCTGCGCGCCGCGCACACCGCCGAGCTGAAATGAGTGGTGGTGACGATGACGGGCACGCGGCCGGCGACTTGCTCCAGCACCGCATGCATGACGCTCTCGCGCTCGGCATCGGTCAGCACGAACTGCTCGGAGAAATTGGCAAGGATGCAGATGCCATGCGAGCCGGCATCGATCATGAAGTCGATGCAGCGGCGCTGGCCCTCGAGATCGAGCTCGCCGCGCTCGTCGAAGATGGTGGGTGCGACCGGAAACACGCCGCGATAGGGGCGCTGGGCCTTATGTGGGGTGACCGGCATCGAAATTATCTCCCTGTAGTCCCGTCCGTTAGAGCTTGGTACCGCTACCATTTACAGGTCGCAGGCAGGCGCGGCAATGCCGAACCGCGTTCCGTTGAGCCGGGAATGAGGCCTTAAGCGGACTTTACGGCGCCGAGGAAGCCTTCCACCGCGACGCGCAGGCGGTCGGCGTCGGCCGACATCTTGGTCACGGACTGGAACAGCACCGTGCCGGCATTGCCCGTCTCCTGGTTGAGCTGGGCCACGCTGCCGATGGTGTCGGTGACCTCGCGGGTGCCCTGGGCGGCATGCTGGAAGTTGCGCGAGATCTCCGTGGTAGCCGCGCGCTGCTGTTCGACCGCGGCGGCAATGGCCGTCATCTTCTCGTCGATGCCGCTGATGGCGCCCCCGATCGAACGGATGGCGGCGACGGCCTGGCCGGTCGCGCCCTGAATCTCCTCGACCTGGCGCGAGATTTCTTCCGTCGCGGTCGCGGTCTGCGACGCTAGGCTCTTGACCTCGCCGGCAACCACAGCAAAGCCGCGGCCGGCTTCGCCGGCGCGGGCCGCCTCGATGGTGGCGTTCAAGGCGAGCAGATTGGTCTGGCCGGCAATGGCGTGGATCATCTTCACGACTTCGCTGATACGGCCGGCGGTCTGGTCGAGGATTTCGACCGTTGCGTTGGTCTGCTCGACCTGCGACACCGCTTCGCGCGCATCGCGTGCGCTGGACTGCACCTGCGCGGAGATTTCGCCGACGGAGGCCGAGAGCTCCTCGGTCGCGGCCGCGATGCTTTCAAGATTGTTGGTGGCCTGCTCGGCGGCGGAGGAGACCGCGGCCGTCTGGCTGCTCGATTCCGACACCAGCGTGCGCACGTCGGTCGCCGTGGCATCGAGTTCCTTGGCCGATGCCGCGACGCTCTGGATCACCGCCTGCACGGTGTCGTCGAAGCTCCGGCACGCCTCGTCGACGGTGCCAGAGCGGGCCAGCTGCAGCGCCTGCTGCGATTCGCGTTCCTGGCCGAGGCGTTCCGCGGTGGCCGCGCTCTCGCGCAGGCTTTCAAGCGCGGCGGCCATGGTGCCGAACTCGTCGGGATAGCGGGATTGCGGAACCGGCGTCGCGTAGTCGCGTGCGCTGATCCGGGCGATCGCGTCGAGAATGGCGCGGACCGGACGCATCAGGCGATTGCGCACGACATAGACGCCGGCCAGCGTCACGGCGAGCGCCGCCAGGAACGCCAGCGACTGCACGATGAGATTGGTCAGCGCCTTGGCCTGAACGGTCTCGGCTCGCGCGATCGACTGGTCGAGCGCCTTGGTCGCGACACCGACAATGAGCGGGAACGGCGACTGGCACAGCGCATTCCAATCCGCCGCCGCCATCGCCGGCTTGCCGCTGCCGTCAAAGTTCTTGGTGAGATCGCCGATCTGCTTGAGAACGCCGTCGGTTTTGGCCTTCGCCTCCTTGGCCGAAGCGGCCAGTTCCGCGGTCACATCTGGCGCGGCCAGCAACTCGGTCATGCCGGCCCAGCCGGAGGCGATGGTGCCGTCCCATTGCGCCAGCGAGCGCTTCTGGGTGTCGTCAAGCGGCTTGCTGCTGTTGACGTTCGAACGCAGCACCGAGCAATGGATGCCATAGCGGTCGCGCACCTGCCAGGCGAGGCGGCGGACCTGGATCATGCGGGCGATGAAGGGATCGTTCATCCAGGCCCGGTTCGACACTGCGGTCGAGGCGAGATTTGCGGTGTCGATCACCTTGGTGACGGCATCGTACCAGGAGTTGGTCCGCTCGATCTTGCGCTCGGCGCGCGGACGCTTGGCTTCATCATAGAACAGCTGGAATTGCGGCGCGGCCTCACCCCAGCCCTGCTTCAGCTTGCTTGCCAGTTCATCGCGGCGGGCGAAATCGATCGTGGCGAGGGCGGCGCTGATGCCCTCATAGCCGCCCTGCTCCGCCTTCTCTGCCTCGGCGAGCTTTGCGCGCGGATCGTCGTCGCCGAGGATCGCGCTCTGGGCATCGCCGCGATTGTTGCGCAGGGACAGCACGCCGTGGAAGATCGCCTTGTCGGCGGCGGCGAGCCGCGCCGTCTCGAGACTGTCGTTGTAGCGGCCGAAGGCCCCGACCATCTGGATCGCCGTAGAGGCGAGCGCGCCGGCGGCCAGCAGGGCCATCAAGGTCAGGAGGAGCGAGCTTACCGATTTCTTAAACATTGCCATGGGTCACAAGGGGCCTACTTCCAGGAGAGGCCACCTTGCATCGCGACATGCCAATGTTCCGTTAAGGGTTTAGTCAAATGCAGGTCGTTCGCGATTTGCCAAACCTTTTGTCAGGTCCGCATCGTCAAGAAACCTTCGTGAAATCAGGCGGACGCCGCTCGGCGAACGCCGTAAACGCCTCGCGCGCCTCGGCCGTGCGCAGACGCTTCGCGAACTGCTCGCCCTCGGCCTGCATTTGCGCCACCAGTGCCTCGCCGTTGCGCATCAGCTTCTTGGTCGCGATGAGCGCGCCGGCCGGCTGCCGGGCCAGACGCTGGGCGAGCGCAAGCGCCTCGGTATCGAGCTTGTCGAGCGGCACCACGCGGTTGACGAGGCCCCATTCCAGCGCGGACTTGGCCGGCACGGTCTCGCCAAGTGCAAACATCTCATAGGCGCGGGCATAGCCGATCCGCGCCGGCATCAGGAGGCTGGAGGCGGCTTCCGGCACCAGCGCCAAGCTGACGAAGGGCGTCGACAACTGCGTATTCTCGGCAAGCACGACCAGATCGCAATGCAGGAGCATCGTGGTGCCGACGCCGACGGCACGGCCCTGCACGGCGGCAACAAGGGGCCGCGTGCAACGCGCCAGCGACTGGATGAAGCGTCCGACATTGCGGCTGCCTTCGGACTTGCCTGACGCGACGGCGGCGAATTCGCCGACGTCGTTGCCCGCGGTGAACATGTCGCCCTCGCCGCGGATCAGCAACACGCGCACGGACGGGTCGGACTCGGCGGCTTCGATGGCGTCGGCAAGCTTGCCGTACATCGCATCCGTCAACGCGTTCTTCTTGTCGGAGCGCGCCAAAGTGAGCGTGAGAATTCCGTTGTTGTTTTCAACTCGCACATGCTCGGTCATGAGTATCTCCTCTTATTCATCTGGGTCTCTTGTCACGTCTCTTATGGAGTCTCTTGGAAACTTGTCCTGAATGCTGGTCAGCCAACGCGCGACGACATCGATCTCGGCGCTGGTAAATCCTTCCGTCAGCGCGGCATTGATCGCGGCCGTATCGGCTTTCGCCTGCGCCAGTACATGGCGCCCTTTCGGCGTCAGCCACACGCGCCAGGCGCGGCCGTCGTCGTGATCAGCGCGCCGCTCAACCAGCTTTGCCGCGGCGCTGCGATCGACCAGGCCCGAAATGCCGGCCGGGCCGAGATCAAGCGCCGCACCCGCCTCGCCCATCAGGACGCCGTCCTGCTTGCCGAGGATGAACAACAGCCCTGCCTGCGCCGGCGTCACCTCGTTTTGCGGCTGCGCCGCCATCCAGCGCTGCAATCGCCGTTGCGCGACGCTCAGGAGGTAGATCAGCCGGTGATGCCTGGCCTCAGGCAATTTCTTTCGCATGCGAAACATATATTGGGACGACGGCCTGTTGTCAAAGCCTGTCGTCGCTAGCGCGACGCCCCGCGGCAGCCGTCGAGAAGAATTGCAGCGCATACCCGTGCCCGCTTCTCGATTTCCTTGCGCGAGGGCAGCGTCAGGCTGGCGTAGATCGCCGCGCGCTGCGGCGCCGACACCATCATGCCGATCATCATGCCGGCGGCTTCATCGACATTATCAAGCGCGAGGCGCTTCTTCTTGACTTGATCGCGCAGCCAGCCCGCCAGCGCCGCCGCGGTACGCGCGATGCCATCCCGGTAAAAATTCGCAGCAAGGTCGGGGAACGTCGCTGATTGCTGCAGGACCATGCGCTGCAGCGACACGACCTCCGGATCGAGTGCGAGATCGGCACAGGCGACCAGCACGGCAGCCAGGCTGGTCTCGATGTCGGCCTGGTTGTTGGCTTGGAGATTGACGTCGGAGAGCAACCGCTCGAGCCTGTCAGCGCACATGGCTTCGAACAGCGCCGCCTTGCCGGGAAACAGCCGGTAGAGAGTCTTGGTGGAGATGCCGGCGCCGCGCGCCAGCTCTTCGGTGCTGGTTGCTGTGTAGCCGTCGACCGCGAAGGCGTGCCGCGCGGCCTCGATGACGATCCGCTTCGTCTCTTCGTCGCTGCGCACTGGCGGCCGCCCGCGCGGACGACACTCTGATGACGGTTTTGCCTGAGCCATGTTTTTAAATGATGCCTGTCATTCGATTGACAGTCCCAAAGCTAATCCTATTTTGGAAATCGTCAAGTTTCCTAATTCAGGGAGGCGGCGATGACCGTCCATACCAACCCGACCAAGTCCGATGCCGCCGTGGTTCCAACACCTGCACCAGAAGGTGTTTTGCCTGTCACGCAGAAACCCGCGCCCCGCCAAAAGCTGAGCTTTCGTAAGCTGTTGCTTGCGGGAGTGGCGCTCGCCGCCCTCACCGGTGCCAGCTGGTATGGCTACGATTACTGGACCATCGGCCGCTTCCTCGTCTCCACCGATGACGCCTATGTGAAGGCCGACAACACCACCATCGCGCCGAAGGTCAGCGGCTATCTCGACCGCGTTCTGGTCGGCGATAACGAGCATGTGAAGGCCGGCCAGGTGCTGGCGCGGATCGACGACCGCGACTTCCGCGTCGCGCTCGACCAGGCCAAGGCCGACGTCGCCGCAGCGAATGCGACGATCGCCAGCAAGCAGGCGCAGCTCGACGTTCAGGATGCGGTGATCGCCGCAGCCAGGGCGACCATCGATGTCGACACCGCCGCAAAGACTTTTGCGCAGCAGGAGAACAAGCGTTACACCGATCTCGCCGCGACCGGTTATGGCAGCGTGCAGAATGCGCAGCAGGCGCAATCACGCAACGCCGGCGCCGAAGCTGCGATCCAGCGCGACACCGCCAACCTCGCCTCGGCGCTGAAGCAGGTCGAGCTGCTGAAGGCCGAGATCGCGCAGGCCAACGCCGCGGCCGCCCGCGCCGCCGCGCTTCAGCATCAAGCCGAACTCAATCTCGGCTACACCACGATCGTCGCGCCGATCGACGGCGTCATCGGCAACCGCACGCTCCGTGTCGGCCAGCTCGTGCAGGCCGGTACGCAGCTGATGTCGATCGTGCCCGCCGAGGGCGCCTATGTCGTTGCCAATTTCAAGGAGACCCAGCTCACCCATGTCCGTGCCGGACAAGAGGTCGAGATCGAGGTCGATACGTTCCCGGGCCAGGTGGTGCACGGTCATGTCGATTCCATCGCGCCGGCCAGCGGCCAGGAGTTCGCCCTGCTGCCGCCCGACAACGCCACCGGCAACTTCACCAAGATCGTGCAGCGCATTCCCGTGAAGATCGCGCTGGACGCCGAGACCGCGCCTGCGATCGAGCTGCGGCCCGGCATGTCCGTCATCCCGACGATCGCAACCCGTTCAGCGCCGACCGCGCAAGCGGCAACGACGCCCTCAACGAAGCCCAAAGCCAAGCTTGTTTCCGGAGGGTCGTGCCATGTCAAACAGCCTCTCAATCTCGACGCCAGCACCAGCCATATCGGCCGCGACGCCTAATCGCGCCGCCGCCGATCCTAACAGAGCAAGTGCTACGGTCTGGATCGCCGTCTTCGCCGCGATGATCGGCGCCTTCGTGGCGATCCTGAACATCCAGATCACCAATGCCTCGCTGCTCAACATCGAGGGCGGCATCGGCACCGGTGTCGACAACGGATCCTGGATCTCGACGTCGTATCTGATCGGCGAGATCATCGTGATCCCGCTGACCGACTATCTGTCGCGGGTGTTCTCGTTCCGCAACATCATGCTGAGCTTTGCCTCGCTGTTTGCGGCGTTTTCCGTTGCCTGTGCCTTCACGCACGACCTTCCCTCGATGATCGCGATGCGCGGCTTCCAGGGCTTCTTCGGCGGCGTGCTGATCCCGATGGCCTTCACGCTCGTCTTCACCAAGCTGCCGAAGGGTCAGCAGCCGATCGGCCTCGCCATGTTCTCGCTGGCCGTAACGTTCGCGCCCGCGATCGGTCCGACCATCGGCGGCTATCTGACCGAGAATTACGGCTGGCAGACCATCTTTTTCGTCAACCTGCTGCCGACTGCGGTCATGGTGAGCATTCTGTTCCTCACCCTGGAACGTGCTCCCCTGAATCTCGGATTGCTGCGTGAAGGCGACTGGTTTGGCATCGCCACGATGGCAGTTGGCCTGGCCTCGCTGCAGGCCGTGCTCGAGGAAGGTAACAAGAACGACTGGTTCGGCTCACCCTTCATCGTGCGGCTTGCAATCATCGCCGCGATCAGCCTGTCGCTGTTCATCACCATCGAGCTCGTGGTCGAGAAGCCGCTGCTCCGCCTCCGCCTGCTGACACAGTGGAATTTCGGCGTCGGCACTATCGCTGCGGTGTTCCTCGGCTTCGCGCTGTTCGGCTCGGTCTATCTGCTGCCGGCCTATCTCGGCCAGGTGCAGGGCTACAATGCCGAGCAGATCGGCAATGTGCTGGCCTGGACGGGCCTGCCGCAGCTGCTGTTGATCCCGCTGGTGCCGAAGCTGATGCAGCGTTTCGACACCCGCTACATCGCTGCCGTCGGCCTGCTGCTGTTCGCCGCCAGCTCGTTCATGAACATCATGATGTCGGTCGACTATTCCGGCGATCAGTTCTTCATTCCGAATGTCGTCCGCGCCGTCGGCCAGGCCCTGACGCTGGCGCCGCTGTCGGCGCTCAGCCTCGGCAGCGTCGCGCCGCAGGATGCGCCTGCGGCCTCCGGTATCTCCAACATGATGCGCAACCTCGGCGGCGCCATCGGCACTGCGGTGCTCGCGACCATCGTCACCAAGCGCGAGCAATTCCACTCCAACATCATCGGCCATTCCGTGACGCTCGGCCGCGAAGAGGTCCGCACCCGCATCGCGCAGATGACGGATTACTTCATCGCCCACGGCGTGCCCGACCCCAACGCCGCCCGCGAGCAGGCCATCATCGCACTCGGTAAGACAGTGAAGCGCCAGGCGCTGGTGATGGGCTTCTCCGACACCTTTGCCGTGATCGGCGTCGTGCTGGTGCTGGCTGCGATCGCGGTGCTGCTGACGCGGCGGGTGAAGGCGGCTGGCGGAGGGGGTGGGGCACACTAGCAAGAGATGGTCGTGCCCGGGCTTGTCCCGGGCATCCACATTCTCAGTGCTGCGTGGCAAAGCGTGGATGGCCGGGGACATGCCGGGCCACGACGCTGTGGAGATTGTCGGCGCCCTACGGCGCGCAGGTGAAGCTCGCAGCCGCGGTCACAGGGCCCGACTTGTAATGCGGCCAGGCCGGCCAGCGGCACAGCGGCATCGCGCGCGTAACCGCAAATGACGGCGCTTCGACTTTCTGCTCGGTGACCTCCAGATCGCCCGGCGCCGTACCCTTCTCGACCCAATCGACCAGCGCGGTCAGCATGTCGACATTGGCCGGCGCGCCGGAGCCGACATGATCGACACCGGGCGCGGTGTAGAGTCGGGCAAATTCCGCGGTCTCAGCCTTGCCGAGCTTGCGCTCGACGCTCTCGAAATAGCGGATGCCGGCATAGGGGCTCTGCGCGTAGTCGGCCAAGTGCTCGAGCATGATCAGCCGGCCGCCGCGAGCGCGGAAGCGGCTGAGATCGGGATCGGTCGAATCCATCAGGCTGGAGACTTCCAGCAGCCGCGCCTTGTGGTCCTCGACCTTGTAGGTGGTGACGTCGAGCTTCGGATCGCGCGCGAACACATATTGAATGCCGCCGGCGCCGTAAATCCAGGCGATGCCGTTGTTCGGCGCAGGCGGCTGCGCCGGCGGTGCGGTGCCGAGCCACCACGCCATCCAGCCGCCGGTCGGCCCGATCGCCGGTGTATCCTCGCCCGACACGCCCCAGCCGGGATAGTCGTCGAGACCGTTGGCGAGCGTGAACGGGAATTTGTAGGTCGCATGCAGCGTATCGATTGCCTTGATCTGGGCGTCGGTGAGACATTGATCGCCGCTCTTGCCCTCAGTGCAACGCAGCGTCTCGACCTTGAACGCCGTCTTGCAGCCGACGGGATCCTGCACCAGCGTGTCGTCGGAACCATCGGCCTTGTCGCAAGCGGCCCGCACGGCGTCACCGACCAGCTTCACCTGCGCCGGATTGATCCAGCCCCCGCCCATGGTGACGAGGCCGGAGCGGGTGCCCGCATGCTGCAAGCCGACCCAGTTGATGACGGGCACGCGTGCGAAAATGCCGTCGAAATCATCGGGGTAGCGCTGCGCCATGGTGAGCGCTTCGCGCCCGCCTTCGGACGAGCCCATGAAGTACATCTTGTCCGGCTTCTTGCCATAGGCGCGCTGCATCAGCGCCACCGCGGCGTCGCGCACCTTCTTGTAGGCGCGGTGGGCAAAATTCTCGAACGCTTCGTCATTGAGCGCGAACAGCTGCGGCGGCTCGCCGGGCTTGGACTCATGGCCGGAATCGGTGCCGTAGGTGGCGAAGCCACGCGCCAGCGGCGACGGCTTGTCGAAGGGATAGGCCGGCGGCAACCCGAGGCCGGTGATCAGCACGCCGTTGAAGCCGCCGCCGCCATATTGCACCGAGCGCCCGTTCCATTCGACAGGCAGATTGACCTGGAATTTGACCGGGGGCGCCTTGGGATCAACGGACTCGATATGGCCGAGTACCTTGCAGAAGGCAGGATTGGCCGGCGCGATGCGGCCGGCCGGCGTCGGGCCGCGTTCGGCAACGGCCAGTTGCGACGGCGACTGCAGCGCCGCGGAGTCGATCTTGACGGCATCGCCACCGCCGACGAGGCTCTTACAGACGTTGTCTGCATCCTCCGCCAGCGTTACCGCGAATGCGCTGGTCGCACCCAGCGCAGCTGTCGCACCCACGAACATTGCACACAGCTTCGCGCTCTTTCGCGTCATCGTTTCCACCCGGTCTTCTTTGTTTTGTGTCCGACAGTCGGCTGCATTCAACGCAACCTTCGCGACTGCGTCAATCGTCTTAGAACGATCCCAGCACACTGCCCAAGGCGATCACGGCCACCAGTGCGAGCAGCGACGTCACGATGCCGACCATCACGATATCGAAATAGCTGTCGCGATGCGTCAGGCCGCAGATCGCGAGCAAGCTCACCACCGCACCGTTGTGCGGCAGGATATCGAGCGTTCCCGAACCGATCACCGCAACGCGATGCATCAGGGCAAGGTCGATGCCGGTCCGTGCGGCGAGATCGACATAAGTGTCGCCGAGCGCATCGAGAGCAATGGTCAGGCCGCCGGACGCAGAGCCGGTCAGCGCGGCCAGGATGTTGGTCGCGACCGCCAGCGAGACCAGCGGGCCGCCTTCGATCGCGAGCACCCAGTCGCGCACGGTCGTGAATGCCGGCAGTGCGGCAACGACCGCGCCGAACCCGACCAGACTCGCGACGCTGAAGGCGGGCAGCACCGAGGCGTTGGCTCCGGCGTCCATGGTCTGCCGCAACGCCGGCAGACGGGACCAGTTCAGCACGATGGTCGTGACGATGGCGGCGGTCAGCGCCACCGCGACCGACCACACGCCCGCAACGGCAGCGAGCGACGTCCCGCCAAAACGCTGCTCGGCAAGGTAGCTGACATCGAGCCGAGGCAGGACCACGAGCGACATCAGGAGATTGACGGCCACGACGACGATCAACGGCAGGACAGCATTCAGAACCGGCGACGCTTGGTCGCTGCGATGGCCATGTTGCAGCTCCGCTGGATCAAACTCCCGCGCCGTGGTCGCACGTTCGCGCACGAGCTCGTCGGACGCAGCGCGCTCGGTCACATCCTCGACTTCGTCACCATAGCCCTCCCCAGCGCGCCGCGCCTTGGCTTCCGCGCGATGCAGCCACCACAAGCCTGTGCCGAGCATGATCAGGGAAGCGACAATCCCGAGGCCCGGTGCGGCAAAGGGCGTCGTGCCGAAGAACGGCATCGGGATCGCATTCTGGATCGACGGCGTGCCGGGCAAGGCCGACATGGTGAAGGTCGACGTCCCCAGCACGATTGCAGCCGGAATCAGACGCCGCGGAATTTCAGCCGCACGAAACAGCGAGCGGGCCATCGGCACGATGACGAAGAACGCGACGAACAGGCTCACGCCACCGTAAGTCACCGCGGCGCCGGCCAACACGACCGCAAGGATTACGCGGCGCTCGCCGAGACGCTTCGCCATGAACGCGGCAACGGACGTTACCGCGCCGCTGTCATCCATCAGCTTGCCGAACACGGCGCCCAGCAGGAAGATCGGAAAGAACTGCGCCAGAAATGCCGCTGCATTCGTCATGAAGACCTGGGTGAGGTTCGCCAGCAGCGGCTCGCCGCCAAACAACGCGGCCACCAACGCAGCGAACGGTGCGAGCAAAAGCACGCTCCAGCCGCGAAACGCGAACAGCACCAGCAGGCCGAGCCCGACGAGCAGGCCGAGGAGACCCATGCCTCAACACTCCGCCAGGAGAACGTCAAGATCGGCGGTCGATTGCCGGCCGACATCGGCGCCGTGCTCGCGGAGAAACGCATCCGCGGCCAGGCGACCCTCGGCTCGGAGCATCGAGACGAACTCCCATTCTGCATTGAGCTTCGACGAGGCGCCAAACTTCGCCAGCATGTCGCTCTTGACCCGGTGCGTCCGCATCTTCGCCCAGCGCGAACCCTCGCCGCTGCCGGGATCGGCCGCTTGGCGTAGCAGCGCGATCATGCGCAGCTCCTTCATCAGCGGCGAGTTGAAGGAGATTTCGTTGACGCGATTGAGGATCTCCGCCGCGGTGCGTGGCTCCTCCAGCCGTTCGGTCGGATTGATCTGGACGAGTATGGTGTCGTGCGCATCACTCTCGCGGACCAGCGGCGTGATGGTGGGGTTGCCGGCGAAGCCGCCGTCCCAGTAAGGCTCGCCGTCGATCTCGATCGCGCGAAACATGGTAGGCAGGCAGGCCGATGCGAGCAGCACGTCTGCCGTGATCTCGGCGTTGCGAAAGATTCGTCCGCGCCCAGTGCGCACCCGCGTCGCCGTGATGAAGAGCTGGATCGGCGAGCGCGCCAGCCGTTCGAAATCGATACTCTCGGCCAGCACTGCGCGCAGCGGATTGTAACCGGTCGGATTGAGATCGTAGGGCGACAGCACCCGCGACATCAGGTCGGTGAAGATGTAGAAGGGCGAGGTATCGAGCGTCCAGCGTCCCATCAGCCTGTCGAACGGTGAGCGCTGCAATGGGCTGAAGGCAGCAGCCTTCGAGACACGGCGCCAATATCGTTCCAGCGCCTCGCGCGCGCCCTCTGCTCCACCAGCCGTCCATCCATCAACCAGCACCGCCGCATTCATTGCGCCAGCCGATGTGCCGGAGATCGCGGCGATGGTGAGCCACTTCTCCTCCAGCAGGCGGTCGAGCACGCCCCAGGAGAAAGCGCCGTGCGAGCCGCCGCCTTGAAGTGCGAGATCGATCAGTACGGCGTCGCGTTCCATGGCGGACACTCACGCAACTGAGGCTCAAATTCGACGTGATTGGAACACGTCGAAGACGATACAGTTTAGAGAGTTTAAGCCGGACAATGCAACCGGAACGTGACGGCGCGCTAGTGCTCGAACACCAGCCGCGCGCCAACCGTGCCTTCGAGTGCACGAATCTGCGCCAGCAGCGCGCCTGAGTCCTGGCCACCGAGGTCGGCATCGAGCACGACGTAGCCGAGGTCGCCGGCGGTCTCCAGATATTGCGCGGCAATGTTGATGTCGCGCTGGAGGAAAACCTCGTTCAGCCGGCGCAGCATGCCCGGCACGTTGCGATGGACATGGCTGAAACGGGCGCCGGACGGGCGCAGATGCAGCTGTACCTCCGGGAAATTCACCGCGCCCATGGTCGAGCCGGTGATGAAAAAGTCGACCAGCTTGCGCGCGACCTCGCCGCCGATGCGCTCCTGCGCCTCCTCGGTCGAGCCTCCGATATGCGGAGTGAGGATGACGTTATTAAGGCCCTGCACCGGGCTCTTGAAACGCTCCGAGTTCGACGACGGCTCGACCGGGAACACATCGATGGCCGCGCCCGCAATGTGGCCATCGCGCAAGGCGCCCGCGAGCGCGTCGAGATCGACCACCGTGCCGCGGCTGTTGTTGATCAGGAACGAGCCCGGCTTCATCGCCCGCAGCTCCTTCTCGCCGATCATGCCCGCGGTCTCCGGCGTCTCCGGCACGTGCAGGCTGACCACGTCGCTCTGCGCCAGCAGCTCTTCCAGCTTCTCCACCGGCTCGGTGTTGCCGTGGCGAAGCTTGTCGGTGCGGTCGTAATAGATCACCCGCATGCCCATGGCTTCGGCGAGCGTCGAGAGCTGCGAGCCGATATTGCCATAGCCGATGATGCCGAGCGTGCGGCCGCGGACTTCGCGGCTACCGGCCGCGGACTTGTCCCAGCCGCCCTCATGCGCCGACACCGAGCGCGGGAAGATCTGCCGCAGCAGCATCACGATCTCGCCGATCACGAGCTCGGCGACGCTACGCGTGTTGGAGAACGGCGCGTTGAACACGGGAATGCCGCGCTTGCGCGCCGCCAGGAGATCGACCTGGTTGGTGCCGACGCTGAAGCAGCCGACCGCGAGCAGCCCGTCGGCGGCTTCCAGCACCTCGTCGGTGATCTGGGTGCGGGAGCGGATGCCGAGCAGCGACACTCCCTTGAGCGCCTGGCGCAGGGCATCGCCATCCAGCGCCTTGGTCAGACGCTCGACATTGGTGAAGCCTGCGCCCTTGAACAGATCCACGGCGCTATCGTTGACACCTTCAAGCAGCAGCGCCTTCGCGCTCCGCTCAGGGCTTTGGCCTGGGGCTGGCATGGAATCTCCTGAAATGACGGCTTTGCCGCAGCTCTTAGACCGCGGACGAGGCCGAGCACAATAGGGTTTGGATACGGGGATATCCTGACCTGGCGGTAGTCAGATTTGGCGGTAGTCAGATCACGTAGAACCCGTGCGTGCCGTCGCGGCGGAGCTGCTCGACGAGGCCATATTCCCAGTCGAGATAGGCCTGCATTGCCTTCTCCGCAACATCAGTGCCCTCATAGGGGCGACGGTAGCGATGCGCGGGGTCTGGCTTCGGCAGGACGAGGGGCGGGCCGACCTCGAGTGGGCCGCCATAGCCGCCTTCGAGGACGTAGACCTCCCAGCCCATCTGCGCGAGCCAGGACGCCGTCATATCGGCGCGCACGCCCCTGTCGTCGGTCAAGAGGAGGCGCGCGCCACGCACCGGCGCTGCCATGTCGGTTTCCTGCACGAGCTGGCCGCCGGGATAGTGGCGAAAACCCGGGAGATGACCGGCGGCATATTCCTCGGCATCGCGCACGTCGAAGCGATAGAGCGTGCGACCGGTCGCTGCGACCAGCGCCGCCATCTCGTTCTCGCCGATATGACGGACGCCGGCGCGATAGGCGACATCGCGCGCATTGGCCGGGCCCCCTTCAAATGAGCCAATCGCGCCCCGCCGGTCAGCACCGCGATTGAGCGTGTGCCGCGCCAGCGTCCAGCCGATCGTGCCGTTGCGCAGCGCCCGCACCTTGTTGGGCACGCCGGCATTGATCAGCGACTGGGTGCCGATGATCGAGCGGGTGCGGCCGGCGCAATTGACGATGATGGTGGTGTCTGGATCGGGCGCGGCCTGGCCGGCGCGCAACACCAGCTCCGCACCGGGCACGCTCACCGAGCCCGGAATGTTCATGGTCGCATATTCGTCGAAGCGACGAACGTCGAGAATGGCAATGTTGGCCTTGTCCGCGATCAGTTTTGCCACCTCGTCGGCGCTGAACGAGGGTGTGTGGCGGCGCGCCTCAACCAGCTCGCCGAACGCCTTTGAATAGGAATTGACGTCCTCGAACAGCTCGTAGCCCGCCGCGCGCCAGGCTTTCAGCCCGCCATCGAGCGCGCGGACATTGCTGTAGCCGAGCGCGGCAAGACGTTCGGCGCCATCAGCGACCAGCCCCTCGCCATCATCATAGAGCACGATCCGCGCGTCCTTGCGCGGCAGCCTCACCGCGGCCTCAACCGCGATCCGGTCCACGGCCATGTTCGCCGCGAACAGCGGATGGCCGGTGGCGAAGGCCGACTCAAACCGGAGATCGAGCAGTGCGATCTCCTCACGCAGCAGCAGCGCGCGACGGACATCGGCGGGAGTGACGGTCGAAAGCTTCATGGCGTGGGCCCTGAAAGGAAGACCAGAAGCTTTTGAACCATTGCCGTGATGTTGGCTAGTCAGATCAGAAAATCGGGCAATCGCCAGTTTGCCACACGTATCGCACTAGTCACATTCATATGTGGCGGCGACGCCCGAAAAGTCGAGTTGCGTGAGTGCATCCCGGTCAATCCAAAAATGAAGCACACAGCCGATGTTGGAGTGCCAATCGAAGAAGGCAGCATCACCCTGCACTTGGAGCAACAGCATATCTTCCAGATGGACCTCCGTCGCATCTTGCGGACCGCTGCCGTATCCCAGCATCTGATGGAGCGCTGTTCCAAAATGACGGCGCTGCCCCTCTTCCACGGTCGGCGCTTTCCAATGATTCTGTCGCTCGAGGTTCGCGACATACTCGAAAGGAGCGTCGTCGCAAGCGTCATCGCCCTGGGTCGCCATACAACGGATCGTGTGGTTGATGGCGTAGCCCAGATCCTCCGCAATTTGCCCCGCATATGTGCGTACCTGCCTGTCTATCCTCTCGTAGGCCTGCACGACGTCGAGCCACCACGACCTGAAGGCCGTCTTCGTATCCGCATCGACCTCGTCCATTGGGGTCAGTGCCCGGCAACGTTCAAGCCATCCGATCGCGCCGACGCGTAGACGCTTGAGCTCTGTAGCCACCTCGTCGGTAATCGGCTTGTAGTAAGATCCAGGTGTCAGATCACGCTGGACACGCGACAAGATTGAGCGAACCACATAGTTGATCAGAAGCCAGTTGAAGGGCCAATCCTCGTCTTTCTCATAGTCGCGCGCCCTTCTAGACTGAAGGAGATCCGGCGCCCGCGGCTCACCCGGGCCTAACACCCTGCACAATTCCTCGATCATGAATTCGCCCCCAGCGGCATCCTGATCGGAATAGACGTCGCGAAACGGCAGGAACGAAAGCGGGTACTTGAATTCGACTTTGGAATGAAAATCGAGCGCCGGATCGAGCCATCTGACTTGAGCGTCTCCGTCAGTCCCTGCCAGCGGCATGAGATTGGGTGGTGGCGAGCGGCCAGGATGCGCGCCACCGCCGGTCGGACTATAGAGGACACGGCAAGGAGGATTCCCTTCACCGACGAATACCGAGCTGCAAAAGAAGAAGAGCGTGCCTCGCTTCGGAAGTGGCGACCAACCTGAACCAGGCACTTCAGCCAAGTCAATCTGAGCGACAAAGGTGAGAGCTACCGTCTCTGGCGTCTCATTCGCCGTGACTTCCGCCACAGGCCACTCGAACTGCGGCGGAAGCTTGGGAAGTCCGCCAAAGAAACTTCTCGCCGGATGTGCAAGCGGCACGGGCAAATCGTTCCGTCTGACGAGCACTGCCGGCAGCGCTGCCTCTTCAAGTTCATCTCGTTCGGATCGTGCCATTAAGCCACCACGACTTACGCGTGCAGAAGTCGGATCGAACCATTTCGCGAAGCCTTGGACAAGCGTTTCTTGTCCAAGACGTGGGACGACCTTGGCGACACCGGAGCGACCGATCATCGCGCGCTCGATGAGCCGTCAGCAGGGAGCGTTGCGATCACTCGCCCGGAACGAGCCGCCCGTGCAGCGGCTGCGCCGAACGCTGCAACTTGCGGCGCGAGGCGTACAAGAGCACGCCGGTGATCGCGAACAGCGGCATCAGCGCTGCGGCTATCATGAACGCAAGCTTGCCCGGCCAGCCCAGGATCGCGCCGCGATGGATGTCGAGCACGCTCGCAATGGCCTTTTCGCCCAGGGTTTTGTCGGCATAGCGCTCAGCAGAGATGAGCTGGCCGGTAACTGCATCGATGCGGAATTCGTTACGCTCGCTTTCGAGCGTGGCGTCCTTTGGCCACGACCGGATCCGCATCACTGTGCCAGGACCTGCAGGAAGCGTGAGTTGCACCCTGGCAAAGCCGCCGCTCTCCTCACGCAGGAGAGTCGACCACGCACGATCGAACCAGACCGGCTGAGCCGGCTCGGAACGACCGGATAGGCGCGGCTGCTTCAGCTGCATCTTCACGGCCGCCACATGAGGCCGAGCCAGCAACCAGACGACGCTGTCCTTGTACCAGTCGAACGAGTACCACAGCCCGGTGATCGCCATCACCAGATAGACCAGCAGCACCCAGGTGCCGACGACGGCATGCAGCGAACGATGCAGGCCGCGGCCGCTGAGGGTGAGGTTCGGCTTCAGCCACATCTTCACGCTGCTCGCCCGACGCGGCCAGCGCAGCACGAGGCCCGAGACCAGCATCGCGATGAGGCCGAGCGCGGCGATGCCGGTGATCTGGCGACCCCAGCCCCTGGCATCGCCAGATATCAGCAACCAGCGGTGCAGCCGACGCACCATCGCAAAATAATCCTCGCCGCGCGGGACGCCGAGCACCCTGCCGTCATAAGGATCTACATAGAGCGATGACGGCCGCCCGCCCTGCTCGTCGCGTGCGAAGCGGATATGAACGGCCGCCGAAGGATTGCTCGACAACGTGATGCCCGCGACCTTGCCGGCGTCAGGTACGGCCTTCAGACGCGACACCAGCTCATCCGGCAACAGAGCCGGTGTCGTCCGCGGGACGACCTGCATGATGCCGGCATTCAGGTGGTCGACGATCTCGTCCTCGAAGCTCATGGTCACGCCGGTCAGCGCGATCAAGGAGAGCAGCAGTGCGAGCACGAGGCCGGCAATGGAGTGAAGCTGGAGCAGTGCCGCCCTGATCTTGCGCCCGACCTGATGTTGTATCGCCATGGCTAGAACTTCACCGTTGCCGACAGCGAGATGCGGCGGCCATCGCCCATCGCGACGTTCAACGCGTTTCCGGTGGTGGAGGTGTAGTAGACCTTGTCGAACAGGTTCTTGACGTTGAACTGATAAGTCACGGGCACGTTGTCGACCTTGGCGTCGTAGGTCACGAAGATGTCTGCGACGGTGTAGGCGGGCAGGAAGAACGTGTTGGCGGCGTCGCCCGGCCGGTCGCCGACATAGTGTGCGCCGCCACCGAGCCGCAGGCGTCCGGGCAACCGGTCGCCGAAATCGTAGACGAGATAGAGCGACGCCGTGTTCATCGCGGCGTTCAGCAATTTTGCGTTGCCGACGACGGGATCGTTGATCAGGCGCGCATCGGTATAGCCGTAGCTGCCGATCATGCTCCATTCGTCAGTCAGCCGGCCGGTGACGTCCAGTTCGACACCGCGCGACCGCGCCGCACCGGAGGCGCGCCCTGTCGACTTGCCGTTGCCGAGGTCATCCAGCACCAGCACATTCTTTTTCTGGATATCGTAGACCGCCAAAGTGCCCGACAGCCGCTTGTTGACGTCGAACTTCAAACCGGTCTCCCACTGCGTTCCCTCCTCAGGCGCAATGGTGGAGTCAACGACGAAGCCGCTGGTGAAAGCCGCGATGGTCGAGGTCGGCTTCAGCGATTGCGTGTAGCTCACATAATAGGAGAGCTGCTCATTCAGCTTGACGATGAGCCCGCCGAGCGGCAGCACCTTGTCGCCCGAAAGGTTCGTGTTGGTGATGAAGACAGGCCGGCCTTTTCCGGCGAGTTGCTCATATTGCATCCAGCGCACGCCGCCAACCATGGACAGCCAGTTGGTGAGATGGAACGTGTCCTGGGCGAAGAAGCCGCGCGTGCCGAGCTTGTCGGTCTGCTCGCTGTCGGTTGGCGAGATTGTCGTGCCCGGCGTGACGAGCCCGTAGACCGGGTTGTAGAAATTGAAGCTCGGCGTCGCCTGACGGATCAAATCGTGGCGATCGATCGTACGATACAGCGCCTCGCCGCCGAACAGGATCTCGTTGCGGAAGCCGCCGGCCCAGACATCACCCTGCATATAGGACGTGCCGTAACTGGCGTTGCTCAGTGAGTTCTGGGTGCCGTCATTGCTGCGGGTCTCGACGCCGGTCTTGGCGTTGACGCCGATGACGCGGAGCTGGTTGGCGCTGTACGTCTCGGTGTTATAGCTGTAGGCCGCCGTGACCTTCCAGGTGTCGTCGAGCTTCTGCTCGACCGAGCCCTGCACCAGATCGGGCGTGCCCCACATGTTGTTGAATGGCTCGTCGAGCCGCCGCGTCTTCGAGATCGCCAGCGGGGCGCCGTTGACGAAGGCAGTGCCGCGGTCGAATGGCGTGATGAATTCCCGGTGCTCATAGGTGAGCTGGACCGTCGTGGCCTCGCCGTACCAGGCGAGCGACGGGTTCACCAGCATCTCCCGGTGACGGCCGAAATTGCGCCAGTAGTCCTCGCTGACGCCGTAACCGATGAAGCGATAAGCGAGCCCGCCATCGCCGATTGGGCCGGTGACATCGAGTGTGCCGTCGGCACCGTTGCGATTGTTCGCGTAGGTCGAGCCCAGCAGCGAGACCGCGCCGTGCTGGTACAGTTCCGGACGCTTGCTGATGGTGTTGACGATGCCGCCGGGATCCATAATGCCATAGAGCAGCGAGGCCGGCCCCTTCAGCACCTCGACACTGTCGACCGCAGCGTTCAGGCTGCGTCCCTGCACCAGCGGCATGCCGTTGCGCATGATCGAGCCGTCGCGGTTGTCGCCGAAGCCGCGGCGGATCACCGCGTCCTGGGTGCCGGCGAGCGTATTGGTCTGGGTGATGCCGCTGATGTTGACCAGCGCATCGTCGATGTTGCGCGGCAGCTGGTCCTTCAGGACCTGCGCAGGCACGACATTGACGGACTGCGAGGTATCGAGCGGCGATGCGCCCGAGCGCAACGTGGTCGCGCTTGGCATCGCGCGATAGCCGAGCTTTGCGGCCTGTTGTGCGGCGGCGTCCGCCGCGGCGCGTTCGGAGAACATCAGAGATGCGGATGGAACGGCCGTTGGGCTACGGCGCAGGACCGCCTGTGTCCGCCGTTGAGACTGCTGCGACGCGCGCGACGGTTTCGGCCGCTGCGTCGGTGCTTCCACATTCACCGGCGGCAGCGCCGTTTGCGCCTTCGCGACGGTCGTGCTGGAGTTGTATTCGGCGAGCAACACGGCCGCACCGATGAGAAGACTTGCACGGCTCTTGCCGGCGCGATTTCGATGACCTCTGACGCGAGGGCCATCCACAGGGGCACGCACTTTCAATTCACTTCCAAGTCACGGCATTGACGCTGGCGCATCTAGCAGCGACTGCGAATGAAGAGAACTATAGGTGGACTTGAATAGCTCTAGTGTTGAAACGTTCTAACAACAGGAACGATCGCATGATAATGCAGGCAATCATCGCCGAATTGACCACACGGAGCGCGCAGAAATGAACTGGCTTCATCTCGTTTCCTATTTTTGGGGCGGCGCATTTCTGGCGAACGCCACTCCACATCTTGTCAGCGGCCTGCGCGGCGAACCGTTCCAGACGCCGTTTGCGACGCCGCGGGGAGAAGGTCTGTCTTCGTCGACGGTCAACGTGCTCTGGGGTTTCTTCAATGTGACGGTCGGATATCTCCTCGTCTGCCGAGTCGGGGAGTTCGCCCTGCTTGATACGGCCGATGTCGTCGCGCTCGGGCTCGGCGCGCTGATCCTCGGCCTTTTCCTCGCGCGGCGGTTCGGCCAATTCCACGGCGGCAACACGCCCACGGGGTCATGAGCGTGCCAGGCGCGGGCACATTTCGCTCACTGCGGAACTACAATTACCGTGTTTGGGCTGCGGGAGCGCTGGTGTCCAACACCGGGACGTGGATGCAGCGCGCCGCGCAGGACTGGCTCGTTCTCACCGAGCTGACACGACACAATGCGCAGGCCGTCGGCATCGTAATGGCGCTCCAGTTCGGACCGCAGCTCCTGCTGATGCCGTGGACCGGATTTGCCGCCGATCATTTCAATCAACGGCGGCTTCTGGTCGCGACCCAGGCGACGATGGGACTGCTGGCGCTGGTGCTTGGCCTTCTCACGGTCACCGGCCTTGTGCAGCTCTGGCACGTCTATGTGTTCGCCTTCCTGTTCGGCTGCGCCGCGGCCTTCGACGCTCCGGTGCGCCAGACTTTCGTGGCCGAGCTGGTCGGCGACGGGGAACTCTCCAACGCGATCGCGCTGAACTCGACGTCCTTCAATGCCGCGCGGATGGTCGGGCCCGCGATCGCGGGAATCGTCATCGCCTCGATCGGCACCGGCTGGGCCTTCCTGCTCAACGCTGCATCCTTCGTGGCGGTGCTCTGCTCGCTCGCACTGCTGCGCACGTCGGAGCTTCGCCCGAATGCACGAGCGCACCGAGCACCGGGCGGCATGACGGAAGGTTTTCGCTACGTGTGGTCGCGCAGGGATCTCAGGGCGATCATGATCATGCTGTTCCTGATCGGGACGTTCGGACTGAACTTCCCGATCTTCATCTCGACCATGGCGGTCAGCGTCTTCCACACCGACGCGCGCGGCTTTGGCCTGTTATCGTCGACGATGGCGGTCGGCACGATCTCGGGCGCGCTGCTGGCTGCCGGGCGAGCGCAGCCGAAATTCATCTCGCTGCTAATGGGAGCCGCAACGTTTGGCGCCGGATGCACGCTGGCCGCGCTTGCGCCGAGCTATTGGCTGTTCGGAGGCACGCTGGTTTTGATCGGCGTTGCCGCGCTCACGGTCACCAACACCTCGAACGCCATGATGCAGCTCTCCACAGAACCGCGGATGAGGGGGCGCGTCATGGCATTGCGGCTCGGCGTCGCGCTGGGCGGCACGCCGATCGGCGCACCGATTGTCGGATGGGTGGCGGATCATCTCGGCCCGCGCTGGGCGCTCGGCGTGGGAGCGGCGGCAGGTTTTGCCGCCGCGCTCGTCGCGGTGCGCGCCATGTCAGCGCGCGCCGCGGACGATCACAGCGATCAAACGCGCGCTTAGGCGATCGCCGGGTTGGTCAGCTCGTCGAGCTTCGCCTTGAGCGCGGCGCCGTCGGACAATGCGCGAAGCGGCGGGCGCACGCGGAGCCAGCCGGCATCGCCGGTCTGCGCAGCGAGGATGGCCTTCAGCGTCGTCAGGAAGGACGGCGACTTCACCACGATATCGACAGCGGCCTGCATGCGCGCCTCGACGTCCTTGTCATCGATCATCGCCTTGACCAGCTCCGGCGCGATATTGGCCATGCCGCAGATGGTGCCGGCACCGCCACCGGCGATCGCGCGCGCGATATCGGTTTCGTTGCCGACGGTGATGGCAAGCTCGGGTGCCGCTGCACGGAACGCCTGGAATTGCTTGAAGTCGCCGCTGGAGTCCTTCAGGCCCGCAACCGTTTTGCCGTAACGCTTGCGCAAATTCGCGGCGACACTGGTCGGGATCGCGACGCCTGAGATCTGCGGGATGTGATAGAGGTAGGCGCGCAGGCGATCATCGGCGACGCCGTCAATGACAGCGGCGAAGGCATCCTCGATGCCCTCAGGCGTGGCGCTGCGATCGAAATAAGGCGGCAGGATCAGAACGTGTCGCAGGCCGAGGCCGAGCACGGCGCGCGCCAGCGCTATGCTGTCGCTGATGGCGGGAAAGCCGCCGCCGATGCCGATGCGCTCCGCCGGCACGCCCGCCTTGAGGACGGCTTCGATGGTCGCGATGCGTTCGTTGACATTGAAAGAGGTGCCCTCGCCTGTGGTGCCGAACAACACGACGCCGTCGACGCCCTTGCCGAACAGCTGCTTGGCGTGAGCGGCGAGCTTGGTGGAATCCACGCTGCCGTCCGGCGCCAGCGGCGTCGCCGACGCCACCCAGAATCCGCGAATTGCCTCCGTCATAGCACCACCCATCGTTACGGCTCCGGAACAAACCCCTGATCGATAACGATCTTCGGGGGCGACCGGACCTTGTTTTTGCTTTACTTTTTATCTTGTACCTTACATACAAGACAGGCGCAAACGCTTTCCGCCGGCTCAACGCGCATGAGGCGCAGCCAAATTTAGAGGAGGTCTCGCATGAACATGGTGACCCCTGTCGGATATCCCGAGCCACTGCTCGCAGCCTTGCGCGATAAGCTCGGCGCTGCGGCCGTGCTCACCGGCAGCGACGTGCCCGCGCGCAATTGCAACGACTGGAGCGCGAGCCTGCCGCAAACGCCGCTGGCGGTGATCCGACCGCTTGATGCGCAGGGTGTTGCCGATGCGATTGCGGCCTGCCGACAGGCGCGCCTGCCCTTCGTGCCGCAGGGCGGCTTGACCGGGCTCTGCCGCGGCGCCGCGCCCGAAGCGGGCTGGATCGCGATCTCGCTGGAGCGCATGACCGGCATCGAGGAGATCGATCGCGCCTCGATGACGATGACGGTGAAGTCAGGAACGCCGCTGGAGACGATCCAGAAGGCCGCCGACGAGGCCGGCTTGTTCTTTCCGCTTGACCTCGGCTCGCGCGGCTCCTGCGCCATCGGCGGCAATCTCTCGACCAATGCCGGCGGCAACCGCGTCATCCGCTACGGCATGACGCGCGAGTTGGTGCTCGGCCTCGAAGTTGTGCTGCCCGACGGCACCATCATCACCAGCCTCAACAAGCTGATGAAGAACAACGCCGGCTACGATCTGAAGCACCTCTTCATCGGCTCGGAAGGCACGCTCGGCATCATCACCCGCGTGGTGCTGAGACTGTTCCCGAAACCGCGCTCGACCATGGCCGCGCTCTGCGCATTGAAGGACTATGCCGCTGTGATCGCGCTGCTCGATGCCGCCCGCAGCGGGCTCGGCCCGTTGCTGTCGGCCTTCGAAGTGATGTGGCCGGATTATTGGGACGTGATCACGAATCGCGCAGGCGTCAAGCCGCCGGTCGCCGCAGGTCAGGGTCTCTATGTGCTGGTCGAGGCGCAGGGCACCGACGAGAGCGTCGATGCGCCGCGTTTCCAGGCCTGGCTCGAGGAGCTGATGGAGCGGGGCCTGCTGGTCGACGCGGCCGTGGCGCAATCGCTGGCGCAGACGCAAGCGTTCTGGCGCGTGCGCGACATCTGCGCCGAGTTCGGCCAGGTGCTGGGGCCGCACATCTCCTACGACATCGGTCTTGCGGTGGCGCGGATGGACGCGTTCGCCACGCGCTGCAAGGCGGCGCTGGCTTCCGGCATCAAGGGCTGCGAAAGCGTCTATTACGGCCATGTCGGCGACGGCAATCTGCACCTCGTCTCCTGGGTCACGGGCCTTCCCGTCGAGCAGCAGCCCAAGGAGGAGATGGACACCATCATCTATGGCCTCGTGCGTGACATGGGCGGCAGCGTGTCCGCCGAGCACGGCATCGGCACGCTGAAGAAGAAGTGGCTGGGACATGCCCGTAGCGAGGCGGAGATCGCGCTGATGCGGACGCTGAAGGCCGCGCTCGATCCTGATCATCTGCTCAACCCCGGCAAGGTGATCTGAGGGGACAATGCGATCGCTCAAGCTCGATGCGCCGAAATCGCTGTCGCAGCGGGTGATGCTGCGGCTGCGGCAGGCCATTATCGACGGCGAGTTCGCGCTCGGTGCCGCCATCTCGGAGGAGATGGTGGCGAACTCATTCGGCGTCAGCCGCACGCCGGTGCGGGAGGCGATGGGCCAGTTGCAGGCTCAGGGGCTGGTGGTGATCCGGCCGCAGGTCGGCAGCTTCGTGTTCACGCCCAGCGCCGAGGACATCACCGCGCTCTGCACCTTCCGCATCGCGCTCGAGCCCAAAGCCGCCGAACTCGCCTTTCGCCACGACCGCGACGGCGCCATCGCGACCCTGAGCGGGGCGATCGCGGCGATGGAGCCGGCGGTTGAGGCCAAGGACAACATCGCCTATGGCCGCGCCGACGCTGCCTTTCACGAAGGCCTGTTCGCGCATTGCGGCAATCGCTATCTCGCCGAATCCTACCAGCTCGTCTCGGGGCGCGTGGCGGCGCTCCGCACCAACCTGACCTCACCGATCGACGTGCGCACCCGCTCGTCGTTCGACGAGCATCGCAAGCTGCTCGATCTGTTCGCGCGCGGGGAGTTTGCGGCGTTCGAAGCGGCGATGACCACGCACATCACCAATTCGGGCGTAGTCTACGCCAAAGCCTTGAAGGTGGAGACGCCGGCGGCGAATTGAGCGGCTATTCCCCGCCCCGTGGTCCCGGCCTGTCGAGAAAATCCAGCGCCGTGTTGATCTGTTCGAGCTGGTGCTCAATTTTGTCGCGGTCCTCGACCGACGGCGCCTTCTCGAGCTGTTCGACAAGCTTCTGCTTCCGCGACAGCAAATTCTCTATGACTGTACTCACAGCTCCCCCATCGCCCGAGGCGAATATCGAGGCAACCCGGATCGTGGGCACGGGCGCGCGCAAGCCGGGCTCGCCACGGCCCCTAAGTCAGAATGTGCGCGGACCCGGATCGTTCCTGCAAATGAACCACTGCGCGGGTGGTGAGCCGGCCACGACGGCCGAGGTCCAGCCGGCGCTCGCGAAGGGTTAATGCGCCCGAACGAGGACGGAACCGCCATCTTTCACGCTCCCGTCGGTTGTATTCGCGCGTCCGGAGTCCTATGCGTAGGCCCCATGGACACCCAGATCATCACCGCCGACAAGCCCCTGATGGCACAGGCGCGCCCGCGCAAGCCGGCGCCGTTCCTCCCCATGAGCCGCGCCGAGATGGACGCGCTCGGCTGGGACGAATGCGACATCGTGCTGGTGACCGGGGACGCCTATGTCGACCATCCGAGCTTCGGCATGGCCATCATCGGCCGGCTGCTGGAGGCGCAGGGCTTTCGCGTCGGCATCATCGCCCAGCCGGACTGGCACTCGGCCGAGCCGTTCAAGGCACTCGGCAAGCCAAAGGTGTTCTTCGGCGTTACCGGCGGCAACATGGACTCCATGGTGAATCGCTACACCGCGGACCGCCGCATCCGCAGCGACGACGCCTACACCGCCGGCGGCGAAGGCGGCAAGCGGCCGGACCGCTGCACCATCGTCTACGCCCAGCGTTGCCGCGAGGCGTTCAAGGACGTGCCGATCGTGCTCGGCGGCATCGAGGCCTCGCTGCGCCGGATCGCGCATTACGATTACTGGTCGGACAAGGTGCGCCGCTCGGTGCTGGCCGACGCCAAGGCCGATCTGCTGCTCTACGGCAATGCCGAGCGCGCCGTCGTCGAAGTGGCGCACCGTCTCGCCGCCGGCGATGCACCGCGCGAGCTCGATGATATCAGGGGCGTCGCGCTGTTCCGCCGGGTGCCCGAAGACTATGCCGAGCTGCACGCCGACGATCTCGATTCCGCCGACGAAGGCGCCACGCGCCAGAAGGGCGCAACCGTGATCCGCCTGCCGGCACTGGAGCAGGTCGAGCAGGACAAGGAAGCCTACGCCCGCGCCTCACGCGTGCTGCACCGGGAGAGCAATCCCGGCAATGCGCGGCCTCTGGTGCAGCGTCACGGCGACCGCGATCTCTGGCTCAACCCGCCGCCGATCCCGCTGACCTCAGAGGAGATGGACGCGGTCTACGATCTGCCCTACGCCCGCGCGCCGCATCCGTCATATGGCGAGGCGAAGATCCCGGCCTGGGACATGATCAAGTTCTCGGTGACGATCATGCGCGGCTGCTTCGGCGGCTGCACCTTCTGCTCGATCACCGAGCATGAGGGCCGCATCATCCAGAACCGCTCGGAAGGATCGATCCTGCGCGAGATCGAAAAGATCCGCGACAAGACGCCGGGCTTCACCGGCGTGATCTCCGACATCGGCGGCCCCACCGCCAACATGTACCGGATGGCCTGCAAGGACCCGAAGGTCGAGGCCGCGTGCCGGCGGCCATCCTGCGTCTTCCCCGAGATCTGCCCGAACCTCAACACCTCGCATGACGATCTCATCCGCCTCTATCGCAAGGTGCGCGAGACCAAGGGCATCAAGAAAGTGATGGTCGCCTCGGGCGTGCGCTACGACCTCGCGGTCGAGAGTCCCGAATACATCAAGGAGCTCGTCACCCATCACGTCGGCGGCTATCTCAAGATCGCCCCTGAGCATACCGAGCGCGGCCCGCTCGACAAGATGATGAAGCCCGGCATCGGCGCCTACAACAAGTTCAAGCGGATGTTCGACGAGGCCGCCGAGCGCGCCGGCAAGAAATATTACCTGATCCCCTATTTCATCGCGGCACATCCGGGCACGACCGACGAGGACATGATGAACCTCGCGCTGTGGCTGAAGAAGAACCGCTATCGCGCCGATCAAGTGCAGACCTTCCTGCCCTCGCCGATGGCGACGGCCACCGCGATGTACCACACCGGCGTCAATCCCTTGCGCGGCGTGCGCCACGGCGGCAGCGACAGGGTCGAGGCGATCAAGGGCCTGCGCCAGCGCCGCCTGCACAAGGCGTTCCTGCGCTATCACGACCCTGATAACTGGCCGGTGCTGCGCGAGGCCCTGATCGAGATGGGCCGCCGCGACCTGATCGGCTCGCGTCCCGACCAGCTCGTCCCCGCCCACCAGCCGCCCGGCACCGGCAAGGCCGCCGGCACCAGGCGCCCCCTTCGCCCAGGCGGCAAGACGCAGAAGTTCACGACCAAGGGCATACGGCTGATGAAGTAGCGCGCTCCCGCGCGCCTGCTAGAGATCGAGCACCACCGCCCCCGACACGGCATCGGTGACGCCGCGCCCCTGGCCCTGGTCCTCGAGCACCGACCTGAAACTGTCGAGCGTCTTGATCATCGCCGATCGCGCCGCAACCATTGCGTCCTGACTGGACCATTGGCCGATCAGGCAAAAGGTCTGCTCGCCGGTCTTGATGATGACGCCATGTTCAAGGCCCGGCCATTTGGCCTTACCGTTCCGGTGTGCATCGAGGAAGGCGGCCTCCTCACCCTGCTTCACCCTGAACTTCACCACATTGTAAGCCTGCATGGTGCGTCTCCTGAAAATGGATTGATGAAAGGCGAGCGCCGGACGGGTCGGGCTCGGACCGATAGTTTTGCACCCTGGAAGCAAAAAGTCGAAAACAACCCCATGCACAGTAGCCCGCGAGTGCGAAATCAAGGGCTTGAACTGCTACGAGGCCGAGTCGAGCGGTCATCGTGCTTGAGCGGGCGTTCGCGCGAAAAATTTCCGTAAAACCGAAAATCGCTTGAGGCGTCGGGCAAAACAGGTGTAGGATGGAATCATCGCGGCCTGTGGCAAGTGCCCGCTCCCGTCACAGCTCGACACGCATCTGCTCGCCAGATCCAATCGGCAAAATGGGTGATGAGCTGCATCCCGCACAACACCATCGGAGAGATCATCGACATGGCGGCGAGTGAAATCAACCCGATCCGGTCAGAGCGCGATAAATTTTGGACAGCACCTCAGACCTCCGGGATTTGCGGATTGACGATCGGCGCGTGGTCCGGGTTGTGGATATGGATGTCCGGAAGAGGCTTCGCCGACGCCTTGCCAAACTGAGAGGCAATGTGACTAACGAGGCCCTGGCACACGGATTTATCTGCCGTCTCATTGTTCACACCGACCTCGAACGTCCCGCCGATGACGACGTGATCGGCACGCGGGAACATGTATCCATCCTGACCATACAAATATTGCAACGCGGGCTGCGGGGGCAACATCGCCAACTGGCCCTTGATCGGGACCATCTTCGGATCGCTCATCAACGTCATCGAGCCGAGCCCGGTGCAATTGACGACGATCGTTTCCGGCACCGACGCGATGATATCCGACCTGTTGACGAATTTCTTGTTCACGAACGTCGTGCCGCGCGCCCGCAGATCTGCTTCGAGCTTCGCAAGAAAGATCGGCGGTTCGATCAGCAAGGTCTGGTAGACGAAGCCAGGCTTGGTATGGCCCTCGAACGGCTCCCTTGGAAGCGATTCCCTCGGCTTGATGAGACCGGGCGCCAGCTGGATCACGACATCCAGATTATGCGACGGCGTGGCCGAATAGTTCGGCCGCTCGCTGACGCCAAAGCCCTGGCCGATGCTCGCCTTGAAGGTCGTGTATGCGAACCTGATGATGTCCGTGAGTTCCTGTTGCTTGCCCGCGAATTCCACCACCGACACGGCCCACTGGCCGCCGGCCTTGGATGACGTAGTCTGCAGCGGCGCGCGGTCCGAATAGATCGTGACCGTCAGACCGAGATCGGCAAGCAGCGTGGCGGCGGTCAAGCCCATCACCCCTGCACCCAGGACGGCCACTTTCCTATTGGGCGAGCCAACCAGATGGCTCCTGACGATATCCCGCACCTTGGAGGCGCAGCCCCAGCTCAACGTAATACCGGCACCGCCATGCCCGTAGTTGTGGACGAAGAATTTACTCGAGATCGTCTCGGCGTCGAGACGGTAGGATCCGTTGCGATACGGCCGTACGCCGGCGATACATGCGCCGGGCTGGTCGGCATCGAAGGTGAAATCGGGCGTCGGCAAATTGGGCGTTGCTGGCATGTCCGGTCCTCGCGAAACCCATGAACGTCTGCACCAAGCGGACTTGGTGTCAGATTGCAACTTTAGCCCAATCGCATTTTTCGGCCATGTGAAGTGGTTCACAACCTTCGGTCGCAGCCTGCTCTAACGTTGCAGACTAAAGCGCGATGAGATTGGTTTGAATCGTCATCGCGCTTTAGCTCCTTGTTTGAGCATGATCTGTTCGGAAAACCGCTTCACACTTTTGCGGATCATGCTCTGACGGGATCTGCTCAACCGGCCGGGAGCGCTGGAGCCACCTCGCTCTTCTCGCTTTCAGGAGGCAAGCAAGGTCCGACGCGACATCAAGACTGACTATCTTCGGTGAGGAGACGCCATGTCCAAAATCCCTGGATTTTGTTCGGTTCTGCTTTTGGGACTGTCAGTTGCAGCGAGCGCTCTTGCGCAGCCTGCGGGAACCGACGACGCCGATATGAAGAAAGAGAAGCTCTTTCCAGTCGGCAACGGAACAGGACTCACGCATTTTCGAGTCGTCATGCCCGGGGTCCTGTATCGCGGCGGCACCGAAGGTTCTCGCGCTGGTGTCGACGGTCCACGCCGACCGCTGCAAAATCAATCTCTTCAGGCACTTTGCAAAGCCGGCTTCTCGCAGGCAGTGTACGCGTATCGAACCGGATGGAACGGAACCGAGAATGTCAGCTGCGCTGCTAATTCGCTCCAATATGACTATCACCAGTGGGACAACCGCGCGGCCTTGAGAACGGTGTTCGTCAAGCTCCATGACATCATCACTCAAGGCAAGGGGGCGATGTACGTCCATTGCTGGTATGGCCTGCACGCTTCCGGTTTTATCTCGGCCGCGGCCCTCACTCAATTTTGCGCTCCAGCGGGATGGGATTCCCACAAAGCGGCCGACTATTGGGATAGCGTGATCCCGCCCAAGATCCGTTATCCAAAAGAGCACGACCAAGTCGCGAATTTCGTACGGTTCACCGATCCAGAGCTGCAAATTTCCGAGCAGGACGCGGCTCGCGTCTGTCCGCAATACCATTGAGGCAAGCGCTCTGCGCTGAACCGCAGCCAGTCGCCGCGGTCGGCGCGGCGGATGGAAGTTGCGAATGCAAACCAATCGGAGAACTCGCGCCAGCGGGTTTTCCTCCACGTGCCAGGCGAGACTGGGAGGACACGCGATGAAACCAGTGCGTTTCACTCAGCTTCTACTGCTGCCGCTGCAGCTCCTGGGTTCGGCATACGCCCATGCCGGCTTGTCGGTCGACCCTGCGCGCGGCGAACAGACCATGCAGATTCCGGTGCCCGGCAGAAATGCCGAGATTTGCGTCGTTCCCAAGCACCTCGCCGCAGGGAGATATTTCGACAAGGACATCGAGATCGAGAGTCGGCTTTGCAATATCGACGAGCATCAGAATTCCGCTGTTTGTCCGAAACTCAACAGCACCAATCCGGGTCTTGACCTCTATTCACTCCCCCAAGGAGGCACTCCCCAACAGGTCGAGGCCGCTCGTTGCAACACTGCCGGCGCCCACAAGATAGCCAAATACAAGCTGAGCTCCAGCTGCAGCTACACGCCATCCATCCTCGGCTACTACCATCTGTCGCGCATGCTCGGTGGCATCGCTGACGTACCTCCGGCAGTTCTGCGCACGTTTGACCTGCAAAATCATATTGCCCTCGGTCGCGCGGCTCTGGCGGAGACCGCCTCGAACAGTCTTATTCATCAGACTTGGGCAAGCCTGATGGCGCAATTGACGGCAGGCGCGAATGGCAAGAGGCGGGATTCTCTGTTAACCGCCGACTTCACCCAATCGTATGGCGCCCTTAGCGAAAATCCAAAGCACGAAAGCTTCTATAAGGAGTTCTTCAACGGCGGAGCCAACAACGTAGCCCGCGCGTCGAACTTCCGCGACAAGAACCCGATCGTGCAAATGCTGGCCCACAACGCGGACATCAGTACGTTGGTGGGACGAAGTTTCACAACCGAAAACGTTCAGAAGATGGTACAGCTCAAGGATGCCGCGGACTTGATCGTGATCGACACGCTGATGAACCAGCAGGATCGCTTCGGCAACATCCACTATCTTACGACCTATTACTACATCGACGCTGCCGATCTGGACGCGGATGGCAGCCCCAAGCTGAAGTCGAGCAAGAACTTGACGCCCGAAGAGGCTGCGAAACTGGGAGCCGTTCAACTCAAGAAGATGCTCCTGAAAGACAATGACTGCGGGGTCGCAAAGGAGAATGTTGCAAATCAAGTCGGCCTGGCCGGTCGCATTGCGCACATCGATCCAAGGACCTACCTCCTTCTTCAGCAACTTGACGCTGTTGCCGATTCCGCTGAAACGAAGGATTTCTTCGTCCGAGAACTGGTTTTTACTGCCGACGATTACGCCAACATCCGAAAGAATCTGAAGGACCTTGCGACCAAGCTGCATCAAGCATGTCTAAAAGGCGGCCTGAAGCTCGATTTGGATCTGCAGGCCCACTTCTCGAACCAAACAGTCAAAGTCACGAGTTGCGAGCCGTGAGAGCGACCACTCCGATGCCGCGGCAGCTGTATCCTGATCTGCCTGTCGTCAAGAGACGCATGAGCGAAGCCATTCCTGGATCGGCTTGGAATGCCCCAGGACTGCTCGGCCCGAAGTGAGTGAAACAGCATTCAACCGATGGCGGAGCACTTTGCTGCGGGCGAGTACGATAGCCGCGCCATTTCATTGCGTCTCGCAGACTCAGTCAAAGTAGGCTTTATCGCCGAACTTGGTTTCGGTAGCTCGGACATAGTCCAGCACAAACCCCAGGTTCCTTCTGAGCCGCTGAACATTGATCGCCGCGCTGTTCTGGGAATAGAGACCGAGGTCGGTGACGAAGACTTCAGGATCGGAATATCCGAGATAGCCGGTCGCGGGGGTGTCGAGGAATCGTTTCAGATCGGCCAGTTTCTGGATGACGCCGCGATCGAAGCGGCTGAACCAGGTCAGATTATGCGCGTTCCAACTGTCGCTGAGATCTGCACCGCCGTTATCAGTCATGTAGAAATGAGCGCGGCCTTGATCGTCTTTCCGGATCGCCACGTTGCCGCCGCTGTACCGGTCCCACTGCTGGGTGATGGCGTCGATCGTCATGATGACCGAATATTCCCGCACGAGCTCGAGTTCGTCGCCGTCATAGCCGGTTTTCAAAGTCAGGCTCTTGCCTGCCATCGGTTTCTCATTCGCGGCCTGCAGGAACCGAATGATTGGATGACCGGCGTTCGGCGCGCCATTCGACGCGGCGTGGGTATTGGCGATCGCGTCGAACGCGACGCCCGTCTCATCCTTCTTGGCCTTGACACATCCCTTCAAGGGCGGCCCGGATTGTATGGCCTTCAATATCCGGGCCTTGTTGGCCAACCGTGCAGAACCGTGAATGCTGTACTTTCCGATAAGAGATCTGAACGCTTGGCTCGCGATCGGACCAAGCTCGTAGCGCGCGGCGGGGCGATATATCCGGTCGTATCCAAGGATGGTACTGAGATTGAAAGCCGCTATCTCGACGTCGGGATTGGCTGAGCTGTTCCGTGGGACGAAGGATCCGCGCGACTTATAGCCCTTCGGATCCGACGTATCGATCTTCTCGATCTTCATATTGATCGAGGTCGAACCGGACAACTCCTTGAATGTATAGCTGGAGCTATCCTCAAGGTTCATTCCCTTCCACTTCTTCATCCAATCCTTGCTGTCAGCTGAAAGCGATTGGCCCTGCGACTGGAGCGCTTCCGGCACTGGAAAACTCTGGATCTCGTAACCGGGCGGCGCGGCGCGCAAGGGAGCCGGCACAAATGCCGCAGCCAAAGCCGCCAGAAAAAACGTTCCTGTCACCAGAACGGACGTTCGCTCCTTCGGCAACCGATCCATTGTTTCCTCTCGAAATTGTTTCCTCTCGAAATTTTTCACCGCGACGGTCGATCGAGCAGCGACCTTCAGACACGACGTCAGAACGGCTCCCGCACTTTCGTAACCTCGGGCGTTTCCCGATCCTTCGCAAACTTGACTTGAAGAATGAGATCGAAAACATCGCCTTTCCAAGGGTCCGGATAATCGCCCGCCGATGCCTTCAGCGCATGCATCATTGGCGGAACATTTCCGTGATGCCAACAGACGACGACGAGCGCGCCATCAAAAGCATCGCTCTTGCGAAGGTGGTGAGCCAGCGCGCCGTAGTCCTGATCGGCGTAGGTTTCATCGATTGTCAGGTGACATTGCCTGGCAAGAGGCTCCAGCGTCTGAATTGGACGCCGACTGTGCTTCGAAGCAGCGGTCGCAAATAGCCACTTCGGCTTTCCGAACGTCGCTGGAATGTATTGAGCCAGCCGTTGCGCGCGAGCTTTGCCGGCGGGAGTGAGGTCGGGATCAAGCGGATCGTCCGACTTTTCGCCGTGTCGCATTACCAAAATCACCTTAGCGGTCATGATAGAAATGCTCCCTATTGCCGTCTGCGGTCGCAGCAACAGAATTTCTACACTGACGTTACGCGATTTCGTTTCTTGCCTTTTCAGCTTGCGTGGCCGCTGATGACTGCCAAGCGCAGCCCAAGCTCGATGACCGGCACTCTTTTCCAGCAGGTCTTGTGTAGCAGGACTTCGCTCGACCAAATGTAAGCTAAATCACAGTGCCGATCGGCAGGTCGATCGTACACTCAAGCATACCGGGCGCTCATTTCCCGTCGCGGACTTCGGCTGCAATGAAATGGTTAGGCCGAATGCCACTTTATGGCGTATTCCCCGATTGGCCTGCTTCTCTGCGGTGGAATTGGATTGCACGACAGCTTAGACGAACCAAGAGGGTCAACAATGTCGAAAAGGCCATCCATTCAACATGAATACCATCCCAAACGCGATCGCCTGGAAATCACCATCAAGCATTACTCGCTCGAGAAGAAATCAGAGCGGGAGGATTTGGTGGAGCACCTTCTTAAAAGGCTTAAGAGGGGTGCAGGTCTCGCAAAGAAGCTCAAGCGCGCAAAAAATCCATGGAAGGAAACCAGAATACCTGAGGTAGGAGATTGATCGTGCGTAGATCGCTCATTTGCGATTGCCCGCGGCCTCATCTCTCCACCGGCACCCCCGCCCCGCGATGATACCGGCTGGAAAAGAACACCAGTGGCGTGGTGTCGCGATGGTCGCAGGCCGAGACTTCGGCGATGATCAGGGTGTGGTCGCTGACGTCGACGAGGCGGGTGACCTCGCAGGCGAACCAGGCGATGCATCCCTGCAGGCGCGGCAGGCCATCGACGATGTCGTAATCCGGAGCAGCGCCGGTGTTCGGCTGGCTGGCGAAATGCCGCGACAGGTCGCGGCCGTGGTCGGGCAGGACGTTGACGCAATAGCGGCCGGTGGCCGAGATCGCGCGGTGCATGCGGCCCGGCATGACGGAGACCAGCACGGTCGGCGGCGACAGGCTGACGGTGACAAAACTGTTCGCGGTCATGCCGCAAACGCTGCCGTGCTCGTCGAGCGCGGTCAGCACCGCGACGCCGGTCGCGAAGCGTGATGCGGCTTCGCGGAACGATGCGGGATTGGCGCGCTGCATCTTACTCTTCGCTCACGCGATCGCCCTGACGGGCTCTGACGGCGCCGACATGCGTTCGATCCAGGCCCGGATGCGCTGCGGCGTCGAGATGCGGTCCCACTGCCGGTCCGGATAGTTGAAATTCTCGGTGAACTCGTTGGCGAGCGCCGGGTTCTGGCTCATCGCGCCGATCAGCTGCCGAGCGCTTCCGTCGGCGGTTGCAGCATCACATTGGTCCAGCGCGAGGCCGCCAACACGCGGTCCTGCCGCTTCAAATCGATCTTCTCGCAGAGGCGCGCATCGAGCGCGTCGGCGTTGACGATCTCCTCGCCGAGCACGAAGGCCGCGTAGGAGGCGACATTTGCACCCTGCCCCATCATGGGGTCGACGATGGCGTGGACGTCGCCGAGCGCGATCGCGCATTTGCCGTCGTCGAACTCGACCATCGTGTTGCGCACGGTCGGGACCACGCCGCCCTGCAAGAGATCCTGCGGCTGCGCCAGATCGAACCTGAGGGTGTCGATGCGGTCGTAGGTGGTGGGATGATGCTTCTCCAGCTTGCCCAGCAGCACCTGCAGGAAGTGCTTTGGATTGTCGTCGTAGCTGAGCGTCGCCAACTCCTCCATGTCGCCGCCCGGCACGTTCTCCATCAACAGCGCGTTGGCGATGCCGCCGAAGGTGACGGTCGGGATCACGATCATCTCGCCATGACCCGGCGACACCGACAGCGTGACGTTCATGGGATCGGGCTGCCGCACGCCGGTGTAGAGCCCGACGCAGAGGCGCCGCTGCGGCTGCTGATAGGGCGAGTGCTCGGGACGATAGGTGAAGAGCTGGCCGAGCGGCCCCTTGCCTGTGGAGACGACGAGCAGGTCGAAGCGCGCGACCAGCGGAGCGATGTCGCGCTCCTCGATCCTTTTGTACTCGATCTTGCCGCCGCGCTTCATGAAGTCCTGCATCAGGGCAGGAAGATAGAGCCTGTAATCGACGGCGCGGCTCGCTTTCGAGAAGTCGCCGCGGAAGCTGAGCGGCTGCGGGAAGTTGAAGACGTGGTCGTGGTAGTAATAATGGTCCTTCGGGTCGGTCCAGTGATTGACGCCGAGATAGTCCTCGCGTGCGATCGTGACGTGGTGATGGGCGACGGTGTTGAGCAGCCGGATGTCGCGATACTCCTCCGGCGGGCGGTCCGTGATGATCGTCGCATCCACGCCGTGCTTTTGCAGATAGAGCGCGAGATGCAGGCCGGCGATGCCGGCGCCAACGATTCCGATATGGCGTCCCATGTTGATCCCTCCCCTGTGATTGCTTGTTTTGAGGAAGCCTAGCGATCCGCCGTATTGCCCGCTACGGAATAGATGGGATATAATTTATTCCAGACTGGAATGAATTATGGACCGGATCGATTGCCTGCGCGCCTTCGTTCGCACCCTCGAGGGGGGCAGCTTCTCGGCTGCGGCCAAGGAGCTCGGCATCGGTCAGCCCGCGATCAGCAAGCGCATCGCAATGCTGGAGAGCGAGTTCGGCACACAGCTGTTTTCGCGCACGACACGCACGCTGAAGCCGACCGCCGAGGCGCACCGCATCTACGATCTCGCACGTCAGATCCTCGACAGTTTCGACACGGCGCGGTCGAGTGTCGAGCACGCAGCGCCCCGCCCCACCGGCACGCTGCGGATCGGCGTGCCGTCGTCGTTCGGGCGGCGCTACATGATGCCTGTCATCGCCGAATATGTGCGGAATTATCCGGAGGTGCGGGTCGATATCCGCTTCAGCGAGCGGCTCGTGAACCTGGTGGAAGAGGGCATCGAGCTGGCGTTGCGGATCGGAAATCTGGAGGCGAGCACATTGATCGCGCGCCGGCTCGGCACCGTGCAGCGCTATCTGGTCGCGACGCCGACCTATCTGCATGGCCGGCCGCTGCCGCGAACGCCCGACGATCTCAGCTCGCACCAGTGCATCGTCTATTCCAGGATGTCACCGGCGCAGCAATGGGCGTTCGAATCCGAGCACGGCCGTCACGTCGCATCGATCAACGGCCCCATTCACGTCGACGACGCCGATGCGATGCAGGAGGCGACGATGCACCATCTTGGCATCGCCATTTTGCCCGAATGGAATGCCGCGGAGGGTCTTCGCAGCGGCGAGCTCGAGCATGTGCTGCCGGACTACAGCATCGCCGCGCTGCCATTGCACGCGGTCTATCCCGAGACGCAGTGGATGTCGCTGCGTGCACGCAGCTTCCTGGATCTCCTGGTCGAGCGCGCCGGGCACTTTGTGCTACCGTCACCGCATACCCAACCCGCTCGCGGTTGACGCCGCTTCTCCCGGCATTAAATGACGCTCATGAAAAAGATCGGATTCCTGTCCTTCGGACATTGGACACCCTCGCCGCAATCGCAGACGCGCTCGGCGGCAGACACGCTGCTGCAATCGATCGAGCTCGCCGTTGCTGCCGAACAGCTCGGCGCCGATGGCGCCTATTATCGCGTGCACCATTTCGCGCGGCAGCTTGCCTCGCCCTTCCCGCTGCTCGCGGCCGTCGGCGTCAGGACCAGCACGATCGAGATCGGCACGGCCGTGATCGACATGCGCTACGAGAACCCGCTCTACATGGTGGAGGACGCAGGAAGCGCCGATCTGATCGCCGGCGGGCGGCTGCAGCTCGGCATCAGCCGCGGCTCGCCCGAGCAGGTGATCGACGGCTGGCGCTACTTCGGTTATCGCCCGGCCGAGGGCCAGAGCGATGCCGACATGGGCCGCCGCCACGCGGAAGTCTTTCTCGACCTGCTGCGCGGCCAAGGGTTCGCCGAGCCCAATCCGCAGCCGATGTTTCCGAACCCGCCGGGGCTGTTGCGCCTGGAGCCGCATTCGGCCGGCTTGCGCGAACGGATCTGGTGGGGCGCCGGCTCGAACGCCACCGCGGTGTGGGCCGCAAAGCTCGGCATGAATCTGCAGAGCTCGACTCTGAAGAACGACGAAACAGGCGAAGCCTTTCACGTGCAGCAGGCCGCGCAGATCCGCGCCTATCGCGCGGCATGGAAAGAGGCCGGCCACGCCAGAGAGCCCCGTGTCTCCGTCAGCCGCAGCATCTTCGCGCTGATGGACGATCGCGACCGCGCCTATTTCGGCCGGGAGCGCGGCGGCGAGGACCAGATCGGCTTCATCGACCCACAGACGCGGGCGATTTTCGGCCGCTCCTACGCCGCCGAGCCTGACGCGCTGATCGAGCAACTCAGACAGGACGAGGCAATCGCCGAGGCCGACACGCTGCTGCTGACGATTCCGAATCAGCTCGGCGTCGACTATTGCGCGCATGCGATCGAGGCGATCCTGAAGCATGTGGCGCCGGCGCTGGGGTGGCGATGAGGAGCCGCCGCGTAGGGCTCGAAGATCGAATGGATGATCTTCCGCGTCGATTTGATCGGGCAGCCCTTTTTGCTCAGCTCGGTCAGCCGCCATCCAGGCTGTGACTGATGCGCGTGACGACGCCGTCCCATTGCCGCTTCTCGGCCGCGGGATAATTGATCAGCACGCAATGCACGTAACGGCTCTTGAAGTTGCAGCGGTCGTACCAGATCTTGTCGCGCTTGATGCTGGAGACGACGAAGAAGTCCGGTGCGATCCGCTTGTAGACGATCCCCGACGGTGGCTGCTTCGTGGCGAGGAATGCGGCGGGCGAGATCCCGGGCTGGCGGGGAACGGCCTGCACGGTGAGGTCGGCGGCACCGTCGGATGTGCGAAATTGCTGGCCAAATCCGTCGGGCTTGCCGGCCTGCTCGGTAAAGATCGAGGTGGGAATCTCGACCGACGTTCCGGACTGGGGAATGCGATAGGTGGTCCAGTCGTCGGCCCGGGCGGCGGACGATGTGATCGCCAGCGCAACGACGATGGCAGCAGAAGTGTTCATGTCGACCTCTTCAGTTGCGCGTTGCCAGTTGCAGTTCCATCAAGGCAATCCTTTGCAGGTTCAGGATGTCGCGTTCGCCCGCGCCTGCGGTGCGCAGGATGGATTCGGCGAGCGCATTGACGTGCGAGGAATGCACGGGCTCCGGCAGGGTCGCGACCGCAGCTTCCAGGGCGATGGTCATGAGATCGATCACCTCCGGGGAAAATTCTGCGTTGGCAAAGTTCTTCATCTCGCGAAGCCGGCCGCTGGTGCGAGCCGCCGATCTAACGTCGGGAAAAACTGGAGGTTCCTGCGGCACCTGATCCAGTCCATCAAGCCGAGTTGACGCGCGTGAGGCCTTCGCGCCAATCACCAGGGCAATTGCGCCATCCTTCGACATTGCCGCAGGCGCGCTTCGCGCCACGATCTTCTCACATGAGATCGCGAAGCCCGCTCACCCCGCCTTCACGCTCGCATCGATCAGCAGCTTCGCGGCCGCGAGCGCCGACTGCGCGGGGCCGTCTTCGGATTGCTGGCCGGTGACGTAGATGCCTTCGATCAGGAGGAGAAGCGCATCACCCAGCACGTTCGGCTGGCGCGCGCCCATTTGGGCGGCGAGCTCGCGCAGGCGCTTGCGGAACACCTTCTTGTGCGCTTCGGCGACTTGCCGGGCCGGATTGTCCCGCGAGGGATACTCCACCGCGGCGTTGCTGAGGCCGCAGCCGCGATAGCCCCTGGCGACCGCGCGGGGGGCAAGCTGACCGATATAAGCGAGCACATGATCGCGCGCATTGCCGTAGGCCTTGCCGCCGGGCCGCTCGAAATTCTCCCAGAAGTTCAGATCGTAGTCGCGCAAATAGGCGGCGGCGAGATCGTCCTTCGAGGCGAAGCTGCGATAGAGGCTCGGCTTGGTGACGCCGGCGCGGTCCACGACCTCGTCGACGCCGACGGCGCGGATGCCCTCGCGGTAGAACAGCTCGCTGGCGGAGGCGCGGATGCGGTCGGCGGCGCGGAGCGGCGCCTCGGTGGGCTTTTCGGCTTTTTTCGTCATCTGGCTCCGAAGCCTCCAAGACAGGCTTGACAATGTTACTGACCGGTACGTACTAATACCGCAGCCCAATACGTACCGGTAAGTAACATGCCCTCATCCCCCGTTCAACCTGCCTCCCTTCAATCCTCCGCCATCTCCCGGCGGCCGTTCGGCCCAAACTACGCCTTCGTCGTCATTGCCGTGATCTTCCTGGCGCTGCTGGCCTCGGCCGGCCTGCGCGCGACGCCGGGTGTGCTGATGCTGCCGCTGCAGAAAGCCTTCGGCTGGGACGTCAGCGTGATCTCGTCGTCGGCCGCTGTCGGCATCTTCCTTTATGGCCTCGCGGGTCCCTTCGCCGCGGCCGTGATGCAGCGCTTCGGCATCCGCCGAACCGTGCTCGGCGCGCTCATGCTGATGTCGGTCTCGACGGCCATCAGCTATTTCATGACCGCGCCGTGGCAATTGTTCATGAGCTGGGGACTGCTCTCCGGCATCGGCTCGGGCGCGGTCGCCAACGTGCTCGGCGCCACCATCGTCAATCGCTGGTTCACCACCAATCGCGGCCTCGTCATGGGACTTTTGACGGCGAGCACCGCGACCGGCACGCTGATCTTCATGCCGGGCCTGGCATCGCTGGTCGAATATGGCGGCTGGAAGCCCGTCGTGCTGACGGTGGCCGCATGCTGCGCGGCCCTGATCCCGCTGGTGTATTTTCTGGTGCCGGAGCGCCCCTCTGCGATCGGCCTGCGCTCCTATGGCAGCACGCATGAGGATCAACCCGCCGCGCCGGTGCAAGGCAATCCGTTCGTCGCGGCAATCAGCAACCTCATCCGCGCCGCGAAGACGCAGACCTTCTGGTTCCTGTTCGCGACCTTCTTCATCTGCGGCTTCACCACCAACGGCCTTGTCGGCACCCATCTGATCGCGTTCTGCGGCGATCACGGCATCTTCGAGGTGCAGGCCGCAAGCCTTCTGGCGCTGATGGGCTTCTTCGACCTGTTCGGCACCACGCTATCGGGCTGGCTCACCGATCGCTTCGATCCGCGCAAGCTCTTGTTCTTCTATTACGGCCTGCGCGGGCTGTCGCTGATCTACCTGCCGTACTCGGATTTCTCCTTCGTCAGCCTCTCCGTGTTCGCCGTGTTCTACGGCCTCGACTGGATCGCGACCGTGCCGCCGACCGTGCGCATCGCCAACGAAGCCTTCGGCGACAAGAACGCGCCGCTGATCTTCGGCTGGGTGGTCGCCGGCCATCAACTCGGCGCGGCCTGCGCCGCGTTCTTCGCCGGCTTCATGCGCTCGTCGCAGGGCGATTATCTGCAGGCCTTCATGATCGCCGGCGCAACCGGCATCGTCGCGGCCGTGCTGTCGCTGATGATCGGCCGGCGGCCGGTGCAACCGGCGCTGGCTGCGGCTTAGGCGACGGCAATCATCATTACGGCTGGTCGGCGCCAGGCGTCGACCAGCGATTTGAATATTGATTTTGTTAAGGAAATTTGAAATACATTGCCACGATGCGAGCCGCGCGCTGGCTCGCGCAGGAGCTGAGAGTTCGCGTTGCGTCCGGCTCCATCTCAATCAACCCTGACAATCTGTGGCGGTCCCGGCAGATGAGCGATTCCCTTCTTGCAACGGTTGGCGACCATTTCTTCATTGGCTTGAAGCCGACCAGCGTCCTCGATGACCGCGACCGCGCGCTGCTGCGCGATCTCCGGCCCGCCGGCGTCATCCTCTACAAGAGCAATTTCCGCCACGACCTGCCTTACCGGGACTGGCTCTCGGTCCACCGGGATCTGATCGATGCGATCCGCGATGCCTCGCAGCGCGACAAGCAGTTCATCGCGATCGATCACGAAGGCGGACGCGTCTGCCGCACGCCAGCCCCGATCACGCGCTTTTCCTACGCGGCGCGATGGGCCGGCACCGCGGAGCAGGTCGGCGACGCCATGGGCGCCGAGCTTGCGTCGCTCGGCTGCAACCTCAATTTCGCGCCGGTGCTGGACATTCACAGCAACCCCGCCAACCCCGTGATCGGCGAGCGCGCCCTCGGCCGCACGGCCGACGATGTCATCAAGGCGATGCTGCCGTTCGCCAGGGCGATGGAGCGCCAGGGCGTGCGGGCCTGTGGCAAGCATTTTCCCGGCCATGGCGACACGCAGGTGGATTCGCATCACGAATTGCCGGTGCTCGATCTCGATCTCGAGCAGATCAAGGCGCGCGAGCTCAAGCCGTTTGCCGCGGCGATCGCCGGCGGCATCGGGATGATGATGACGTCGCACATCCTGTACCGGAAGCTCGATCCCAACGATCCGGTGACGCTGTCGCGCACGATCACGCACGGGCTGTTGCGCGAGGCGATGAAGTTCGACGGCGTGATCGTGTCCGACGACGTCGGCATGCGCGCGATGGCGGGCCGGCTGGACGCGCCGGACTCCGGCGCCCGCTTCATGGCCGCCGGCAACGACATGCTGATGATCTGCTCGCACCTCACCGACACCGAACGCGCCCGCTTCCTCGCCCAATCGATCATCAACGGCGTCGACGCCGGCAAGCTCGATCCGGCGGTGCTGGCGGCTTCGAGCCAGCGCGTCCGCGCGATGCTCGACAGCACCGCGCAAAATCAGGTGTCGGAGCTGTCAGACGAGGTGCTCGCCCGCCATCGCGGAGCCGGCACTCAATTCGAGGCGGCGACCGTCGAAGTCGTCTAGCGCCCGCGCCCACGGTCCATCCGCCAACCAACCGTTCATCGACGCCACGCCGTTGATCTCGATATGCTACGCGTGCTAGTGTTACTGACGGTAGCACATGGACCCTGCCGATGGCAACGTCAGGTTGCTTCGTGCTAGGGAGGTCCCGCCCCGGGCACGTCAGGCCCGGCGTCGGCGATCAGCTCAGGTGGTGGGTTTGAACGTGAAACGCGCAGCAAAACTCCTCATCGGCGCGCTGGTCGTGCTGCCGGCAGGCTATGCGGCCTATCATTTCAGAGATGATATCAAGAGCCTCAAGCTCCCGTTCGCGCTGCCCTTCATGCAGGCGGCGGAAGCCGAGCAAGGTCCCGCCGGGATGCCTCCACCGCGGCCGCCGGTCGCCGTGAAGGTCGCCGCCGCGAAGGCGGAGGACGTGCCGATCTACCTGACCGGCATCGGCACCATCCAGGCTTCCAACACCGTCAACGTGCAGAGCCGGGTCGACGGCGAGATCGTCCAGATCCTTTTCCAGGAAGGACAGGACGTCAAGCAGGGCGACATCCTCGCGGTGATCGATCCGCGCCCGTTCCAGGCCCAGCTCGATCAGCAGATCGCGGTCAGGCAGAAGGATCAGGCGCTGCTCGATGGCGCCCAGATCGACATGGAGCGCTATGACGCGCTGATCAAGACCGCCGCGATCTCGCGGCAGATCGTGGACCAGCAGCATGCACTGGTCGAGCAATACAAGGCGCAGGTCCGCAATGACGAGGCCCAGATCGAATATGCGCGCACGCAGCTCGGCTTCACCAACATCCGCGCGCCGATCGGCGGTCGGCTCGGCATCCGCCTGGTCGACCAGGGCAATTACGTGCGCGCGGTGTCGCCGACGACCATCGTCACCGTGACGCAATTACAGCCGATCTCGGTGATCTACACGCTCGCGGCGGTCGCGGTCGGCCAGACCCGGCTCAGCCTCGGCCAGGCCGAGGCGCCAGTGGTCGCGCTCACCGCCGACAATTCGACCGAGCTCGACAAGGGCACGATCACGCTGGTCGACAACCAGGTCGACCAGGCCAGCGGCACGATCAAGCTGAAGGCGAGCTTTCCCAACAAGGCGCTGAAACTCTGGCCGGGCAATTTTGCCAACGGGCGGATCACGGTGGACACGCGCAAGAACGCGATCACCGCGCCGGCCATCGCCGTGCGGCACGGGCCGCGCGGGGATTTCGTCTGGGTCGCGAAGGCGGACGATACGGCCGCCTTCCGCCCCGTCACGGTCGGGCAGATTTTTGACGGACGCGCGCTGATCGACAAGGGCCTCGCCAAGGGCGAGCGCGTCGTCACCGACGGCTATTACCGGCTCGAGAATGGCGCCCGCATCACCATCGAGGGCCAGACGCCGACCGCCAAGGCGCAGTCCACCACTCAACCGCGCTCCGAGTCGCGCGTTGACTGAGGCCCGCCATGTCCGCGCCCTTCATCCTCCGGCCGATCGCAACGACGCTGATGATCGTCGCGGTCGTGCTGCTGGGCATGCTCGGCTATCGTGAACTCCCGATCGCACCGCTGCCGAATGTCGACTTTCCCACCATCCAGGTGGTGACGCGCTATCCGGGCGCTTCGGCAACCGTCGTCGCAACCTCGATCACCGCGCCGCTGGAGCATTATTTCGGCACGATTTCGGGGCTGACCGACATGAGCTCGACCAGCTCGTACGGCAACAGCCAGATCACGCTGCAGTTCGACCTCTCGCGCAAGATCGATGCGGCCGCGCAGGACGTGCAGGCGCGGATCAATGCGGCCGCAGGGTGGATACCGGTCGAGCAGCTGCCGAGCCCGCCGACCTATCGCATGGTCAATCCGGCCGATACGCCGGTGCTGATCCTGGCGCTGACCTCGAAGACGATGCCGCTGCACGAGGCCAACGATCACGCTGCGACCATTCTGGTGCCGAAACTGTCGCAGATCCCTGGCGTCGGCGCCGTCAGCATCGAGGGCGGGCAGACCCGGGCGGTGCGGCTGCAAATGAACCCGACGCGGCTGGCCGGGCTCGGCCTCTCGCTCGACGACGTCCGCCGCGGCATCGCCGCCACCACCGCCGACAATCCGAAGGGCTCGCTCGATGGTCCGAGGCAGGCATTTCACGTCGACACCAATGACCAGCTCTTCACCGCGGAGGCCTATCAGGACGCGGTGATCGCCTATCGCAACGGCGCGCCGGTGCTGCTGCGCGATGTCGGCACCGCCATCGACAGCGTCGAGGATTCCGAGCAGGCGGCCTGGTTCCAAGGCGAGCGCGCCGTGCTGCTGGACATCCAGCGCCAGCCCGGCGCCAACACCATCGAGGTCGTGGACGCCATCAAGAGCATTTTGCCGAAGCTGCAGGACTCTCTCCCCGCGGCGCTGAAGATTTCCGTGGTCAGCGACCGCACCACGACGATCCGCGCCGCGATCCACGACGTGCAGTTCACACTGGTGCTGACCGTCGCGCTGGTGGTGCTGGTGATCTTCATCTTCCTGCGCAAGCTGTGGGCGACGGTGATTCCGAGCGTCACGCTGCCGGTGTCGCTGATCGCGACCTTCGGCGTCATGGCGCTGTGCGGCTTCAGCCTCGACAATCTTTCGCTGATGGCGCTGACGATCGCTTCAGGCTTCGTCGTCGACGACGCCATCGTGATGATCGAGAACATCGCACGCTATGTCGAGGACGGCGAGGATCCGCTTCAAGCAGCCCTGAAGGGCGCGCGGCAGATCGGCTTCACCATCGTGTCGCTGACGGTGTCGCTGATCGCCGTGTTCATCCCGCTGCTGCTGATGGGCGGCGTGGTCGGCCGGCTGTTCCGGGAATTCGCCATCACGCTGTCCTTTGCCGTCGTCATCTCCGGCCTCGTCTCGCTGACACTGACGCCGATGATGTGCGCGCAGCTGTTGCGGCACGAGGATCCCAATGCGCCGCACGGCTTGCTGTACCGTATCAGCGAGCGCGGCTTCGACGCCTCCGCAGGCTTCTATCTGTGGGGGCTCGACTGGGTGCTGAAGCATCGCAACCTCACGCTGGTCTTCACCGTGCTCACGCTGATCGCCACCGGAATGCTTTATGTCGCGATCCCGAAGGGATTCCTGCCCCTGCAGGACACGGGTCTCTTGATCGGCACCACGGACGCGGCCCAGGATATCTCCTTTGCGGCGATGGCCGAGCGGCAGCAGCAGCTGGCGGCCGTGATCGCGCGCGATGGCGATGTCGTCACCGTCGGCAGTTTCGTCGGCATCGGCTCGGTCAACACCACCTTGAACAGCGGCCGGCTCTATATCGACATCGGCAGCCCCGACGCGCGGAAATCGTCGGCGGCAGCGGTGATGGCGCGGCTGCAACATGCGGTCGAGGGCGTTCATGGCATCACGCTGCATCTGCAGCCGGCGCAGGATCTGCAGATCGAAACGCGTGTCTCGCGCACGCAATACCAATATGCGCTGCAGGATCTCGACGAGGACGAGCTTCGGCTCTGGAGCCGCCGGCTGGTCGATGGCTTACGCAAGCGGCCGGAGCTCGCCGACGTCGCCGACGACCGCCAGGACGAAGGCCTGCAGATGTCCGTCACCATCGACCGCCCGCTGGCGGCGAGCTACGGCGTCAGCCTGAACACGATCGACCAGACGCTGTATGACGCATTCGGCCAGCGCCAGATCGCGACGGTATTCGGACCGCTGACGCAGTACCACGTGATCATCGAGGTCGACCCGGCGCTGCGCAACGATCCTGATATCCTCGGCAAGATCTATCTGACTGCGGCCGCGGCCCAGGCCAGCACGATCGATCAGCAGACCGGCGGCTTCAGCGCCGCCTTCAGCAAGGCGTCCGCGCCGGTGCCGCTGTCGGCCTTCGCGCGGATCGAGCGGCAGCACGCCCCGCTGCTGATCTCGCACCAGGGCCTGTTTCCCGCCACGACGATTTCGTTCAACCTGGCCGACGGCGTGTCGCTGAGCCAGGCGACGGAGGCACTGCGCCGGACCGAACGAGAGATCGGGCTGCCGGACGCGGTCACGACCAAGCTGATCGGCACCGCCGCCGAGTTCGCCAATTCGCTCAGCGACGAGAAATGGCTGCTGCTGGCCGCGATCGTGACCGTCTATCTGATCCTCGGCATGCTCTATGAGAGCTACATCCACCCGATCACGATTCTCTCGACCTTGCCGTCGGCGGGCATCGGCGCGTTGCTGGCCTTGATGCTGTACCGGCAGGATCTCAACCTGATCTCGCTGATCGGCATCATCCTCCTGATCGGCATCGTCAAGAAGAACGCCATCATGATGGTGGACTTCGCGCTCGCAGCCGAGCGTGAGGACGGCGCATCCTCGTTCGACGCCATCAGGCAGGCCTGCATCCTGCGCTTCCGCCCGATCATGATGACGACGATGGCGGCGCTGTTCGGCGCGCTGCCGCTCGCGATCGGCTCGGGCACCGGCTCCGAATTGCGCCAGCCGCTCGGCATTTCCATCGTGGGCGGACTGATCGTCTCCCAGGTGCTCACGCTCTATACGACCCCGGTGGTCTATCTGGCGTTCGCTTCGCTGCGCACCCGGTTCGGATGGCGATCCGCACCCGCCGGTGATTCGGCGGCGCTGCCGCGGGCGGAGCGGCCGACGCCGTGAGCATCACCGCACAATTCGTGCTGCGGCCGGTGGCGACGACGCTGCTGATGATCGGCGTGTTTCTGCTCGGTTGCGTCGCTTATTTCCGCCTGCCGATCGCTTCGGTGCCGGCGGTCGAGCGGCCCACGATCGGGATCTACGCACCGTTCCCCGGAGCAAGCCCGGCAACGGTTGCGAACGCGCTGTCGCAGCCGCTCGAGACAACGCTCGCGCTGATCCCCGGAGTCAACGAAATCACCTCGTTCAGCGCCATGGGCGGCACCAGCATCACCGTGCAGTTCGAACTCTCGGTCGATCTCGACGCCGCCGCCGGCGCGGTCCAGGCCGCCATCAACGCGGCTGGCCCGAACCTGCCGAAGGGCCCGTGGCCGCCGACCTATTGGAAGGCGAACCCCGCAGGCGCCGCGGTCGTGGCGCTCGCATTGACCAGCGACGTGTTCACATCAGGCGAGGTCTACAGCCTCGCCGACGGCGTGATCTCGCCAAAGCTGTCGCAACTGCCGGGCGTGGCCCGGATCGTCGTCAGCGGCGCCGAGCGAAGCGCGGTCCGCATCCAGGTGTCGCCGACCCGGCTCGCGGCCATGAACCTGTCGCTGGAGGCGGCGCGCGTCGCCGTCCTCAACGCGTCGCAGAACCTGCCGAAGGGCGCGGTCTCGGTCGACGGCCAGCGCCTGACCATCGAGGCCAACGACCAGTTGCTTCAGGCCTCCGACTATCGCGACATCGTGCTGGCCTGGCGCAACGGCGCCCCTGTTCGGCTCGGCGACGTCGCAGCCGTGACCGACAGCGTCATCAACAACCGCCTCGCTGGTTGGTATGGCACCGAGCGCGGCATCGTCCTGTTCGTCTACAAGCAGTCGGACGCCAACATCGTCGAGACCGTCGATGCGATCAAGGCCGAGCTGCCGGAAATCCAGCTCTGGCTGCCCCCTGGGATCAAGCTGCACACGGTCTATGACCGCACCACGCTGATCCGGGCCGCCGTGAACGACGTCAAGCTCACGCTCGTGGTCGCCTCGGCGCTGGTCGTGCTGGTCATCGCGCTATTCCTGAGGCGCTTCTGGGCGACCGTGATCCCGAGCGTGACCATTCCGGTCTCGCTGGCCGCGACCTTGTTCGTGATGAGCCTGTGCGGATTCAGCCTGGACAATCTGTCGCTGATGGCCCTGACCATCGCCGCCGGCTTCGTCGTCGACGACGCCATCGTCATGATCGAGAACATCATCCGCCGCATGTCCGAGGGCGAGCCGGCGCTGCAGGCCGCCATCAACGGTACCAGGCAGATGGCGTTCACGGTCGTCGCCATCACCGTCGCCTTGATCGCGGCGCTGATCCCGATCCTGTTCATGCCTGACGTGGTCGGGCGCTATTTCCGCGAGTTCGGCGTGACGCTGGTGGCCGCCATCGTGTCCTCGGCGGTGATCTCGCTGACACTGACACCGATGATGTGCGGTCATCTGCTCGATCGTGGCCGGCAGCGGCTGCACAATCCCGATGCGATCCCGGCCCGACGCACCTTCTATGCGCGCAGCCTCGACTGGACGCTACGTCATCGTATTCTCACCGTCCTTGTCATCACCGCCCTGACCGGGGCCAGCGTCTGGCTCTATCTGAAACTGCCGAAAGGTTTCATGCCGACCCAGGACACCGGCGTGATGTTCGTGCGGACCGTGGCCCCTTCCAACATCTCGTTCCTGTCCATGGAGGACCGACAGCGCGCCGTCGGCGAGGCGATCCTGCAGGATCCCGCGATATCAGGCCTGACGTCCTTCATCGGCGAGGGCAACGGCAACGCGCTCAGCATCGGGCAGATGCTGGTCGCGCTCAAGCCGCCCGATGTGCGCAAGCTGTCGATCCAGCAGGTGATCGCCCGGTTGCGCGAGCGCATGAACCAAATCGACGGCGTCAGGGTCTTCTTCGTGCCGCTGCAGGATCTCAATCTCGGCGTTCAGGCCAGCGGCTCGCGTTATCAATATACGCTGTGGGGCATCGACGAGAACGAGGTGATACGCGCCGCAGAAAACATGATCCGCCGTGTCCGCGGCATTCCTCAAATCATCGACATCATCCCGAGCTGGGAAACCGGCGGCTTGCAGGCCGGGCTGACGATCGACCGCATTCGCGCCGCGATGCTCGGCGTCACGCCGGTTGCGATCGACAACACGCTCAATGACGCCTTCGGCCAGCGACAGGTCAATCTGTTGTTTTTCCCGACCAATTATTCGCGCGTGATCTTCGAGGTCGAGCCGCAGGCGGCAACCGGCCCCGATTCCATCAGCCAGATCTATGTGCCGAGTGCCAGCGGCAAAGCGGTGCCGCTGACGGCCCTGACCCGGCCGCAGCGCGCGCACGCCGCGATGTGGGCCCGTCATAGCGCCCAGTTTCCGGCCGCGACGATCTTTTTCGACATCAAGCCCGGTACGTCGATCGGCGACGCCATCGCCTCGATCCGCAAGGAGGAGGCCACAGCCAAGCTGCCCGACGACATCAAGGCGGAGTTCCGCGGCGAGGCCAAGGAGGCGGACAAATCGATCGTCAAGCAGGCGGCGCTGTTCGCGGCGGCCCTGGTCGCGATCTACCTCGCGCTCGGCATGCTCTACGAGAGCTACGTCCATCCGCTGACGATTCTGTCGACCTTGCCGCCGACCGCCTTCGGGGCGCTGGTCGCGCTGTGGGCGACCGGAACACAGTTCACGCTGGTGACCACCATTGCCTGCATCCTGCTGGTCGGCATGGTGATGAAGAACGCCATCATGATGGTCGACTACGCGCTCGATGCCGAGCGGCACCGCGGCCTCGATGCCAGGCAGGCCATCCTGCTCGCCGCACGGCTGCGGGCCCGGCCCATCACCATGACGATGCTGGCCGCTTTCCTCAGCGCTGCCCCGATCGCCCTCGGCACCGGCCCCGGCTTCGAGATCCGCCAGCCGCTCGGCATCACCATCATGGGCGGGCTCGTCGTCGCGCAGCTCTTCACGCTGTACTCGACGCCGGCGATGTACCTGATCCTGGACGGGTTGAGGCGGCGGAAGAAAGCGACGGCAGGTCAGATGCTCGCTGCCGGCAGCGCGCCTCTTCCCGATCTCAACGGCTAAGACGGGCCACGCTTTGCGCCCATCGTTCGACCTCGCCGGTATCGGCCCGCAGCTCTGTTCCGAGACCGCCGGCGAAGCTGCGCCACGCCTGCAGATTGCCCTGGGGCACGCCGATCACCACGACGATGTTCCGCTCGATGGCCGAGGCAATCAGCTCGAGCAGCCCTCCTCCATCGCACTCGGCCTTGCCGAACTTGTTGAGGACGAGGACGTCAGGCAACGTTTCAAGGCTTTTTGCGATGTTCACCGCGACCTCAGCGAGAGCTCCCTCATCGAGCCGACAACCGGCAGCGCCAGCGCCGCGATCTTCGAAGATCGGCGTCCGGCGTCCGGTTGCGAGGTCCTCAAGCACCACATCGCAGCGCCGCTCCGGCGTGGCGTCAACGACGTGCTGCAGCACACCGGCAAGCATGAGGCCGCGCCCTCGACAGGCGGCCACGAGCGCCTCGAACACCGATGCAGGATAGTTGTTCTGGGGATAGACGAGCGCGGTCAGCGGTGAAGCAGGCCGCGGCACCGGATCGGACTTGGGACTATCGGACTTGGGAATATCGAACTTGGGAATATCGAACTTGGGAACAGAGAGAGAAGCAGACATCGTGAATTGATCCCAGCGTAGGGGTTACTCGATCAGGATCGGCGCAGCGATGTTGATGCGGTCGTCCTTCGTCATGTCGATGCCAAGCGCAAGCGACCATTTTCCGCTGGCCGCGGTCATCATGCTGACGCGCCATTTGTCGGCGGCAACCCGTGTCGCCGATGCAGTCGCGGGCGGGATGCCCTTATCGGGATTGGCCAGCGTCACCGAAAGCGCATCGACATTCAGCGGCCGTTCTTCGCCATCATAGAGCTGAACCAGCACTTCAACCGGTCCGCTGTGGCCAGGCGTAACAGTTATGTCGGCCATCACGCGGGTGCCGCAGAGATGCGTAAAGAACGGTTCGTTGGTGGCTGAGGTCGCATTCGCCTTCAGCGCCGGAGGTGCTGCCGGTGACGCGGCTTCGGTCGAGGCGATCTGGAGCCGAGGGCCTTTGGCGCCGACGCTACCGACGTCAAAGGTCGCTTCGATCGTGCCTGCACGCTGGAAGTTCAGTGACACCGGGATGCGCTGGCCCTCCTCGAGCGGCGCCGTCAGTCCGACGAACATGATGTGGTTGCCACCCGGCGCAAGGGTGACGATCCCATCCGGCGGAATCGCCAGCCCCTCCTCGAGCGGGCGCATCGTCATGATGCCGTCCTGCATCGTCATCTGATGGACTTCGACTTTGGCAGCGGCCGGACTGGAGGCTGAGAGCAGCCGGTCCTGCGAAGTGCCGCGATTCTCGATGGTGAGATAACCGCCTGCGACCTTTGCCCCCTTCGGGGTGGCCCGGCTCCAGGCCTGGCTGACGACGATGTCGGAATGATCGGCCAGCGTAGGTGCAGATCCGACGAATGTGAGGGCGGCCGCGAGGATCACGGCAACGGTTCCGAATTTCTCGAGCATGACGATCTCCAACCCTCGCAGAGGCGCAATGCGTCCGCATTGTTGCCATGGCTGTTGAGCTGGCCTCACCGTAGACTATGGCAGGCAACAGCTCTTTGTCGGGACACAAACTACCGGGTCATTCGCGGGCCTCCTTGATCTCCGACAAAGAGCGCCCGTCGTGCCGAAGTTTATTCGACGTGAGGCAGTCAGCGCTGACCGGATAGGCCGCAAGTCCCGCGCAAGCTCCCCTTGCTGAAATGGACGGACCGTTGCCGCCCCTGAGGTGGATGCTCACCATGAACGGGATCAGCAGCGATGAGCACAGCCGCCGCCTTCTGCGAAGCGGGCCTTGCGCATTTCCAGGCAGGGCGCCATCTCGACGCGAAAGCCTGCTACCAAAAGGCCCTCGGAATCGATGCGGAGCACACCACCGACGCCCAGCATCTCATGGGGCTGCTGCATCTTGAGGCCCGGCAATACAACGACGCCCTGGAATGGATCGTCCGCGCGATCCGGCGCGCACCCAAGCCGGAATATCTCGCGAGCTTCGCAACCGTGCTGCAGCAGCATGGACGCTGTGACGAGGCGCTCAATGTCCTGGACAAGGCGATCCAACTTCGGCGGGATGATTCCGGCTTGTGGTGCCAGCGCGGCGATATCCTGATTCAGCTGGCGCGGCTCGATCAAGCCCTGCCGAGCTTTCAGCGGGCGCTCAAGCTCAATCCCCATCATCACGACGCGCTCTACAAGAGCGGGATTCTCCTGCATAAGCTCGGACGCATCGAGGAGGCACTTGCGCGCCTCGATGAGAGCGACAGGCGGTTCCCTGACCATGCTCCTACGCTGCGGACGCGCGCGTGGGTTCTCTACGGCCTGAAGCGGTACGAGGAGTCTGCAACCGAAGGCGCGCGGGCGCACCGGCTCGACCCTGGCAATGCCGACATCTGCAACAATCTCGGTCTTGCGCTGAGGCGGCTTCGCCGCAACGAAGAGGCGCTGGCCTGGTTCGAAAAGGCCATCGCTCTTCAGCCGCGCTTTGCCGATGCCTTCGACAACAGACTGGTCGCGCTGTTTCACCTCCATCGTTTCGACGAGCTGTTCGCATTGTCCGATCGCATGGCGTCGCTCGGGCTGAGCAACGAGGTGACCGCGTGGAATGTGTCCCTGGCCCAGCTTCTGACCGGCAATTTCGAAGCCGGTTGGCTCGGGCACCAGACGCGGTCGAAACTGCCGTCGTCAAAATATCCCCGGTTTCCGCAACCGATGTGGCTTGGTGGCGAGAGCGTTGAAGGCAGGACGATCCTGATCGCTGCGGACGAGGGGTTGGGCGACACGATTCACTTCGCCCGCTACATCCCCCTGCTTGCCGCGCGCGGTGCGCGCGTTCTCCTGGCCGTCCAGGACCCGCTGCATCGGCTGATGTCTGATCTCGACGGCGCATCCGTCTGTGTGCCGATGTCGGCGATGGGCACGCTGCCTGATTTCGATCTGCACTGCCCGATCTCCAGTCTTCCGCTCGCCTTCAAGACCCGTCTCGACACGATCCCGTCCGGACCATATCTGCCCTCCCCTCCCGACAGCCGCGTTCGGGCCTGGGACAGCAGACTTGGTCCTCGCACGCGACTCCGGGTGGGCCTGGTCTGGTCCGGCGATCCCTCGCACGTGAATGATGAGACGCGCTCGATTCCATTGCGAACGCTGACGCGCATCCTCGATGTCGACGCCACCTTCGTCAGCCTGCAAAAGGCGCCGCGCCCGAGCGATGCGGCGGTGCTGCGCGAAAGAAACGACATTGTCGATCTGACCGCCGACCTCACCGACTTCGCCGAGACCGCCGCCTTGATCCGCTGTCTTGATCTCGTGATCACCGTCGACACCAGCGTGGCCCATCTCGCCGGCGCCCTTGGGCGTCCGACCTGGATCCTGTTGCCATGGACGCCCGACTACCGCTGGCTGCTCGATCGCACCGACAGCCCCTGGTATCCGAGCGTGCGGCTGTTCCGGCAGATCGAGACGCGTGACTATGAAAGCGTGCTTGATCGCGTCAGGGACGAATTGCGGGTCCTCGCCGCCGCATTCGGAGCTTGAGGCCGGCATAGGCACAGCCAGCATCGCCGGCCGGCGAACGCTTGTGGTTCCCTACGCCTGCTCGCTTGGACGTACAGAATTCGTTAACGCACCAGCCCTAGCCTTTAAGCACTCTTTTAAGCTCTTGGGCGAAATCGCGACATGCTGCCGGACCGTCGATGACAGAAAACCATGCGACCTTGCCGGACGAGGTTCGCGTACGACTCTACGATCAGGCCCTGAATGCCGCGCGCATCGGCGCGTGGGAGTGCGTGCTCGAGACCGAGCGCCTGAGCTGGACCCAGGGCGTCTACGACATCTTCGGCTATCCCGAGAGCAACCCGCTGCGGCGCGCTGACATCGTTGACCTCTACATCGATGAATCCAGGCGCCACATGGAGCTTGCCCGAGCCGAGGTGATCCGGAGCGGCTCGCCTGTGACGCTCGATGCCGAGATCAGAACCTGGCGCGGCGAAAAGCGCTGGATGCGGCTCTCGATCAATGCGGTGCGAGAGGGCGGACGGCCGGTGCGGATCTTCGGCAGCAAACAGGACGTCACCTCCGACCGGCTGGCGATCGAGACCCTGCGGCAGCAAGCCGAAACCGATCCGCTGACCGGGCTCGCCAATCGTTCCGTTTTCCAGGCCCGCTATCGCGAGGTGGTCAATGACAGCCTGAATCATGGATCCGCTTCAGCGCTGGTGCTGATCGACCTCGATGGCTTCAAGCAGCTCAACGATAAATTCGGCCATCTGGCCGGAGACGCATGCCTGTGCGAGGTCGCGCAGCGTTTGCGGCGGGCTTTCCACAATGCCGGCCTGGTCGGCCGGCTCGGCGGCGACGAATTCGCGATCGTCCTGCGCGCGCCGACCGACCCTGCGCGGATCGCACGCGTGCTGCAGAAGACCGTCATGATGCTGAGCCGCCCGCTGTTCTGGAACGGCCTTCGCCTCGAAGTCGGCGCCTCGATCGGTGCAGCCCTGATCGGCCGCCCGCACCGCCGGCCGATCGCCGAATTGTTCGCCGAAGCCGACATCGCGCTCTATGACGCCAAGGCCGCCGGCCGCAACCGGGTCCATCTGGTCGGGGATGAGAAGCGGGGCCTGGCGGCTTAGCGCAGGCAGGTAGCTTAGGGACGCGCCCCTGCCGAACCCGTGGCGGCCGGCGCCTGCTCGATCACATGATTGGCCTGCAACAGGCCCAAGAGCCGCTCGGCGACGAGTTTGTGTCCTTCCGGCGTCCAGTGTCCGCCTATGCCCAGGCCCGGATAAGCCCCGGCCCCGTCGAAGGTCACGAACGGGACGTGCACGGCTTCCAGATGATGGACGAGGTCAGCGTCCGTGGTCTGCATGCCGACGAGGAATTTGGCCCCGTGCGATTCGACATAGTCGCGGATCATGTCGACCAGCCGATCCGTCGGATCGGGCACGGTGATCTTCGGATGCCGAAACTTCAGATAGACGGCATTCGCAAGCCGGACCAGCCAGGAGTTGCGAACCCACCAATCCTCCTTGATGGCCTGCAGGCGGGACTTGGGGACCGGCTGCCCCCGCAATGCGAGCGAGCCGTCCGCCGTCGTCACGAAATAGGGCTTTTGGTAGCCCTCGTAGACGATGTTCGTGCTGTTGTCGTCGCGATCGTTGCCTGTGCAGACGATCAGGACGACGACTGCCGGCTTGACCTTCGGCCATAGCTTCTGCAGCAGCAGATATTCCTGGTCCGTGCCGAAGCCGGACACGCCTGCGGCAAGAATCTTGTCGTTCGCGATGCGTGGCTTCAGCAACTCGGTGAACCGCTCGTCCGCCTCGGCATCCAGGCCCCACACGAAGGAATCGCCGAGGAACATGATGGTCGGCTTGCCGTCGAGCACGAACTCGTCGTCGCGCAGGCCGAGGCTGTTGTGCTTGACGTGGACCGTGCGGGCGTTGGTCACGTCCGCGCTCAGGCCGGGGACCGGCATCCAACCGAGTTCGGCATCGTATCGGTAGCTCAGCGAGCGCTCGCTGACGCCGTCCCGCAACTCGCGGAAATCGGCCACGCGAAGAGCGATTTCGAGCAGGGCCAGGGTCACGATCGTCACGATCGCGACGGCGCCGAGCGACCGCAGACCATTCCGGACCTTCACTCCCATCATACGACGCTCCACCTCGTGGCTCGCTTCAGTCAAGCTCGAACCTGTTCTTGTGATCAAACCGCAGCAAGGGCGACTGGTCGTCCTGCCTCGGGAAGCAGTTGCACGCACCCTCCGGTCAACGCCGATTGTTTCCTGCTGGCCGCTTCTTACTTGGTGAGCGCGCTGTCTAACAGACCCTGCCGGGCGGGGGACATTGTCCTTTCGCAGGCGACGGCGGCGGGAATCCGACTCACGACGCCAGAACCAAGGCTGGAATTCCCAGGAGCGGACGTGCGGTAGCACAATAGCACCGCAATAACGTGCGCTCGGCCGTGGGCGCGAAAATCAATGCAATGGCGCAAAAAGCTATTCTGAACATTCTAGCGTCCTGGCCGGGGCAAAGCCTTCCGAATGATGTGGTTTTGAGATTCAGATCCGTCCTATCGACGAGATCTCCGCGATGATCTGCCGTAGCCGGGTAGCGCAAGCTCAGTGACTCGGCACCGCCTGGGGTCATGGACGTTCTAGCGGGGTCGAACACGATGGTTGATCCGTTATTGGATCATTTGATAACCTGGAATTATTTCAGCTTAGGCCGCTTCGGATTTCCATGCTGCCTGCGTATGTTGTTCATTCGAAGTCGTTGCCCGAGCGCGCCGGACATATTCGGCGCGAGCTCGACCGTGTTGGAATCCCATTCGAATGGATTTTGGACTTTGAGGTCGACGAGATCACACCCGCGGTCGACGCGCTCTATTTTGCGAAGGGAGCTCCGCTCTCGATCCGGCAGAAATCCTGCGCGCTAAAACACATTGTCGCAATGCAGCGGATATGTGCGCAGCAGCACGATCTCGCTGTGATCTTCGAAGATGATGCGCAGCTTGTCCCCGATTTCATCGCGCGCCTTCGGAGGGTGTTGGCGGAGGCCGAACGCTGGCCCCGGCCGCACATTCTTCACCTTGGTGCGGCCACCAATTTCTACACGCCCGCCGCACAGTTAAAACCAGACCAGAGCGTCTATGCCGGCAATCGCGTCCGCAACATGGAGGCTTACGTCCTGGGCGCGCCAGAGGCTGCCGCGCGTCTCGATTGGATCGCCCGGCACCCAATGCACGAGCCGATCGACATTGCCTTCAATCGCGGCGACCCCGCGATGGGTATTGCGATTCTCTGGCCCGAACCGCCGCTGGCCGAGCAGGGCAGCCTCAACGGTGCCTTCAGAAGCTCGCTCGCGTGCAAGAATCACAGCCAGGCCCGGCTGCGGATCCAGTTCACGCTTCAGAAATTCTCGAGGCGTCACCTTAAGCGCTGGCTGCACCGATGGATTTCGTGACGACGCCATCGGTGGCGTGCTTCGCGGGGGAGACGGGCAGCCGCGCGCCCAGGATCAACGCGCCGACCAGGCCGACACCGAGGCAGTAGAGCGTGCCCTGCGTCACGGTTGAAAGATGGCTGTTGAACAGGGACCCCAGGACGTTCTGGACGACGATCGCCAATCCCATCGCCCGGAGCGGACCGCTTCCCCAGAACAGCGCGAGATGCGCCACCCACATTGCGATGAGGAGGGCGCCTCCGACGAGGCCGGTTTGCAACGTGGTGTGCAGAAACTGATTGTGCGGGTCCGGAATGTCGCCAAACGTCTTCGACTGGTCGAGGTTCCGGTACAGCCCCGCGATGCTGCCGGTGCCGTGGCCGAGAACGGGCGCGCTCGCAATGAGTTGTCTCGACTGCTTCCAGAAATAGAGCCGCGCCACGGTCGAGAAATTATCGTGGTCCTCGTGCAAAGGCTCTGCGCCGGCGAGGAATTGCTTGAACCGGAGTTGGGCGGAGGGAGAGAACGAAAGCGCGATCACGATGACGAGCGCCGCCGGAACGGCGAACAGTAGGCCGCGTCGCCACCCCTGGGTTTCCAGCAGCAGCAACGCGAGCAGCGCGGTGGCCATCAGGATGCCGGTCTTGGAGACGAAGATGATCATGACGTTGGTGAAGAACAACGCGGCAAGTGACAAGGCCAGGATGGCGCGCGTGCGATTTTCACCCCAAAGCAGCAGGCCCGCATAGGCGAGACCAAAGGCGCACAGCGCGAATTCGCCGCTCTGCACGGCGTTGTCCTTGACCGGTACGCCCTGCATCTTGAACCACCCCCATGGTCCGCTTGGCCAGATCACCGAAGCCCATGACAGTATCAGCAGGATCGTGCAGGCGGCGAGAAACCCGAAGGCGATCTGAATGCCATCCTTGCGGCTGAAGGCGGTCGCCATCACGATCGGAATGAGCAGCAGCTTGACGTAAGGGCCAACCCATTTGAATGCGACGGGGAGGGGTTCGCTCGACCAGGTCACGCCAATGAGGATCAACGCGAACAGCGCGGCCGGAAGCCATGCGGCCGGGCTACGTGCCGTTGCGGTGAAGCGCTGGAGGTCGAGGGTTGCGATCGCGAGCACCATGAAGGTCGATGCGGCGATCGCCTCGCCGGAGGTGGAGAGCGGCAGAAAGAAGGCCGTCGCAACGGCCACGACTTGCCGCGCAATCAAGAGATTGCGCGAAACCTTCTCCTTCGTCATAGGCCCAGCAGCTTTCTCGCGTTCGCCTTCAACACTTCGAATTACGGAATTACGGGAATTACGGTGACAGTGCACTTAATTCGCGATCCGCCGCGGCGGTCGTTGGCAACGACATCCGGGAGAGCGAATTCGCGGTGAGCCGCGATAACAAACCCCGCCCCATGAAATCCCCTGATCTCAAATTGAAACCATGCAATCGCAGCGCGTGGGGAAGATCAATTGCTGCGACAGCGTTACGCGGTTGAGACACGGCTTATTTCGCTGCCTGTGGCGTCGGGGTGACAAGCCGAACCCGCGCCTGCTCAGAGATACGGCATCAATCCAGTATGTAGTCGGAAGCGAAAATTGCAAAATGGCGCGCCCGGAACGATTCGAACGTCCGACCCTCAGATTCGTAGTCTGATGCTCTATCCAGCTGAGCTACGGGCGCGTTTTTCGCAGGACGTGCGAGCCTAAGCCCGCACGCAGCCTCCGGACAGCGCCGGAAGGGGTGCGAAAGAGCGCTCTGACTAACCGCTCTTGCCGGCGTTGGCAAGGTCCGGGATGGGGAGATTTTTGCAGGGGGATGACAGCCTCCCCACCGTCATTCCGGGGCTCGCGACGTGAGAACCCGGAATCTCGCGCCAAGACCTCTGGATTCCGGGTTCGGCGCGCAGCGCCGCCCCGGAATCACGAGCGACTAGGGCCGCTGGCCGACCTACGCCCGCTGCCGCTCGTTGCGGATGGAGAGGAGTTCCACGGGGCGGTCGGGGATGACGATCCTGAAGGTGGCGCCGATGGTGCCTTCGACCAGATGGATGTCGCCGCCATGGGCGCGGACCAGCTCGGCGGCGATGGCGAGGCCCAGCCCACTGCCGCCGGGGCGGCCGGAGGTCTGGAACGCCTCGAACAGATGCTCCCGGGTCTTCTGGGGCACGCCGGGGCCGGTGTCTGAGACCTCCAGGATGGCGACTGCGCCCTCGCGTTTGCCCGTGATCCGGATCTGCTGCGGGCCGCCGTCGCCGGAGGCATGGCTCTCCAGCGCCTGCGCGGCGTTGCGCACGAGGTTGAGCAGCACGCGGAACAGCTGGTCGGGATCGGCATCGACCGAAAGGCCGCGCTCGATCGCGGAGACCCAGGCGATCGAAACGTCATTGGCAAGGCCCGCGGTCTCTCGCACCTCGAGCACGACAGGCTCGATCAGCATCATGCGGCGGTCGGGCGCGGCCTCCTGGGCGCGGCCGTAGGAGAGCGTCGACTGGCAGAAGGCGATGGCGCGCTCGAGCGAACGCACCAGCTTCGGCGCGAAGCGCTGCACCCTGGGATCTGGCACGCTGGCGAGCTGATCCGACAGCAGCTGTGCCGAGGCCAAGAGATTGCGCAGATCATGGTTGATCTTGGAGACGGCAAGGCCGAGCGCGGCGAGCCGGCTCTTCTGATGCAGCATCGACATCAGGTCGCGCTGCATGTCGGACAATTCGCGCTCGGCGACGCCGATCTCGTCGCTGCGCTGGCTCGGCACGATGATCCGCGCCGAGCTTTCCGGATTCTCGTGGAAACCGACCAGGCTCGCGGTCAGCCGCCGCATCGGCCGCACGAAGAGATAATGCAGGGCGAGATAGACGAGGCCCGCGGTCAACACGCCGATGATCAGCGCGACCACCACGACGTTGCGGGAGAAGCGGTACATCGACTGCCGCAGCGGCTGCTCGTCGGTGACGATCTCGACGAACTGGGCGTTGCCGACACCGGGACCGACGATGCGGATCGGCTGGTTGCCGGTCTCCAACATCATCTGGAACGAACCGGTGATCGCCTCCCACACGGTCATGTCGCGCAAATCGACGTCATGCTCGATCGCCGAGGGCAGATTGTCGCTGGCAAGCAGCCGGCGCTGCTGGCCCATCTTGATCGCGACGGCGCGCGCATTGATGCTTTTGAGGATTTCCCGCGACAGCGAATCCGGCACCATGCCGAGCGGCGCCGCGTCGAGCACCAGCGCCGCGGTATTGGCGGCGGCGACGCGATCGTTGAGGCGATTGACCCAGAAGTTGGCGATCGCGGGCACATAAAGCAGCACGGCCGCGATCATCACCAGCGGGACGGTCAGCAGCAGCAGCTTGCCTGACAGGCCGAGCCCTCCCGGGCCACGGGACCGCGTCGCCGGAGAATCCGGCTGGTCCTCTGGCCGATCCATATCCGGATCAAGATTTTGATCCAGGCCTTGTGTCGGCTGCTGAAGGTCCGTCGCTGCCACGAAATTCGCCCCTGCTGGCCTTCTGAGAGAGCTTCGCTGTTGGAAGATGCGACCGCGCCTGGGGGCGGTCAAATTACAGATCGCTAATCTGCCGAGGTGGGATGTAGGCGCTGATATCGCCATCCGCCACCTCAAGGGTTAAAAACCCCAAGGAAACAGCGATATTCACCGGAACTGTGCGGTCCTGCGGCGTTGACGAAAACAAGACGCTACCTTATAAGCCGCGCAAATTGTCCGCGATGACCCGGTGCGACACCGGGAGCGGCTCTTCTGGGGCCGGAAACGGCCCGTTTTGAGCCGCATCTTCCGGACTTTATCATCAATTCTACAGGCAAATTGCCCGGTCAGCGGAGAAAAACCCGTGAAGCGGACTTATCAACCCAGCAAACTGGTGCGCAAGCGCCGTCACGGTTTCCGTGCTCGTCTCGCCACTGCCGGCGGCCGCAAGGTTCTTGCCGCCCGCCGCGCCCGCGGCCGCAAGCGTCTGAGCGCCTGAGCCGGACCCCCTTTTCCGGGATTTCATTATGGATCGGCTGAGGCAGCGAGCGGATTTCCTCGCCGTTGCCAATGGCGCGCGGGTGAACAGTCCCGCGTTCGTCCTGCAAAGCCTTGACCGCCGAAGTCTTGGTCGCGACGACCTCGGTCCTGTCCGGATCGGCTTCACCGTTACCAAAAAGAACGGCAACGCCCCCGAACGCAATCGCATCCGGCGCCGGCTTCGCGAATTGGTGAAGCGGCTCGATCCGGTATCGATGCAACCCCATCATGATTACGTGCTGGTCGGCCGCAGGGACGCGCTCTCGCGCGACTTCACCACCATGCTCGACGATCTGCGCATAGCGTTCACGAAGCCCGCGCGGCATACGGCCAAGGAATCTCACAGGGGACGCGGGGCCAAGCCCAGCCCCGCCGCCAGCCGCAAACCGGATTGATGACGAGACCATAGTGATGACTGACAATCGCAATACCATCCTCGCCGTCATTCTGTCCGGCCTGGTGCTGATCGCCTGGCAGTACTTCTACAACGTGCCGGCGATGGAGAAGCAGCGCGCCCAGCAGCAGGCGCAGACCGAGCTGCAGAAGGCCAATCCGCAGCCGACGGCCTCCGCGACGCCGGGCGCCACGCCGCAGGCGGGCAGCACGACGCCGACCACCGCGCCGGGCGCGAACCAACAGGCCCAGCCGACCGTCAGCCGCGACGCCGCCATTGCGGCCTCGCCGCGCGTCAAGATCGACACCCCGCGCCTCGCCGGCAGCATCTCGCTGAAGGGCGGCCGCATCGACGACCTCGCGCTGCTGCAATTCCGCGAGACCGTCGACCCGAAATCGCCGCCGATCATCCTCTATTCACCTTCCGGCACCGCAGAGCCCTATTACGCCGAGTTCGGCTGGGTGGCGGCGACGGGCGTGACGTCGAAGATGCCTGATGCCCAGACCGTCTGGCAGCAGGACGGCAGCGGCAGCCTGACGCCGGCCACGCCCGTGGTGCTGAAATGGGACAATGGCGAAGGTCTCACCTTCCGCCGCACCATCTCGGTCGACGACCACTATCTCTTCACCATCAAGGACGACGTGAGCAATGTCGGCAACGCGCCTGTCACGCTCTATCCGTTCGCGCTGATCTCGCGCCACGGCACGCCGCAGGTCTCCGGCTATTACATCCTGCATGAAGGTCTGATCGGCTATCTCGATGGCTTGCAGGAATATGCCTACAAGAAGATCGACGAAGCCAAGTCGGTGAGCTTCAAGGCCACCAATGGCTGGCTCGGCATGACCGACAAATACTGGGCTTCGGCGCTGCTGCCCGACACCAGTGCGCAGCTACAGGCGCGGTTCTCCTCGAACCTCAACGGCAACGTCCACACCTACCAGACCGACTATCTGCTCGACCCCGTCACCGTCGCGATCGGCGGCACTGCGACCGCGAATGCGCGGCTGTTCGCCGGCGCCAAGGAAGCCGGCGTGGTCGGCGTGTTCCCGTTCGCCGGGCTCGGCGGCTACAACAAGGCACTCGGCCTCAACCATTTCGACCTGTTGATCGACTGGGGCTGGTTCTACTTCATCACCAAGCCGATGTTCCTCGGCCTCGACTTCTTCTACCGCTTCTTCGGCAATTTCGGCATCTCGATCCTGCTCGTGACCGTGATCGTGAAGCTGTTGTTCTTCCCGCTGGCGAACAAGTCCTACGCCTCGATGGCGAAGATGAAGTCGATCCAGCCGCAGCTTCAGGCGCTCAAGGAGCGCTATCCCGACGACAAGGTGAAGCAGCAGCAGGAGATGATGGAGATCTACCGCAAGGAGAAGATCAATCCGGTCGCCGGCTGTCTTCCCGTGGTGATCCAGATCCCGGTGTTCTTCTCGCTGTACAAGGTGCTGTTCGTCACCATCGAAATGCGGCACGCGCCGTTCTTCGGCTGGATCAAGGATCTCTCGTCGCCGGATCCGACCAATATCTTCACGCTGTTCGGCCTGATCCCGTTCGATCCGACCACCCTTCCCCTGTTCGGACACTATCTGCATCTCGGCATCTGGCCGCTCATCATGGGCATCACGATGTGGTTCCAGATGAAGCTGAACCCGACGCCGCCGGATCCGACGCAGCAGATCATCTTCAACTGGATGCCGCTGATCTTCACCTTCATGCTGGCGGGCTTCCCGGCGGGTCTCGTGATCTACTGGGCCTGGAACAACACGCTTTCGGTGCTCCAGCAGAGCTTTATCATGCGCCGCAACGGCGTGAAGGTGGAGTTGTTCGATAACATCAGAAACGTGTTCAAAAAAAAAGTGACGACTGAGGCGACGTAGCCTTCCCCCTCTGTCATTCCGGGGCGATGCGAGGCATCGAACCCGGAATCTCGAGATTCCCCGGTGCGCAATTGCGCACCTGTGGTCTGGTCCTTCCGACCATCCCGGAATGACGGCGCAACAAAAGAGCTTCGCATGACCGACGACAAAGATGCGAAGCTGATCGAGGCCGGGCGAAAGCTGTTCGCGCGCGACTGGCAGTTCATCTGGGCGTCGCCCTCGATTCAGACGCTGCCGCCGATGGCGGGGCTGGAGATCGCCTTTGCCGGGCGCTCCAATGTCGGCAAGTCGAGCCTGATCAACGCGCTCACGGGGCGCAACGCGCTGGCGCGCACCTCGCATACGCCGGGCCGCACCCAGGAGCTGATCTTCTTCGAGGTCCCGGGGAAGAGCGACCTGCGGCTCGTCGATATGCCCGGCTATGGCTACGCCAAGGCGCCGAAGAGCCAGGTCGCCTCCTGGACCGAGCTGATCCACACGTTCCTGCTGGGGCGGGCCTCGCTCGCGCGCGTCTATGTGCTGATCGACGCGCGGCACGGCTTGAAGGATGTCGATCTCGAAGTGCTCAAGACGCTCGACCGCTCCGCCGTCAGCTACCAGGTCGTGCTGACCAAGGCCGACCAGGTGAAGGCCTCTGAGCTGCAATCGCGCATCGCCGAGACGGAAGCCGCACTTGCCAAGCATCCGGCCGCGTTCCCGAACGTGATCGCGACCTCGTCGCGCAACTCCTCGGGCATGGCTGAATTGCGTGCTGCCATGGCGAAACTGCTGGAAGAGCGGACCAAGTGATGCCCCGCCTGCTGATTGCCCTTGCCGGCCTGATGGGCGCCGCTGGCGTCGCGCTGGCCGCGGCCGCTGCCCACGGCAGCGACGCCAGCCGGCTTGCCTCTGCCAGCGCCATGCTGCTGTTTCATGCAACTGCCATATTGGCGGCGGTCGCCTTGCTCGCGCGCGGCCTTCTGCACGGCGGAATTGGCCTGATCGCAGCATTCGGTTTCGTGATCGGCGCGGTGTTGTTCGCGGGCGACCTCACCTTGCGGCAATATGCCGGCCATTCACTGTTTCCGATGGCCGCACCGACGGGTGGAACGACAATGATTTTGAGCTGGCTGGCGGTGACGCTGGCGGCCGTGATGGCGGGAAAAGAGTGACCTCTTCTTCCTTCTCCCCTTGTGGGAGAGGGGAAGAACGCCACTTTGCGCCTCGCTCGCCAATCAGATAGAACGCAGGCCGCGTTAGTCCCGCCAGCGAGATCCGCCTCATGACCGAAATCTCCCCGCTCGACCAGGCCCGCATCCTGTCCGAAGCGCTGCCGCATATGCAGCAGTACGACGAGGAAACCATCGTCATCAAATATGGCGGCCACGCCATGGGCGACGAGGAGACCGCGAAGAATTTTGCCCGCGACATCGTGCTGCTCGAACAGACCGCGATCAATCCTGTCGTGGTGCATGGCGGCGGGCCGCAGATCGCGACCATGCTCAAGCGCCTCGGCATCGTCTCGGAATTCGCAGCCGGCCTGCGCATCACTGACGCTGCCACCATCGAGATCGTCGAGATGGTGCTCGCGGGCTCCGTCAACAAGCAGATCGTCGGCTACATCAACGAAGCCGGCGGCAAGGCCGTGGGCCTCTCAGGCAAGGACGGCAACATGGTGAAGGCGTCGAAGACGACGCGCACCATCATCGATCCGGGCTCGAACATCGAGAAGGCGATCGATCTCGGCTTCGTCGGCGACCCTGAAAAGGTCGACCTGACTCTGCTCAATCAGCTGATCGGTTACGAGCTGATCCCGGTGCTGGCGCCGCTGGCGACCTCCAAGGAAGGCCAGACACTGAACGTCAACGCCGACACCTTTGCGGGCGCTGTCGCCGGCGCGCTAAAAGCAAAACGCCTGCTGCTGCTCACCGACGTGCCCGGCGTGCTCGACAAGTCGAAGAAGCTGATTCCGCAGCTCTCGGTGAAGGACGCGCGAAAACTGATCGCCGACGGCACCATTTCCGGCGGCATGATCCCGAAGGTCGAGACCTGCATCTACGCGCTCGAGCAAGGCGTCGAGGGCGTCGTCATCATCGACGGCAAGATGCAGCATGCCGTGCTGCTCGAACTCTTTACCAACCAGGGCACGGGAACGCTGATCCACAAGTGAGGAAAGAACTGGAGCAGTCATTCCGGGGCGCCCGAAGGGCGAACCCGGAATCTCGAGATTCCGGGTTCGATGCTTCGCATCGCCCCGGAATGACGGGACTGACGCTGCGCCACCGCTCCCCCTTCACCCGCTTCCTGATGACATTGCCGGCCGCCGCCGTCTCGTTGTTCTTCTCCTCCGCGCCTGCTTTCGCCGATCTGAAGATCTGCAACCGCATGTCCTATGTCGTCGAGGCCGCGATCGGCATCGACGACAAGGCGGCGACGGCGACGCGCGGCTGGTTCAGGATCGATCCCGCCACCTGCCGTGTGGTGGTGCAGGGCACGCTCACTGCCGACCGCATCCTGCTCAACGCCCGCGCGCTCGGCGTTTACGGCGCCTCGCCGATCCCGCAGAACGGCAATGACATGCTGTGCGTGGCGCAGGACAATTTCGTCATCGCCGCTGCGCGGCAATGCCGCAGCGGCCAGACGCAGGCGGCGTTCACGCAAGTGACGCCAACGCAGGCCGACGACGGCAATCTCGTCGCCTATCTCGCTGAGGATTCCGAATATGACGACGAGCAGGCGCGGCTTGCCGGCATCCAGCGCCTCCTGGTGATCGCAGGCTACGACATCGGTGCCATCGACGGCGTCGACGGGCCGAAGACGCAAGCCGCCCTCGCCGCCTTTCTGAAGAGCCGCGGGCTGTCGTCCGAATTGGTCTCCTCGCCAAACTTCTTCAAGACCATGGTCGATGCGGCGCAGACGCCGTCCACCAGCGGCCTCACCTGGTGCAACGACACCCCGCACAAGGTGATGGCTGCAATCGCGACCGACGACGGCAAGTCCGTCACCAGCCGCGGCTGGTATCGCATCGATCCCAAGACCTGCCTGCACCCTGACGTGACCGGCCAGCCCAAGCAGATCTTCAGCTTCGCGGAAGCCGTGGATAGCGACAACCGTGCTATCAAGCTGAAGGACAAGCCACTGAACTGGGGCGGCGACAAGCAGCTCTGCACCCGCGAGACCAAGTTCGAAACCAACGAGCAGACCGATTGCGGCGCGCGCGGGTTTGCGGCGACGGGGTTTGGCGTGGTGGACATGAGCAGTGGCGGCAGGACGCTGCGGTTTGCGGTGCCGTGATGGTGGCGACCACAAACACCGGTGTCGACCCGGCGACGGCGGAGAGTGGAGCAGCGCCTGCACTTACCGGATAGAGAGTTGAAATGACCCAACCCCGCGACTTCAGCCATGTCGACACCTGGGTGTTCGACCTCGACAACACGCTCTACCCGCATCACGTCAATCTGTGGCAGCAGGTCGACGCGCGGATCGGCGAGTTCGTCTGCAACTGGCTGAATGTCGGCCCGGAGGAAGCGCGCAATATCCAGAAGGATTATTACCGACGCTTCGGCACCACCATGCGCGGCATGATGACCCTGCATGGCGTGCGCGCCGACGATTATCTGGCTTACGTGCACAAGATCGACCATTCGCCGCTGGAGCCGAACCCACAGCTGGGCGCGGCGATCGCAAAGCTGCCGGGACGGAAACTGATCCTGACCAACGGGTCGGTCGACCATGTCGATGCGGTGCTGGCGCGGCTCGGCCTTGCCACGCATTTCGACGGCGTGTTCGACATCATCGCCGCCGAGTTCGAGCCGAAACCGGCAGCCCAGACCTATCGGAAATTCCTCGATCTGCACGCGGTCGATCCGACCAAATCGGCCATGTTCGAGGACCTCGCCCGCAACCTCACCGTCCCGCATCAGCTCGGCATGACCACGGTGCTGGTGGTGCCTGACGGCACCAAGGACGTGGTGCGCGAGGATTGGGAACTGGAGGGCCGCGATGCGGATCATGTCGATCACGTCACGGATGACCTGGCGGGGTTTTTGGGCAAGCTGTCCCATACCAAGTAGCCGTCATACCCCGCGAAGGCGGGGTATCCAGTAATCACCGCCATCCCGATTTATCACGACTGCCCGGCGTACTGGATCACCCGCTTTCGCGGGTGATGACAGCGAACCAAGCTTGACTCCACCTCTCCAAATCCCGAAAAAGCCTCCCAATCCATCAAAATCCCCGTCTGCCTCTGAGGAAATCCCGATGTCCCTGTCCGCCCTTGAATCCACCATCAACAGCGCTTTCGAGGCGCGCGACGGCATCTCGACCTCGACCAAGGGTGAAGTCCGCGAGGCCGTGAACCAGGCACTGGAGACCTTGGACAAGGGCGAGGCGCGCGTTGCCGAACGCGGGGCCGACGGCAAGTGGAAGGTCAACCAGTGGCTGAAGAAGGCCGTGCTGCTCTCCTTCCGCCTCAACGACATGGACGTCATTCCCGGCGGCCCGGGCCAGGCCAACTGGTGGGACAAAGTGCCCTCGAAGTTCGAAGGCTGGGGCCCGAACCGTTTTCGCGATGCCGGTTTTCGCGCGGTGCCGGGCGCCGTGGTGCGCCGCTCGGCCTTCATCGCCAAGAACGTCGTACTGATGCCCTCCTTCGTCAATCTCGGTGCTTACGTCGATGAGAGCACCATGGTCGACACCTGGGCCACCGTCGGCTCCTGCGCGCAGATCGGCAAGCGCGTGCACATCTCCGGCGGCGCCGGCATCGGCGGCGTGCTCGAGCCGCTGCAGGCCGAGCCTGTGATCATCGAGGACGATTGCTTCATCGGCGCGCGCAGCGAGGTCGCCGAGGGCGTGATCGTGCGCAAGGGCGCGGTGCTGTCGATGGGCGTGTTCCTGGGCGCCTCGACCAAGATCGTCGATCGGGAGACCGGCGAGATCTTCATGGGCGAGGTGCCTGAGTATTCCGTCGTGGTGCCCGGCGCGCTGCCCGGCAAGCCGATGAAGAACGGCCAGATCGGCCCGAGCACCGCCTGCGCCGTGATCGTCAAGCGCGTCGACGAGCGTACGCGCTCGAAGACCAGCATCAACGAGCTGCTGCGGGATTGATCGGCGCACACTGCCTCTCCATCTTCGTCCCGGCGAAGGCCGGGACAACGCCGAGGAGCGATCGAACCCCCTCCCCCTCCATCGCGACCAATTTCCGGGCGGCTCCTCCCGCCCGGAGCCTCTCGCATGGACTGGACCTGGTACCTCTTCCGCTTCGACGGCCGCACTGGCCGCGCCGGGTTCTGGTGCAGCCTGATCTTTGTCTTTTGCGGCATGATCCTGCTGCTCTTCCTCTGCGCGGGCATCATGGTCGCCTTCAGCGGCAAGATTGCATCGTTCAGCCTGGATGCCGACGACATTTTCAAGATCGTCGATCCCACAGCCTATCGATGGTCGCTGCTGGACCATCTGCCGCTGCTGCTGCTCAAGCTGGTCGCGACCGGACTGTTGCTCTGGATCTATCTCGCGATCGTGGTGAAGCGCCTGCACGACCGCGACAAGAGCGCGTGGTGGCTGCTCGCGTATTTCGTGCTGCCGGGCCTCTACAAGCAGTTCGAGGAGCGACTTCCGGACAGCTACTGGGTGCTGCCGCTCGCACTGGCGAGCGCCCTCCTCACGCTCTGCGTCTTTGTCGAGACCGGCTTTCTGCGCGGCACCATCGGGCCCAACAGGTTCGGTCCGGACCCGGAGGCTGAGGCCGCTGACGATTCCGCCTCCCCTGCGAAAAGCTGGGACCAGAGCCGCGAGCTCGAATTCGTGCCTCCCAGCGCTAGCCCACCCGGCGGCATGCATGTTAAGCGGGGCCCATGACCGATGCTCTCTCCATTGCCCGCGACCTCATCCGCTGCCCCTCGGTAACCCCTGAAGACGCCGGCGCGCTTGGCGTGCTTGAGAAGGCACTGAACGCAGCCGGCTTCACCTGCCACCGCGTGACGTTCAGCGAGGACGGCACCGCCGACGTCGACAATCTCTATGCGCGGATCGGCACTGAAGGCCCGCACATTACCTTCGCCGGCCACACCGACGTGGTGCCGCCCGGCGACGAGAGCGCCTGGAGCGTCGGCGCGTTCTCCGGCGAGGTGAAGGACGGTTTCCTGCACGGTCGCGGCGCGGTCGACATGAAGGGCGGCATCGCCTGCTCGGTCGCAGCGGTGCTGGAGCATCTCGCCGCCAACAGCGGCAAGGCGCGCTCCGACGGAAAAGGTTCGATCTCGTTCCTGATCACCGGCGACGAGGAAGACGTCTCCATCAACGGCACCATCAAGCTGCTCAAATGGGCGGCGGAGCGCGGGGAGAAGTTCGATCATTGCGTGCTCGGCGAGCCCTCCAATGTCGAGACGCTCGGCGATACCATCAAGGTCGGCCGCCGCGGCTCGCAATCCGGCACGCTCGTCGTCGACGGCGTGCAGGGCCACGTCGCCTATCCGCATCGCGCCTCCAATCCGGTGCCCGATATTTCGCGGCTGATCGTCGCCATCAGCGACGAGCCGCTCGATCATGGCAGCGCGCAGTTCCAGGCCTCCAATCTCGAATTCGTCTCGGTCGACGTCGGCAACAAGGCCTTCAACGTCATCCCCGGCGAGGCCCGCGCCAAGTTCAACATCCGCTACAACGACAACCACACGCAGGCATCCTTGCGCGAGCTGGTCGAGACGCGGCTGACAAAGGCCTGCGGCAACCGCATCAAGGCCCGCATCGTCTGGGAGCCGTCGAACTCGAATGTGTTCGTGACCAAGCCGGGCCCGTTCACCGATCTCGCCGTCTCGGCAATCGAAGAGGTGACGGGCCGCAAGCCGGAGCTGTCGACCTCAGGCGGCACCTCGGACGCGCGCTTCATCTCGAGCTATTGCCCAGTGATCGAATTCGGCCTGGTCGGGCAGACCATGCACCAGGTCAACGAGCGCGTGCCGGTGGTGGATCTGGAGAAGCTGACGAAGGTGTATCGCGGGATTCTGACGCGGTATTTCGCCTAGCCTAATAATCCACCTTCATCAGATACAGCCCCTCCGGCGGCGCGACGATGCCGCAGGCGGCACGATTGCGGGCCTCTAGCGCTGCGGAAAGATCGTCGGCGGTCCAGCGGCCTTCGCCGACCCAGACCAGCGAACCGACCATCGAACGCACCTGGCTGTGCAGGAACGAGCGCGCCGAGGTGACGATGATGATCTCACGGCCGTCGCGCGTGACGTCGAGCTGGTCGAGCGTTTTCTCCGGCGATTTGGCCTGGCACTCGGTATCGCGAAACGTCGTGAAATCGTGCTTGCCGAGCAGGCGCTGGGCTGCCGCATGCATGGCGTCGGCGTCGAGCCGGCGCGGCACGCGCCAGGCATGGCCGACATCGAGCGCGAGATTGGCGCGGGTGTTGATGACGCGGTAGCGATAGTGGCGCTTGATGGCCGAGAAGCGTGCCTCGAACGTATCAGCCACGATCTCGGCCTCGAGCACCGCGATCGGATGCGGGCGCAGATGCGCATTCAACCCGTCGCGAAAACGGCCCGGCGGAAACTGTTTCTCGACATCGACATGCGCGACCTGGCCGCGCGCGTGCACACCGGCATCGGTGCGGCCGGCCCCATGCACGCGCAAATCGGCGCCGGTCATCGCCTTCACCGCCGCTTCCAGCGCGCCCTGCACCGAGGGCAGCGTATCCTGGATCTGCCACCCAAAGAACGGCGCGCCGTCATATTCGATGGTGAGCTTGTAGCGGGGCATCAGGCGAGCCGCATCGGCGGCTCGACCTTCACGCCGCGCAAGAAGTCCGCCGCTGGCATCCGCGCCTTGCCTTCGCGCTGCAGCTCGAGGATGCGAATTGCGCCCTCGCCACAGGCAATGGTGAGTTGATCGTCGAGCACCGCACCCGGCGCGCCGGAGCCTTTGGCAAGCTCGCAACGCAGGATTTTCACGCGCGCGTTCTCGCTGACGTCGGCAAGCTCGGCCCAGGCACCGGGAAACGGCGACAGGCCGTGGATGTGGCGTAACACCGCGTGTGCGGGCTTGCTCCAGTCGATCCGCGCCTCGGCCTTGTCGATCTTGGCGGCGTAGGTGACGCCTTCCTCGCTCTGCTTCTTGAGCTGGAGCCCGCCGCGGTCGAGCGCCGCCATCGCGCGCACCATCAGATCGGCGCCGAGGCGGGAGAGGCGATCATGCAGATCGACCGCGGTCATGTTGTCTGATATCGGCAGACGCTCGGCCATGGCGACGTCGCCGGTATCGAGGCCGACATCCATCTTCATCACCATGACGCCGCTCTCGGCATCGCCTGCCATGATCGCGCGGTTGATCGGCGCTGCACCGCGCCAGCGCGGCAGCAGAGAGGCGTGAAGGTTGTAACAGCCGAGCTTTGGCGCATCGAGGATCGCCTGCGGCAGGATCATCCCATAGGCGACGACGACGGCGGCATCGGCATCGAACGCGCGAAACTCCTCCAGCGCCTCCGGCGTCTTCAGCGTCTTCGGCGTCAGCACCGGCACGCCGAGCTTTCGCGCAGCCTCTTCCACGGGCGTCGGCTGCAATTGCAGCCCGCGCCGCCCGCCCGGCTTCGGCGCGCGGGTGTAGACGGCCACGATCTCGTGGCCATGCGCGACGAGCTCAAGCAGCGTCGGCACGGAGAAATCGGGCGTGCCCATGAAGATCAGGCGGAGGGGCATCGGACCTTACTCCGCGCGCTTGGCGGCTTTCTCGAACTTCTTGATGACGCGGTCGCGCTTGAGCTTCGACAGATAGTCGACGAACAGCACGCCGTTGAGATGGTCGATCTCGTGCTGGATGCAGGTGGCGTAGAGGCCTTCGGCGTCCTCTTCATGCACCTTGCCGTCGAGATCGATGAAGCGCACGCGCACCTTCGCCGGGCGTTCGACCTCCTCGTAATATTCGGGGATCGACAGGCAGCCTTCCTCGTAAGTGGACAGCTCCTCGGAGGAGGCGAGGATCTCCGGATTGATGAAGACGCGCGGCTCCGGCTTGGTCTCGCCGTCCTGGTTGGGCTTGGCGAGGTCCATGGTGATCAGCCGCAGCGGCTGCGCGATCTGGATCGCGGCGAGGCCAATGCCGGGCGCGTCGTACATGGTTTCGAACATGTCGTCGGCTAGCCTGCGGATCTCCGGCGTGACCTTCTCGATCGGCTTGGAGACGAGGCGCAGCTGCTTGTCGGGCAGGATGATGATTTCTCTGAGGGCCATGGCGGGCGATTTAAGCTGCGCGCGACAAGCGGTCAATGCGGCCGGGAACGCGTTAACGGTCCGCTAACCATAAAACTTCGGGTTTCGTTAACCATAAAAATTAGGGATGGATTAACTATAAATGTTCGCTATTCGTTCGTGCACCCTGGCGAATCGGATAGAAGGGCAGCATGAACGAGATCATTTTCATGCTGGGCGACTGGCCGGTGCGCGGAATCGATGCGCTGATCGGCTTCGGCGCGCTGGTTCTCATCCTACTGATCGTCATTGCGGTCGTGATCGCGCGCTCCGGGCGGCGCGGGGCGGAACTGGCGATGGCGCACGCGATCCGGGCCGACGAGCTCGAGGAGCGCCTCAGCCAGGTCCTGCACGCCCAGAGCGAGGCCGCCGGCCGCGCCGACGCCATGACCCAGGCGCTGGCCGGCCGCCAGGCCGAGATGGCGCGCGCGGTCAACGAACGGCTGGATTCGGTGACCCATCGGGTCGGCCAGTCCATGGAACACTCCTCCCGCAACACCATGGAGAGCCTGCGCGCGCTGCACGAGCGGCTCGGTATCATCGACAACGCGCACAAGAACCTCACCGACCTCACCACGCAAGTGACCACCCTGCGCGACGTGCTCGCCAACAAGCAGTCGCGCGGCGCGTTTGGCCAGGCGCGGATGGAGGCGATCGTCCAGGACGGCCTGCCGAAGGGTGCTTACGAATTCCAGTTCACGCTCTCGACCGGAAAACGGCCCGACTGCGTGGTGTTCCTGCCCGACCAGCGCCCGCTCTGCATCGACGCGAAATTCCCGCTGGAGGCGATGACCGCGCTGCACGATGCCCGCACGGACGAGGAGAAGCGCCTCGCCACGCAGCGGCTGCGCGGCGACGTGATGAAGCATGTCAGCGACATCGCGGAAAAATACCTCGTCACCGGCGAGACCCAGGAGATGGCGCTGATGTTCGTGCCGTCGGAATCGGTCTACGCCGAGATCCACGACGGTTTCGACGACGTGATCCAGAAGGCCTATCGCGCCCGCGTGGTGCTGGTGTCGCCGTCGCTCTTGATGCTTGCGATCCAGGTCATGCAGCAGATCATGAAGGACGCGCGCATGCGCGATGCCGCCGACCAGATCCAGACCGAGGTGATCAAGCTCGGCGACGATCTGGGCCGCCTGCGCGACCGCGTGCTTAAATTGCAGAAGCACTTTGCCGATGCCAACGAAGACGTCCGCCAGATCCTGATCTCCGCCGACAAGATCGAGAAGCGGGCCGGAAGGATCGAGGAGCTGGATTTCAGCAAGACGGACGCGCCCGAAGGCCCGCGGCTGGTGGCTACAGGGACGCCGGAGCTGTTCCCGAGGAAGCTCCAGGCGGGGGAGTAGATTTACGGCACACTGTCATGCCCCGCGAAGGCGGGGCATCCAGTACGCCGCGTCGGTTGCGATTGAACCGAGACGCTGGTGGGTACTGGATCGTCCGCCTTCGCGGACGAAGACAGGAGAGACGGCAGATGGGCGCACGCTCCTACTACGTCTACATTCTCGCCAGCAAGATCGGCGGCACGCTCTACATTGGCGTAACGAATGATCTCATCCGCCGCGTGGCTGAGCACAAGTCAAAACTCATCGAGAGCTTCACGGAAAAGTACGACGTAGCAAGGCTCGTCTATTTCGAGCAGTTCGACGATCCAGAGAACGCGATCAAACGAGAGAAGCGGCTCAAGAAATGGAATCGGGCCTGGAAGGTCCGATTGATCGAGAAAGACAACCCGAATTGGGATGATCTTTATCCCGCTATAGCCGGGCCACCATGATGGCGTCATACCGCGCGAAGGCCGGGTATCGAGTACGCCGCGACGGTGGCGATTGAACCGAAACGCTGGTGATTACTGGATCGTCCGCCTTCGCGGACGATGACACTGAGGGTGCGTTGAGGACTTCCGCCTCACTACTGCCGTGGGAGTTTTTTCGCCCAGAATCTGCTAACACCTCCACATGACCGCACCCGACGCGACCTCCTCCGCCGGCACCGATGCTCCCGCGACCTCATGGCGCGACAGCCTGGCTGTTTATCTGCAACCGCGGGTGCTGATTGTGCTGTTCCTCGGTTTCTCCTCAGGGCTACCGCTGGCGCTATCGGGCTCGACGCTGCTGGTGTGGATGCGCGAAGCCGGCGTCGACCTCAAGACCATCGGGCTGTTCGCGCTGGTCGGCACGCCCTATACGCTGAAGTTCCTGTGGGCGCCGCTGGTGGATGCGTTGCATGTGCCGCTGTTCACCCGAGCCTTCGGCCGGCGCCGCGGCTGGCTGCTGTTTTCGCAGATACTGCTGATCGTCGCGATCCTGCTGCTGGCGATGACCGATCCGGCACGCTCGCCGTTCTACGTCGCGCTCGGCGCGCTGCTGGTGGCGACGACGTCGTCGACGCAGGACATCGTGGTCGACGCCTTTCGCGTCGAGAGCCTGCCCGAGAGCGAGCAGGCCGCCGGCATGGCGGCCTATGTCGCGGCCTATCGCATCGGCATGCTGGTCTCGACCGCGGGGGCGCTGTTCATCGTCTCCGGTTTCGAGAGCACCGGTATCACCCGCAGCGCGGCCTGGATGTGGGGCTATGTAGTGATGGCGTCGATGGTGCTGATCGGGACGATCACGGCGCTCGTTGCCACCGAGCCCGAGCAATCGGAAAGGGCCGAAGCCGCGACGCACGAAGAGACCGCGTTCACGCGCGTGCTGCATGCGGCGATCGGTGCCTTCTCGGAGTTCCTGTCGCGCAAGGATGCGATCGCAGCGCTCGCCTTCGTGGTGCTGTTCAAGTTCACCGACGCATTCTCCGGCACCATGACGGCGCCGTTCGTGATCGACCTCGGCTTCACCCGCAACGACTATGCGGCGATCGTGAAAGGCGTCGGCCTCGCCGCGACGCTGATCGGCGGCTTTGCCGGCGGTTTCGTTGCGCGACGCTATTCGCTGGCAACTTCGCTCTGCATCGGCGGCGTGGTGCAGGCGCTGGCCAACCTCACCTTCTCCTGGCTCGCTGTGGTCGGCACCAGTCAATGGGCGCTGGCGCTCGCCATCTGCGCCGAGAATTTCACCAGCGCCATCGGCACCGTGATCTTCGTCGCCTATCTCTCCGCGCTCTGCCAGAACCCGCTGCACACGGCGACGCAATATGCGCTGCTCACCGCGCTCGCGGCGGTGGGGCGAACCTATCTCTCGTCAGGCGCCGGCTTCGTGGCTGCCGCAACCGGCTGGCCGCTGTTCTTCGTGATCTGCGTGCTGGTGGCTATCCCGAGCCTGGTGCTGCTGGTCTGGCTACAGAGGCGCGGACATTTCGATGCGCTGGGGCCGGTGAGGGTATAATCACCACTCATTGTCATGCCCCGCGAAGGCGGGGCATCCAGTACTCCGAGACAGTTGTGATTGACCGAGAAGCCGCGGCGTACTGGATCGCCCGCCCTCGCGGGCGATGACACCGAAAACGTGGCGAAAGCGTCTCGCCGCCCTTACTTCTTCACCAAACTCCACTTCGTCACCACGGCTTCACTCATCTGGCCGGGATCGCTGGCGCAGGCGACCTCATCCACCTTCACCGAGATCTCCTTGCCGACGAAGGATTTCAGCTGCGAGGCCTGCGCGTCGCTGGAGGTGACGAGCTGGAACGTCTCAGGTCCGGTCTCCAGATCGCACAGCCCGTTCGGCGCCGGCAGGCGGCGCGGCTCTGAGGTGATCTGGTACATCGCAACACGCTTGCCGGCGTTCTTGACGTCGCGAATCTTCATGGCGTTGAGCTCGCCCGACAGCACCTCGCCGGCACTGATCGGCTTGCCGGGCTTCGAGGGCGGCGGCGCACCATCGTCCTCCTGCGCGGCGCCGATGGCCGGTGTCACGAGCAGCAGCATCGTCGCGGCCAAAGCCGATCGTGTGGCGAATCGTTTCGTCATGTCGTCCGTTCCGTAGGTCTGTGGCTAGAACAGGGTCCGCTGCCGCATCGCGGCCGATAGCGTGCCCTCATCGAGATAATCAAGCTCGCCGCCGACGGGCACCCCATGGGCCAGCCGGGTGACCTTGACGTTGGCGTCCTGAAGCAGGTCGGTGATGTAGTGCGCGGTGGTCTGGCCGTCGACAGTTGCGTTCAGCGCCAGAATGATCTCGTGCACCTCGGCCGCATGCGCGCGCGCCACCAGCGCGTCGATGGTGAGATCCTGCGGACCGACGCCATCGAGCGGTGACAGCGTCGCGCCGAGCACGTGATAGCGCCCTTGCGTCGCATTGGCACGCTCCAGCGCCCAGAGATCGGCGACATCGGCGACGACGACGATGATGGCGGGATCGCGCTTCGGATCGGTGCAGACCGTGCAGGGATTTTGCGTGTCGATATTGCCGCAGGTCTTGCAGACCTGGACCTTGTCCAGCGCAACCTGCAAGGCCGACGACAGCGGCATCATCAGCGCTTCGCGCTTCTTGATCAGATGCAGCGCCGCGCGCCGCGCGGAGCGCGGACCCAAACCCGGCAGCCGTGCGAGAAGCTGAACCAGCCGCTCGATTTCAGGACCTGCAACCGCGCCCATGTTACTGGCCGAACAGCCCCGGCGGCAGGCCGAGCCCGCCGGTCAGCGACTGCATCTTCTCCTGCATCGCGGCCTCCGCCTTGCGGCGAGCATCACTGAGGGCAGTCACGAGCAGATCTTCCAGAACCTCGCGTTCTTCCGCCTTCATCAGCGAGGGATCGATCTTGACGGCCTTGACGTCCATCTTGGCGGTCATGCGCACGGCGACGAGACCGCCGCCGGAAATGCCCTCGACCTCCACATTGCCGAGCTGCTCCTGCATCTCCTGCATCTTGGATTGCAGCTGCGCCGCCTGCTTCATCATGCCGAGAAAATCAGCCATGGGTTTTCGTCCTCAAAGATTGGCTCAGAGATCGTCGGCGTCGGAACCGTCGGGCAGATCGTCAGAGCCGTAGTCGGCGTTATCATTGGATTCCGGCGCCTCGGGGGCAAGCCTGCGGACCTCGACGACCTTGGTACCGGGGAAGCGCGACAGCACCTCCTGCACGCGCGGGTCAGCCTCGGCATTGCGCGCATGTTCCTGCTTGGCGGCCTGGCTCACCGAACGCAGCGTCGCCTGGCCTTGCTCATTGGAAACAATGATGGTCCAGCGCCGACCGGTCCACAGCTCGAACTTGCGCGCGAGCTCGGAGATCATGGTCTTGGAGGCGTTCGGCTCGAGCGCGACCTCCAGTCGGCCTTCCTCGAAACGAACGAGGCGCATGTCGCCTTCGAGCGCGCTCTTGGTCATGAGGTCGCGCTTCTGACCCGCGAGCGCGACGAGCTGGGTGAAGCTGGTGACACGCAGCTGAGGTGTTGCGCCTTGCGGATCCGGCGCGGGCGCCGCCATCTGCGGCCGGGCCCCGCCGCCGAACGTTGATGGCGATGACGTCGGCATGCGAACCGGCGCGGCTGGCAGGGCGGGCGCGGCGGAGGCCGTCGGCACAGCCGGCGCGCTGCTGCGCGCGGCACTGCCGCTCACAATCTGCGAGCCGCCGCCGTTCTGCTCCAGCATCCGGATCGCTTCGTCCGGCGTCGGCAAATCGGCGACATAGGCGATGCGCACCAGCACCATCTCGGCAGCAGCAGCCGGACGCGTCGCGCCCTGCACCTCGGTGATGCCCTTGAGCAGCATCTGCCACATCCGCGACAGCACGCGCATCGAGATCTTGGAGGCGAAGTCCTTCGCGCGCACGCGCTCGGTCTCGCCATAGGCGACGTTGTCGGCGGTCGCCGGAATGATTTTCACGCGAGTGACGAAATTGACGAACTCGGCGAGGTCGGAGAGCACGACGATCGGATCGGCGCCGACGTCGTACTGATCGCGGAACTCCTTGAACGCAGCGGCGATATCGCCGCGCGCCAGCGACTCGAAGAGATCGATGACGCGGGTGCGGTCGGCAAGGCCCAGCATCTGCCTGACCGCGTCCGCCTTCACGGCGCCGGCCGCATGCGCGATCGCCTGGTCGAGCAGCGACAGCGAATCGCGCACCGAGCCTTCGGCCGCGCGCGCGATGATGCCGAGTGCCTCGGGCTCGATCTCGACATTTTCCTTGGCGGCAATGTTGGCGAGGTGCTTCATCAGCACGTCGGCCTCGACACGGCGCAGGTCGAAGCGTTGGCAGCGCGACAGCACCGTGACCGGGACCTTGCGGATCTCGGTCGTCGCGAACACGAATTTGGCGTGTTCCGGCGGCTCCTCCAGCGTCTTCAGGAAGGCGTTGAACGCCGCCGTCGACAGCATGTGGACTTCGTCGATGATGTAGACTTTGTAGCGGGCACTGGCCGGCGCGTAGCGCACGCTGTCATTGATCTGACGGACGTCGTCGACGCCGGTATGCGAGGCGGCGTCCATCTCCAGCACGTCCATGTGCCGGCTTTCCATGATCGCCTGGCAATGCACGCCTAGCGTCGGCATGTGGATGGTCGGGCCTTTCACCGAGCCATCCGGCATCTCGTAGTTGAGTGCACGGGCAAGGATGCGCGCAGTGGTGGTCTTGCCGACACCGCGGACGCCGGTGAGGATCCAGGCCTGCGGAATCCGCCCGGTCTCGAAGGCATTGGAGACGGTGCGGACCACGGCCTCCTGGCCGATCAGATCGTCGAAGCTTGAGGGGCGGTATTTCCGCGCCAGCACCCGATAAGGCGCGTTGCCGGCCGGGCCGGCGCGATCAGGAGGTGGAGGGGCGCCAGCGTCGGTCATCGGTCAATCCGCAATGGAATGTCTCTCGGCTGGCTTTTGCGGACATGAGCGCGCCAGCGGGAGGCCCGCCAGCGCAATTCGCTCGAAAAAACAGGTAGGAGACTGACGAGCGACCCGATCCGGACCTCGTTAGGGCTGCTTCCTTCCGGACCTGACCCGGTTGGCGAGTGGCTCGTCCACCGCCAATCTCCCGGTCCCTATTTGGGGCCAAAGGGAGCGGAAAGCAAGCGGGTATCACATTGGCCCACTTGATCTTGCCCAGCATCCGGGCAATTCCGGGTCTGCCCAGCCGATAGGCTGTGCTTCCGCTACCAAGGCCGCCTTGGTAAGAACGCTGCCGGAACTCCACCTAACCAGAAAAGCGATTGATCCCAATGGTTACACGTCGTGATGTTGCATCGATTGTCGGACTTGGCGCCATCGGCGCGGCGACCGCGAGCGCGCTGGCCTCTCCGGCCGTGGCCCAGGCGGCTGATCCCAACGAATCGACCTTTGCCCGCATCCGCCGCACCAAGAAGATGCGGATCGGTGCGGTCGGCGGCGGCGGGCCCTATTACATGAAGGATCTTTCCAGCGGCCAGTGGAAGGGCTTCTACATCGACATCGCCAAGGGGCTGGCCGACGACATGGAGGCGGAGCTCGAGATCACCGAGACCACCTGGGGCAATTCGGTGCTCGATCTGCAGTCCAACAAGATCGACATCTTCTTCGGCCTCAATCCGACCCCGAAGCGCGCGCTGGTGATCGACTTCTCGGTGCCTGTTTTCAACAACGCCTTCGGCATCCTCTGCAAGAAGGACTTCAAGCCGAAGAGCTGGGCCGAGCTGAACTCGCCCGATATCAAGATCGCGGTCGACCAGGGCTCCTCGCACGACCAGGTCGTCAGCCGTCTGACGCCGAAGGCGCAGATCTCGCGCCTGAAGACCGCCGACGATGCCACCGCCGCGCTGCAGACCGGCCGTGTCGACGCGCAGTGCCTCATCACCATGCTGTCGCTGACCGTGCTGAAGAAGAACCCCTCGCTCGGCCAGTTCGTGCTGCCGACGCCGATCTTCGCGACGACGTCGAATGCCGGCTTCCGGCGCGAGAACGACAAGACCTGGCGCGACTACGTCAACACCTGGATCGACTTCAACAAGGGCCTCGGCTTCATCCGCAACGCCATCATCACCAACATGGAGCTGGTGGGCGTGACCGAGGCGGACATTCCGCCGGGCGTTTCGTTGTAAGCTTTCCACCGTCATTCCGGGGCGATGCGAAGCATCGAACCCGGAATCTCGAGGTTCCGGGTTCTCGCGACGCGAGCCCCGGAACGACAATGCCAGCGACTAGGCGTACGACGAGTTAAACACGCATGTATCAGTGGGACTTCGGCATCCTCTGGAGCTATCGCTGGCTCTTTCTCAACGGGCTTGGCGTCACCGTCGGCTTCACCGTGGTGATCGTGGTGCTTGGCCTCGTCTTCGGCCTGTTCGGGGCGTTCGGCAGCCTGTCGCGCTTCAAGGCGGTACGCCTCACCGCCCTCACCTTCATCGAGGCGTTCCGCTGCACGCCGATCCTGGTGCAGCTGATCTGGTTCTACTACGCACTGCCGATCCTAGCCGGCGTCGAGATGACGCCGATCACCGCGTCGGCGCTGGCGCTGTCGCTCTATGGCGGCTCGTTCTATTCGGAGATCATCCGCGGCGGCATCATCTCGATCGACAAGGGCCAGTCGGAAGCCGGCGCCGCGCTCGGCATGACACCGGGCCAGAGCATGCGACGCATCGTGCTGCCGCAGGCGATCAAGCGCATGATCCCGGCGCTGATGAACCAGTCGATCATCCAGTTCAAGAACACCTCGCTGGTCTCGGTGCTGGCCGTGCCGGATCTGGTTTATCAAAGCCAGGTTGCAGCGCATGACAGCTACCGGCCGCTGGAGACCTACACGGCGGTTGCGGTCGCCTATGCGGCGATCCTGATCCCGCTCACCATCATCGTCCGCCGCGGCGAGAAGCGACTGGCGGTCAGCGAATGAGCGACACGTCCAAGACCATTCCGAAAATCGAGGTTCGTGGCCTTCGCAAAAGCTTTGGCAGCAACGAAGTCCTGAAGAACATTAGTCTCGACGTCGCCAAGGGTGGCGTCGTGGCGTTGATCGGGCCATCAGGCTCGGGCAAATCGACTCTGCTCCGCTGCATCAATCTCCTGGTCGTGCCCGACGGCGGCAGCGTCCGCGTCGGCGACACGCGCTTCGCGTTCGGCGACGGTTCGAAGCTTCCCGATGTGAGGACGCTCGCAAAATTCCGCGCCACGACCGGCATGGTATTCCAGCACTTCAATCTGTTCCCGCACATGACGACGCTTCAGAACGTGATGGAGGGGCCCGTCACGGTCCGGCGCATGGCCAAGGCCGAGGCCGAAAAGCTCGCTCGCACGCAGCTTGCCAAAGTTGGCCTTGCGGAGAAGGCGGACCAATATCCGGCAACGCTGTCCGGCGGCCAGAAGCAGCGCGTCGCGATCGCGCGCGCGCTTGCGATGGAGCCTGATGTGATGCTGTTCGACGAGGCGACGTCGGCGCTCGATCCGGAGCTCGTCGGCGAGGTGCTAAGCGTGATCCAGCAGCTGGCTTCCGAAGGCATGACCATGGTGATCGTGACCCACGAGATTGCCTTTGCCCGCGAGGTCGCCGACCGCCTCATCTTCATGCGCGACGGTGTCGTGGTCGAGGAAGGCCCAGCGCGGCAGGTGATCGACAATCCCAGCGAAGCCGCGACGCGCGCCTTCCTCAGCCATTTCCACCGCACCGGCGCGCTGCCGCCGGCGAACGCGACACTGTGATGTCCGAGATCACTCGCGTCTATCTCGTCACCGGTGCCGCCAGCGGCATCGGCCGCGCCACCGCAAAGCTGCTTGCCGCACCCGGCACGGCGCTGCTGCTGCACACGCGCTCGAACGCCACGGGACTCGATGCCACCGCAGCGGAAGCCGAAGCAAAGGGCGCCGCGGTCGCCAAATGCCTTGGCGATCTTGCCGAGGAAACAGCCGCGACCGATGCCATCGCCGCCACGCAAACCGCCTTCGGCCGGCTCGATGGACTGGTTCTCGTCGGCGGCCACGCCCGCCGCGGCAGCGCCATCGGCACGCCCGCGGACCATTTCCGGCAAGCGATGGACGAATCGGCGCTCGCGTTCACGCGGATGGTCGGAGCCGCACTTCCTCTGTTACGCGCCGGCCAAGATGCACGGATCGTGGCGGTATCGTCCTTCGTGGCACACGCCATCCGGCCTGAATTCGCGCCGTTTGCGGCAACGGCCGCGAGCCGCTCCGCGCTCGAAGCGCTGGTGCGGCTCGCCGCAGTCGAGCTCGCGACGGACGGCATCACCGTCAATGCGGTGGCCCCCGGCCTGATCGTCAAGGACAAGCCGAGCGAGAGCCGGCTGTCGCCCGAGCAGATTGCCGCAACGGAAGCGCTGATCCCGATGCGCCGCCGCGGGCGGCCGGACGAGGTCGCCGAGATCGTCGCCTTCCTGGCATCCCCGAAAGCATCCTACGTCACCGGCCAGGTCTGGCACGTCAATGGAGGCCTGACTTGACCGAAGCAACCATCCAACACCTCCGCCTGTTCCTGATCGAAAGCCCGATCAAGATGGCGCGCCTGCAGGGCGTCGGCAACGTCAAGGGCACGGTGAAGCGCGTGTTGATCGAGCTGACCTCCAGCGACGGCGTGGTCGGCTGGGGCGAGGCGGCGCCGTGGGAGGTCTTTACGGGAACGCCTGAAGCGGCGTTCTCGGCGCTCGACATTTATCTGCGGCCGATCCTGCTCGGCAAACCCGTACGGCGCGTCCGCGCGCTGATGGCGGAGCTCGACCGCGCGCTGGTCGGCCATGCCGAAGCAAAAGTCGCGATCGAGATGGCACTGCTCGACATCGTCGGCAAATCGTCGGGGCTGTCGGTCGCCGATCTCCTTGGCGGCCGGGTGCGCGATACCATCCCCCTTTCCTTTTCGATCGCCGATCCGGATTTCGCCGCCGATCTCGAACGCATGCGAAAGATGGTTCCGGAGGGGAATGTCATCTACAAGGTCAAGACCGGCGTGAAGCCGCATCGCGAGGACCTCGGTCATCTCGAGGCGATCCGGAAGGAATTTGGTGACAAGGTCGATCTGCGCGTCGACTACAACCAGGCGCTGGCGCCGTTCGGCGCGATCAAGATCCTGCGCGATGTCGAGGAATTCGCGCCGACCTTCATCGAGCAGCCGGTGCCGCGCAAATTCCTCGACGTGATGGCGCAGCTTACCGCGGCGCTGGAAACGCCCGTGCTCGCCGATGAAAGCTGCTTCGACCGCCGCGACATGATGGAGGTGGCGCGCCGCGAGGCGGCCGATGCCGTCTCCATCAAGCTGATGAAGGCCGGTGGCCTGTTCGAGGCGCAGGCGATCATGGCGATCGCCGACATCGCCGGCCTGCCCGGCTATGGCGGCACGCTATGGGAAGGCGGCATTGGTCTTGCCGCCGGGACACAGCTGATCGCGGCAACACCGGGCATCTCGCTCGGCTGCGAATTCTACATGCCGCACCACGTGTTGACCGAGGACGTGCTGGAAGAGCGCGTGGCCAACCGCGGAGGTCACGTCGTCGTGCCCGATGGGCCGGGTCTCGGGATTCGCGTGAGCGAGGCCTCGATTCGAGGCAACGCGCGGGTTCTGGCGGAGGCGTAAGGCAGCCACCGGCACGGCACAAACTCGGTCGTCGTCCCGGCGCGCTCTTTGGGCGCGCTTGTCCGGGACGACGAGCGTGTATGCAGCAAGAGCGGAGCCCAATCCTTCCCCTCGCCAACTCCCTATCGTATGGTCCGACCCAGCACGCCCGACCCCATCGGGCCATCCGGAAACCTCCATGCCCGAACCTGCCTGGTCGCTGCACTCCCGCCTGAAAGAGGACACCATCGACATTGGCGATCTGCCGCTGTCGAAGGTGCTGGTCATCAAGGACGCGCATTATCCCTGGCTGCTGCTGGTGCCGCGACGCGCCGATGCGGTCGAGATCATCGATCTCGACGAGGTACAGCAGGCACAGCTGATGACGGAGGTCTCCCGCGTCTCGCGCGCGCTGAAGGAGATCACCAAATGCGACAAGCTCAATGTCGCGGCGCTCGGCAATCTCGTGCCGCAGCTTCACATTCACATCATCGCACGCCGCACCAGCGATGCCGCCTGGCCGCGGCCGGTCTGGGGCGTGATGAAGCCGCTGGCGCACGATGCCACCGAGGTACAGAATTTCATCAGCGCGCTTCGCAAGAAAATCTGGTTGGGTTGAAAGAACAAGAAATGTCAGCATTTGACTCGTTTCCGCTGGGGCAGCCGGCCTTCGTCACCAACATCCTCGATCGCGCCGCGCATCTGCGCCGCGACGACGAAAAGCTGTTCGCGATGGAGCAGAAGTCGTCGTCGCGCGCCTATGTCGTCTACCGCGACTCGCTGCTGGTGAAGCGCGAGGGCGACAAGGCGCGTGCGCTGCTGTCGATCGACGAGGCGCTGAAATGCGGCGCCAACCCGGGCACGATCTTTCTGGGCTTGCGCGACGGCGCGGCGATCTTCGGCATGGGCCTGGCACAGGCCGCTGCCGAGAAACTCATCGGCCGCGAGGACTACACCGTCACCGAGCTGCGCGGCATGGCGATGCAGGGCGCGATCCCGCCCGACGAGCTGTCGGCGATTGCGATGGCAAAGTCGATGGTCGGCTGGCACCAGCGCCACGGCTATTGCGCCAATTGCGGCACCCGCAGCGCGATGAAAGAAGGCGGCTGGAAGCGCGAATGCCCGGCGTGCAAGGCCGAGCATTTTCCCCGCACCGACCCGGTCGTGATCATGCACGTCGCCTCGGGCGACAAATGCCTGCTCGGCCGCCAGAAGCAGTTTCCGCCGGGCATGTTTTCGTGCCTCGCCGGCTTCGTCGAGGCCGCCGAAACCATCGAGGATGCGGTGCGTCGCGAAATCCTGGAGGAGTCAGGCATTCGCTGCACGGACGTGCAGTATTACATGACGCAGCCCTGGCCCTATCCGTCGTCGCTGATGATCGGCTGCAGCGCGCGGGCGCTGAACGAGGACATCGTGGTCGACCATTCCGAGCTGGAGGACGCACGCTGGTTCACGCGCGATGAGGCGGCGCTGATGCTGAAACGGACGCATCCGGACGGACTTGCCGGACCGCATCCGTTTGCGATCGCGCATCACCTGCTCGGTCGCTGGGTGCACGACAAGATCTGAGGCGGCCGATGGCGCACTCTGCGATCGCGCCGCGCATCCTGTGCATCGGCATTCCCGTGCGCGACCTCACCTTCCGGGTGGAGGCCGTGCCGGAGCGCGGCAGCAAGGCGAACGCGATGCATCTTGCCGAGATCTGCGGCGGCAACGCGCTCAACGCCGCGATCGCGATGGCGCGGCTCGGCGGCCGCGTCGCGTTTGCGGGGCCGATGGGCGATGCGCTGGAGACGTCGAGCGGCTTCATTCTCGAGCGGATGGCTGCCGAGGGGATCGAGACCGGGCACATCGTGCGCATCCCTGGCGCGACCACGCCCGTCTCGGCGATCATCATCGACGCGTCTGGCGAACGAACGCTGACGATCTACCGCGATCCCGCGCTGTGGAGCGTAAAGCTATCCGATGCCGACGAACTGCTCGCGGGTTGCCAGGCAGTGCTCGTCGAGAGCCGCTGCGGCGCCTTCTGCATCGATCTCTGCACCGAGGCGCGCCGGCGCGGCATTCCCGTCGTCGTCGGCGTCGATCGCGCGATGGAGCTGACGGACGGCTTGCTTACGGTCGCCTCGCATCTGCTGTTTGCCAGCGAGCAGGCGCAGGAGACCGCCAGCGTCGAAGACGACAGCGAAGCGCTGAGGCGGCTCGCCAAACTCACGCCAGCTTTCCTCGCCGCCACCCGCGGCCCGCGTGGCACGATCTGGCTGGACGAGGTCGGCCAGCTGGAGGAGACGCCAGCTTTTCCGGTCGAGGCAGTGGACACGCTCGGCGCCGGCGATGTCTTCCATGGCGCCTTCACGCTTCGCCTCGCCGAGCGTGGCAGCGTGCGCGAGGCGCTGCGATTCGCCGCGGCCGCTGCGGCGCTGAAATGCACGCGCCATGGTGGTGGCATGGCCGCACCGCAACGTATTGAAGTTGAAGCGTTTTTGCAGGATAGGCGTTAGCCCTATTGCGGGGACACGCTACGATTATGGACTTGCTATAGAAAGATTTTCTCTATATCAGGGAAATCGGCCCTTAAATTGGAACAAAGTTCTTCAAATGACTGATGTCGCTGTCCAGATCCCCGAGACCAGCCGCCGGCTCGACGCCATCGATCGCAAGATCCTGATGGTCCTCCAGGAGGACGCCTCACTGTCCGTTGCCGAAATCGGCGACCGTGTCGGACTGTCCTCGACCCCCTGCTGGAAGCGCATCCAGCGCCTCGAGGCCGACGGTGTGATCCTGAAGCGCGTGGCGCTGGTCGACCAGAACAAGATCGGGCTCGGCATCTCCGTATTCGTCTCGGTTGAGAGCTCCGATCATTCCGACGCCTGGCTGAAGAAATTCGCCGAAGCCGTCAGCGCCATGCCCGAAGTGATGGAATTCTACCGCATGGCCGGTGACGTCGATTACATGCTGCGCGTCGTGGTCGCGGACATGCAGGCCTATGACATCTTCTACAAGAAGCTGATCAGCGCCGTGCCGCTCAAGAACGTCACCTCGCGATTCGCGATGGAGAAGATCAAGTCGGTGACGGCGCTGCCGATCCCGGCGGTGGTGGCGGCCTGACACTTAATTCTTATTTTTGGCGCGTTTAGGCTGGCTGAAACGTCGGCAGCGCGACAGTGACCCGCGTGCCCCCGCTCGGGGCCGCGGCGATATCGATCGTGCCGCCATGCGCCTCGACGAGGCTGCGCGCCACGGCAAGGCCAAGGCCGGCGCCGCCGGTCGCGCGATTGCGCGACTTTTCCAGCCGGTGGAACGGCTCCAGCACCGCCTGCCGCTGATTGGCCGGAATGCCCGGCCCCTCGTCGTCGATCGACACGACAATGGCGCCGTCCTTCAGCGCCGCGCGAACCTGTGCGGCATGACCGTAGGCCAGTGCGTTGTCGATAATGTTGGCGAGGATCCGCCGCAGCGCCAGTCGATCCCCGAGCACGATCGTATCCCGCGCATGCGCGTCCGTTACCAAATCCACCGGGGCGCCCTGCGCGCGGCGATCGCGCACTTCGGCGGCGATCAGCGCGACGAACTCGACCATCTCCTGCGACAGGCCACCGGCGCCGGCCCGCGTCGACAGCAGCGCGTCGTCGAGCAGCCGGATCATGTCGTCGATATTGGCAACCGCCCGCTGCCGCTCGGCATCATCGGGGATGTGCTCGACGCGCAACCGCAGCCTGGTCGCGAACGTCCTGACATCATGGGCGATGCCGCCAACCAGCGTCATGCGCGCGCGCAGCATCTCCGCGAGCCGCCCCTGCAAGCGGTTGAACGCGGCAATGACGGCGCGTATTTCGGGCGCGCTGCGGCGCGCATCCGGCAGCGGCGGCGGATCGGCCGACAGATCGACGCGATCGACGGCAGCGGCGAGGTGCGCCAATGGCCGCGTCTCGCGCTGCATGACCAGCAGCGCCAGCAGGGCCACGATCGAGCCGAACAGGCCCGCGCCGAAACCGACGGGCAGGCCGAGCGGGGTGACCGGCAGGCGGGTATAGGCATCGATGATCAGGAGCTCGCCGCTGTGCAGGCCGATCCGGAATTCGATGGCATTGGCCATCAGCCGCGCGATGCGGGGAAACATGCGCGCGACACGGTGGTCGGGTGGCGACACGATCTCGACCGGGCGTCCCGACAGGCCGGCGGCATAGGTCTCGCGCAGCTTTTGCTGCTGCTCCGGCGTCTCGCCATCGACCGGTGTAGCCGACGGCATGACCCGCACCATGAATTGCGGTGAAGACACGGCATCCAGCACGGACTGCCGCGAAGCAATGGCCGTGCGCTCGAGCAGCGAAGCCAGCGCATCGAGGCGTTCGGGCGTCGGCCGGGTCAGTTCGTTCTCATGAACGGTGGTGCGATAGAAGATCGCCACGACGACGGTGACCACTACGCTAAAGCCGATCAAGCCGATCAGGGCCAGCCGCGCCGCCAGCGTGACGCGCAGCATCACGACACCTGCCTGACGGTCGCGGTGAACAGATAGCCGCCGTTTCGCACCGTCGTGATGAGATTGGAGCCGGGGCTGGCACCGTCGAGCTTCCTGCGAAGCCGCGAGATCAGCATGTCGACGGTGCGGTCGAACGGCTCGGCCGAACGTCCCCGCGTCCAGTCGAGGATCTGGTCGCGGGTCAGTACCCGGCGCGGCCGCTGCACGAAGCAGCCGAGCAGGTCGAACTCGGCACTGGTCAATTGCAGCGCCTCGGCCTCAATCGCCTCGACGCTGCGCGCATCGAGATCAATCACGAAGCGGTCGAACGCAAATCGCCGGACCAGCGGCTTGGCGATGATGCCATTGCTGCGGCGGAGGATGGCTCGGACCCGCGCCAGCAACTCGCGCGGACCGAACGGCTTTGCGAGATAATCGTCGGCACCCATCTCCAGGCCGACCACGCGATCGATCTCGTCGCTCTTGGCGGTCAGCATCAGGATCGGGACGGAATCGTCTGCGCGCAAGCGGCGACAGATCGAAAGCCCGTCCTCGCCCGGCAGCATCAGGTCGAGGATCACGATGTCAGGCCGCAACCGCTGAAGCATCGCATCCATCGCCTTGCCGTCGCCGACACAGGCGACCTCGAACCCCTCGCGCCGCATGAAATCGGCGACGAGACGGCTGATCTCGGGATCGTCCTCCACCATGAGAATCGTGGCTGGATGCGCATTCATCGCCGCATTGTGGATGACATCACGGCTCGCGCAAGGGCGCGGGCAGCGTTGTTACATAGTGTTACACGCGCCCGACATTGCCATAACAATCGTTTCGTCCCGGCAATGCGGCGCAGACATCGCCCGCTCAGTCTCCCCTGCACGGCTCCCGCTTACGGCAGCCCCACAAGGAGACGACGAACATGACCAAGCTCTTCCTCACCACCCTCGTCATCGGCACCCTGTCGGTTGCGGCCGCTGCGGACGCCAATGCCTGGACGCGATCGGCGACCGGCACCGGTCCGCGCGGTACCTCCAGCGTCACCGCGACTGGAAGCTGCGCCAATGGAAGCTGCAGCCGCAACGTCACCCGCACCGGCCCCGCCGGCAACACCTACACCCGCACCGGCACGATCTCGCGCTGAGCGAGGCCGGGCCGGGCCGTCGTCGCGCCTGCCCCGCGCGGCGGCGGCTCGCACCCTCGAAAGCCCAGGAGAACGACATGTCCACCTACTCTCACCTCATCTCGCCAGCACGCATCGCAATCATATCTGCACTGATGGTCGCAATGGCCACGCCCGGTTTCGCGCAGACCCAGGTGCCCGCCGATATGCGGAGCGAGGCAATGTTGTTGCTGCGCGCATGTAGCGCCGACTATGACCGCCTGTGCAGCAGCGTCACGCCGGGTGGCGGACGCATCCTCGCCTGCCTGAAGTCTCATGCCGACCAGCTCAGCGCCGCTTGCGCGCAAGTGATGCCACGCGCGCAATCGCTGCGAGAGCGCGCGATCACCGCGGGCGTCGCCCCGAAATAGGAGGACACGATGAGTACGGCATCACTCCTGCTCGATCCCACGCTCCGTCGCTTGATCCTGGCGACGGCGCTTGGCCTGATGCTGCTCGAATACGGCATTGGCCGATTGGCTCACCGCGAGACCCACGATTGGCGCGAAAGCGTTGCGTCATTCGGCGTCGCGCTGGGGCAGAACGTACTGCGCGCGGTTGAGGCGGGAATACTCGCCGTGCCGTTCGCCTTCCTCTACAAGCACCGCCTGTTCGACTTCGAGCAATCCGGCCCGCTCGCGCTCGCGGGATTGTTCGTCGGCAGCGAGTTTATGTACTATTGGCAGCACCGGGCCTCGCACCGTATCCGCTGGATGTGGGCGACGCATGCGGTGCATCACTCGACCACACGGCTGAACCTGACGGCGGCGATTCGACTCGGCTGGACCGGCAACATTTCGGGCAATTTCCTCTTCTTCCTGCCGCTCGCCTGGATTGGATTCCATCCCTTCGCCATCGTGACGATGCTCGGGATCAACCTGCTCTACCAGTTCTTCATCCACAGCGACTTTGCACCGAAGCTCGGTGCGCTCGAATGGATACTCAACACACCGAGCCATCATCGCGTGCACCACGCCTGCAACGAGGCGTGCCTCGACAAGAACTATGGCGGCATCCTCATCGTCTTCGACCGCCTGTTCGGCACCTTCGCCGAGCGGCCCACGGACCAGCCGCTCCGCTTCGGCCTCGTCGGCGGTGCGCCCTCCTTCAACCCGATCCGGATCGCGCTCGGCGAATGGATCACGATGCTCGCCGATGCCTGGGAGGCGCACGGTGCGGGCGCAAAGCTGCGCGCACTGTTCGGCCCGCCGGGCGGCTAGAACCGCCCACCCAGAGTTGAATTTCTGCGACCATCGCGCGAGCGGCGGCAATCGTGCAGCGGAACCGACCCTAACCGGGCATTTACCGAGAGTTAGTTTCGTTCGCCTATCTTCGCGCCATGGAGGGGAGAACGGCGATTCCGTCCCGGCGGTGGCCTGCCTGGGCGAATGCGACTGCATTGCTGCTCGCAGGCTGGATCGCATTGGCCATCCTCACCTTACAGGTTCGTCCGGGCGCGACGGTCGTCGCGGTTGCGTTTCCACCCTGGTGGAGCACGCAGCAGGTCTTTCAGGCTGCGGGATCGGCGCAAGCGTCGATCGTGAGGGCGACCGCCCTTCCCACTCTTCTCGTCGTCCGCCCGGATGACCATGACGGACTGACTCGCCTGCATGATGCCGGCGCATGGTTCGTGATGGACGCGCAAGCGGTCTCAGCATGTTTTGGTGGATTGCCAGATGGCGGGTAGCCATTTGGCACGTAGTCCTGGAGAGGATGAATGGTTGTCGAGAACGACGGACTGGAATCGCTGCGGCAAACCACCAGCAAGATTCTCGTCGCGATGCTCTGGCTGCACGTGCCGATCAGCATGACCATAGGGCTTGCGCTCGGCAAGGCCTGGCTCACCCCTGCAATCTTCATGACGATCTTCGCACTCGCCGCGACCCTGTCCTGGCGCGTGTCCGGCAATGGCCTCTCCACCCGCCTCGTTTTCGCGGTTGCTCTCATGAGCGGCGTGTCGATGTTCACCTGGCAGTTCGAGGGACATCCCTGGCAGATCGACATGCACATGTACTTCTTCGCGGCGCTGGCCTGCACGGTCGCCTATTGCGACTACCGGCCGATCGTCGCGGCGACGGTCGCGGTCGCGCTGCATCATATCGCGCTGAACTTCCTGCTCCCCGCGGCGATCTATACCGGCGGCTCCGATTTCGGTCGCGTCGTGCTGCATGCGGTCATCCTGCTGATCGAGGCCGGTGTTCTGATCGCGCTCGCGCATAAGCTCCAGGAGCTGTTCGAGACGACGGCAGTGAAGACTGCCGAGGCCCAGACGGCGATGGCGGCCGAAGCGCGCGCCAACAGCGAGCGTCATGAGGTCGAGCAGCGCGCCGAGCAGGACCGAGAGGCGGCCAAACAGCGGCTTGCGAGCAATTTCGAACGCAGCATCGGCGGTATCGTCGAGGCGGTAGCGATTGCCGCCGGCGAGGTGCAGCAGCTGTCGTCCGCGATGAGCAACAACAGCGCCGATACCGCGCGTCAGACTGCGGCCGCGGCTGCGGCCTCGAACCGGGCCTCCGGCAATGTCGAGACGGTGGCCGCCGCGACCGAGGAGCTCACCGCATCGGTCACCAGCATCACGCAGCAGGTCGCACGCTCCGCCGAGATCGCCGCCCGTGCCGCGGACGAAGCCCGCCGCACCAATCAGGTGGTCGAAGGCCTTGCCAGCGGCACGCAGAAGATCGGCGAGGTCGTCACGCTGATCCAGAACATTGCAAGCCAGACCAATCTCCTGGCCTTGAACGCCACCATCGAGGCTGCCCGCGCCGGTGAGCACGGCAAGGGTTTTGCCGTGGTCGCGAGTGAAGTGAAGGCGCTGGCAAACCAGACCGCCAAGGCCACCGAGGAAATCTCGGCCCAGGTGCAGACCATCCAGAGCGCCACGGGCGACGCCGTCAACGCCATCCAGGCGATCGGCGCGACCATCGCCGAGATCGACGAAATCTCCGGCCAGATCTCGACTGCGGTCGATCAGCAGGGTCTCGCAACCCGCGAGATCGCCGGCAGCCTCCAGCAGGCTGCCACCGGCACCCGTGAAGTGAACGACAACATCGCCAGCGTCAGCAAGGCGTCCGATGAGGCAGGTACCGCCGCCTCGAAGATGCATCAGGCCGCCGCGGGACTGTCCTCGCAGTCCGACCGTCTCAAGGCCGAAGTGGATGGCTTCCTGGGATCGCTGCGGACGGCGTAGGGCGCCGCGGGGAAGCTGTCACCGCCCGGCTTGACCGGGCGCTCCAGTACGCCGCGGCGTCTCCGTATCTCACTAGCTTCTCTGGAATACTGGATCACCCGCTTTCGCGGGTGATGACAGCGATGAATGCGGTGGGCGTAAGTGCACCGCGGCAGCCAGATCAGATCTCCAGATCAGATCTTCTGATTGTACTCGCCGACCTCGGGATGGTCACGCAGCACGCTGTTCACCATCTCGAACATGTCGTGCATGCGCTGCTCGGAGACCGGGCTCTCGACCACGACGACGAGTTCGGGCTTGTTTGACGAAGCACGCACCAAGCCCCAGCTGCCGTCCTCGACCGTAACGCGCACGCCGTTGACGGTGACGAGATCGCGGATCGACTGGCCGCCGATCTTGGCGCCCTGCGCCTGCAAGCCTTCGAAATGCTTCACGACCTGGTCGATGACACCGTACTTCACCTCGTCGGCACAATGCGGCGACATGGTCGGCGACGACCAGGTCTTCGGCAGCGCATTCTTCAGATCGGCCATCGACTTGCCGGGCGCGCGATCGAGCATGTCGCAGATCGCGATCGCCGAAACGAGGCCGTCGTCATAGCCGCGGCCATACGGCTTGTTGAAGAAGAAGTGGCCGGACTTCTCGAAGCCCGCGAGCGCACCGGTCTCGTTGGTGCGGCGCTTCATGTAGGAATGGCCGGTCTTCCAATAGGCGGTCCTGGCGCCCTGCTTCTGCAAGACGGGATCGGTGATGAACAGACCGGTCGACTTCACGTCGACGATGAACTGCGCGTCCTTGTGGATCGCCGACATGTCGCGCGCCAGCATCACGCCGACCTTGTCGGCAAATATCTCCTCGCCGGTGTTGTCGACGACGCCGCAGCGGTCGCCATCGCCGTCGAAGCCGAGACCGACATCGGCCTTGTGATGCAGCACCGCGTCGCGGATCGCGTGCAGCATCTCCATGTCCTCAGGATTCGGATTGTATTTCGGGAAGGTGTGGTCGAGCTCGGTGTCGAGTGGGATCACCTCGCAGCCGATCGCCTCCAGCACCTGGGGCGAGAACGCACCAGCCGTACCGTTGCCGCAGGCCGCGACGACCTTGAGCTTGCGCTTGAGCTTTGGGCGATTGGTGAGGTCGGCGATGTAGCGCGCCGGATAGTTCTCGTGGAACTGGTAGGAGCCGCCGGCCTTGTTCTTGAACTCGGCGCCCAGCACGATCTCCTTCAGCCGTGTCATCTCGTCAGGGCCGAAGGTCAGCGGACGGTTGGCGCCCATCTTCACGCCGGTCCAGCCATTGTCGTTATGCGAGGCCGTGACCATGGCGACAGCGGGCACGTCGAGGTCGAATTGCGCGAAATAGGCCATCGGCGTCACCGCAAGGCCGATGTCGTGGACCTTGCAGCCCGCCGCCATCAAGCCGGAGATCAGCGCATATTTGATCGAGGCCGAATAGCCGCGGAAATCGTGGCCGGTGACGATCTCTTGCTTGACGCCGAGCTCGGCGATCAGCGCGCCGAGGCCCATGCCGAGCGCCTGTATCCCCATCAGGTTGATTTCCTTCTGGAACAACCACCGCGCGTCGTATTCGCGGAAACCCGTGGGCTTCACCATCGGCTCGGATTCGAAGGCGTAGGTGTTGGGCAACAAGACGGATTTCGGCTTGGGGAACATTGAGGCGGTCTCGTGAAAATGGCGGGATTGATGCAGCCTTAGCGAATGCCAGGGCGCAGCGGAAGGCGGGAATGAAGGCTTATGGCGGATAATTGCGGCAGTTTGGTAACGGAAAAGCGTTACCGGCCGCAGGTTCGCTCAGGGCAGTTTCGAAATCATGAGGCTGAAATGCGGCCGCTTTTACTGCTCCAGCACCATCTGGCCGTTGGCGTACTCAAAGCGCTTCAGGCGGGACAGGAAGGAGAGGCCGAGCAGGTTCTCGGACAGCGCGGCGTCCGGCAGCACCATGGCATCGACGTCGCGCACGACGAGGCCGCCGACATCCAGCATGGCAATGCGGGCGCGCGCGGCCTTGATGGTGCCGTTCGCGGTGGTGACCGTGGCGTTGTACTCGCTGCGCGAGGGACGCAATCCGAAGCGGGCGGCCGAGGTCTCGTTCAGCGCCACCACGGAGGCGCCGGTGTCGACCATGAAACCGATGCGCTGGCCGTCGATGCGGCCCTCTGTCTGGAAATGACCGCGGATGTCGCGGGGGATGTTGAGGCTGCGGCTGCCGGCCGGCGCGGCGGTCGCAACTGCGACCGTCGTGTGCGGCGCCGACGTGGCGGAGGCGGAGCTCATCCTGTCCGCCATCTGCGCCATGAATGTACCGAGACCGATCATCACGGCCGCGAAGATCATAATGTTACGCATCACACCACTTCCGAGCCGAACGCGCGATTTCACCACGCGACGCGCCCTGCTGCGAGCGAGGTCGCAGCAACGCCGGTGCTATTTTGACGAAAAGGATGAGCGGACGGTTAATAATACGGCTTCACGTCCCGCGCGGCTTGGCCCGGCGGGTCGGCAGTGCGGTCGCCGGATCGTCCGGCCAGGGATGGCGCGGGTAGCGGCCGCGCAGGTCGGAGCGGACGGCGGCGTAGCTGCCGCGCCAGAAGCCGGGGAGATCGCGCGTCACCTGCACCGGGCGCTGCGCCGGCGACAGCAGCTCAAGCACCAAGGGCACCTTGCCGGCGGCGATCGACGGATGGGTGTTGAGACCGAACAATTCCTGCAGCCGCACGGCGATGGTCGGCCCCTGCTCGGCCTCGTAGTCAATTGCCAGCACGCTTCCCGTCGGCGCCTCGAAATGGGTCGGCGCCTCGCGATCGAGCCGCGCGCGCATCTCCCATGGCAACAGCGCCATCAGCGCATCGGAGAGATCGCCGGCGGAAATATCCTTCAGCGCGATCTTGTCGTAGAGCACCGGCACCAGCCAATCGTCGCGCCGCGCGATCAGCCCATCGTCCGACAGATCAGGCCAGCTCTCGCCCTCGGCCTTGCGCAGAAACATTACGCGGTCGCGCCATTGCTTGGCGGCCTTCGACCAGGGCAGCCGGTCGAGGCCCACAGCAATCAGTCCGTCAGCGAAGATGCGCGCAGTAACTTCCGAAGGCGACACCGAAAGCGTGGCCTCGGACAGCGTGATCGCATGCAGCACGCGCTTGCGCCGTGCGCGCAGCGCCATCGCGCCGCGGTCGAAGGAGATCTCGTCGACGCTCTCGATGTGCTCGGCAAAGTGCCGCTCGATGTCAGCTTCGGCGATTGGCGCGGCGAGCAGGATGCGGCCGCTCGCGGCTGTGCCGGTCATCTCGCCGATCGCGATGTAGGGTGCGCGAGCGAGCGACGAGGTTTGCTCCACTGCGGCGCCACGACCGTTGGCGAGCACGAAGCTGCCATTGCCGCGGTTGCGCGCGACACGGTCCGGGAAAGCATAAGCGAGCATCAGGCCGGTCGAGAGATCCTCCTGCTGACCCGGCTTCTCGGAGGCTGCCACCTGCGAGGCCCAGCGTCGCGCCATATCGCGCGCGCTCGCGGCCCGCGGCGAACGGTCGCGGCGGAACTGGTCGCGCCGGAGCTCGAGATCCGCGCTGTCGCCGCCGAGCCCGCGCTCGGTGATAACAGCTGCGATCTCGGCCGCTTCCTCGCCGCACCCCGCGCGATGCGAATCCACGATCATGCGCGCCAGCCGCGGCGGCAGCGCCAGCGCGCGCAGGCTCTTGCCCTCAGCGGTGATGCGGCCGTCGCTGTCGAGCGCGTTGAGCTCGGTGAGCAGGCTTTTGGCTTCCTTCAAGGCCGGCTGCGGCGGCGGATCGAGGAACGACAGCGCGGCCGGATCGGCGACGCCCCATTGTGCAAGATCGAGCACCAGCGAGGAGAGATCGGCGCTGAGAATTTCCGGCTGCGTATAGGGCGCCAGCGACGCCGTCTGCGGTTCGTCCCAGAGCCTGTAGCAGATGCCAGGCTCGGTACGGCCGGCGCGACCGCGGCGCTGGTCGACCGCAGCGCGCGAAGCACGCACGGTCTCGAGCCGCGTCAGGCCGATATCGGGCTCGTAGCGTGGCACGCGGGCAAGACCGGAATCGACGACGATGCGCACGCCTTCGATGGTGAGCGAGGTCTCCGCGATCGAGGTCGCGAGCACGACCTTGCGCATGCCCCTGGGTGCGGGAGAAATGGCGCGATCCTGCACGGCGGCATCGAGCGCGCCGAACAGCGGCACGATCTCGGTGGAAGCGTCTTGCACGCGCTCGGCCAGGAAATTCTGCGTACGACGGATTTCGGCGGCGCCCGGCAGGAACGCCAGCACCGAGCCACTGTCGGCACGGAGCGCCGAGGCAATCGCATCCGCCATTTGCCGCTCGACCGGTGCATCCGCCTTGCGGCCGAGATAGCGGGTCTCGACCGGAAACGCCCGCCCCTCGCTCTCGACGACCGGCGCTTCGCCGAGCAACCTTGCGACACGTGCGCCATCGAGCGTCGCCGACATCACCAGGATCCGCAGATCCTCACGCAAGCCCAGTTGCGCGTCGCGCGCCAGCGCAAGGCCGAGATCGGCATCGAGCGAGCGCTCGTGGAATTCGTCGAACAGGATGGCGGCAACGCCTGACAGTTCAGGGTCGTCGAGGATCTGGCGGGTAAAAATGCCTTCGGTCACGACCTCGATGCGCGTTGCACGGGAGATTTTCGAGCCGAAGCGAACGCGGTAGCCGACGGTCTCACCCGCGCGCTCGCCGAGCGACTTGGCCATGCGGTCGGCGCTGGCCCGTGCCGCGATGCGCCGGGGCTCCAGCACGATGATCTTCTTGCCCTTGGCCCAGGGCGCATCGAGCAGCGCCAGCGGCACGCGCGTGGTCTTGCCGGCCCCGGGCGGCGCCACCAGTACGGCTGCGTTGTGCGCCTCCATGGTGCGCGACAAATCGCCGAGCACGGCATCGATCGGGAGGGGCGTATCGAAAGTGCGGGGCAAGGCCTATCCACTCGTCATGCCCAGGGCTCGTCCCGGCCATGACGGAATTATGCGCAGTGGTCAATGGTCAACCCTGCACAGGCGGGCGGCCGACGCTCTCATAGGTGAAGCCGGCGGCAGCCATGTCCTCGGGGCGGAAGATGTTGCGGAGGTCGATGACGACGGGTTGGGCCATGGTCGCCTTCAGCCGATCGAGATCGAGGCCGCGAAACTGCGTCCATTCGGTGACGACGACGACCGCATCGGCACCTTGCGCGCAGGAATAGGCATCTTCGCAATAGGTGATGCTGGGCAGCTCGCCCTTGGCCTGCTCCATGCCGACGGGATCGAAAGCCTTCACCTTCGCGCCCATGTCGAGCAGACCGGTGACAAGCGGAATCGACGGCGCATCGCGCATGTCGTCGGTGTCGGGCTTGAAAGTCAGGCCGAGCACCGCGATGGTCTTGCCGCGCAAGGAGCCGCCGAGCGCCTGGCTCACTTTGCGTGCCATCGCGCGCTTGCGGTTCTCGTTGACCGCGAGCACGGATTCAACGATGCGCAAGTTGACGTCGTAGTCCTGCGCGATCTTGATCAGCGCCTTGGTGTCCTTGGGGAAGCAGGAGCCGCCGAAGCCGGGACCGGCGTGCAGGAATTTTGTGCCGATGCGGTTGTCGAGGCCAATGCCTCGGGCGACCTCCTGCACATTGGCGCCAACTTTCTCGGAAAGATCCGCGATCTCGTTGATGAAGGTGATCTTGGTCGCGAGGAACGCGTTCGCCGCGTATTTGATCATCTCGGCGGTGCGGCGCGCGGTGAACATCAGCGGCGCCTGGTTCAACGACAGCGGTCGGTAAATGTCGCCCATCACCTTGCGGCCGCGCTCGTCGGAGGTGCCGACGACGACGCGATCGGGAAACTTGAAATCGCGGATCGCGGCGCCCTCGCGCAGGAATTCGGGATTGGATGCGACGACGACATCAGCTGACGGATTGGTCTCGCGGATGATGCGCTCGACCTCGTCGCCGGTGCCGACAGGCACGGTCGACTTCGTCACCACGACGGTGAAGCCGGAGAGCGACTGCGCGATCTCTTTTGCGGCGGCGTAGACATAGGAGAGATCGGCATGACCGTCGCCGCGGCGCGAGGGCGTGCCGACCGCGATGAACACGGCATCGGCATCCGCAACGGGCTTGGACAGATCGGTGGTAAAACCCAGCCGTTTGGCCTTGACGTTATTGGCGACCAGCTCGTCCAGCCCCGGCTCGTAGATCGGGATCTCGCCGCGATGGAGCGCTGCGATCTTCTTCTCGTCCTTGTCGACGCAGGTGACGTCGTGACCGAAATCCGCAAAGCAGGCTCCAGACACCAGTCCGACATAGCCTGTTCCGATCATCGCGATTCGCATGAAAATCCCTGCTCTGGCTTGGTTAACGAAACCCCGGATATAGGGCGGTTTAGCATTTTCTCGACAGAAGGAAACCGTCCGGACGCGAAAACCGGCATGCGAATTGTAGAAGTAAAGAAATCCTAAGCCACGGGGCTGCACACTGCCCCACGCCCGCACAGAACCGGGCGGAATACGCCTCGAAAAGGGACACCATGGCATCACCAGGCACATCAGCCGCGAGCCGGGGACCTAGCGCCTCGCCCGCCGCGCGTGTCGACTGGGTCGACTACGCCAAGGGTATCTGCATCATCATGGTCGTGATGATGCATTCGGTGCTGGGGGTCGAGCTCGCCGCCGGTGAACCCGGGTTCATGCATCTGCTCGTGGCCTTCGCAAAGCCATTCCGGATGCCGGACTTCTTCCTGATATCTGGTCTGTTCCTGCCACTGGTGATCGATCGGGACTGGCGAACCTATCTCGACCGCAAGGTGGTGCATTTCGCCTATTTTTATGTCGTCTGGGTGACAATCCAGTTCGGCTTCAAGGCACCTGCCTTCGCGGCCGAAACCGGCTGGCGCGACGTCGGCCTGCTGTATCTGGAATCTTTCATCGAGCCGTTCGGCACGCTCTGGTTCATCTATCTGCTGCCGGTCTTCTTCGTTGTCACAAAACTGACACGGCGAATCCCCTCGGCCGCGATCTGGATCGTCGCAGCAGCGCTGGAGACGGCCCGCATCACGACAGGCTGGACCGCGATCGACGAGTTCTGCGCGCGCTTCGTCTATTTCTATTCCGGTTATCTGTTCGCGCCCTACGTGTTTGCACTGTCGGACCGCGCAAGAAGCCATCCCGCGCTTGCACTCGCGGCGCTCGCGACCTGGGCGCTGGTCAATGCCGGCCTCGTCGCATCAGGCGCCAGCGAGTGGAAGATCGTCTCGCTCCTGCTCGGCTTCGCCGGCGCCTGCGCCATCATCACATCAGGCACGCTGCTGGCGCGCGCTGGATGGTGCAATTTCCTGCGGTTCTGCGGCGAGCATTCGATCGTGATCTATCTCGCCTTCTTCCTGCCGATGGCGGCGACGCGAACGCTGCTGCTGCACACAAGCATCATTCCCGATATCGGCGCGATGTCGCTGATCGTCACCATCGTCGGCGTGCTCGGATCGCTCGCGATCTGGCAGATCGCGCTGCGACTGCACGCCGACTTCCTGTTCGAGCGACCCGACGCATTCTGGATCGCGCCAAAGAAGGTCGGACCGGTGTTGCAGGCGGCGGAATAGACCGCTTCAGGGGCGCAGATACAAAGCGCCCGTCGTCCGCCCGGCCTCGAGGTCGGCCTGAGCCCGCGCCGCGTCCTGCAAGCTGTAGGCTGTGCCGCCCACTTGCAGCACACCATCGGTGATCGCGGCAAGCACCCGCTCGGCAGAACGGCGATACCCATCGGCATCGTTCATGTGAGCCATGACGCTCGGCCGCGCCAACATCAGGCTCCGCCGCGGCCCGAGATCGTGAACATCGACCGATGGGATCGGCCCGGCCGACTGGCCAATACTGGCCACGACGCCGAAGGGCCGCACGCAGCCAAGCGTCTTCTGCAGCGTCGTCCCGCCGACGCCGTCATAGGCGACATCGACGCCGCGCCCGGCGGTGACATCGGCGATGGCTGCGGCAAAATCGGCATCCCGCCCAATGATCACATAAGACGCACCGGCAGCGCGGGCGATCTCGGCCTTGGCCTGTGATCCGACGGCCCCGATCACGATCGCCCCTGTTACGCTGGCCCAGCGCGTCAGAAGCTGTCCGAGCCCTCCTGCGGCGCTATGGACGAGAATTGTCGTGCCGCCGCCAACCGCGAAAACACGATTGAGCAGCATGTCCGCCGTGATGCCCTTGACGAACGCCGCAGCGATCGCCTCGTCCGCGATGCCGGCGGGAAGCTTCACACAGCGCCAGGCCGGCAAATTGCGCTCGGACGCGTAGGCGCCGACCGGCGCACCCGCATAGGCGATGCGGTCGCCCACCTCGAGACCGGTCACTTCCGGCCCCAGCGCCGCAATGACGCCCACCGCCTCGACGCCTGGAATGCGCTCGGGTGGAAGCGCGTAGAGACCCTTGCGCTGATAAATGTCGATGGAATTCACACCGATTGCGGTCTGCTGCAACCGGATTTCGCCGCGGCCTGGCGGCGGCAGGTCTGCGCTCACCAGCTCGAGCTGGTCTACGCCGCCGGGGCTCTTCAATCTCACGAACACGGCCATATCGGGTCCTCCTGTCGATGACGGAAGGACTATGGAATGACGCCACAATCTGCGAAACTGCCCAAGATTGAGATCTTGATGTGAGAATTCGCACAAATGGACTGGACCGACCTGCAGCATTTCCTGGCACTCGCACGCGAGGGCACCCTGTCCGCCGCGGCGAGGAGCCTCAACGTCGACCATGTCACCGTGGCCCGCCGCGTCGCTGCCCTGGAAGCATCCTTGTCGCTCAAGCTCGTTGACCGCAGGCCGCGCAGCTATGAACTCACAGAGAACGGCAAGCGCATCGCCAAGATCGGAGCTCCGATGGCCGAGACGGCATTTGCGGTTGAGCGCGCCGTGCAGGCTTCGAAGTCCGGGATCGGCGGCGAGATCACGATCAGCGCGCCACCTTCGCTGGCCAACGTCCTGATCGCGCCGAAGCTGATCCGGCTGCGACAACAGCATCCCGGCATCAGAATCAAGCTGATCGGCGAGAAGCGCACGGCCTCGCTCAACCGTCGCGAGGCGGATCTCGCGCTTCGGCTGTCGCGTCCGACGGAGCCAGGGCTGATCGCGCGCAAGATCGGCTATTTCGAGTTCGCCCTCTATGGCTCGCCGGACTATCTGAAGACGACGCCACCGCATGCTTTCGCATTCGTCGCCTACGATTCCAGCATGGACGAAGCGCCTCAGCAGCGATGGCTGATGCGCTTCGCGGCATCGCGCGAAATCGTGCTTCGCACCAGCGATCTGGAGAACCAGGCGGCGGCCGCAAGGACGGGAATGGGTCTGGCAGCCTTGCCGAAATTCCTCGGCGAGGCCGATCCGCAGCTGGAACGTTATGACGTCGGCGGCCGTCCCGTCGGGCGCGAGGTCTGGCTGGTTGTCCATCGCGACCTGCGCCGCACGCCCACGATACGCGCTGTTGCAGGTTTCATCGAGGACTGCCTGGCCTGAGGCCACGATTTGCTGTGCGAGTCGGCAAAATAGCGATCCGCCGAGGCTGTCTTTTGCCGCAAAAATTCATACATTGCGGCCATGCCCAAGAGCTCCCAAACGACATCCCCGAAGACCTCCGCCAAAGCCGACACCAAGCCCACTGCTGCGACAGCTGCTGCCAAACCGGTCGCGGCCAAGGCGGCCGGCAAAGGCGACCATATCTTCCTGGTCGATGGTTCCGGCTACATCTTCCGCGCCTATCACGCATTGCCGCCGCTGAACCGCAAGTCCGACGGCTTGCAGGTCAATGCCGTGCTCGGCTTCTGCAACATGCTGTGGAAGCTTTTGCGTGACATGCCGGCCGACAACCGGCCGACGCATCTGGCGATCGTGTTCGACAAGTCGGAAGTCACCTTCCGCAACAAGATCTATCCCGAGTACAAGGCGCACCGGCCGCCGGCGCCTGACGATCTGATCCCGCAATTTGCCCTGATCCGCGAGGCCGTGCGCGCCTTCGACCTCCCCTGCCTGGAACAAGGCGGCTTCGAGGCGGACGACCTGATCGCCACTTATGCGCGGCAGGCGAGCGAACGCGGCGCCACCACGACCATCGTGTCCTCCGACAAGGATCTGATGCAGCTCGTGAACGACAAGATCGTCATGTACGACACCATGAAGGATCGTCGCATCGGCATCCCTGAAGTGATCGAGAAATTCGGCGTGCCGCCGGAGAAGGTGGTTGAAGTTCAGGCGCTGGCCGGCGATTCCACCGACAACGTGCCCGGCGTGCCCGGCATCGGTATCAAGACCGCGGCGCAGCTGATCGTCGAATATGGCGATCTCGAACAGCTCCTGTTCCGCGCCACCGAGATCAAGCAGCCGAAGCGCCGCGAAGCGCTGATCGAGAATGCCGACAAGGCGCGGATCTCGCGCCAACTCGTCCTGCTCGACGACAAGGTCGACCTTGAGGTGCCGCTCGACGACCTCGCCGTCCACGAGCCCGATGCGCGCAAGCTGATCGCCTTCCTGAAGGCCATGGAATTCACGACGCTGACGCGCCGCGTCGCCGACTATTCGCAGATCGATCCGAGCAACGTCGATGCGGACGCGTCGAACAGCAGCGCGGCCAAGGCCGGCGGCCCGGCCGCGAAAGCAGCTTCGTCCGAGACGTCGGGCGACCTCTTCGCCGCTCCCGCGGCCACCGTCAAGGGCGGTGACAAGGGCGACAAATTGGCAAGCCTGAAGGGCGCGCCCATCTCGCTCGCGGTCGCGCGCGAAGAGGCATTGCGCAAGCTCCCGGTCGACCGGGCCAAGTACCAGACCATCAAGACGCTGGCCGAGCTCAACGCCTTCATCGCACGCATCCATGATTCCGGCCATGTCGCGATCGAGATCAAGGCCAATTCGATCGATCCCATGCAGGCCGATCTCTGCGGCGTAGCACTGGCGCTGGCACCGAACGAGGCCTGCTATGTGGCGTTGGCACACAAGCAGTCCGGCGGCGGCGCCGGACTGTTCGACGCCGGCCTCGCGCCGGATCAGGTCAAGCACACCGATGCAATCGAGGCGCTGCGACCGGTGCTTGAATCAGCCGGCATCATCAAGATCGGCTTCGACGTCAAATTCGCCGCCGTGATGCTGGCGCAGCACGGCATCACCCTGCGCAACGCCGACGATGCGCAGTTGATCTCCTATGTTCTCGATGCCGGCCGCGGCTCGCACGCGCTGGAATCGCTGTCCGAGCGCTGGTTCGGCCACGCCATGCTGAAGGAGAGCGAGCTGCTCGGCAGCGGCAAGAGCAAGATCACCTTCGATCAGGTGCCGATCGACAAGGCAGCGCCGCTGTCGGCAGAGGGCGCCGACATCGCCTTGCGGGTCTGGCGCGTGCTGAAGCCGCGCCTCGTCGCAGAACACATGAACACGGTTTACGAAACGCTGGAGCGGCCGCTGGTCTCGGTGCTCGCACGCATGGAGCGTCGCGGCATCTCGATCGACCGCCAGGTGCTGTCGCGTCTATCAGGCGACTTTGCCCAGACTGCCGCGCGCGTCGAGGCCGAGATCCAGGAGATCGCCGGCGAGCCCGTCAATGTCGGCAGCCCCAAGCAGATCGGCGACATCCTGTTCGGCAAGATGGGCCTGCCAGGTGGCACCAAGACCAAGACCGGCGCGTGGTCGACCACGGCGCAGGTGCTCGACGAGCTCGCCGAGCAGGGCCATGATTTTCCGCGGAAGATCTTGGAGTGGCGCCAGGTCTCGAAGCTGAAATCGACCTATACCGATGCACTGCCGACCTATGTCAATCCGCAGACCCATCGCGTGCACACGACCTACGCGCTGGCCGCGACCACCACGGGCCGGCTGTCGTCGAACGAGCCGAACCTGCAGAACATTCCGGTGCGCACCGAGGACGGCCGAAAAATTCGCCGCGCCTTCATCGCGACGCCCGGACACAAACTGGTCTCCGCCGACTATTCGCAGATCGAATTGCGCCTGCTGGCAGAGATCGCCGACATTCCGGTGCTGAAGCAGGCATTCAAGGACGGCCTCGACATCCACGCGATGACCGCATCGGAAATGTTTGGCGTGCCGATCAAGGGCATGCCGAGCGAAATCCGCCGCCGCGCCAAGGCGATCAATTTCGGCATCATCTACGGCATCTCCGCGTTCGGCCTCGCCAACCAGCTCGGCATCGCCCGCGAAGAGGCTTCGGCCTACATCAAGAAGTATTTTGAGCGCTTCCCCGGCATCCGCGCCTATATGGACGAGACGCGCGACTTCTGCCGAAGCCACGGCTACGTCACCACGCTGTTCGGCCGCAAGTGCCACTACCCTGATATCAAGGCGTCCAACGCCTCGGTGCGCGCCTTCAATGAGCGCGCGGCGATCAACGCCCGGCTTCAAGGCACCGCCGCCGACATCATTCGCCGCGCCATGACGCGCGTCGAGGACGCGCTCGCCGAGAAGAAGCTTTCGGCGCAGATGCTGCTCCAGGTGCATGACGAATTGATCTTCGAGGTGCCGGACGCGGAGGTCGAGAAGACGCTTCCCGTCGTCCAGCACGTGATGCAGGACGCGCCGTTCCCGGCCGTGCTGCTGTCGGTGCCGCTGCATGTGGACGCGCGCGCGGCGAAGAACTGGGACGAGGCGCACTGACGGCCATCCCATGAAGATCGCAGCCATCTCCGGAAGCCTGCGGGCCGGTTCGAGCAATACAGCCGTGTTGCGCGCAGCCGCGCAGCTTGCCCCTGCTGGCGTCGAGGTGATCCTGTTCGAGGGAATTGCCGGCCTGCCTTTCTTCAATCCGGATCTCGATGGCGACGATGTGCCTGCGCCTGTCGGCGCGATGCGGGAGCTGATCGGACGCGTCGACGGGCTCCTGATCTCGAGTCCCGAATATGCCCGCGGCGTCGCGGGCGTATTGAAGAACGCGCTCGACTGGCTGGTGGGGAGTCATGAATTCCCTGACAAGCCCGTCGCGCTGATCAACACCTCACCGCGCGCAACGCACGCGCTGGCCGCCCTGACGCTGACGCTGGAGACGATGTCGGCGCGGCTCGCCACGGAGGCCTGCGTGACCCTGCCGCTGCTGGGCGGCGCCTGGGACGAACATGGCATCGCCGCCGATCCTGTCCTCGCGGAGCCTTTACGTTTGGCGGTGGAGCGCTTCGCTGCGTTTATCCGCACCGCGCAGGCGGGGACGTAGAACCGAACCGAATTGTCCTCCGTGCAATTGCGCGATGGCCGCGCGGTCCCGCGCCTATTAGAACCGCTGCATCTCCCGCACCGGTTCAGCCATGCCCCACACCTCCGCTCTGCTCGGCTTCGCCCTCGTCTGCCTCGGTCTCGTGCTCACGCCTGGGCCGAACATGATCTATCTGATCTCGCGCTCGATCACGCAGGGACCGGCGGCCGGCATCGTCTCGCTCGGCGGCGTTGCGCTGGGCTTCGTGTTCTACATGCTGTGTGCGGCGTTCGGCATTACGGCGCTGTTGCTCGCCATTCCCTTCGCCTATGACGCGCTGCGCTTTGCCGGCGCCGGCTACATGCTCTGGCTGGCCTGGCAGGCGGTGAAGCCGGGCGGCCGCTCGCCGTTCCAGGTGAAGCAGCTCGCGATCGACAGCCCGCCCAAATTGTTCACGATGGGGCTCGTCACCAATCTGCTCAATCCGAAGATCGCGATGCTGTATCTCGCTCTGCTGCCACAGTTCATCGACCCCACGGCCGGCAGCGTGCTGACCCAGTCGGTGGCGCTGGGCGCGATCCAGATCGCGATCAGCGTCAGCGTCAATGCGATCATCGCGCTCACGGCCGGATCGATCGCGCTGTTCCTGGCGAGCCGGCCGAGCTGGATGCTGGTCCAGCGCTGGCTGATGGGCACCGTGTTGGCGGGCCTTGCCGTGCGGATGGCCGTGGAAGCGAAGAAGGTGTGATCTTCACCTCTCCCCGCCTGCGGGAGAGGTCGGATTGCGGAGCAATCCGGGTGAGGGGGCACAGGTCTCACGGGCATCTCATCTGCGGAGACAGGCCCCCACACCCCAACCCTCTCCCCGTAACAACGGGGAGAGGGAGAAGAAGCCTCAATCCAGCTTCGCCTCCATCCCCCGCTTCACGGCCGGACGCGCCATCAGCGTCTCGTACCAGCGCTTGACGTTGGGGAAATCGGCCAGATTCACCTTGTGGCGGGGATGGCGCCAGGCCCACCCGAGGATGGCGAAATCGGCGACCGAGAGGTTGCCGGCGACGAACTCGCGGCTATCGAGGCGACGGTCGAGCACGCCGTAAAGCCGGCGGGTCTCCGCCATGTAGCGCTTGAGCCCATAGGCGCGGTCCTGCTCGTTCTCGAGCGCAATGAAATGATGCACCTGGCCGGGCATCGGGCCAAAGCCGCCCATCTGCCACATCAGCCATTCGTAGACCGGAATGCGCTCGCCAAGCGATTTGGGCAGGAATTTGCCGGTCTTTTCGCCGAGATAGAGCAGGATCGCGCCGGATTCGAAGATGCTGACCGGCTTGCCGTCCGGGCCCTCCGGGTCGAGGATCGCGGGGATCTTGTTGTTGGGGGACAGTTTGAGGAACCCGGGCGCCATCTGCTCGCCCTTGGTGATGTTCACCGGAACCACCTTGTAGGGCAGCCCCATTTCCTCCAGCGCGACCGAGATTTTGCGGCCGTTCGGCGTGTTCCAGGTGTGCAGCTCGATGGTCATTTGCCTGTTTCCTTACCCGGTTTCTTGCCCAGTTTCTTGCCCGCGATATCGGGCATCCACCTACTCCAGGAGCTTGCACCCCCACAACCGGCGGAGCGGGATGGCCGATCCCTGTTGACGGTAGACACCCCCACTGGAATGTCGTGGCGGTCGCGGATAAATTCCGCCACCTCTCAAAAACGCTGTTCGAGGGACCACCGTGTCGAAATCTGCCTCCCGTGCCCGCCTGTTCGAAATCATCCGCCGCCGCTCCTTCGGCCGGGGCGAGGTGACGCTCGCGTCGGGCCGCAAGAGCGATTTCTATTTCAACCTCAAGCCGACCATGCTCGACCCCGAGGGCGCGACGCTGCTCGCCGAGCTCACCTATGAGACGCTGAAGGACGACAATCTCGACTTCATCGGCGGGCTCGAGATGGGCGCGGTGCCGCTCGCCGGTGCGCTGGCGCAGATCTCCTGGATCAAGGGCCACCCGATCGCGGCCTTCTTCGTGCGCAAGAAGCCGAAGGAGCATGGCGCCAAGCTGGCGATCGAAGGCCTGCCCAAAGGCGAGACGCTCGCCGGCAAGCGCGTCGTGATCGTCGAGGACGTCACCACGACAGGCGGCTCGGCCATGAAGGCCGTGGAATCCGTGCGCGAGACCGGTGCCGAAGTCGTGCTGGTGCTGACCATGGTCGACCGCGAGGAAGGCGCCACCGACACCTTTGGCGCAGCCGGCCTGCCGTTCCGCTCGCTGTACAAGGCGTCGGAATTCCTGAAGGCCTAAGCGGCCGCGCCGCGCCCCCTCAACCGCTCATTTACCATCCCGCTTTATGGTGAATCATGTGCTGAGACCTGACGGTCCCGGCCGGTTCAGTAGCGTCGGGTGGAGTAAGCGTTGCGTACCATTGTGTCCCATGCGCGCCGGCGGCGTCGCGCGATGCTTGTGGCCGCCATTCTCGCAGGCCCGCTGCTTGCAGCCCCCGCCCCGGTTTCAGCCGAGGGCCTGTTCGACTTCTTCTTCGGCGGACTACAGCAGCAGCGGCCCCAGCGCGACGTGCCGCCGCAGGCGAGCTCCTTCGTCGATCCCTTCGCCAGTCAGCAGACCCAAGGCCAGCCCCAATATGTGCCACCGACACGCACGGCGGCGGCGGGCGGCTCCGGCCCTGCGTTCTGCGTGCGTAGCTGCGACGGCAAATATTTTCCGCTGATGCGCGGCCTCGCTTCGCCGGCGCAGATGTGTCAGGCCTTCTGCCCTGCCACCGCGACAAAAGTGTATTTCGGCTCCTCGATCGACGGCGCTTATTCACAGACCGGCGAGCGCTACGCCGACAGCGAGAACGCCTTCGCCTACCGCAAGGCGCTGCGCGCGGACTGCACCTGCAACGGCCGCGAGCCGGCCGGGCTGGCACCGGTCGATCTGACGCTCGACGGTTCGCTGAAGGCCGGCGATGTCATCGCCACCACCGATGGTCTCGTTGCCTATACCGGCATCCGCCTCGGCCAGGAGCAGACCGCGGAGTTCACTCCGGTCGCGTCCTATCCCGGCCTCACCGCACAGGTTCGCGCTCGCCTCGGCGAGATGAAGGTGGCGCCGGTGCGCGCGGAGACAGTGGCGGCCGATGCCCCGGCCGCCGAGATCGTACGCGAGACGCTGCCTGACGTGACGGCCGTGCCGAAGGCAACGGCGAAATCGGCGAAGCGGGCGGGGCTGGATTAAGGCCCGACTGTTTCCACACCGTCATTGCGAACGTAGCGAAGCGATGACGGTGGTCGCACTACCGCCCGATGATCACCCCGATCACATTCGGCGCGGCCAGATATTTCTCCTCGATCGCAGCGCGCGCGGCGGCGCGATTTTCGGCCGTCAGCAGGCCGCGCTTCTCGGCCAAAATCATCCAGCAGAAGCCCCACCAATCGGTCAGCATGCCGGTCTCGCCGACGAGGTCATAGCCCTGCTCGGCTGCGAAGATGCGCGCATGGGCTTCGTCCAGCGTGTCGAGGAAATGATGATCCTCGGGCGCGAACAGATCGTCGCTGATGTCGTCGATGGTGTAGCCCCAGATCGACTGGCACACCGCGTTGAACTCGCGGTCGAACTGGTCGTCGTCGACCGCATGACGCCGCGCCGCCTGGTGCAGCCGCGACAGCGACCGCGCGAAATCGGCGATCCGGGTGAGTGCAAACTGATCGAAGGCAATGGTGGACATGTAGTCCTCGCGACGGCTGTCAGACCCTAGATATTGTGTCGGCAATGCGCCGAATCACAATGATATATCAAAGACTTGCTAAAGTGTTCTTAATTTGTTCCAAGGGAATGGCAATACGAAGTCGAAGGTCTTTTCTCTTTGTAGAAGAGCTTGTTGGAGGACCTACACGTGAGACGACAGGATGCAATCCGAATGGCACTCGAACTAGGCCGTCCGATGGGTATCATCACATTCGATCAACTCAACGACTTGTTGCCAACAACCACCATGACCCCCGAAGACATCGAAGCGGTCATGCAGGCGCCTAGCGACGAAGAATAGACCTCGTCGAAAGTGACCCGTCATAGGGTTCGCCAGGACGACGATGGGCGGCAGTTCGCTTCGCCCCAGCTCGCCTCAATTCGCCGCCGACATCAACCTGTCCCCGCACGCGCTGGCGTAAAACTTGCCGCCGCATTGGCGCTTGATGGCGGCGCAGCGCTGCGCAGGCGTGGCGTTTTGCGGGAGGGAGAAGCCGCAGCTGAGGCCATCAGCGCTGCGCTTGCCGGCGGCGAAGGCGGCGCTCGAACTGGCGATGCAGATGACGAGAAGCGCTGCGGCCGCGATTTCGATCAGCAGTCTCATGAGGCGTCTCCTCCACAGTGATGGCTGAATCTGCGCTCACTGTAGCACCAAATCAGCGTTTCTCCGTGCTGGTCCGGGTTCCCAAAGCGGCCCGTTCCTTGCATAATTTTACGCCAGCGCAGTGCACTGCCGCGCCAGCGATGGTTCCGGTGCAGGGGCAAGACCTTTAGAGTTACAAGACGCGTAGGGTTTAGTGGTGTTTCAGTCGACCAGGAAGTGACGGCCTTGCAAGATCAATCGTTCCAGTCAAGTTTCCCAGCCCCCGGTCAGCCCATCGACGAGCTCGCGCTGGCGGAGATCAAGGGCGCGATCCTGGCGAAGCTGCGCCTTGCCATCGGCAAGGACGCGGGCATGGCAACCAGGCACGACTGGTACCAGGCCGCGGCACTGGCGCTGCGCGACCGTATCGTGCACCGCTGGCTCTCGGCCGAGAAGCGCAGCTACGACGCGGGCCGCAAGCGCGTCTATTATCTCTCGCTCGAATTCCTGATCGGCCGTCTCTTCACCGACGCACTCAACAACATGGGGCTCTTGAAGATCTTCGAGGTCGCGCTCGGCGATCTCGGCGTTTCGCTGCCCGAGCTGCGCAAATGCGAGCCGGATGCGGCGCTCGGCAATGGCGGCCTCGGCCGTCTCGCCGCCTGCTTCATGGAGAGCATGGCGACGCTGTCGATCCCCGCGATCGGCTACGGCATCCGCTACGATTACGGTCTGTTTCGCCAGATCATCAATCAAGGCTGGCAGCAGGAATATCCGGACGAATGGCTCGGCTTCGGCAATCCCTGGGAATTGCAGCGGCCGGAAGTGATCTACGACGTCAATTTCGGCGGCGGCGTCGAGCATGTCGACGACAAGGGCCGCGACCGCGCGATCTGGCATCCGGGCGAGACCGTGCAAGCGATAGCCTATGACACGCCGATCGTCGGCTGGCGCGGCCAGCACGTCAATGCGCTGCGGCTGTGGTCGGCGCGCTCGCCCGATCCGCTCAAGCTCGATGCCTTCAACATGGGCGACTATGTCAGCGCCAGCGCCGAGCAATCGCGCGCGGAGGCGATCTGCAAATTCCTCTATCCGAACGACGAGAGCCCGGCGGGCCGCGAGCTGCGGCTGCGGCAGGAATATTTCTTCGTCTCGGCCTCGCTGCAGGATCTGATCAAGCGGCACCTGTCATCCGATGGCCAGCTGCGCAGCCTGTCGGCCAAGGTCGCAGTGCAGCTCAACGACACCCATCCGAGCCTTGCCGTCACCGAGCTGATGCGCATCCTCGTCGACCTCCATAATTTCCGCTGGGACGAGGCCTGGAAGATCACCGTCGCGACGCTGTCCTACACCAACCACACGCTGCTGCCCGAAGCGCTGGAGACCTGGCCGGTCGAGCTGTTCGAGCGGCTCTTGCCGCGCCATCTCGAGATTATCTACCGCATCAACGTGCAGCATCTCGCGCTTGCCGAAGCGCGCGCGCCCGGCGACATCGACTTCCGTGCCTCGGTCTCGCTGATCGACGAGAGGAGCGGCCGCCGCGTGCGCATGGGCCAGCTCGCCTTCGTCGGCTCGCACCGCATCAACGGCGTCTCGGCGATGCATTCGGACCTGATGCGCGAGACCGTGTTCCACGATCTCAACCATCTCTATCCCGGCCGCATCACCAACAAGACCAACGGCATCACCTTCCGCCGCTGGCTGATGCTGGCGAACCCGAGGCTGACCGATCTCTTGCGCGAGACCTGCGGCGAAGCCGTGCTCGACGACCCGACCCAGCTCTCGCTGATCGAGGCGCGCGCCAGCGACGCCGAATTCCAGAAGAAATTCCGCAGCGTCAAGCTCCACAACAAGACGGCGCTGGCCCGCCTGATCGGCGAGCGGCTCGGCATCAAGGTGGACCCGACCGCTTTGTTCGACGTGCAGATTAAGCGCATCCACGAATACAAGCGTCAGCTCCTGAACATCATCGAGACGGTCGCGCTGTACCAGTCGATCAAGGACGATCCCAACGGCAATTGGGTGCCGCGGGTGAAGATCTTTGCCGGCAAGGCGGCGGCAAGCTACCGCTACGCAAAACTGATCATCAAGCTGATCAACGACGTCGCCGAAGTCGTCAACAACGATTCCACGATCGGCGGCAAGCTGAAGGTCGTCTTCCTGCCCGACTATAATGTCAGCCTCGCCGAAGTGATCATTCCCGCGGCCGACCTGTCCGAACAGATCTCCACCGCCGGCATGGAAGCCTCCGGCACCGGCAACATGAAGCTGGCGCTCAACGGCGCCATCACCATCGGCACGCTCGACGGCGCCAATATCGAGATTCGCGACCAGGTCGGCGTGGAGAACATCGCGATCTTCGGCATGGAAGCCGGCGACGTCATGATCCGTCGCAAGCAGGGGCTGGACGCCTCGGACGTGATCCGCAATTCGCCGAAGCTGCAGCGCGCCATCAACGCGATCGGCGCCGGCGAGTTCTCGCCCGGCGATCCCGGCCGCTTCGAATCGATCGCGCATGCGCTGCGCTATCTCGACCATTACATGGTCAGCGCCGATTTCGATTCCTATTACGAGACGCAGCGCGCTGTCGACGCGCGCTGGCAGGTGGCGCCGGCCTGGACGAGAGCCTCCATCCTCAATGTCGCGCGCATGGCCTGGTTCTCGTCCGATCGTACCATCCGCGAATATGCCGAGGAGATCTGGAACGTGCCGGTCAATCCGATCACGCCGCCATTCCAGACAGCCGAAGATCGGCGCGACGCAACCGGCTGATATTTCCGCGGCGTGGAAGCGGCTACGTCTGAGGTAATTGCGCAAGCCGGCGATGGACGTGATATGACGTTCGTCATTGAACGCCGGACATCACCATGCACGCCAAGCTCCCACACCCTTTCGATGACGCGACCCGCATCACCGCCGGTGACTCGAGCTGGCAGGGGCACACCAGCGACGACTACTGGGCCTTCGTCGGTCCATTCGGCGGCGCCACCGCCGCGACCATCCTGCGCGCGCTGATCGAGCATCCGCAAGCCGCCGGCGATCCGCTGGCGCTGACCGTCAACTACTGCGCGCCGATTGCCAAAGGCCCGTTCGACCTCGATATCCGCCTGGTGAAGGCCAACCGCTCCAGCCAGCACTGGAGCGTCGAACTGTCGCAGGGCGGCGGCGAGGTCGCAACGCTCGCCACCGCAGTGTTCGCCGAGCGCCGGCCGTCCTGGGAGCACAGGGTCGCGCAATACCCTGATGCAAAGCCGTTCGAGCAGACGCTGCCATTCCCGAAGATCCAGGCATCCTGGGCCAATCAGTACGAATTCCGCTTCGTCGAGGGCGAGATGCGGCTCGGCCCGCCGCAGGCCGAGCTCGCCAGCACCTACTCGAAAATCTGGATCCGCGATCGCGAACCGCGCAAGCTCGACATGCTGTCGCTGACGTCGATGTCGGACGCCTTCTTCGGTCGCATCTTCCATGTCCGGCGCGAGCTGGTGCCGTTCGGCACGGTGTCGCTGACGACGTATTTCCATACGGACAGCGAAGAGCTCGCGGCTGAGGACGTCACGCGCGTGCTGGCGACGGCCGACTCGAAAATCATGCACAAGAGCTACGCCGACCAGAACGCCGAGCTGTGGTCGCCGAACGGACGGCTGCTCGCGACCACGACGCAGATTGCGTATTTCAAGGCGTAGTTGCTTCCCCGTCATTGCGAGCGCAGCGAAGCAATCCAGAGTCTGTCCGCGGAGACAGCCTGGATTGCTTCGCTCCGCTCGCAATGACGAGGGGAGAGATCGTGCCACAAAAAAAAGGGCGGCCTCGCGGCCGCCCTTTTGCATTGAAGACAGAGCGTTTACTCCGCCGCGAGCTTCACGTCCGGAGCCGCCGCACGCACCTCTGCATCCACCTGCGCTTCGAACTTGGCAAAGTTCTTCTGGAACATGCCGACCAGCGCGCGCGCGGTCTTGTCGAACTCGTCCTTGTCCTTCCAGGTGTTGACCGGGTTGAGGATTTCGCTCGGCACGCCCGGCAGCGCGGTCGGGACCGCGAAGCCGAAATACTTGTCGGTGCGGAATTCGAGGTTGCGAAGCGAGCCGTCGAGCGCGGCGGTGAGCAGCGCGCGCGTCACCTTGATCGGCATGCGCGAACCGGTGCCGTACTTGCCGCCGGTCCAGCCGGTGTTGACCAGCCAGCAGTCGACATTGTGCTGGGCGATGAGATCACGCAGCATGTTGCCGTAGACGGATGGATCGAGCGGCAGGAAGGGCGAGCCGAAGCAGGTCGAGAATTCCGGCTGCGGCTCGTTGCCGAGGCCGCGCTCGGTGCCGGCGACCTTCGCGGTGTAGCCGGAGAGGAAGTGATACATCGCCTGCGCCGGCGAGAGTTTTGCGATCGGCGGCAGCACGCCGAAAGCGTCGGCGGCGAGCATCACTACGTTCTTCGGCTGCGGCGCGCGACCGGTGCGCGACGCGTTCGGGATGAAGTCGAGCGGATAGGCCGAACGCGTGTTCTCGGTCTTGGAGCCGTCGTCGAAATCGACCACGCGGGTGTCTTCGTCGAGCACGCAGTTCTCGAGCACCGCGCCGAAGCGGGTCGACGCCGCGTAGATCTCCGGCTCGGCTTCCTTCGAGAGCTTGATGCACTTGGCGTAGCAGCCGCCTTCGAAATTGAAGACGCCGTTCGGGCCCCAGCCGTGCTCGTCGTCGCCGATCAGCGTGCGGTTCGGATCGGCCGAGAGCGTGGTCTTGCCCGTCCCCGACAGTCCGAAGAAGATCGCGGTGTCGCCATTGGCGCCAACGTTCGCCGAGCAGTGCATCGGCATCACGCCGCGCTCGGGCAGGTAATAGTTCAGCGTGGTGAAGACCGACTTCTTCATCTCGCCGGCATAGTAGGAGCCACCGATCAGCACGATCTTGCGGGCGAAGTCGATCGCGACGACGTTCTCCGACCTGCAGCCATGGCGCTTGGGATCTGCGCGGAAGCTCGGCATGTCGATGATGGTAAGTTCGGGCACGAAGGTCGACAGCTCGATCGCCTCGGGGCGGATCAGCAGGGTGCGGATGAACAGCGAGTGCCAGGCGAGCTCGGTGAATACACGCGTCTTGATGCGGTAGGCCGGATCGGCGCCGCCATAGAGATCCTGCGCGAACAGCCTCTTGCCTTCGGTATGCTTGAGGAAGTCCTTATAGAGCGTCTCGAACTGCTCAGCAGTGATCGACTGATTGCCGGCCCACCACATCTTCTTGTCGGTGGTGGCGTCACGCACCGTGAACTTGTCCTTCGGGCTGCGACCGGTGAACTCACCGGTATCAGCGCAGAGCGAACCGTCAGCGGACAGCACCGCCTCGCCCGCGGAGAGCGCGTATTGATAGAGTTGCGGCGCGCCGAGATTCCAGTGAACCTGCTTGAGATTCTTTAAGCCGAATTTGTCGGCGCCGAAGGCACCGTTTCGCACGCCCGTCTCTTGCACGAAGAATCCTCCTAGAACCCGCGACATCAAGCGCGACCAAGCTTTGGCGCCATCGCAGTCACCGTGAATTACAGGCCGGTTGGCCTCGGCTGGATGACCTAATACTGATGAACGCTGGCGTTGCCAAGCTGATCCCGTAGGTTTTGGTTTATTCAAGGACCGCGCCAAACGTCGCGCATGTCAGCTCTGAACGCGCCCATCGAAAATCACCAATGATCGCGCAACCAAATGCAGCTTTCGGCGTTATCGAATGTTTTGCGACGCACAATGGCGCGCCGTTCTATCGTACCGCGCCTTCGCCGATGAGCGCGAACGGCCCCCACATTGCGGGATACGCATTGCGGGGCGACGAGGTGTCATCAGCATACGTTAACATCGCGCGCCGAAGGGCTTCGGCTCTGCCGATTCCTGGTTCGTTTTTGAGCAAATCGAAAGTCGAAGTGGTCAAGCGGGTGGCAGCCTCTGAATCCACTGCCCAATGCGAAACCAACAGCGCGCGTGCGCCGGCATAGAAGAAGGCGCGCGCCAGTCCGGACAGCGCTTCGGCGCCAGGCTTGTCGCCGGCGATCGTGTTGCAGGCCGACAGCACGACCCAGTCTGCATTTAGCTTGAGCTGCGCAACCTCGCTCGCTGTGAGCAGACCGTCGTCGAGCTCGGACGGCTGATCGGGTATCGAGAGCGCAAGCGACGGCTCGCCCACACCCTTGATATCGCCGGCAACGAGGCCATGAGTCGCAAAGTAGATGATGCCGTATTGAGCAAGCGGTGCACGCTTGAGCGTCGCTTCACTGGCATCGCGGCCGAGATGGATGTCGGCATCAGCCGCGCCGACGTCTTTCGCTACAGCATTCAATTCGTCTGCGGTGTCGGGAAGCTGCGGCAGCGCCTGCGCGAGCCGCGCGCGATCAACGCCTGCGCCGCGCCAGAAATCGGTATAGGCTGATGTAGCGATATTCCGCGCGGCGACTTTTCCAGCTGCTGCGCGCCGGTCGGAAGGGCCGCCCTCGGCGGGATTGAAAACTGGGTCGCCGAAGCCTGTCATCGGCTTGACGCCCTCGTCCCTGCGCGCGAAGGCCCGCAGCGACTTCAGGCTGACGACCGATGGCAGCACCGAGACGGCCTGTCGCCGCAGCAGCCAGGCCGCACTGCGATAGCCTTCAAGCGTGTCCGGAATCGCAGCCGGCGGTCTCTCCGTGACGAGCAAGTGAAACGGCAGCGCGGTCAGGGCGCCAGTTGGCACCGTGAGCAGACTGCGTTTGTCCTTGATCAGCGCCTCGACCGGGCCGAGCAGCGTGACGTAGAGCTCGTTGGCGAGCGCGAGATCAAAGAGGCCTGATTTGCCGGAGCCATCGCGGGCCTTGCCGACATCGAGACCTCTGCGGAACGCGGTCACCTTCTGCGCCAGCGCGTCCGCGCCAAGCGGGATTTCTTTCCAGTCCGCGCTCTCGCGCGTGATGGCGATGACATAGCTACGCTTGTCGACGACGGAATGGAGCACCATCGCCTCGTCGGCCGACAGGAGAGACTGCACATCCTTTACCGTCAAAGGCAGCGGGTTGGAGAGCGAGGCGTAGTGGGGAAACTCGACGGCGAGCGTCTTCTGCAACGCGGTGCGCTCGCTTGCGATCGCCGCGATCCGCGCCCGACTCCGCTGCTCGGAGGCGACGTCGCGTTGCGCCGATGACTTCGACACGGCCGCGATGATCGCCTTGTCGAGCGCGTCGGATTCAGCCGCGAGATCCTGGTCCTTGCGCACCAGTTCGGCGAGCCGGTCAGTGCCCGCAGCGAGCCTTACGGCAAGCTTGTTCACGGCCGAGGCTGCGGAAGATTGGGTGCCACGCTGGATCGCGGCGAGCGCCTTGTCCAGGGCCTTGTCATCAGGCAGCAGGGATTGCTGACGCGCCGCAAACAGGATCGGCAACACCACACGCAGCTGCGCGCGATCACCCGCAAAGGTTTTTTCCGCGAGCGGCAACGCGTCCGCAATTCGCCCGGACACGTAGAGGAAATAAGCGAGATTGCTGGTCGATGTCGCGACATCAGGATGATCGGGCCCAAGTGCACGCTCGCGGATGGCAAGCGCGCGGCGATACAGCGGCTCGGCATCGGCATAGCGCTGCTCGTGCTCGTAAAGTCCGGCGAGATTGTTGAGAGAGCGCGCGACATCGGGATGATCCGCTCCCAACACCTTCTCGCGGATCGCGAGCGACCGCTTGATCGGGGCCTCGGCCTCTGCATCACGGCCGAGGTCGCGATCAAGCTGGCCGATGTTGTTCAAGAGTGTTGCGACCGCGGGGTGCTCGGGACCGCCGACCTTCTGAAAGATCGCGAGCCCCCGCTGGAAAAGCGGCTCGGCCTCCGCAAAGCGCTCCTGCTTCACATAGAGCGTGGCGAGATTGTTGAGGGACTGGCCGACATCGGGATGCTCGCGCGACAGTGCCTTCTCGCGGACGGCCAGCGCGCGCTTGAACAGCGGCTCGGCATCCGCGAAGCGGCCCTGCCGCTGATCGAGCGCGGCGAGATTGTTCAGCACCGGCGCAATCTCGACGCCGTCGAGGCCCGTCGCCTTCTCCATCAGCGCGATGGCGCGCTTGTAGATCGGCTCGGCCTGATCGTCGTGTCCCTGGTCGGCATAGATCTGCGCGAGATTGTTGAGTGCGGCGGCGAGATCGCGGTTGTTGCTGGTCTTCTCGAGCGCGGCCACCATGGCCTGCGCCAGCGGCAAGGCTTCGGAATATTTGCCGGCGGTTCTCAGCGCATTGATGCGCGCGCTCTGCGCGGCAAGGCCGCCCGTCTGGGCGAGGCCGAGCGTGGCATGAGATGCCGTGATCGCAAGCGCAAGGCCAGCGACCAATGCAAAACGACGACGTGCCATGAACCCTCGCTGCCAACCTCGGACCGATCACGATCTTGGGTCGCAGCGATGGGAGGCGACGTTCAATGTGTCGTAGCTAGTCCGCTTTTTGGTTCACCTTGGCGCGCGCTTCGCCCACCAGACGTACCAGCATCTTGCGCAGCGCCTGACCGGTGGTGACCCGCTCCGGAAAATCGAGGCGCAGCACGGTCTGGCCGTCCTGCATGTCGAGGCCTTCGGGGTCGCAGCCGGTGCAGCGCCAATCGCCCTCAGCCGCACCCAGCAGCTTCGTTGCATAAAGGGCCATGGCCTCGCGGTGGTCGGCATTCATATGCTCGATAGCGCCCTCCTCCGCCGCCAGCAGGTCGTCGGCGCCGGCCAGGTCCGTGAGGAACTGCTCCGGCTTGAGATCGACAATCCGGCCGAAACCGGCGACCAGATGGGTTCCCGAAGGGATGATCCGGAAGAACGAAAAATCATTAAATGAAACAAAGGCTTCCGCCGAAGGATGAGCATTGAGATACCGCCGCTGGAGCAAATCCCTCTCACCCTCGGCCTGCTCGGCCCGGCCGGACAGCATAATCCGGCCACCTTCCAGCGGATCGCCCGGGGCGCGCTCGTCCAGCATCAGGGAGACCCGGTTATCTGCGAGGATATTCCTGGTGTGGACCGCCAGCCGCGAGATCAGCAGAATCGGCGAACCGTCGGGGTGGCTGGCAAGATTGACCAGGGAACAATAGGGATCGCCGCTGCCAGCCATCAGGGTTGCGAGCGCACCCTGCCGTGAGCGCCTGAGCAGCGATTTGGCGAGCTTTTGGGGAACAAAATCGGGGGTCGGTTGCATGGGCTTTCTCGGCTCAGGTGGTTGCAAGGCGGGCCTTTTTTCGGGTAAACCCGAACCCGGTTATGGGTCGATATGCGGCGAATCCGCCGTGTTTCGTGGAACTTGGTCACACTTCAGCCCAGCTTGCATTGCTCGGTGACAAGGTTCGAACGCCAATTCGGCACCCATGTATGCGGCGCATCACTGGATTGCTCGCCGTTTTAAGCCACGACCCAAACGGAAAGCAGAAAGCAGAGGCTCATGCCCACAATCGCTTTGGTCGACGACGACCGCAACATTCTCACATCCGTCTCGATCGCGCTGGAAGCCGAAGGCTATCGCATCATGACTTATACCGACGGCGCCTCGGCGCTGGACGGCTTCCGCACCACCCAGCCTGATCTCGCCATCCTCGACATCAAGATGCCGCGCATGGACGGCATGGAGACGCTGCGCCGCCTCAGGCAAAAGTCCGACCTGCCGGTGATCTTCCTGACCTCCAAGGACGAGGAGATCGACGAGCTGTTCGGCCTCAAGATGGGCGCGGACGATTTCATCCGCAAACCGTTCTCGCAGCGCCTCCTGGTGGAACGCGTCAAGGCCGTGCTGCGGCGCTCGGCGCCGAAGGATCCGACCGTCGCACCGAAGGAGAACGATGCCAAGGCACTCGACCGCGGCCTGCTGCGCATGGATCCGGAACGGCATACCTGCACCTGGAAGAACGAGCCGGTGACCCTGACGGTCACCGAATTCCTGATCCTCCAGGCGCTGGCGACCCGGCCCGGCGTGGTCAAGAGCCGCAACGCGCTGATGGACGCGGCCTATGACGACCAGGTCTATGTCGACGACCGCACCATCGACAGCCACATCAAGCGGCTGCGCAAGAAGTTCAAGGTGGTCGACAACGATTTCGAGATGATCGAGACGCTCTACGGCGTCGGCTACCGCTTCAAGGAAGCCTGAGGCGCGACGCGCCTTCACAAAGAGCTCAAGCCCGGTTCTGATTCCATCGGAACCGGGCATGCTCTAGGATGCGGGACCGTCGCAACGAGCTGTCCTAACGCGGGCGTAAGCATTGCTTGACCGAACGCAGCCTGATTCGAGTTCGAACGCCGAGGACATCGCATCCCACGGCGCCTCGGACCATGAGGACAAGCCGGTTGCAAGAGGCTGGGGGCCGCTGAACTGGCTCAAGCGCGCCGGACAGTTCTTTTTCGCGCTGTCGTTCTCGAGCCTGACTCGCCGCATCGTCTCGCTCAACCTTGCCGGCCTCGTCGCGCTGGTCGCGAGCATCCTGTATCTGTCGCAGTTCCGCGCCGGCCTGATCGACGCGCGCGCGCAGAGCCTCCTGGTGCAGGCCGAGATCATTGCCGGCGCCATCGGCGCATCCGCAACGGTGCAGACCAATGCGATCACCGTCGATCCGGAACGGCTGCTCGACCTGAAGCTGGGCGAGAGCTACGGCGGAGTGGATGATTCGCTGGATTTTCCGATCAATCCGGAGCGCGTGGCGCCGGTGCTGAGCACGCTGATCTCGCCAACCAAGACCCGCGCGCGGATTTTCGATCCCAACGGGAGCGTGCTGCTCGACAGCCGTGATCTCGATATCGTGCGGGGCATTCCGCTGCCGCCGCTGTCGGAAAAGCCGGGCGTGGTCGAGCGCGTCAAGTCCGCGGTGCGCACCTGGCTGAACCGCGGCGACCTGCCGCTCTATCGCGAACTCGGGCGCGAAAACGGCAATGGCTATGTCGAAGTCGCCGATGCGCTACAGGGCCAGAAGCGCTCGATGGTGCGGGTCAATTCGCGCGGCGAGGTGATCGTCTCGGTTGCCGTCCCCGTGCAGCGTTCACGCGCGATTCACGGCGCGCTGATGCTGTCGACCCAGGGCGACGAGATCGACCAGATGGTCACGGCCGAGCGCCTCGCGATCCTCAAGGTCGGCGGCGTCGCCGCAGCTGTCATGATCATGCTGTCGCTGCTGCTGGCAAGCACGATCGCGGGCCCGGTGCGCCGGCTCGCAGACAGCGCCGAACGCGTCCGCCGCCGCATCAAGACCCGCGTCGAGATTCCCGACTTCACGCGTCGCCGCGACGAGATCGGCCACCTCTCCGGCGCGTTGCGCGACATGACCAACGCGCTCTACAAGCGGATCGAGGCGATCGAGATGTTCGCCGCCGACGTCGCCCACGAGCTGAAGAACCCGCTGACCTCGCTGCGCTCCGCGGTCGAGACCATGCCGCTGGCGCGCAACGAGAACAGCCGCGCCCGCCTGCTCGAGGTGATCGAGCATGACGTCAAGCGGCTCGACCGGCTGATCTCCGACATCTCCGACGCAAGCCGGCTCGATGCCGAATTGCAGCGGCAGGATGCGATCCCGGTCGATCTCAAGCGGCTGCTCGGCACGCTGGTTGCGGTCGCCAATGAAACCAAGCTCGGCCACGACGTCGCCGTCGAGGCGCGCTTCGAGGGCCGCAGTCCGACCGACACGTTCTCGGTGACGGGCCATGATTCGCGGCTCGGGCAGGTGGTTTCCAACCTGCTCTCCAACGCCCAATCCTTCTCGGAAGCCGGAGCCAAGGTGCGCCTGACCTGCCGCCGGGTCCGCGGCGAGATCGAGATCGTCGTCGACGACGATGGTCCCGGCATCCGCGACGACGCGCTGGAGCGCATCTTCGAGCGCTTCTATACCGACCGGCCTCATCAGGGTTTTGGCCAGAACTCCGGTCTCGGCCTGTCTATCTCCAAGCAGATCGTCGACGCCCATGGCGGGCGCATCTGGGCCGAGAACCGCGCTGGCCCCACTGACGAAGACGGCGCACCGACGGTTGCCGGCGCGCGCTTCGTGGTGAGGCTGCCGGCGCTATGAGCCAAGGCAGGTTGAACGACGGCCGGCCGAGCGTTCACGCATCCGCGGTGAAGGTCGGATCCCTGGCGGTGTTGATCCGCGGGCCGTCGGGCGCCGGCAAATCGCGCCTTGCCTTCGATTTAATCATGGCGGGCCGCGCGGGGATGCTCGAAGGCGCCGTTTTGGTCGGCGACGACCGTGTCCATCTGGCGACAGTCGGCCATGAAATTGAGGTGCGCCCCGTGCCTGTCCTCGCCGGCCTGATCGAGATTCGGGGGCTGGGGATCCGCCGCTGCGACTTCGTGGAGCGTGCGACGGTCGGCCTCGTGGTCGATCTGGACGCCGACGACGCCGAACGCCTGCCGCCGCTGGAATCGTTGAAAACCCTGGTTTTCGGTGTCGAAATACCGCGAATCCCTGTTGGCCGCGACTATTCGCCCCTCCCCTTGGTTGTCGCGGCCTTGACCACTACCAAGAGTTAACCTTCGGCTAACGCCTGAGGCGATTGTTTGAAGGGAAATGGTAACCATATGAGCCACACACTCGCGACCGAGTAGACCGGCGCAGCTCCCCTCATCCATCCGTCTAGATTCAGGGAGATACGCAACATCCCCTCTTGCGCGGGGGCTCTGGATGGTCAAAGTGGCGCGTTCGTGCGGCGCACCAAAAGCGCCCGCGGGAGTTTTCCGATGATTGGTCTAGTACTTGTGACCCACGGGCGCCTTGCCGACGAATTCAAGGCGGCGCTTGAGCACGTGATGGGTCCACAAAAGCAAATCGAAGCGATTACGATCGGCGCTGAAGATGATTCCGATCTCTGTCGAAGCGACATCATCGAGGCGGTTAACCGCGTCGATTCCGGCGATGGCGTCGCGATCCTCACCGACATGTTCGGCGGCACGCCGTCGAATCTTGCGATTTCCTGCATGAGCCGGCCCAAGGTCGAAGTGCTCGCGGGCATCAACCTGCCCATGCTGGTGAAGCTCGCCAAGGTCCGCGAGGAGCGCCCGCTGCCGGACGCGATCGCGATGGCTCAGGAAGCGGGCCGCAAATACGTCACCATTGCCAGTCGCGTGCTCGCCGGCAAATGAGCGACGACGCGCCACAAGCCGGGGCTGGCGTGCCGGCAGGCGCGATCTCCAAGGAGCTCCTGATCATCAACAAGCGCGGCCTGCACGCCCGCGCCTCGGCGAAATTCGTCCAGGCGGTCGAGCGTTTCAACGCGCAGGTGTGGGTGACGCGTGGCGGCGAGACCGTCGGCGGCACCTCGATCATGGGCCTGATGATGTTAGCTGCAGGACCCGGCACGACGATCACGGTCGCGGCGGCCGGCACTGATGCCGAAGCCGCGATTGAAGCGATCACCGAGCTCGTCGAAAGCAAGTTCAACGAAGAGGGGGTTTAACCCTCCATCCGTCATTCCGGGGCGATGCGCAGCATCGAACCCGGATTCTCGAGGTTCCGGGTCACGCTTCGCACGCCCCGGAACGACGAAAGCCTCACTTGGCCGGCGGCGCGATGTAGATATTCCAGGTCATCGCCGGCCCGGCCTTGCCGTGGGTGAAGCGGCGCGTGGTCATCACTATGCGCTCAGCGTTGGGCGCGATCTCCGACACCCATTTCTCGAACGCCGGCAGACGGCCGTCAGTCGGATCGAACACGCCGATGAAGCCGTCCTTCTTGACCTCATCGAGTGTCGTCAGTCCGGAGCTCCAGGCCTCGTTCGGGATGAACGCAACCGGATGGTCGGGGCTGTAGAACACCATCGGCTGGATCGAGTCCATCGTGCCGGTGACGATCGCCCAGCGCGAGGCGAAGCGGGAGTGCCAGGCTTGCGTCAGCTCGCGCGCGAGCTCGGAGCGCGCGCCGTAGGTCGCCGTGTTGTCCCTGTTCGCCGCCATCTCGCGCGCGGCGATCCAGGGCGAGGCGACAAGCGTCGCGACGCTGAGCACGAGCCAGATCGCTACGATGTTGAACAGCACCGCGCTCTGCACCCGCAGCGCCGGAATCGCGACCAGCGCGAGCGGCACCAGGAAGAACAGCGAAATGCCCCAGTCGGTCTTCAAATAGATGCTGAAGGCGAGCGCGCCGAGCGGCGGTCCGGCTGCAACGATGGTCTGGATGATCCAGACGTTCAGCGCCTGCGAAACATTGACGCCGGGATTGACGCCGCGCGCCCAGGCCCGCGTGACGATGCGCGAGGGCGCGCGCAACAGCAGGGTCCGCCACGGCGGCACCAGCGCCATCGCGAGTGCTGCGAGCGCGACGGGGAGAGCCAGCAGTCCGGCATTGTGCAGGACGTAACCGAGCACGAGCTGATGCACGAGACCGGCGTCGTCGACGCTATAGGTATCGCCGGCATAGGCCAACGGCACGAAATGCGAATCCGCCAGCCAGATGATGTGCGGAATCATTGCAACGGCCATCGTCGCGATTGCGACCCAGGGTGCCGGCGACAGCAGGAACCTCATCCGCTCCGGATGGATCAGCGCGGCGAGGCCGATGGCGCCGAACATGGTCAGCACCCAGTATTTGGTCATCAGCGCCAACGCACCGGCGAGCCCCAGCCAGATGCCTGATAGCCAGCTCCGTTTCTCGAACGCGTCGAGATAAGCGAGCACGACGAGCGGGAGGGTGACGAGCTGAAGCAGATCGGGGTTGTACTTGAAACCCTTGAAATTGAAGATCGGATAGAGCGCGACCATCACCACGACCAGAAACGCGCGGCGTGGATCGACCACACGCATTGCCACCAGCCAGCAGATCACCATGCCGACACTGACGGTCGCCATCGCCAGCGCATAGGTCGCCCAGTCGGTCGCGGGAAAGACCTTGAACCAGAGCCCGGTAATCCAGCCCGACAGCGGCGGATGTTTGCCATAACCCCAAAGGAATTTCTGGCCCCAGCCCCAAGCTTCTGCGACGTCCATGTGAACGTCCTGCGCTGCCTTGAGATTGATCAGGATGAAGGTCCAGATCACCGCGTGCAGGATGGCGAACTGGATCACCAGCCAGAGCCGGGCCGAGGGGTCGGTCGCGTAGGCGACCAGCCAGGCCCGGAAACGGTCAAAGCTGACCCGGGATTTTACGCGCGTTCGGGCGGAGGGGATCGAGGTCGTTGACATGGCCGTTGCGTAGCGCGTTTTGGGCCGCCGTGGAATCAGCTTGGCGTGAAGAAAGGCCCTGAAAATACAGCAATATGGTTGCCGCACGGGGATGTGAGTGGTATCCCGCGCCCATGACGACCGTCCCCATTTCCAACATCCGCAATTTCTCCATCGTCGCCCATATCGACCATGGCAAATCGACGCTGGCCGACCGCCTGATCCAGATGACCGGCGGCCTCACCGACCGCGAAATGGCGGGCAAGGAGCAGGTGCTCGATTCCATGGACATCGAGCGCGAGCGCGGCATCACCATCAAGGCGCAGACGGTGCGCCTGCAGTACCACGCCAAGGACGGCAAGGATTACGTGTTCAACCTGATGGACACGCCCGGCCATGTCGACTTCGCCTACGAGGTCTCGCGGTCCCTGGCGGCGTGCGAAGGTTCCCTGCTGGTGGTCGACGCCAGCCAGGGCGTCGAGGCGCAGACGCTCGCCAACGTCTACCAGGCGCTCGACAACAATCACGAGATCGTTCCGGTCCTGAACAAGGTCGACCTTCCCGCGGCCGAACCCGAGAAGGTCAAGCAGCAGATCGAGGACGTCATCGGCATCGATGCGTCGGACGCGGTGATGATCTCGGCCAAGACAGGCCTCGGCATCCCTGATGTGCTGGAAGCCATCGTTACCCGCCTGCCGCCGCCGAAGGGCGATCGCGACGCCACGCTGAAGGCGCTGCTGGTCGACAGCTGGTACGACGTCTATCTCGGCGTCGTCGTTCTGATCCGCGTCGTCGACGGCGTCATGAAGAAGGGTAGCCGCGTGCGCATGATGGGCACCGGCGCGGCCTACGACGTCGAGCGCGTCGGCTTCTTCACGCCGAAGATGCAGCAGGTCGACGAGCTCGGCCCCGGCGAGATCGGCTTCATCACCGCCGCGATCAAGGAAGTCGCCGACACCCGCGTCGGCGACACCATCACCGACGACCGCAAGCCGGTTACCGAGATGCTGCCGGGCTTCAAGCCGGCGATCCCCGTGGTGTTCTGCGGCCTGTTCCCTGTCGACGCCGACGACTTCGAGACGCTGCGCGCCGCGATGGGCAAGCTAAGGCTGAACGACGCCAGCTTCTCCTTCGAGATGGAGACCTCGGCCGCGCTCGGCTTCGGCTTCCGCTGCGGCTTCCTCGGCCTGCTCCACCTCGAAATCATCCAGGAGCGGCTGTCGCGCGAGTTCGACCTCAATCTGATCGCGACCGCGCCGAGCGTCATCTACAAGATGAAGCTCACCGACGGCACCGAGCTCGAGATCCACAATCCCGTCGACATGCCTGACGTCGTGAAGATCGAGGAGATCCAGGAGCCCTGGATCGAGGCGACCATCCTCACCCCCGATGAATATCTCGGCAGCGTGCTCAAGCTGTGCCAGGACCGCCGTGGCTCGCAGAAGGAGCTGACTTACGTCGGCGCCCGCGCGATGGTGAAATACGATTTGCCGCTCAACGAGGTCGTGTTCGATTTCTACGACCGCCTCAAGTCGGTCTCCAAGGGCTACGCCTCGTTCGACTATCATCTGACCGACTACAAGCCGGCCGATCTCGTCAAGATGCAGATCCTGGTCAATGCCGAGCCGGTCGATGCGCTCTCCATGCTGGTCCACCGCACCCGCGCGGAAGGGCGCGGCCGCGCCATGGTCGAGAAGATGAAGGAGCTGATCCCGCCGCACATGTTCCAGATCCCGATCCAGGCGGCGATCGGCGGCAAGGTGATCGCGCGCGAGACGGTGCGCGCGCTGCGCAAGGACGTCACCGCGAAGTGCTACGGCGGCGACATCACGCGCAAGCGCAAGCTTCTGGAGAAGCAGAAGGAAGGCAAGAAGAAGATGCGGCAGTTCGGCAAGGTCGACATCCCGCAGGAAGCCTTCATTGCCGCGCTGAAGGTCGACAGCTGAGGCCGTCCAGGCTCCGGTCCGAAATTCTCGGAGCCGAACGCCGCAAATCTCGAAAACAACCCCATGCACAGTAGCCGACGCAGGGGCGTCGCTGCGCTTTTTCGATTTTCACGAATTTGACTTGCTCCGTCGGGCAAAACAGGGGTATGGTGGCATCATGGCAGTGGTGCAGCCGGCAAGCGACGATGTCCGATCAAGCCATCCCCGTCACGTTTGCGCTCATCGCCCGAATACCCGCAGCGGGCGTTGCGGACTTCACAGCCTACGAGGATGCCGTGCTCCCGCTCTTGCCCGAGTTCAACGGGCGTCTGGAGCGACGGCTTCGCAATAGCGATGGCACGGTAGAAGTACACATCGTCAGCTTCGCATCCGACGCGGACTTCCAGCGATATCGGAATGACCCGCGACGAACGGCTCAAGCCTGGATGCTGGAAAGATCGTCTGCCAAGCTCGAGATGCTTCCGATGTCAGACGTTTGACGGGCCTCACAGCAAGCGTTCCAGAGACCGCAAGCATCCGATCTCGGCGCCAACGCGATCCGATCATAAGGCTGCCGCCTGATGGATTCCGCACGAGCAACCTGGCGTGAACACTCCGTCCTTGCTACCTTGAGTAGATGCGACGTTTTCGGCAATCATCTGAATAAGCCGACCCTTCTGGGACAGAAATATGCCGACCGCTCACCTGATCCACGGATACATCGGCGCGGGGAAAACGACCTTCGCTCGGAGGCTGGAGCAGCAGTTGCCCGCCATCCGATTCAGTCACGACGAATGGATGGCGCGTCTCTATGGCGACGATCCTCCCGTCGATCGGTTTGCGGAATTCCACGACCGTGTATCGAAACTGATCGAGACGCACTGGACAAGGTGCGTGGAGCTCGGACTCGACGTGGTGCTCGATCTCGGCTTTTGGTCTCGAACCCAGCGGAGCGAGATCAGGGCGATCGTTCTAGCCTTGGGGGCCAGCGCGCGGCTCTATCGTTTGGAGTGTTCCGACGACGAAGCCTGGCGACGCGTCGAGCAGCGCAACCTGTACCTCGACGGAAGTCTGTATATCGTCCGACATACCTTCGAGACGCTCAAGAGCCGTTTCGAACCACTCGGGGACGACGAGGATCGAATTGAAGTTCGTTCGTAGGATGAGCTCTTGCAAAGCCCATCGTTCTGACGAGAGGACGGCCGCATCCAGACCTTTGCCGGCGATCAAGTTTGATGGGTTTCACAAGAGCTCAACCCATCCTACGAGCTAAACCGCGCCGAGGAGAACCCAGCACACACCGTCCAAATGGATGCGCCGTGGTCCCATTTAGAGTGTGATGAGGATCACGGCGATCAGGGACCGGATCGCGTAATCCTGCACTTACAGATTGGGAGGGAATGGTCCCTCCAAGCCCAGCAGGAAGCGGACATGGAAAGAGACCAGACTGAATTCAATGAGTTCGAGCTAACGGCCGAAGAGCTGGATAGCGTCAGCAGTGGGCTTAAGAACAATCAGACCGAAGCATGGGCCTGGTTCCAACTCGGGATGGCGAAAGGCTTTGCGGAACAAGGCGGCATCGGTTGTTGGACACATTTATCATAACAAGGGTCGTTAGGCGGCCCCACCAACGGAGGAGACGGAGATGGCTAGGCGCAACAACGAAATCAGCGATGCGAGCGAAATCACGCCGCGGGAATTGATGGTTGAGGACTTGGATGCCGTGAGTGGCGGATATCGGAACAATCAGACGGAAGCCTGGCATGCCTTCACGAGAGGCATAGAAGCAGGACTAATAATGGGCGGCGCAACCGTAGTGTGTACACCGTAGCGAGCGCCGGCAGGAGGAACTGGCCGCGAGCGTCATTCATCATGCCGCCGGCGAAAGCATCGAGGTCCTCAACAACACGCACCGCAGGAATAGCTGCGTGCAAAGGGTCGATCCCATCAGCGCATCGGCTGCACCGCTATTCTTGGTTACGAGCATCATTCTTGGAGCTTTCGTCGGACACCGAATGAAGGTGGATTTCGCTTCCACCTTCGCTCTGCGAGCTACAGCGGACAATTCGCTCGACCCATTCTACGCGTCAACGCAAAATCCTCATCAAGACCCGATCGCGAAATCCGCCGCCGTCTCGGCGTGAATCGCCGTGGTGTCGAACGTCTCGACCGACGTATCGGCCGCCCCCACCAGCATCGTGATCTCGGTGCAGCCGAGGATGATGCAGTCGGCGCCTCGCGCGACCAGCGCGGCCATCACCTCCTGATAGCGGCGGCGCGAGGCGTCGGCGACGATTCCGAGGCATAGCTCATCGTAGATGATGCGGTTCACGTCGGCGCGCTCGCCGGCGGACGGAATGAGGACATCGAGATCATGCGCGCGCAGCCGGTCGATGTAGAAATCCTCCTCCATCGTGAAGATGGTGCCGAGCAGCCCGACCCGGCGATATCCCTTGGCCCGAATGCGCTGCGCCGTTGCGTCGCCGATGTGAATAAACGGAATGGTCACTTTCGCGATGATGTCGGGCGCCAGCTTGTGCATCGTGTTCGTGCACAGAACGATCGCGCGGGCGCCGGCGCTTTCGAGCAGCTTGGCCACCTCCGCCAGGCTTGCCGCGGCCTCCGTCCAGCGGCCGGCATATTGCATCTCCTTGATGCCCTGGAAGTCGTAGGAATACATCAGCAGCGGAGCCGAATGCAGCTTGCCCATGCGATCACGGACGCGCTCGTTGATGAGCTTGTAGTAGAGCGCGGTGCTCTCCCAGCTCATGCCTCCGATCAAGCCAATGGTTTGCATTCTCGAGCCTTTCAATATGAACGATCCGGATCGTAGACGAAAACGCGGACACCGGTCATCACAACAATTGATGGGCCGGTATCTGCTGGAAAGACCGCCGCTCCGATCGAACCCGATCCTGATACGACGACACTATCCCCAGCAGAGGAACGACCTGCCCGTCCGCGGGCGATACGGGGAGGATTCGCATGCGACGACGGAACTGGCGCTTGATCGAGGTGGGCACGGTGCTGCTGGTGCTGGCCGTGCTGTTCTTCCTGTCGATGCGCGACATGACGCTGTGGTCCAATGATCCCGTCGCCTTGATGCGGACTGTCGGCGAAGTCTCCGGCGTCGTCGGCGGCATCAGCCTCGCGATGATCGCGTTCGGCCTGATCGGCCGCAAAGCGCCGGCCTGACAAACTTCATTCCGCAAGGCCTTCGCGACTGCGACATCACGCCTCCGCTATCGGCGGAATAGCAGATGCTCGACGCAAATCCTGATGTCAGAACCGCGCATCGCGCGCGGGATGGCATTTGGAGGCGTTCATGATCACCTCGAAGCTGCTGGTTGCGCTCGCGCTGGTATCGACGATGGGCGCCGTGTCGGCGCAATCCTTCCACCCATCGGCGATCGGCAAGGAAATGACCACCAGACCGTGGACGGCACCGGTCGGGCACCGCCAGCCGCACGTATCAGACGTTCCCGCAACGAGCATGGGACCGCTGGATTTCCTCGATCAGGAGGATGCGACCATCGACCGCAAGATCAGCGGCATTTGCCGCGGGTGCTGATTGGACTGAAGCACAAGCCGCCGGCCGCGGCCGCCGCAACCGCACCTATCGGGGACGCGGACCGCCGACCGGCTGAGACGGCCGCTGCTGCACGTAAGGGTTCGTCAAGCACATGGCGGAAAGGCCTGCAGCGGCCGCCTTGCACTCCTCCCACGAACTATACTGGCATGAGATGTAGGTGCCGCCGCCCCACTCCCATGTCTGAAGGCACACCGGATAATTGCCGCTGAACCGCTGGGCCGAGGCTGGAGTGGTCGCAGACACTGCGATCCAGGCCATGAGGATGAAGAGAAGCACGCGCATCATGTCACTCCAGGGATTTTCGAATCCGGCTTGCAGCGGCGGACTACCGCTTGCCGGACTTACTGTGATCTCTGCGTCCGGCGCGGAGGCTGGACCTGCTGCTGTTGTTGTTTGAACCTCACACGCGGGTTGATGTCGCAATAGAGGTTCCATCGTCCGGATGCCGAGGCCAGGCACTGCTCTCGCGTCTCATACATGCAGTCGCCGGAATAGCCGAGCTCTCCGCCCATGACGCACCAGGGATAGTCACGGTCAGCGCGCGCTGCGGAAGAAAGGCCCACCACCATGACGACAACCAGAATGGCGATTCGCATGAGATCCTCCATCACGTCAGCCAAACCGCGCCGCCAGATGCTGGAGCCTGACGAGATCGCCGGTCGGCTGCACATGGCTTACGAATTGTTCCCCAAAAGGGCAAGCATCAATCCTGCGGCGCACGACATCGTTCCTCACCTATCACCGGGGATCACTATCGGTTCAGGAACGTCCGCATGCGCGATCTGACGGAAAAAAGAGGCTGCTGAGCCGTGCTCGGCAGCCTCTTTCGTGTCTTCTTTTCTGACTTATTTGTTATCTTATTTGTTGTCTTGGCCCTTACGACGCCTTCTGCTTTGCTTCGACGTATCGCGCAAAGCTGTCAAGAATCGCCTGCCAGCCGGCTTGCTGCTGCTCGACCGAGTGGGTGGTTTCGCCATCGAAGGCAACGCGGACGACAACGCCCTTGGGGCCCGGCACGAAATCGACTTCGGCCTTGCGATCGCCGAAGGCATATTCGATCCGCTTGTGCTCGAGGATCTTCGTGTAGGTGCCGGCGAAGTCAAAACCCATGCTGCCGTCCTTGGCTTCCATGCGGGACGAGAACAGGCCGCCTTCGCGCAAATCGACCGTCGCCTTGGTCGTGTGCCAGTCGTCCGACGCGGCGTTCCACTTCACGATGTCGGCAGGCGTCGTGTAGGCACGCCAGACCTGATCGATCGGGGCGGCGACGCTGGTTTCGACGGAGATTCTCATGGGGGTATTGCTCCAGTTCGATATTTGACGGCTCGAGGTGACGACATCGCGGCCCATGCGCGGGATTCGTTTACAGCACTGCCGCGACGTGTCCACCCAAGGACGGTGGAGACCCGACCATGCCGACACGGTCGTGATAAAAAATACGAAAATGTGCCGTCGGGAAGACCGGCCTGCTTGCGGCCGGCACGTCAGCAGACCTTCTGGAAGCGTGCGCGCCAGCGCGACGCCTTGGTCGGCGGCAGAACGTAGCTCTTGCCCTCGGCCGAGACCGTCAGGGGTTGGCCGGAGGCCAGAAGATCCAGGAATTGATCTTCCAGCGCACCCCTTTTGTCATCGGTGAGCTCGGGATGGCCGAGATCGGCCTGGTTGAACCACGAGGTATTCGGCGGGAAGTTTTCGGGGGCGGCGTAGGTGAAGCCGGCAAAATCCATTTGCGTCTTGCCGTTGCCGATCGTGATCGTGGCTTCGGTGTGGTCCTGCTTCGGCGCTTCGCCCGGATAGACCGCATCGAGCTCGTAATGCGTCCCGCAGCCGAAGCGAAACACGGTCTTGTGGTTCGTATCGTTGAAGGTGAGCCATGGCCGATCGTAGCGGTCCATCTCGAGCGTCCATGCGCCGCCCATGACGTCCTTCGACGGGCCGCCGGCCGCCGTTGCGGTAGACAATCCGAGCCACGACAGGGCAACGACAAGTCCGAGCAGTCTTGCAGGCGTCGTCATGGCAACCTCTGGCAACCTCTCAACGCGATCCGCGATAATCCTCAGACAGGGACGTCTCGACAGGCCCGTTCAGATCGGCCCGGTCTTCCCGCGAATAGCGGCCGACCGCTTGAACAGTTGCTGGGCATCGGCGTAGCGACCCTGATCCTTGTAGAACGCGGCCAGGTTGTTGAGAATGTCGGCAAGATCGGGATGGTCGGGACCGAGGGTCTTCTCGAAGGTCGCCACCGACTGCTTGTAGAATCGCTCCGCATCGGCGTTACGCCCCTGCCGCGCATAGAGCGTCGCCAGATTGTTCTGCGCCTGCGCGATGTCGGGATGGTCGGGCCCATACGCCTTCTCGGTCACCGCTATCGCGCGCTTCAGCAGCCGCTCGGCATCGGCGTAGCGACGCCGGTGGATGTAGGCGTCGGCGAGATTGCTCATCAAGACAGTGGCCTCGGGATCGTCGGGGCCGTTCGCCTTCTGGAGAATGGCAAGCCCACGCTTGAACAGCGGCTCGGATTGGTCGTAGCGGCCCTGACTGCTGTAGACCGCAGCAAGGTTGCTCATCGCCATCACGATCGAGGGATCGTTGGGACCGAGCGTTTTCTGGCGAATGGCGATCGACCGCTTGAGCAGCGGCTCGGCTTCCGTGTAGTGCTCTTCCGCCCGATAGAGCTCGCCCAGATTGTTCAAGACGGTTGCGACTTCCGTGGAATTCGGACCGAGCGTCCTCTCCCTGATGGCCAGTGAACGCTTGTACAGCAGCTCGGCAACAGGGTATTGGCCCAGATTGTAGTGGATGGTGCCCAGATCGTTCAGCGGCATCGCGACCATGGCATCATCGGTGCCGAACTCCTTTTCGCGAAGAGCCAAGGCCTTCTGGGCGAGCGGCAGCGCTTGGCTATACTTGCCGGCCTGATAGAGCTCTTTCATCTGCCGGGTGAGCGTGCCCGCCTCATCCTCTTCCGCATAAGACGGCGTGCCCAGCGACAAGCTCAGCGCGAGCGCGGCAACGGCAACACAAATCGATGCTTTCAGGGCTTTCATCGCGCGCTCCTTCGCCGCAGATGTCAGGGACTTCAGCGGTTTGGTGCGCCCGGAGGGCGGACAGGTTCAAAGCGGATGGGGCTACCGGCGCTCAGCGGAGCTTTCTCGTCCCACAGCGCAAGCAGGGCGCAAATGATCCGCTTGGCCGCACCCCGATCAATCCCGCGAGGTCGCCGGCAGGATGTAGCGATCCAGCAGGTCCAGCTCGGGCGCCACCATGTTCTTGGACTCCCGCCCGGCGTTGAAGACGACGACCATGTCGAGCGCGGGGATGACGATGGTCTTCTGGGAATTGAAGCCGAGTGCAGCGGCCCATTGCAGGGAGCCGCTCGTGTCCGGTGAATGCCCTATCCACCATTGATAGCCATAGCTGAACGCGGCCTTGTCCGTCTTGATGTGCTCGGCCGTCGATTGATCGATCCAGGACGCCGAAACAATCTGCCTGCCGTCCCAGGCGCCCCGATTGAGAACAAGCTGGCCGATCTTCGCCCAGTCGCGAGGACGCAGGCTCAGCCCGCGGGACGACGTTGGAAGGCCGCTGACGGGATCCTTGTACCAGGCGACATCCTCGATCCCGAGCGGCGCGAAGATATTCTCCTGCGCCAGCACGTCGACGCCCTTCCCGGTGACCTTCTTCAGGATCGTGCCAACCAATTCCGTCTCGACGCTGTTGTACTCGAACCTGACGCCGAGCGCCCGGTCAGTGCCCAAGCCCGCCGACATCGTTAGAAGATGGCGGAGCGTGACGCGATCCTTGTCCGCTTCACGGAAGCCTTTGTAGTCGGGAAGATACGACGCGATCGGAGCGTCCAGATCCTTGATCAAACCGCGATCCATGGCGATGCCGACCAGCAGCGAGACCACGCTCTTGGTCATGGAATAGCCGTTGTGCCGCGTGGTCGCGTCGTAATTGAGCTGATGCGGATAGTCATAGTAGCTCTCGTAGACGAGCACGCCGTGCCTGATGACGACGATGTCGTCGACATTGGCGAGCTTGCCGCCGCGAATGCCCTCATCCATCGCGCACAGCAGCGCCGCGTTCAGTCCTTGCTTGTCCGGCGAGGTCGTCGCCCATCCATCTTGGATTTCCTGCGGAATGCCGCAGGCTGATGCAGGCTTGGCACTGACGGGACTGAAGGCGAATCACACAAGGCTATAACGACGCCGACCCATGTCCGCATGTCTGGCTCCCCACCAATTCCCCACGACGACGTCGCAAGGATGCCGTTCTGTGTGACCGTTTTGCGGCGTTGCAGGCTTGGGAAGAGCCTTCATTTCAGGCAGACGCTGAATGCAACACGGTCCGGCGGCGCGCGCTAATGGGTTGCGGCCACGATCGCGCGCAGCAGTCTGGCGTTGCTGAAGCCGATGTCCTCGCGCGTCATCCCCATGCGCAGGATCACCAGCTTGCGTGAGGGGATGATGGCGATCACCTGGCGGAGATGCCCTTCCATCATGAAGGTGTCCGTGGGGAGATCATAGCCGAGGCCCTTGGCCAGCCAGATCTGTCCGCGGCCGTAGGCCGGGCCGTGGCCCTCGTCGGACACGGGAGAGGGTGACCGCATATAGTCGACGAAGCCCACGGGAAGGAGCTGTGTGCCATTCCATTGCCCACCCAATCGCAAAAATTCGCCGAACCGCGCCCAATCATGCGCGGTGGCAAAGAGAAAACCTTCGCCGCGAAACGTGCCTGTTTCGTCGGCCTCGAGCACGGCGCTGGTCATGCCCAAAGGATTGAACAGCCGCTCGCGCGGATAGGAGGGAGCGCCCTCGCCGACCGCGTCCTGCCAGAGCCGCGTCAGCAGGACGGTCTGGGCGCCGGAATAGTTGAATCGCGTTCCCGGCGGCGTCTCCAGTGGAAGGTCCCGCGCGAACGCTGCGGTGTCCCGCACCAGAAATTCCATGCGCCCGGGATCGGTGACGCGACCCTCTTGTTCGCTCCATTTCAGCCCGCCGGTCATGGCCATCAGATCGGCGATCGAGATCTCCGCGCGTCCGTCTCCGGCCCATTGCGGAAACAGATGCTTCTGCGCGAGCGACAGTTTTCCATCCTTGATGGCCATGCCGACCAGAGCCGCGGTGACGCTCTTGGTCATCGACCAGCCGTGCAGCGGCGTTGTCGCGCCAAATCCCTCGCCATAGGTTTCGGCGATGATACGCCCGTCATGCACGACGACGATGGCGCGCATGCCCGGACCTTGCAGGGCCGGATCGTTCACCGCCGCTTGCAAGCGTGTGTTCTCGGACAGCTCCACCTTCTCGCCGGCGGGCCAGAGCGCATCCGCGCTCGCCCTGGGCGGAAGCGGCTGTGCCGCAGGGCGCTTCCAGGACTGGTCGTCCATGACGTTGGTGCAACCCCGGCCCTCGACATATTGGGCGTGACGCCTGGCGATGAACCCGAGAAGGGCGGCATCGACGCGGTGTTCAGCGGGGCTGACGTCGACCTTCACCAGATGAAAGATCCGATAGCCGAGGGCCAGCAGGTCGGTTTGCACGATCGCGTCCACCTCGCGCCCGGCCATGAAGACATTCGAGCAGACGGTCTTCGCCGTACCAGCGGTAACGAGCTGCAAGATGTCCTGGCGGGCGATGACGATCCAGGCGCCTAACCCCACGATCGTCAGCGCCAAAAGGCCGACGACGGCACCGAAAATCCTGAGCGGGCGACGCATGAGCTTCCACCTCAACCACGGCGCTTTCTACTACAACGCGAAGGTGGCTCCAAGGTCCTACCCCATGGCGATCAAGCGAAGTCCGCGATAGACTGGTCTCGCGGGACATTGGACACATCTCTATGGCTTTCTGGATCGCGAGCGCAGCCGGATTGGTGATCGCCTATCTGCTCGGCTCGATACCCACCGGCTATCTGGCAGGACAACTGCTTGGGGGTATCGACGTCAGAGAGCACGGCTCCAGATCGACTGGCGCGACGAATGTGCTGCGGACCCTCGGCAAATGGCCTGCCCTGGCGGTGCTCGTCATCGATGTGCTGAAGGGCGTGGCGGCGATCTTCGTGGCCCGCACATTCTGTCCCTGGCTGTATGGCGTGCTGTCTCCGAGCGCACCGACAGCGGCCGATCTGCAAGCCTGGGTGCCATGGGCGGTGAGCCTCGCCGGCATCGCCGCGTTGCTGGGCCATGGCCGCTCGATCTGGCTGAATTTCACCGGCGGCAAATCCGCGGCGACCGGTCTCGGAGTCTTGCTGGCGATGTCGTGGCCGGTGGGACTGGGGGCAGCGGCAGTCTTCGGCATCGCGCTGGCGCTATCGCGGATCGTCTCCTTGAGCTCGATGCTCGCGGCATTCACCGCCATCATTCTCGTCTGCGGTTTCGACCACCCGCTGCCCTATCGGCTGCTGGTGATCGCCGGCAGCCTCTACGTGATCGTTCGCCATCGCGCCAACATTCAGCGGCTGCTGGCAGGCACGGAGCCGCGCCTCGGGCAGAGCAGCCCGGTTTCGTGAGCGCCTAATTCACCGCCTGCAGCGCAGCTGTGAATTTGGCGAGATCGGCGCGGGCGATTTCATCCGGCGCCCATTTCGGAAGATCGGCCAGTTCGGCGATCACACGGGCCCGGTCCTCCGGCAACAGAAAATCCGCCCAAATCTCGCGCGTGTCGCGCAGCGAAGCCGCCACCAGGCGGGCGTTGGCGGGCTTGCTGGCGCCCTGGATCGCCGCGCAGACCGTGGTCAGGATGAAGAGGGCGCTATTCTTGCGAACGCCCGTAATGCCCTCTTCGCGGATGCGGGTGCGATGCTCCGGGAGGAGCTCATTCCAGAACATCGGGATTGCGACAGCCTCGCGCGCCATGGCGCGGATCATGAAGCTGACCGCTGTCGCGTACTGGTCGCCATATTCGGTCATGTTGCGCCCGACCGCAGGCAAATCAGGCTGCGGCCCCGGCTTGGCGCCGTAGAAGATGAAGAGCTTGTGGCTCTGGTTGGCAGCGTCGAACCAATCCGGCAGCCAGTTCATGTCGCTCGCCTCCGGGGGCGGCAGCGCGGCGAGCGCTTCCAGGTCGTAGATGTGGCCGAGCATGGCGGCGACATCAGGCCGGGTCAGGTCGGGCCGCTGGCCCTTTTTCGCGACCCCGTCGATATAGACCTTGAAGGTCTTGGCGGCATCGCGCGCGGCGTTCAGCTCGTGGATGCCATCCTGCGCGAAGGCTGGCGAAGCGAATGCGAGCAGGACCAGGAGAATTCTGACGATCGGCATCACCATTGGTCGCGCGCCCGCCGCCGAGGTTCACAGCGCCGGCAGGCCCGGCGGCGGCTTCCGCGCATTCGACGCCTGCTCATAGGCATAGGCGAGCCGCAACAGCTTGTGCTCGCTCCAGGCACGGCCCGCAAAACTGATGCCGAGCGGATAATCGGGCGTGTCCTTGCCGCCGGCGCCCGCGACGAGGCCTGCGGGCACCATGACGCTGGGATAGCCCGCCTTGGCTGCAATTGCAGCGCCAGTCGCACCGGGAAACAGGACGGCGTCCACCTTGTGCTGGTCCAAATAGGCATCCATGCCGTGCCTCTTGGCCGCGAGCAAATCCATGGCACGCGCGGATTTGTACTCGCGCTCGCTCAGGTCGCCTTTGGTGAGGTCGGCGGCGAGAAACAGGTCCTGGCCGAAGCGCAAGGCCTTCTCTGGGTTCGCGGCGTTGAAGGCGATGACATCGGCCATGGTCTTGATGTCTGTCTTGGTCGCCCAATCCCTGAGATAGAGATTGAGGCCGTATTTCAGCTCGTAGAGGAACACGATCGGCGCACCGGTTGGATTGCCCTTGTTGGGACTCAGCGGATTGCGGTTGAGCACGGCCATGTTGGTGCCAGGGCCGGCAAGCCAGCCGCGCGTCGGCATGTTGGCGCGCACGATGACGGCGCCGAGATCCTCCATCACCTCGATGGCTTCGGCCATCAGCTTGGCCCCGTCAGTCGGCAGCTTGCCGTAGTAGCAATCGTTCAAGGGATCGGCGGGATCGCTCGGCACGCCGATGCGCGCGCCTTTCATCGCATCGCGCGTAAGATCGGCGGTGTAATCGGCCGGCCTACGCTGCCGCTCCGTCGCCGGGTCGAGCGGATCCTTGGCGGCCAGAACGTTCAGGAGGACCGCTGCATCGCGCACGGAGCGCGTCATCGGCCCGGCGGTGTCCTGGCTGTGCGCGATCGGCACGATGCCGGCGCGGCTGATCAGCCCGACGGTCGGCTTCACGGTGACGATGCCGTTGCGGCTGGCGGGATGCAGCAGCGAACCCGAGGTCTCGGTGCCGACCGAGGCCGCGCACAGGCCTGCTGCCACGGCGACCGCCGACCCCGAGCTCGAGCCGCCCGGGTCCACGATCGGAATGCCGCGCTCGTCCACCAGATCAGGCACGAAAGGATTCTTCACCTGGCCGCCCAGCGACGAGTAGCCCGAGGGCATCTCGACCGCGAGGATGTTGGCGAACTCGGTCAAATTCGCCTTGCCGAGGATCACCGCGCCGGCCTTGCGCAGCAGCTTGATGACGGTGGCATCGCGCCTCGCACGCGCGCCCTCCAGCGCCAGCGAGCCCGCCGTGGTCGGCTGCTTGTCCGATGTCGCGATGTTGTCCTTCACCAGGATCGGCACGCCGGCCAGCGGCCGTTTGACGGACGGCCTGCTGCCGTCGAGCGCGCTGGCGATTGCGAGCGCGTCCGGATTGAGCGCGCGAACGGAGTTCAGCGCCGGTCCGCCACGGTCATAGGCCGCGATGCGCGCGAGATAGGCTTTTGTGAGCGCCGTCGCGGCGATACGCTCGCCGGCCAGCGCATCGATGATATCGCTCATCGGCGCGTCCTCGAGCCGCAACTCGGGCGGCACCGCGACGCCGCGGGTCGGCTTCTTCATGACGTGCCTCTTGGACTTTTATATGCTACAAAACGTAGCATTAATCCTGATCACGCGACAAGCTGATCAGCAAGGCAGCAGATCGGGTCGTTCATCTCTATGCGCGGGGCCGAAGGACACGAGCCACCTTGATCCTCTCCACCAGATAGACCACCATCGGGTTCACCGCTCACAGCAGAATGGGCGAGGAAACGCTGATATGGATGGAACTGTCGAAGTCGATCTCGTCGCCCGGGCGCGGGCCATCGCGCCGCTGATTGCCGATGAGGCCAACGAGATCGAGCGGACGCGACGGTTGACGCCTGACGTCGTGGGCGCGCTGATCGGGAACGGGCTCTACCGCGCGCTGCTGCCGCAGAGCCTGGGCGGATCGGAGGCGCCGCCCGAGATCTTCATGGAGATGCTTGAGGAGATCGCGAAGGCCGATGCGTCTACCGCCTGGTGCCTCGGCCAAAACAGCGTCTGCGCGATGATCGCAGCCGCGCTCGACCACGACACCGCGAACGAGATCTTCAACACCGCGCCCGGCATTCTCGCCTGGGGCGCGGTGGCGCATGAGGCGCGCGCGGTCGAGGGCGGCTACCGCGTCACTGGGCGGTGGGACTTTGCCTCGGGCTCGCCGCAGGCAAGCTGGCTGGGCGCGCATGTCCGCATCGTCAATGCCGACGGCACGCCTCGGAAAACTGCAGATGGGTCGCCGGAGCTGCGCACCCTGCTGTTTCCGCTGGCGAGCGCCGTGATGCACGACGTCTGGCAGGCGATCGGCCTCGCCGGCACCGGCACCAATTCCTACGAGGTGAAAGACCTCTTCATTCCCGATCGCTTCGCCGCGCTCCGCGACGTGCCGGACGCCCTGCGCGAGCCGGGCCCACTCTACCGGCTGCCGACCGGCTCGACCTACAGCCTCGGCTTTGCCGCGGTCTCGCTCGGCGTCGCGCGTGCGACGCTGGATGCAGCGATTGCGCTGGCGCGCGCCAAGCATCAGTCATTGGCCGCGAGCGCGATGCGCGACAACCAGGCGATCCAGGGCCTGATCGGCCGCACCGAAGCCGACTTGCGCGCCGCACGCGCCTATCTCTACGGGACAGCGCATGCGATGTGGCGCGACCTCTCGGCGACTGGCGTCTTCAGCCCGGCGCATCGCAGCGCTGTCAGGCTCGCCGCAACCTGGACCATCCAGCAATCAGCGGCGGTGGTCGACACCGCCTATCGCATGGCCGGCGCCACCGCCGTCTTCCGCAGCCATCCGTTCGAGCGACGGTTTCGTGACATGCACGCCATCACCCAGCAGATCCAGGCGCGCGACACGCATTTTGAGGATGTCGGTAAGATGATCCTCGCCGAAAATCGCTAGCAGCCTGCGGCGCTTTGTCTCGTTCCAGGGCGTCTCAAACCATGCTGGCCGAGCGCTTTCGCAACTTCCGTCCGCTCATGGCGATCAGTCATGCAAAAGCGTGCTGGCGGCTCCGCCGAAACACGGACGCACACCGCCCTTGTTGTTAAGCAATTTCTGGGACCGTCTCGGCAAGACCAAGAATCAATCTTTTGGAATGCCCGGGAATTCTCGATGCTGAAGCTCAAGTCGATTGCGGCCCGCCTGATTCTCGCCATTGCACTGACCGTTGCAGTGGCCTGCGCCATCCTCTCCGGCTTCTCGATTACCCAGCAGCGGGCGCTGACGCGAATGGCGCTCGATCAGCAGCTCAAGCTGCAATACGAGAGCGTGATCGCAGCCATCGACTATGAGGGACGTTCGGCACTCGCCGTCTCCGCCGTGATCGCGGCGCTGCCGCCGGTGGGCGACTCCATCGCTCGGGGCGACCGCGACGCTCTCGGCTCCCTGCTCGGCGACGCCAACAAGGCGCTGAAAGCCCAAGGCATCCCGCTGATCACCTTCCAGCTTCCGCCGGCGATCTCGTTCTATCGCGTCCACGCGCCCAAGACCTTCGGCGACGACGTCTCCGTGCGCCGCGCCACCGTGGTCGAGGCGCTCAAGACCGGCCGTCAGATCGTCGGCGTCGAGCCGGGTCGCGAGGCGCTCGGCATCTTCGGCATGACGCCGATCGTGCGCGACGGCAAGAACATCGCCAATGTCGATATCGGCGCCGCCTTCGGCAAGGAGTTCGTCGACCGCGCCAAGAAGCGCTTCGGCATCGACCTTGCGGTCTATTCCGTCGACGGCGGCTCGCTCAACAAGCTGTCCTCGACCTTTGGCGAGAACGCCGTCGCCAAGCCGGACGAGTTGAAGGCCGTGATATCAGGCGCGCCGCTGCTGCGCGAGGCCGAGCTCGACGGCCATCCGGCCGAGGTCTATGTCGGGCCGATCAAGAACTATGCCGGGCAGCCGGTCGGCGTGCTCGAAATCATCAAGGACACGACCGAGTATGAGGCCGCCTTCGCGGCCTCCGAGCGCCATCTGATCCTCGGCACGGTCGCAATCCTAGCCGCCGCCATCGTGCTGGCGTTCCTGCTCGGACGCGGCCTGTCGCGGCCGCTCACTGCGATCACCGCGATCATGAACCGGCTGTCGAGCGGCGACACCAGCGTCACCATTCCCGGCAGCGAACGGCCGGACGAGCTCGGCACCATGGCGAAGGCGGTCGAAACGTTCCGCCAGAGCATGCTCGAGGCAGGCTCGCTACGCGAGGCGCAGGAGGCCGACAAGGCCCGGGCCGCGATCGAGAAGCAGGCGCTGCAACGGCAGATGGCCGACCGCTTCGAGGCCGACGTCAAGGGCGTGGTCGCCGCCGTCGCCAAGGCGACCGAGGGCATGCAGCATGTCGCCGGCGAGATCACATCCAGCGTCAACGGCACCTCGCAGCGCGCCTCCGCCGCAGCGAGCGCATCGGAAGAAGCTTCCACCAGCGTCAATGCGGTCGCGGCTGCGACCGAGGAGCTCGCCTCGTCCGTCACCGAGATCGGCCGCCAGGTCACCCATTCCAGCCAGGTCGCGAGCGGTGCAGTGGTCAAGGCCACCGAGACCACCGAGATGGTCACGAGCCTTGCGGCTTCCGCCGAGCGCATCGGCGACGTCTTGCGCCTGATCAGCGAGATCGCGAGCCAGACCAATCTTCTGGCGCTCAATGCCACCATCGAAGCGGCCCGCGCCGGCGAGGCCGGCCGCGGCTTTGCCGTGGTCGCCTCCGAGGTGAAGGAGCTGGCGAGCCAGACCGCGAAGGCGACCGACGAGATCGCCGCCCAGGTCAACGCGATCCAGGCCGCGACCGGCAGTTGCGTCACCGCGATCTCGGACATCAGTGGCACCATCCGCGAGATCAGCGGCATCGCCACCACGATCGCCGCCGCCGTCGAGGAGCAGGGCTCGGCGACGCGGGAGATCGCCCGCAGCGTGCAGCAGGCCTCCACAGGCACGACCGAGGTCTCGGCCAACGTCGCCGGTGCGAGCCAGGCCGCCGATCAGTCGCGGGCGCTCGCCGGCAATGTCATGGTCGCCTCGGGCGAGCTTGGCCAGCACGCTTCGGTGCTGATAAAGAGCGTAGATATTTTCCTGGCCGGGCTTCGTGCGGCGTAAGGCGGCCCGCGCGAGCCGGCCTCGATCTATTTGACCTAAATCAAGCACACGACAGCACGCCTATCTCTGAATAGGCTGTCGATGGCCGCGCCAGAGCGCCGCCGCACAGCACGGAGATGGTCATGAGGTTTTCGAACTCTCTGCGTATTGCCGTTCTCGCCGCGACCGGTGCCCTGCTCGCCACGGGTGCTCAGGCCGGCCCGATGCCGACCTCAGTGGCGACGATCAAATCGATGGTCGATCCCGCCACCACCGAAGTGCGCTGGGGCTACGGCTACCGCGGCGGTTACGGCTATCGCGGCGTCGGGTTGGGATATCGCGGTGGCTATGGCTATCGTGGTGGCTATGGCTATCGGGGTGGCCTCGCCTATCGCGGTGGCTGGGGCTATCGCGGCTATGGCTACCGTCGCCTCGGTTACGGTGTCGCAGGCGCCGTCGTCGGCGCCGGAATTGCGAGCGCCTATTACGGAAGCGGCTATTATGGTGGCGGGTACTATGGCGGCGGCTATCCCGCGTACAGCTCTGAGCCGTACTACGGCTATGGCGGCGGCTACGGTTATGGCGGCGGCTACCGCTACGTCGACGATTCCTGCCTGCCCTCCGGCCCCTACTCCGGCTACTAGACGCCTGCATGATGTCGGCTGAGATAGCAGCCGCGTGAGAGGTGCGCTCCCTCGCCCCGTTCTTACGGGGAGAGGGTTGGGGTGAGGGGCCTCTCTCTCCACGCGAGATCGTCGAGAGACCTGTACCCCCTCACCCGAATTCGATCTCCGATCGAATTCGACCTCTCCCCGCAAGCGGGGAGAGGTGAACTCACGCCACCAGCGCGGCGTCCTCCTCGTCCGTGGCGTCGATGCCGCGCTGCGCGGCCAGGAGGCTGATGATCTCGGCGTTGGGCCGCGCCTTGCTGAACAGGAAACCCTGCCCCTCGTCGCAGCCCTCGGCGCGGAGGCAGCTCAGCTCTGCTTCGGTCTCGACGCCTTCGGCGGTGATGATGACCCCAAGGCCTTTGCCGAGGCTGACGATGGAGCGGATGATCGCCTGCGCCTCGCGGTTGGCGCCGAGATCGCGCACGAAGGACTGGTCGATCTTGATCTTGTCGAAGGGAAAGCTACGCAAATAGCTGAGGCTGGAATAGCCGGTACCGAAATCGTCCATCGAGATGCGCACGCCGAGCGCCCGCAGCGCATGCAGCGTCGCCAGCACCTGTGCGCTCTTCTCCAGCAGCAGCGTCTCGGTGATCTCGAGCTCGAGCCTTCGCGGCGGCAGGCCGGAGTGTTTCAGCGCGTCGGTCACCATCGAGAGCAGGTTGCCGCTGCGAAACTGCAGCGGCGACAGATTGACGGCGACGCGGACGTCGTCCGGCCAGGTCGCAGCATCCAGGCAGGCCCGGCGCAGCATCAGCCCACCGAGCGGATTAATCAGCCCCGTCTCTTCGGCGACCGGAATGAACTCGGCCGGCGAGACCATGCCGCGCTCGGCATGCGGCCAGCGCACCAGCGCCTCGAAGCCGGTGATGCGGCCGCTCTGGAGATCGATCAGCGGCTGGTAATAGGGCCGCAGCACGTCGTGCTGGATGGCATCGCGCAGCTCGACCTCGATCTTGCGGCGACTCTGCGCCTTGGCATCGAGTGCGGCCTCGAAGAAGGCGAAGCTGCCGCGCGCGTCCAGCTTAGCGCGCGACAGCGCCATGCCGGCACTCTTGAGCAGCTTTTCGGACTCATCGCCGTCACCCGGCGCCATCGCGATGCCGATGGAGGCGCGGATCACCACGGAATGGCCATCGAGCAGATAGGGATCGGCGATGGCCTCGAGCAGGCGTTTTGCGAGGCCGACCGCGTCCTCGGGCCGCGTCAGGCCGCTCTGGACAATCGCGAACTCGTCGGAATTGAGCCGCGCCAACGCGTCTTCCTCGCGCAGGGTCGAGCGCAGCCGCTTGGCGACGCCGCGCAACAGCTTGTCGCCGACCGCATGACCCAGCGTGTCGTTGACCGACTTGAAATTGTCGAGCCCGAGCATCAGCACTGCGACCTTCTCGGGACTGCGGCGCGTGTGCAGCAGCATTTCGTCCACGGTCTGACGCAGCAGGTTGCGGTTGGGCAGGCCGGTCAGGGCGTCATGCTGGGCCATGAAGGCGAGCCGCGCCTCGGCGCGCTTGCGCTCCGTGATGTCCATCAGCGCCAGCAGCACCGCGGGCTGGTCGGCATAGGTCAATTCGCGGGAATAGATCGCAAGATCGATCAGCGCGCCGTCGGCCTTGACGTGCTTCCACGTGCGCGCGGCCTGCTCGTCGCTGGACCCGTCGGTGGTCCAGGGCGGCTCGCTGTCGAAGGCCTGCAACGAGCGGATCTTCAGCTTCTCGAATTCGGCGCGGCTGTAGCCATAATGCACGATCGCGGCGTCGTTGACGCCGAGGATGCGCTCGTCATCCAGCGCGCAGACGATCATGGGGACGGGATTGCCGTCGAACAGCAGGCGGAACGAGGCCTCGCGCTGCTTCAATTCGGTGATGTCGACGCGCAGACCGACCACGCCCCCGTCATCGGTGCGGCGTTCCTCGATCAGGATGACGCGGCCGTCGGACAACGTCTGCTCGTGGCGCTTGCCGGGCTCGTAGAGCTTCTTTAGCCGCGCCGCGATCCATTCGTCCTCGTGACCGGCCGCTTCTGGATAGTCGCCGCGGGCAACGCCGACACGCAGCGTGTCTTCCAGCCGCGCGCCTTCCCGGAATAGGTCGGCGGTCTTGCTGTAGATCTCGGCGTACTGCTTGTTCCAGAGAACGTAGCGGCCTTCGGGATCGAGGATGACGATGCCTTGCGGCAGGAGATCGACGGCCTGGCGCAGCCGCTCATGCGACCTGCGGGCTTCCGCGATGGCGGCTTCAGTTTCCGCGCGGCTTTGCACGAGCTGGTCACGCGCGCCGGAAGGATGAGTCGCGCGCGCAAAGCGCGGCTTGCGCGGTTGTCGTCCCGCGATCACGGCCTGCTTTCGCTTTCTTGTTTTTTTGGACCCCAAACTCAACTTCACACGCCTTAACCGCGCCCAGCGGCCGCAACTCTTGCTCCAAGTGTCTGAAAGAAAAGTAATCTTGGCCGGCGGCGGCACCGACGGCGCGGCCTGGCGCAGGACCGCTTTGCCTGTTTGCGAGGCGTGAGAAGCGTCGTCAGGCGCGTCGAACCTGCTTCCGCCTCGCCATCGGCGAGAGCCGAGCTGCAAAAACGCGCAGTCTCCATGAATCAATTCCGGAACAGACCCTGCTTGCATGCAGGGACGCAAATGCATCTCGCTCCGCGCACGAATTTTGGTCAATGCAGGATAGCGTTATCGCACCGTTAAAGAACGGCCCGGCATGCGACTTTGGGATGATCCGATTGGAAAATTAAATGTCGTGTTGGGCGCGTCGCCGCATGCGGCATCGGCTCCGCGTTGGGTTATAAGGATGCAGCATGAGTCCCCGCCGCATCGCCCCTCTCCTGCTTGTGATGACGCTCCTGGCCGCCAACGGCGCGCTGGCCCAGGACAAGGGCAGCGTGAACCCGAAGCCGCTGCCGCCGCTTGCCAATCCCAACGATCCCAAGATCGGCGCCAAGGAGCTGTTCGCGCGAAAGCTGCTGCCCTCGAAAGGGCCGGCGCACGTGATCGGCTCTTATGTGAAGGGCTGCATCGGCGGCGCCGAGCAGATGCCGCTCAACGGCGACACCTGGCAGGTGATGCGGCTGTCGCGCAATCGGAACTACGGCCACCCTGATATGATCGCGCTGATCAAGCGCCTGGCCGCCAAGGCGCACAAGGATGCGGGCTGGCCGGGCATTCTGGTCGGCGACATCGGCCAGCCGCGCGGCGGCCCGGCATTGTCGGGTCATGCCAGCCATCAGATCGGGCTGGACGCCGACATCTGGCTGACGCCGATGCCGGACCACCGTCTCTCGCGCGAGGAGCGCGAGGAGATGTCCGCGGTGATGATGGTGCGCGAGGATCGCCTCGACATCGATCCGAAAGTGTTCACGCCCGCCCATGTGCTGGTGCTGCGCGATGCCGCGCAGGAGCCGGCGGTGCAGCGCATCTTCGTCAATCCCGCAATCAAGAAGGCGCTGTGCCGCGAGGCCAAGGGCGACCGCTCCTGGCTGTCGAAGATCCGGCCGTGGTGGGGCCACGACTATCATTTCCACATCCGCATGCGCTGCCCGGCGGGCGCCAGCGACTGCCACGGCCAGCCGTCGCAATCCGAGGACGAGGGCTGCAAGCCCTCCGACTTCGCGTTTTGGTTCAGCGAGGGCGTGCTGCACCCCAAGCCGCCGCCGGAGCCGCCGAAGCCGAAACCGCCGATGACGCTGGCGCAGATGCCGGCGGCCTGCAAAGCCGTGCTGCACGCGGCCGATGCGAAGCCGTAGGGCGTGTGGGGAGGCAACGTCCCGCCTCACCCGCCGCCGTCGTCCCGGACAAGCGCGCCGCAGGCGCGCGCAGATCCGGGATGACGATGAGTTGGTTGGTACGCACCATTCAAATGCGCTAATATCGGCACTCGCCGCGCGGCCGTAAGTCCGCGGCATTTTCGGGATGCGCATCCCGCCTCCGACAAAACCTGACCGCAAGCCGCGCCCACGCGTGGCCAACGATGAGAATTTGCCATGCGCGTCCTCACTCTCCTTGCCGTGCTCTCGATCGGCGCGACCTCCGCCTTCGCCGCGGAGGAGCCCAGCGGCTGCGACAAGTTCAAATGGCCGATCGAGCGCGACCGGGCCGCACTGACCGCACCTGACCGTGCCAAGCTCGCCTCGGGAGCCGAGCAGGCGGCGGTGCCGTCCTCGGCGGTCACGCTGGGGCTGGTCGCGCCGCAGGACGCAAAGCTGCCCTCGCCGCCCGAGCGCGCGCCGAAGGATGGCACCTTTGCCGGCTTCACCGGCATCAAGGCGGCGAAAGCCGGGCTCTACGCGATCAGCCTGTCCTCGGGCGCCTGGGTCGATCTGGTCCAGGACGGGCATTTCCTCAAGCCTGTGGCCTTTAGCGGCGCGACCGATTGCGACGGCATCCGCAAGACCATGAAATACGAGCTGTCGGACAAGCCGTTCGTGCTCCAGATCAGCGGCGCCAAGGACAATTCGCTGTCGATTTCGATCCTGCCGGCCGCCCAATAAGCGGGTCTGGTCAGACAAACCGTCGGCTTTGACGTGAGGCCTTCACCTGCTATCTTCGAGAGCTGCGATATCCCCGCCGGCCGTAAGCCGTTGCGGGGACGCGGGAACAGCGCTTCCGCCCGTCGCCTCATCCACCCAACGCCAGAATTGCGCGTACGTTTGCGCGCGCGGGCTCGCACGGAGCGCCATCCATGTATCGTATCGCCGGACTTTTCACCGCCTTCGTCATGCTCGCGAGCCTCGCGCCTGCGAGCGCCGAGGACAAGACCATCACGGTCTTCGCTGCCGCCTCGATGAAGAACGCGCTCGACGAAATCGACGCCGCCTACACCGCCAAGACCGGCATCAAGTTCAGTGTCAGCTATGCCGCAAGCTCCGTGCTGGCCAAGCAGATCGAGCAAGGCGCGCCGGCCGATGTATTCGTCTCCGCCGACACCGACTGGATGGACTACGCCGCCTCCAGGAAGACCATCAACGAGGCTTCCAGGGTCAACCTGCTCGGCAACAGCATCGTGCTGATCGCGCCGAAGGATTCCAAGATCGACAACGTCACCATCGCGCAAGGCTTCGACCTCGCAAAACTCGCCGGCGACGGCAGGATCGCGACCGGCGATGTGAAATCCGTGCCAGTCGGGAAATACGCCAAGGCCGCGCTGGAGAAGCTGGGGGCCTGGCAGGCCGCTGAGCCGAAATTCGCCATGGCCGAGAGCGTGCGCGCCGCGCTGACGCTGGTGGCCCGCGGCGAAGCCAATCTCGGCATCGTCTATTCCACCGACGCCAAGGTCGAGCCCGGCGTGAAGATCGTCGGCACCTTCCCGGCGGATTCGCATCCCGCGATCATCTATCCCGTCGCGGCAACCACCACCGCGAAGCAGGAGACGAACGACTATCTCGCCTTCCTGCGGACGTCGGCGGCCAAGACCATTCTTGAAAAATACGGCTTTAAATTCCTGATCAGCCCGACGACCTGATTTTTCGTGCACGACATTTCTCCCGCTGAATGGACGGCGATCCTGCTCTCGCTCAGGGTCGCAATCATCGCGACGCTGGTGGCAACGCCATTCGGCATTGCCTTGGCGTGGTTGCTCGCCCGCAGGGATTTTTGGGGCAAGTCGGTGCTCGATGCGATCGTGCATCTGCCTCTGGTGCTGCCGCCTGTCGTCACCGGCTACCTGCTGCTGCTCACCTTCGGCCGTCGCGGCCTTGTCGGCGCCTTCCTCGCCGATCATCTCGGCATCGTCTTCGCCTTCCGTTGGACTGGAGCAGCACTCGCCTGCGGCGTGATGTCGTTTCCGCTGCTGGTGCGGCCGATGCGGCTGTCGATCGAGGCGATCGACCGCAAGCTCGAGCAGGCCGCCGAGACGCTCGGCGCCGCGCCGTTCAAAGTGTTCTTCACGGTGACGCTGCCGCTGGCGCTGCCCGGCGTGCTCGCCGGCATGGTGCTCGGCTTTGCCAAGGCGATCGGCGAGTTCGGCGCCACCATCACCTTCGTCTCCAACATTCCCGGCGAGACCCAGACGATCTCGTCGGCGATCTATTCGCTGATCCAGACGCCTGATGGCGATGCGGCGGCGGGCCGCCTTGTCATCGTCTCGATCGTGCTCGCGCTCGGCGCGCTCATCGGCGCCGAATGGTTCGCCCGCCGCGCCACCGCGCGCCTGCACGGGAATTGACCATGCTGCGTGTCGACGTCGAAAAGCAGCTTGGCGAGTTCTCGCTGCACGCGACCTTCGCCGGCGAGGGTCGCGTCACCGGCCTGTTCGGCGCGTCCGGCGCCGGCAAGACCTCACTGATCAACATGATCGCCGGCCTCTTGCGGCCCGACCGCGGCACCATCGTCATCGACGGCGAGACGGTTGACGACACCGCGGCCGGCATTCATGTGCCGACCTGGCGCCGCCGCATCGGCTACGTCTTCCAAGATGCGCGGCTGTTTCCGCATCTCAACGTCGCGCAAAATCTTGACTATGGAAGGCGGATGAACCGCCTCGCGCCCGATGCTGCCCAGCACACGCGCGTGATCGAGCTGCTCGACATCGGCGCGCTGCTCGACCGTCGTCCCGGAAAACTCTCCGGCGGCGAGCGCCAGCGCGTGGCGCTCGGCCGCGCGCTGTTGTCAAAGCCACGCCTGTTGCTGCTCGACGAGCCGCTCGGCGCGCTCGACGAGGCCCGCAAGCTCGAGATTTTGCCGTACCTGGTGCGGCTGCGGGACGAAGCCAATATCCCCATGGTCTATGTCAGCCACGACGTCGCCGAACTGCGCCAGCTCGCGACGCAGATCGTGATGCTGAGACAGGGCCGCGTGACGTCATTCGGCGGGGTGAAGGTGCTGACGTAGAGGCACTAGCAGCCCCACTCACCGCTGTCATGCCCCGGCTTGACCGGGGCATCCAGTACGCCGCGGCCTCTCCGTGTCCCAGCACGGCCTCTGGAATACTGGATTGCCCGCCTTCGCGGACAATGACAGCGAGGGTGTGGAAGCGGTTCGCCAAAAACGAGAGCGGCCTAAACCCCCGCCACCGACGACCAGATCTCCGCGAGCTTCTTCCGCAGCGCCTGCCGCCGCGTCAGTGGCGCCGGCGTCTCGTCGTCTTCCGGCAGGCGCAGGCCGACGACATTGACACGGCCGCCGGAGATGCTGCGTGCGACCAGCACGATCTCGTCGAGCGGCAGCTCCGCGCCTTCCTTCGGCGCGCGGTCGAGATGGACGTCGAAATAATCGGCAAGCGTGAGCTTGCCCTCGTCCTCGGTCACCTTCACGCCGTAGATCTCGGCGAGCTCGGCGAGCGTGTGCTCGCCCGAGACCACGAAGTCGCCGAGCAGATGCGGATCGGGCGCCGTGCTCGGCTGCATGTCGACGAAGAAGCGGTCGAGCGCCTCGGCCTTCTCTGGCGGCGCCAGCAGGTAGATGTAGTCGCCGGGCGCGACCGGCTCGGCTTCCGCGGGCGTGAGGATGTGCTCGTTGCGGATCACCAGCGTCGGCTTCGACCAGGATGGAATCAGGCCGCGGCGGAAATACAGGCTCTTCGGTCGCACCGGATAGCCGACGAGCTGCTGCTCGAGCTGGCCCGGCAGATCCAGCTCGACACGACGCGGCCCGCGCTCGGCGCGCGGCAGCGCCACGTGCAGCTTGCGCGCGGCGGGCGCCAGCGTCCAGCCCTGCAGCAGCAGCGAGATGATCACGACGACGAAGGCGACGTCGAAATAGAGATAGGCCTTGGACAGGCCGACCAGCATCGGGATCGACGCCAGGAAAATCGCGACCGCGCCGCGCAGGCCCGTCCAGGCGATGAATATCTTTTCGCGCCAGTTGAAGCGGAATGGCGCAAGGCACACGAACACCGCGATCGGCCGCGCCACCAGCATCAGCACCAGCGAGACGGCAATCGCCGGCAGCACGCTGGAGCCCAGCCGGCTCGGCGACACCAACAGGCCCAGCAACACGAACATCACGATCTGCGCCAGCCAGGTCGCGGCATCCAGGAACGCCACCACCGAATTGTGCGCGCGTGTCGGCCGGTTGCCGATGATGATGCCGGCGAGATAGACGGCAAGGAATCCCGAGGCGTGCATGATTTGCGAGCCGCCGAAGATGACGAGCGCAGCCGTGGTCACGAACGGGGCGTGCAGGCCCTGCGGCAGCGCGACCTTGTTGAGCCCGATGACGACGAGGCGTCCGCCTATCACGCCGACGACGGCGCCGAGCAACGCCTCCTGGACAAACTCCATCACCACATGGCCTGGGCTGCTCGACCCCAGCGAGATGTATTCGACCAGCATGAGCGTCAGGAAGATCGCGAAGGGATCGTTGGTGCCGGATTCCGCCTCCAGTGTCGCGCCGACGCGCGGGCGCAGGCGCAGCCCCTGGGTGTGCACCAGCAGGAACACCGCGGCCGCGTCGGTCGAGGCCACCACCGCGCCGACCAGCAGCGACTCCGTCCAGTTGAGGTCGAGCGCGTATTTCGCAAACGGCGCCGTGATCAACGCGGTGAGCAGCACGCCGACGGTCGCGAGCACCACGGAGGGTGCGAGCACGGTGCGGATGCTGGCAAAGCGCGTCTTCAACCCGCCGTCGAACAGGATCAGCGCGAGCGCCACCGATCCGACCAGATAGGTGGTGCCGACATCGTTGAACTGGAGCTGGCCGGGACCTGCATCACCCGCCAGCATGCCGATCGCGAGGAAGACAAGCAGCAGCGGCGCACCGAAGCGCAGCGCGAGCAGGCTCGACAGGATGCCGGCCATGACGAGGACGGCGCCGAGCAGAATGGCGATGCTGAAAGAGTCGAGGGAGGCCATCCACCTTCCGGGTACAAATCGCTGGAATTGCATCCTTATCGTCGCCACACTCCTGCGCCAACCCATTTTCGCTGCTCGCGGCAATCTGCCCGTATTTTGCGGCCTTAACGCGCTTCACTTCACGGTGTATCGATGGCTCGGCTGCAGCCTTTGTGGGATTCTGCAGCGCCTTCGAATCAAACCCGCCCGACCGCTTCCCCGAGACCACCAAATGGACATGGACCTCAAAGACCTCATGGAGTTCGTGCAGACGACTGCGCGCAGCGTCGGAGCGGAGATCTCCTCGCCCTGGTTCTACCTGCAATTCGGGCTGATCCTGGCGGCGGCCGGGATCGCCTATGCGGCGGACGCCGGCGTTCACAACCGCGTCGACATGAGCTCGGTGGCGAACCGCTGGCCGCTGCCGCTCCGGCACTTCGCCCGCGTGATGGTCTCGAGCGCCTCGACGGCGGTGTTCACGCTGCTGGTGATCATCTCGCGGGTGGTGATGTATCACGCGACCTGGCCGAGCCGCTCCTATCTCCTGATGGTCGCCGCCAAGCTGGGGCTCGCCTGGCTCGCGATCCGGCTCGTCACCTCGGTGCTGCGCAATGCCTTCTTCGTCAGACTGGTGTCGATCGTGGCCTGGTTCGTCGCCGCGCTGTCCATCCTCGGCCAGCTCGACAGCACGGTCGACCTGCTCGACTCCTACGCCATCGTGCTCGGCGGACTCAGGCTGACGCCGCTCTTGCTGCTCAAGGCCGGCGCACTGCTGATTTTCGCGCTCTGGCTCACCAACATCGCCAGCAATTTCGCCGAGAGCAAGATCAACTCGACGACCGATCTGACGCCATCGGTCCAGGTGCTGCTGATCAAGATCATCCGCATCGGGCTGCTTGCGGTCGCGATCGTGATCGCGCTCGGCACTGTCGGCATCGACCTCTCGGCGCTTGCGGTGTTCTCCGGCGCGGTCGGTGTCGGTATCGGTATCGGCCTGCAGAAGATCGTCGCCAACTTCATCTCCGGCATCATCCTGCTCGCCGACAAATCGGTGAAGCCGGGGGACCTCGTCACCATCGGCGACAATACCGGCCGCATCAGCGCGATGAAGACGCGCTATATTTCCGTCGCCGCCGGCGACGGCCGCGAATTCCTGGTGCCGAACGAGGACCTCGTGACGCAGAAGGTCGTCAACTGGACCTATACCGACAAGAACACGCTGGTGAAGATCACCTTCGGCACCAATTACGACGCCGACCCCAAGCTGGTCTGCAGGCTCGCGATCGAGACCGCCTCCGCCCATCCGCGCGCGCAAAAGGGCAAGCCGCCGAACTGCCTGCTGACCGAATTCGCGGAGGCCGGCATGAAGTTCTCGCTGACGCTCTGGCTTGCGGACCCCGACGGCATGGATGCCGTCAAGAGCGACGTGATGCTGGCGCTGTGGGATGCCTTCAAGCGCGAGGGCATCCGGGTTCCCTACCCCGTCCGCGAAATCCGCGTCCGCGGCGGGGCGCTGCCGGTCGAAACCACCGTAGAAGTCCCGAATTGAGCCTGCTTTCGGGCGCATGGCGGGTAAGCCAAGCTTGCACCAAGGCCCGCAATCATTAAATTAGGGCCTGAAATCAAGCCTTTCCGCCCGTAACGGGCCCGAGCCAGAAGAACCAGCCCGCATGAGCTACGTCGAAGCCACCGATACCTCCCTGCGCAAGACCGGACAGATCAAGCTGCATGGGCCGGCCGCCTTTGCCGGCATGCGCAAGGCGGGTGCTCTGGTGGCGAAGTGCCTCGACGAGCTCACCGACATCGTCGGCCCGGGCGTGCCGACCGACCGTATCGACGAGTTCGTGCGCGACTTCGCCTTCAGCCACGGCGCCTATCCGGCGACGCTGATGTATCGCGGCTATCGCTATTCAACCTGCACCTCGCTCAACCACGTGGTCTGCCACGGCATGCCCGGCGACCGTCCGCTGAAGGAAGGCGACATCGTCAATATCGACGTCACCTTCATCGTCGACGGCTGGTACGGCGATTCCAGCCGGATGTATGCGGTCGGCCCGATCGCGCGCAAGGCCGAGCGGCTGATCGAAGTGACCTATGAAGCGATGATGCGCGGCATCGCCGCCGTGAAGCCCGGCGCCACCACCGGCGACATCGGCCACGCTATCCAGAGCTTCGTCGAGCCGCAGGGCATGAGCGTGGTGCGCGATTTCTGCGGCCATGGTCTCGGCCGCATGTTCCACGACGAGCCGAACATCATCCATATCGGCCGGCCCGGCGAAGGCGTGCAGCTCAAGCCCGGCATGTTCTTCACCATCGAGCCGATGATCAATCTCGGCAAGCCGCATGTGAAGATCCTGTCCGACGGCTGGACCGCTGTGACGCGCGACCGCTCGCTGTCGGCGCAGTTCGAGCACTCGGTCGGCGTCACCGCCACAGGCGTCGAGATCTTCACGCTCTCGGAGCGGCATGGCGAGAAGCAGATCGGCTGATCTGCTTCCACCTCGACTTCATCGGTCCAGCGTGAACAGCTCTGCGCCTTCGATTGCGTAATGCGCGAACAGAAAATCCCTGATGTTGACGATGCTGCCGTTTTCCCAATCGAGGAGGACGAAGTAGCGCGGCGGACCTGAGGGATCCTGCGGATCGAACATGATGATCGCAGGGCGCCGATCGACGAAGCCCGGGACGCAATGCCAGGGGCTGGTCTCGGCATAGCGCCCGAAATATTCGCTGACGTCGCGGCGGCCGGCCCGGCGCGTCCGGTTGACCATCTCCAGCCGCACATCGTCGGCCAGCATGTCGCGCAAGGACTCGAAATCGCGCGCGTTGAAGCGCTCGACATAGTGTGTCAGGCGGGCGCGTTCGGCGGTCTCGAGTTCAGGAGGCCTGACGTCGTCGGGCTCCGCCGCGAGTTCACGCAGGCGAACGCGGCCGCGTTGCAGTGCGCCCTTGGTGGCCGCAACGCTCCCGCACATGATGCTGCAGACCTCGTCGACGGAATATCCGAGCACGTCGCGCAGGATGACCGCGCTGCGCTGCGCCACCGGCAGGCGCATGAAGGTCCCGAGGCTCGCGGTGACGGTCTCGCGTTCGGTCACGGGGCTGGTCAAAGCGGGGATCATGTCCAGATCTTCATCGGCGTGAGCAGCGTTGTAGCGGGCGCGCCGGCGCAGGAAATCCAGCGCCGAATTATGGGCGATGCGGAACAGCCAGCCTTCCGGATTGTCCAGCGGCTCGGTCCGCGGTGCGGCCTCGAACGCCTTGAGCAGCGCCTCCTGAAGCACGTCCTCGCCGTCGATAACGGAGCCCGTCATGCGCGCGCAGTAACGATGCAGCTGCGGCCGCATCTCCACTGCAAGGCGTTCGAGAGCCTGAAGGGCGGTTTGTCGGACCGCCCCCGCACCATTGCCGGTCACATCGTCTGCCAAGCCAGGCCTCCCGTCATCCGTACGCGTGATACGTCAACCGAGATCGCAGCGCCACACGCAGGTCAGGCGTGATTGACCTCGACGACCTCGCACAGGATGGTCTCGGCCTTCGCAATCGCGGCGAGGCGCTGGATGTAAGGCGCGAATTTCGGATCCTTGCGGAAATTCTCGATATCCTCGGCGTTCCGCCACTGCGAATAGTTGATGGCGCGGCCGCCCTCCTTGCCGGCGTGCACGCTGGACGAGATAAAGCCGGGCTGCTTGCTGAAGAAAGTCTCCGTGCCCTCTTTCAGGAGCTGGACCAGCTTCTGCTGGTTGTCAGGCTCGACCGTGAAGACGTTGACGAGGGTGGTGATGTCGCTGCCGGTGCGGATGGTGGCTTCCATGTTGGAACTCCTGGTCTGGCTGTGGGACGGGACGATCTGGGCGGCGAGCAGTGCGCCGGCACCAAGGCCGGTGGCAACGACGACTCGTCGCGATGGCCTGGTTTTGATCTCTGGCATCGAGGTTCTCCTTCGAAGATTGTTCTGGCCGCTCGGCGAGGCCCATACCGCTGAGACGAACGGGAGGTGAAAAGGAAACGGTCGGTGCAGATTTTTTCGCTCAGCTGCCCTGCCCATAGACCGCGTCACGAATTTCGACCGGGAAAGCACCAAAACCGCCTTCAAGCCCGGTATTGGTGAAGGCGATGACGGTCAGCCTTGCGACGGGATCGACGAAAAAGCTCTGGCCATAGGCGCAGTTGAAGGTCCATGTTCCCGCCCCTTGCGGCGATTTCGCCAATGCGCTGTCCTTCAGCACGAAAGCCCCGTAGCCAAAACCCCAGGCGGGAAGTCCCGTCGGCGTCAGTTCGCCGATCCGGCTGGTCGTCATCCGCTGTACCGTCGACGCTTTCAGGACCGGCGCGCCACCGAGGCGGAGCGCCTCGGCAAGGCGGGCATAATCGCCGGCCGTGCTGACAAGGCCGGCGCCGCCCGACGGAAAGGCCTGATGATCGAGCGCGCGCGAGGGCGAGGCATGAATGATCCCGGGGCCCCGGAAGGGCACAAGATGCGGGTCTGCCATCCGCGCCGGCTCCGGCTTGCCGTCGACGTAGGGCACCGCGAGCCGCGCTCCGTCCTCGACGACGAAGGTCGTGTCACGCATCGCAAGCGGCGTCGTGACCAGGCGGCGGACAGCGTCCGGCAGGGGCTCGCCGGTCGCCTTCGCGATGACGGCGCCGAGCACGTCGGTCGCGAGCGAATAGCCCCATCGCGTGCCCGGCTGGTAGAGCAGCGGCGCGGCGGCGATACGGCGGATCTCCTCGTCGAGCGTGATGTCGGACCGGTCGAGGCCGTCGGAGATTCCGGCACGCTGATAGGGGCTATCAGGCGGCTGCAGGAATCCATAGGAGAGGCCGGCGGTATGAGTGAGCAGATGATGGATGGTGATCTCCGGGATTCTTCCATCCGCGGTCTGCGGCCGGAAATCCGGCAGCCATTTGGTGACGGGGTCCTGCGGATCCAGCACGCCGCGCTCGACCAGCGTCATGGCGGCGGCCGAGACGATCGGCTTCGACAGTGAGGCAAGGCGGAACATGGCGTCCTCGCGCATCGGCGACGCGGCCTCGCGATCCGCAAAACCAGCAGCACGGCGATAGACGAAGTCGCCATCCCGCATCACCAAGACGACGCTGCCGACGATGCGCCGCGCGGCTATGGCGCGATCGATCACCCGGTCGAGGCGAGCCTTGCGTTCGTCGGTCTCTGATTTCGCAGGCCGGCTGAGGGTCGGCGCGGCCACGGCAAGGGTCGCGACGGCACTCCGCGCAAGAACTGTGCGGCGTGAAAGACTTCGGAACGGCCACATCGATTGATCTCCATCAGGAGCTCGACCTGCCCGCCGGAGGGCGCGCGGAATATGGGGAGCTCACAGATAGCAAGACGAATGGGCCGGCCGGCTGGAAACGGTGAAGTCGAATTTTTTTGTGAAGCGCGTGCGGCGCCTATCACCGGCCGCGAAAGGACCTCTCTTCGCCACGCGCGGCCGAAACCGCCGCAATTGACGGTTGCAAAAGCGATGATCCGCGGCAATGCTGGCGCGCGATGCCCGCCAAGACCGACGCCGACAAGAGCAAGCCCGACGACACGCCGCACTATCTCGGCCATCGCGAGCGGCTGCGCGAGCGCTTCTACAGCGCCGGCGCGGACGCGCTCAGCGACTATGAGCTGTTGGAGATGGCGCTGTTTCCGGCGCTGCCGCGACGCGACACCAAGCCCTTGGCGAAGACGCTGATCAAGGTGTTCGGCTCATTCGCCGAGGTCGTGCATGCGCCGGTGGCACGGCTGCGCGAGGTCGACGGCGTCGGCGAGGCCGCGATCAACCAGCTCAAGCTGATCGCGGCGGCCGCGCATCGCGTCGCCAAGGGCGAGGTCAACAGCCGCAACGCGCTATCGTCCTGGAACGAGGTGATCGCCTATTGCCGCACCAGCATGGCCTTCGCCGACAAGGAGCAGTTTCGCCTGCTCTTTCTCGACAAGCGCAACCAGCTCATCGCCGACGAGGTGCAGCAGACCGGCACGGTCGACCACACCCCGGTCTATCCGCGCGAGGTGATCAAGCGCGCACTGGAGCTGTCGGCGACTGCGCTGATTTTGGTGCACAATCATCCCAGCGGCGACCCCTCGCCATCGCAAGCCGACATCCAGATGACCAAGGCAATCATCGAGATCGCCAAGCCGCTCGGGATTTCGGTGCACGACCACATCATCGTCGGCAAGAGCGGGCATGCGAGCTTGCGCGGAATGCGGCTGATCTGAAGATCTGGGATCGGCGATCGCGATGGGCCTGTTCGCGACCGGCGTCGCCACCTCGGTGCTGCTGATCGCGGCACACGACCGTCCGTTCACCGGCCAGATATCGATCTCGCCGGAGCCGCTGCGACAGATCATGCCGGAAGCGCCGGCGGCACGAAATTGATTGCGACGGGCGCCAGGCTCTCGCCCTAAGCGCGCGCCAACGCGCAGTTCAACATCCATTGCACACCGAAGCGATCGGTGAGCTTGCCGTAATAGTCACCCCAGGGCTGGATGCCGAGCGGCGTGGTGATCGTGCCGCCCTCGGCAAGACGCGCGAACAGATCTGTGGTTGCCTCCTGATCATCCATGATCAGGATATGAGCGGAGCCGCGCATCGGCTCGGCGTCGTCGTTGTCCGATGCATAGAAACAGATGCCGGGGCCTTCGAACTTCGCGTGCATGATCTTGCCCCGCATCGCGGGATTCCGGAGCGGCATGCCGGGCTGGCCATGACGCATGATCTCGGTGACGTTGCCGAGACCGCACGCCGCGTAGAAGGCAAGCGCCGGTTCACACTGGGTCGTGAAAAAGAGATAGTTCGACAGGCGCATATCTCGCACTCCTCGCTTGAATTGCCCTGGCGGCGGAAGCAACGGCCGGCAGCCGCGATCACGCGCGCGCGGCCTCTTTATTGACGGCCTCGCCCGCGCCGTGCGATCGCAATCACGATCGTTATATAACGATCGTGATATGGTCGCAAGCCGCGCAAGCGGATTGTCGTCAACATGGTTCTATGCGGTGGACGGCCTGTGGGGCATCGGCGGCAAGGCCTACACCAATGCCGTGCTTGGCGACGCAGTCACACGGGCCAGCGCCGCTTAAGCAGCGCGATCAGACACAACGATCAGATCAGACATGGCAAGCCGGCGCGTGCGAGACAGCGCCGGCGCGAGATCGCCTCAGTAGCAGTACCTGGGATCGACCGGGACGTAACGGCCGTCCCGGCGCTGCATGTAGCAGCCGCGCTGATAGGCATAATAGCCGGAGCGGCGGCGTTCGCCTTCGGCGGCGATTGCGGCTCCGGTGCCGGCGCCGACGACGGCACCGATGGCCGCACCGCGGCCACCGCCAAGCGCGCCGCCCACAATCGCCCCGCCCACGCCGCCGATGATGGCGCCGCCGACGGCGTCCTGCGCCATCGCGTCATGGACCGGGACGGCCATCGCAACCGAGAAACATACTGCAATTCCAAGGCGTCGAAGCATTCCGAATCCTCCATTTGATCGGGTCAGTCATAGCGTTTGAAGCGATCCCGGGCCAGAAATTTCGCCTGGATCCGGCACACCCCCGATCCTCGCGCCAAAGCGCCTGCCTGTCGCGACACCCATTGACGACCTTTGCACCGCCTCAGATCGAGGGCCCTTTGTCGAGTGTAAATGAGAGCACGATCGCGTCCGGTGTCTGCTTGAATTCCTTGATTACCGCCGCGCGCACGAGGCCGGCGAGATCACCCAGGGGCTTGGTGTCATAAAGCTTCGGAAACAGGATGGTCACCGATGTGAGGCGTCCATTGTGCCAGTTAAAGCCGACCTGCGGCTTGACGCCGGTCAACTGCTCGAGATCGCCTTCGACCGCCGCGGCCTGACGCATGCCGTCCTTCACGACGGCGACGACATCGCAGGCGGACAACGCAAGGGCGACAACGACGATGACGACGGCTCTGAGCATCGCAGGATCCGGCAAAATTATGCTCTAGGAATGGTTGTATGAATCCTATCATGCAACATGATCCGCGCACCACCGGAAAGAGGCGCTTGCCGCGATCACGGATCGACCCAGCGCTGCACGGCTTCGGCGGTGTCGGCGGGCGTCGTGTTGAAGCAGATCGCAGCCTGCGGCGCCAGCTGATGGACGAGGTTGAGCACTTTCTCGAACAGCCGTAGCCGCTCCTTCGGCTCGCGCAGGCCCGCGCCGATGACGACGCAGTCGAAGCGCTCGTCGCGCAGCGCCGCCGTCACCGCAGCTTCAGCGGTCGCATCGAGATCAATCAGACAGCTTGTGACCTCGTAGCCGAGGCCGCGCAGGCGCAGGAGCTGCGCTTCGATATAGTTGCGCACGAGCGCGGGCGTGAGCTGCGGAAAGGCGCTGTAATCCGCACTGCCGGGTTCGATGCCGATCGCAAGGATTCGCTTGGCCATTGCTAGATTCTCGAGCTGGACCATCCTGATTGCTAACGGACGGCCGCTCGGCCGGTTCCCGCGTTGCGTGTGGGGACGATTGCGTCCTTTGACCGCAACCTTTCGCGCCGCATCTGTAAGTCATTTCACACGCACTCCGGCGATGGCCTGCCACATTTGCCGAACCACACCCAGAGGACGTGCCCGCCCGACGGCAGCACGCGGCTCACGCCTGATTTGCACAACGAACCGATATTTCATCAACTCGCGGGAGCAGGAAATGGTGTCATACGAGAGCCTGAAGAGCGGGTATGAGAGCAACTGGGCCAATCTCCAGATCCGGCCCGCACGCCTTGCCGAGGCCAAGGCAACGGCACGCAAGGCCATCGGCGGCAAGGCGACCTACCAGCAGGTCGAGCGGCTGACCGGCGTGCCCTGGTGCTTCGTCGCGCTCTGCCACTATCGCGAATCCAATTTCGATTTCGATACCTATCTCGGCAACGGCGAGTCGCTGCATCGCGTGACAAGCCTCGTTCCGAAAGGGCGCGGCCCGTTCGCCTCGTTTGTCGAAGGCGCCGTGGATGCGCTGAGGATCCAGAACTTCGTCGGCGCGCAGGACTGGTGCATCGCGCGCACCCTGTACCGGCTCGAATGCTTCAACGGCCTTGGCTATCACGCCAAGGGCGTCAACTCGCCTTACCTCTACGGCGGCTCGACCCTGTACGGGCAGCCCGAGGCGAGGGCCGGCAAATTCGTGGCCGACCACGTTTTCGATCCCAACCATATCGATTCCCAGCTCGGCACCGCGGTCATCCTGCACGCGATGATGTCGCAGGATTCCTCGATCAATTTCGACGACAGCCCGTCCATTGCCCCGCATTCCGAGCCCGACGAGGACGAGACGTCGTCGGTGCTGCTGATGCAGCAGACCCTCAACAGGCTCGGCGCCAAGCCGCCCCTGGTCGAAGACGGTATCAGCGGACCGAAGACCAAGGCGGCGGTTTCGCTGTTCCAGCAGCAGAACGGCCTGCAGGACACCGGCTTGCTCGACGGGACCACGATCGCAGCCGTCACGCGCGCAGGGATACAACCGGTCCAGATGCCCACCGTCGATCTGTCCCAGATCCTGTCGCGCCTGGAGAGTCTTGGGCAATTGCTGCAAGGCGGAGGCGCGACCAAGGGAGGCACGACGTCAGGAAATGTCATATCCGGAGGGACGACAGTGGCCAACGATCCGATCGGCCTGCTCGAACGGCTTCTGGCTCTCGCCAACAACGCAGTCCCGACGACTGGACCAACCACACCAGGCGCCCCTGCACCCGCACCTGCCGATCAACTGAAACCGATCGTCGACCTGCTGAGCACCCTTCTCAACAAGGACGGCAAGCCCGTGCTCGGCCAGGTCAACGGTGCGCTTGGCGAGACCATCGGCAAGATGCTCGACGGCAAGAAGACGGCGCTCGGTATCGGCGGCTCGCTCATCACCGCGCTGCTTTCCGCGGTGACCGCAAGCCCCAATGCGGGAGGTCTTGCGGGGCTGTTGGGAACGATCGCGAGTGCGGTGCCGGGCCTGAGCCAATTCGCGCTCCCGATCTCGCTCGCGCTGACCGCGTGGGGCGTGCTCGGCAAGATGGAGAAATGGGCCCAGGGCACCGCGCCGCCGCCCAAGGTGACGACCTGAAGCGCGATGAGATTGGGATGAATCGTCGTCGCGCTTTGGGTTGTTGTTCAAGCATGATCTCCGCGCAAACGCGTTCCGCGTTTGTCGCGAGGGAAAACCGCTGCGCACTTTTCCGGATCATGCTCTGGATAGTCTAAGCGTCGAGGGCGGCGGCGCGGCGCCGCATCAGCACACGCTCGCGTCCGTTGGTCGCAAGATGCGCGGCGGCTTCGAAAGCCTGCCGCGCTTCTGCGAGCCGTCCAAGCTTTTGCAGCAGGTCGCCGCGAACCGCCGGCAGATGATGATAGGTCGCCAGCGCCGGCTCGCCAGCGACTGCGTCCAGCAGGTCGAGGCCGGCTTGCGGCCCCTCGGCCATGCCGACCGCAACCGCACGGTTGAGCTCAATGATCGGCGAGCGCACCAGCAGTGCCAGCTCGGCGTAAAGCTGTGCAATGCGCTGCCAGTTGGTCGCTGCGGCAGTCTCCGCTCTGGCGTGGCACGCCGCAATCGCGGCCTGGAGCGCGTAGAATCCACCGGCGCCTCCGAGGTCGCCGGCGCGTTCGAGCGAATGCAGGCCGCTGCGGATCTGCAACCAGTCCCAGAGCGCGCGATCCTGATCCATCAGCAGAACGGGATCACCGTTCGCATCGGTCCGCGCACGGGCCCGCGAGGCATTCAAATCCATCAGGGCGACAAGGCCGTGCACCTCCGGCTCGTCCGGGGCGAGACCCGCGAGCACCCGCCCCATGCGCAGCGCCTCGTCGCAGAGCTGCGGACGCAGCCATTCCTCGCCATGCGCCGCGAGATAGCCCTCGTTGAAGATCAGGTAGACGACCTCGAGCACCGAGGCGAGACGCTCCGAGAGAGCCTCACCTGATGGCGTCTCATAGGCGAGACCGGAATTCGACAGCGACCGCTTGGCGCGAAGGATACGCTGGGAGATGGTGGCTTCGGGCACGAGATAGGCGCGCGCGATCTCGGACGTGGTCAAGCCGCAGATCATGCGCAGCGCCAGTGCCGCGCGCGCCTCGCGCGACAGGATCGGATGACAAGCCGTGAAGATCAGCCGCAGCAACTCATCGCCGATGTCGTCGTCGAGCGCGGCATCGAAATCGGGCACGATCCCCTGCTCCTGCAACATGTCCCGCGCCAGCATGTCGTGCTTGTCGCTCAGCATCCTGCCGCGGCGCAGATGATCGAGCGCACGGCGCCTCGCGGTCGTCATCAGCCAGGCGCCGGGATTATCCGGGACACCGGTGGCGGGCCACGCTTCCAGCGCCGCCACCAGCGCGTCCTGGGTCAGCTCTTCAGCAAGCGGCACGTCGCGCAACATCCGCGACAGCGTCGCGATCAGCCGCGGCTGCACGATGCGCCAGGTTGCGTGAATCGTGGCACGGACGGCTTGATCGATGTCGGCGGCCGTCATCGCCGCCGACCGGGTGGCGCGCAGGTGGCCATCAGGCGTGAGCGGCTACGGCCGATTTGGCATCAACCTCGCAGGCCCCGTCCACGCCCGGCGTGGCGAACGCCCGCAATTCGCAGGTCCCGTCCCAGCCCGGCATGTGATCGAGGTGCAGCTGCATGAATTCCTTGGCCATGGCCAGGGCCTCCGCCTTGTCGCGCAGCTCGAAAATGGCGTAGCCGCCGATCACTTCCTTGGCCTCGATAAAAGGGCCATCGATCACGCTGAGCTCGCCGTCGACGATGCGCACGCGGGCGCCGGTCGCAAGCGGCATCAGCCCGCCATTGTCGATCATCCGGCCGGCCTTGATTTCCCGCTCGGATATTTTCTGCATGGCCTCCATCAGCGCGGGGCTCGGGCCTTTCATGGGCTGACTGGAGGTGACGATGTACATGAACCGCATGCAAAACTCCTGATAAGGCGAGACACGGCCGGGCCGGCCGCGCGATCAGCTCGCTATCCAGATGACGATCCAGCCGGTGCCGGATCGACATGAGCCCCAGAAAAATTGCGGGACCGGACGGGCCCCTATTGGCGCAGCATGATCAAGGGGTCGGCCGTATCGGGAACCCGCCGCCATTGTGCATTGTCGTCGGCCTCGAACTGCCAGACCTCGCCTGATTTCGACATCAGGATGATCTGGCCGCGCTCGAGCCGCCATTGCGTCGGATTGAACTGGGTGATGGCCGCGTCGCATTTCGGCTTGAGGAAAACCTGGAAATTGTCCTGGTCGGCTTCCGTGTTGGTCAGCGTTATCCCGCAGATCGGCTGGCCATTGCCCCGGACCATCGCCCAGTCGCCGATCATCTGGTCCATCGACTTGGCCATGGAGCGGGCGGCAGCGAGGTCCTGCAGGATGTAGACGCCCTCGCCCTGTCGGAGCCCTTCGAAGATACCGGCCTCGACCTCGGTGAAGTCGATCACGGATTCACCTGATGCATCCTGCAAGCGGACGATATCCAGGCCCTTGACGCTCCAGGCGACGATGTCCTTGGTGAAGGGCAGCGCGGCCTTGCAGGCCGGCTCAAGCTCGAGCTTGAACCCCTGTCCCGCGGCGTCGCCCTTCATCGTGACGACGCAGGTCTTGCTGCGTTCGGTGGTCGAGAGCTCCCACTGCCCGACCATCTCCTTTTTCAGGGTCGTCGCGTCCTGCGCATGCGCGATGCCGATCGCGGCCATGCCGGCCGCGACGGCGAATGCAACGACCCTGAGAATTTGCATCAGCGCCCCTTGAACGGCGTCTCGGCCACCGGCGTCAGCGGCGGCTTGCCGGAGAACCATGATTTGAGGTTGTCGACCACGAGCTGGTCCATGGCGTTGCGCGTCACCACCGAGGCCGAACCGATATGCGGCAGCAACACGACGTTCTGCATGGCCTTGAGCTCGTCAGGCACGTTCGGCTCGGCGGCAAATACATCGAGACCGGCGGCGAGGATGGTGCCTGATTTCAGCGCCTGGACCAGTGCCTGCTCGTCGACGACGGAACCGCGGGCGACGTTGACCAGCACGCCGCGCGGGCCGAGCGCCTTCAGCACCTCCGCATTGATCATCTTGTCGGTAGCAGCGCCGCCGGGCACGATCACGACAAGCGTGTCCACGGCCTTCGCCATTTCGATCAGGTCAGGGTAGTGCTTGTAGGAGACGTCCTTGGACGGATTGCGGGAGTGATAGACCACCGGCACCAGCGAGGCATCGAGCCGGCGCGCGATGGCCTGCCCGATCCGGCCCATGCCGACGATGCCGACCTTGCGGTCGCGCAGCGAGCCGACGCTGAGCGGATAGTTCTGCGTCTGCCAGAGACCCGAGCGCACATAGCGATCGGCCTTGATGAATTCGCGCACAGTGGAGATCAGAAGGCCCATCGCGACGTCGGCGACTTCCTCGGTCAGCACGTCGGGCGTGTTGGTGACGATGATGTTGTGCTCGGCCGCGTATTTGGCGTCGATATGGTCGTAGCCGACGCCGAAGCTCGCCACCATCTCGATCTTGGGCAGCTGCGACAGCGAATCCTTGTCGGCGCGGACGGTGTGATAGGTCACGGCGACGCCGCGGATCTTGTCGCGGATCGCCGGCGTCAGCCGCTCGAGGTCACCGCGCGTCTCGGCCTTGTGCACGACGAAATGATCGGAAAACCCGTTCTCGAGGATCGGCCGCGCCGGCCCATAGATCAAAAGATCGATCTTGTCGGACGAAATCGAACCGGTAGACATCAGTTTTCCTTTCCAAGCGCGCTCTCATGCCAGCGCCGTAAAACGAGGTGGGAAATTAGCGCCAGCACCCCATAGATGACAATCCCGGCCAGCGACAACAACAGCAGCGCTGCGAACATGCGGGGTATGTTCAAGCGATAGCCCGACTCGGCGATCCTGTAGGCAAGGCCCGAGCCGGCACCCGCCGTTCCCGCAGCGATCTCGGCGACGACGGCGCCGATCAACGACAAGCCGCCAGCGATGCGCAGGCCGCCCAAAATATAGGGCAATGCTGCGGGCAGTTTCAGGAAACGCAGGGTTTGGGGCTTGGATGCGCCATAAAGCTGGAACAGGCCGGCGAGATTGCGGTCAACCGAATTGAGCCCGAGCGTGGTGTTGGACAGCACCGGGAAGAAGGCGACGATGAAGGCGCAGACGACGACGGCAGTCTGCTGCTCCAGATAGATCAGCAGCAGCGGCGCGATCGCGATGACAGGCGTCACCTGCAGCACGACGGCATAGGGGAACAGCGAATATTCCACCCATTTCGACTGGTTGAACAACAGCGCCAGCGCGATGCCGCCGATGCTTGCGGCGACAAAACCTTCCAGCGTCGTCAGCAGCGTGGCGGCGAGCGATTGTGACAACACCGCCCAGTCCTTGATCAGCGTCAGGAAGATCGCTGACGGCGCCGGCAACACGTAAGGCGGAATCTCCCTGATGCGAACCACGAGCTCCCAGACGGCAAGGCCCGCCGCGAACACGATGATGGGCAGCACGAAGCGCACCGCGCTTTGCGCGCCCGACGGCTTTGCGGGGACCGGGGCTTGCGCGTTCACAGCGTCGACTGCCCTGAATAAGACGGCGCGAGCGCGGCCGAGACGCGCCGGCAATAATCCGAGTACGCCGCCGAGGTGCGAAACTCCTCGCCGCGCGGCTCGACCGTTTCGATGCGGATATCGGCCTGGATGCGGCCGGGCCGCGCCGTCATGACCACGACGCGCTGCGACAGGTAGACGGATTCGAACACCGAATGGGTGACGAAGATGACGGTCTTGCCAAGGCTGCGCCACAGCGCCAGCAGATCGTTGTTGAGGCGGAAGCGCGTGATTTCGTCGAGCGCGGCGAACGGCTCATCCATGAGCAGGATGTCAGGATCGGTGACGAGCGCGCGGGCGAGCGAGACCCGCATCTTCATGCCGCCGGACAATTCGCGCGGAAACGCATCGGCGAAGTCGGCAAGCCCGACGCTCGCGAGCGCCGCATCGGCGCGTGCCCGCCCTTCGGCCTTCGCGATGCCGCCAAGCTTCAGCGGCAGCCGCACGTTCTCGCGCACGCTACTCCACGGCATCAGGGTCGGCTCCTGGAACACGAAGCCGATGCCATGACCTTGACGAATATGGCCAATTTGCACCTCGCCCTCGTGGCGCGACACCCGCACTGTGCCCGATGATGCTTGGCTGAGCCCTGCAATCAGCCGCAGCGCCGTCGATTTGCCGCAGCCCGAGGGCCCGAGCAGCGAGATGAACTCGCCTTTGCGGACCGCGAGATCGAGCGGACCGAGCGCCATGACGCCGGTGTCGTAGACCTTCGTCACGCCGCGCAGGCTGACGGCAAGCGCCGTCAGGCTGGCCTCGACCGTGGATGAAGGCTTGGCTGACGACATCAACGCTGGCGTTACGGCTTGGCGGGGCGCAGCTCGACGCCGACGCCCTTGTTGACGAAGCGCAACGTGTAGGACTTGCGGAAGTCGAGATCGCCCTTCACCACGCCGGCCTTCACCATCTTGTTGAAGAAGGACGTGTAGCGCTCGTCGCTCATCGCGCCGATGCCGCCCTTCACGCTGTCGCCGGAATCGACGATGCCGTACTCCTTCATCTTGGCGACGGAATAGGCGAGCAGATCGTCGGTCATTTCAGGATTGAGCTTCTTGATCATGGCATTGCCGGCGGAATTGTCGCCATAGATGTAATTGTACCAGCCGACGATCGAGGCATCGACGAAGCGCTGCACCAGGTCCGGCTTCTTCTCGACGATGTCGCGGCGGGTCTCGATCAGCGTCGAATAGGTGTTGAAGCCTGCATCGGCGAGCAGGATGACGTTGGGCTTGAAGCCGCCGGCTTTCTCGACCGCGAAGGGCTCTGATGTAACGTAGCCCTGCATCGCGCTCTTGGGATTGGCGATGAAGGGCTGCGGATTGAAATTATAGGGGCGGACGTTCTTCTCGCTGAAGCCGTATTCGGACTTGAGCCACTGGAAATAGCTGGACATGCCCTCCTTGGAAACGAACAGCGTCAGCGGCTTGAGGTCCTCAAGCTTGGCGACCTTCGCGTCGGGCTGCGACAGCAGCACCTGCGGGTCCTTCTGGAACATCGCGGCGATCGTCACCACGGGAACGTTGTTGGCGACCGCGTCGAACGACATCAGCGTGTTCGCAGCCATGAAGAAATCGATCTTGCCGGCGACCAACAGCATCCGGTTGTTCTCGTTCGGCCCGCCCGGCACGATGCTGACATCGAGCCCGTACTTCTTGTAGGTGCCGTCTGCGACCGCCTGGAAGAAGCCGCCATGCTCGGCCTCGGCGACCCAATTGGTGCCGAAGGTGACCTTGTCCAGGGTCTCGCTGCGCGCCGGCAGGATCGATACCACAGAGGCCAGCAAGCCCGCCATTAACGCTCGCCGCAGATGAGAGGGGCTCATGAATGCACTCCGTCGATCGCTTCTAGCCGATGTGACAACAACACGATAGAACCGCAACACATCAGGGGACGCGAGCCGGCCGGGCCCGCGTCCCCTGATAACCCCAAACTACGTGACAAATTCGGGCAAAGAAACCTTGATGACGCCTTCCCGCGACTGGACCGAGATCCGCTGGACCGACATTGGTCCGACGGAAGCGTCGCGCTGGATCGCGGTGCTGCCGCTGGCGGCGACCGAGCAGCACGGCCCGCATCTGCCATACGAGACTGACGTGCTGATCGGCGAGGCCTATCTGGCGCGCGTGCACGAGCTGCTGCCCGAGTCTCTTCCGGTGACGTTCCTGCCCGTTGAACCCGTCGGCATCTCCACCGAGCATATCGACTATCCGGGCACGCAGACGCTGCCGACCGAGGTGGCGCTGAGGCGCTGGACGGGAATCGGCGAGGACATCGCACGACGCGGCGTGAAAAAGCTCGTCATCATCACCAGCCACGGCGGCAACAGCGCGGCGATGATGCTGGTGGCGCAGGATCTTCGTGCGCATCAAAAGCTGTTCGTGGTGACGACGTCGTGGTCGCGGCTGTCGGCTGCGGACAAGCTGTTCCCATCAGATGAAGTGCGCCACGGCATTCATGGTGGTGCGGTCGAGACCTCGATCATGCTGGCGCGCTATCCCGACCAGGTGCGCGCCAACGCGATCGCGGATTTTCCCGCGAGCAGCATCGCGATGGAGCAACAATATCGCTGGCTCTCGACGCAGCGGCCCGCGCCCTTTGCCTGGCAGGCGCAGGATCTGCACCCGAGCGGCGCGATCGGCAATGCGACGCTGGCGGTGCCGGCGAAGGGCGAGCAGCTGCTCGACCAGGGCGCACGCGCCTTTTGCGAGCTGCTGACTGAGGTCGATAACTTCGACGTGAACAGGCTCGCCAAGGGTCCCCTCGGCTAGCTCTCATCCACCTGAAATCGTTCGAGAAAGAGCCGGAGCGGCGAGTCGCGGCGCGCGCGCTCGAACCTGATCCGGCAAGCCTTCGTCCAATTGGGCACGCGGACCACAACGGACCGCCTCAACCCGGATGGAATTTCACATGTCGATCAAGACCAAGATTGCCGCCGTCGCTCTCGCAGCCCTCACCGTCACCGCTGGTGTCGCGTCAACGACCTCGACCGCTCAGGCCAAGCCGCTCGGCTGGGGCTGGGGTGTCGGCGCCGGCATCGCCACTGCCGCCATCGTCGGCACCGCGATCGCCGCCAGCAACGAACCCTATTACTACGGCTATCACCGCTGCGGCTGGGTCGCCCAGTACAACGCCTTCGGCCAGTACGTCGGCCGCGTTCGTACTTGCTACTGATCTGAGTATTTGAGGCCAATCTTACGTGGATCCTGCGTCCGACACGGGCGCCTCATCCACCCCGTGTCGTGCCCCCGACCCCGCCCGGCTGTCCCCCCGGGCGGGGTCATCCTTTTTCCGCGCCGGGAATTTGTAGCAATACCGTCACATAAGGATGCCAACCATCCGCTGCGACATTCTGGACGAGTTGCTATTGCGAACTATTAGCAATAAGCTCCGAACGAGCGCAGGGCGGGATGAAATCGCGTCGAAACGAGTTCATCTCGTTTGATCGCGTAAACAGCCAAGACCCTGATGACAGGATCGCCGCGAATCGGCAGGGATGTCGGAGCGGCTGGGGTAAATTTGCGTCTTGGGGGCGTGTGTTTTGACGTTGAGAGGTCATCGATATCAGTTGCTGCGGACGGCGGCGGCAATCACCGCCGGCGTGATGGCTCTTCCCGGGGCCTCCCGTGCTGCTGACCTGCCACTGAAGGCACCGGCACTAAAGGCTGTCTACGACTGGACCGGCCTCTATATCGGCGCGCATGCCGGCCTCACCCGCGGCACCTCCTCGGCAACTCTGACCGATCCCACGGTCGCCACCGACAACAACGTCTTCAACGGCGCGACCGGGGGCGTGCAAGCCGGTTACAATTGGCGCTTCAACTCTGGCCTGCTGCTCGGTGTTGAAGGCGACATTTCCTTTCCGAACTATCTGCCCTCCAACCACGTGGTGTCATCGGCTGCGACGGCGCTGTCCGGCGTGGAGGAACGCTGGGACTACGTTGCGAGTCTGCGCGCCCGTCTCGGTTACACCACTGGCAATTGGCTGTTCTATGCGACTGGCGGCGCAGCCTTTGCCGGCGAACGATTTCTCTCGACGCCGACGGGCGGCAACGAAGAGAAGGTGCTGAACACCCGGTTCGGCTGGACCGCCGGCGGTGGCGTCGAATATGCCTTCGCGCCGCATTGGAGCGCGCGGCTCGAATATCTCTACAGCAAGTTCGAGAACGCCAACGTCACCTTCCCGTCGGGCGGGCAATATTCGTCCACGATGGATTTCCAGAGCCTTCGGATCGGGCTCAATCGCAAGATCGATTGGCCGGGGATACCGAGCTACAATCCCAAGTCCGATATCACCGACACCGAATCGAGCCGATGGGAAATCCACGGTCAGTCGACCTTCCTGGCGCAGGGACATCCATCCTTCAGCGCGCCCTATACCGGGCCGAACAGCCTGACGACGTCGCCGGATTTACAAGAGACGTGGAGCAACTCGCTCTATCTCAATGCGCGGCTGTGGGATGGCGGCGAGGTCTATTTCAATCCCGAGCTGTTGCAGGGTTTTGGCTTCAACAACACCACCGGCGCAGCGGGTTTCCCCAATGGCGAAGCGCAGAAATCCGGCTTCCCCTATCCGCACTTCAATGCCTCGCGGCTGTTCGTCCGCCAAACTTTCGGCTTCGGCGGCGAACAGGAAGAGCTTGCCAGCGGCCAGCTCCAACTCGCCGGCAAGGCCGACATCTCGCGCCTCACCTTGCAGGTCGGCAAATTCTCCGTCGTTGACGTATTCGACGGCAATTCCTACGCGCACGATCCGCGCAAGGATTTCATGAACTGGTCGATCTGGGCCTCGGGCGCCTTCGACTATGCCGCCGACAAGCTCGGCCTCGGCTATGGCGCCACCGCCGAATTGAACCAGAAGCAATGGGCGCTGCGCGGCGGCTACTTCCTGATGGACGCCACGTCGAACTCGAACAATTTCGACATGAATGTCGGCCGCCGCGGCGAATATGTCGCGGAACTTGAAACACGCTATTCGCTGTTCGGTCAGCCCGGCAAGCTGCGCACGCTCGGCTTCGTCAATAGCGACTTCTCGGGCAGCTATCGCGAGACGCTGGATAATCCCGCGCTCAATCTCGACATCAGCCAGACCCGCCGCGGCCGCATCAAATACGGCTACGCGCTCAACCTCGAGCAGGCCGTTACCGATGACATCGGCGTGTTCGGCCGCTGGAGCTGGAACGACGGCCGCAACGAGATCATGGCCTTCACCGACATCGACCGCAGCCTATCCGGTGGCGTCTCTGTGAAGGGCACCAAATGGGGCCGACCGGACGACGTCGTCGCCATTGCCGGCGCCGTCAACGGCCTCTCGCAGGACCATCGCGACTTCCTCGCCGCCGGCGGTCTCGGTCCGCTGATCGGCGACGGCGCGCTCAACTACAGGAAGGAGCGCGTGCTGGAAACCTATTACGCCTACGCGCTGAACAAGGCGCTGACATTTACCGCCGACTACCAGCTCATCGTCAATCCTGCCTACAATGCCGATCGTGGGCCGGTCTCGGTGTTCTCAGGACGGCTGCACGGCGAATTCTGAGCACGGCAGTGATCATTCCTGCCCGGTGCGACAATTTGGTCGGAACCGGGCAAAGCGCGCCTCGGGTTCATATATAACGGGCTTGGTCCGGTGTCCGCCGGGCTCATCGGCCTTTCCCCCTTGCGCGCAATGTTATCCGTCGAACTCATCATCGTCGTCGTCCTGATCGTCATCAACGGGCTACTCTCCATGTCGGAGCTGGCCGTGGTTTCATCGCGCCCGGCGCGGCTATCGCTGCTGGCGGCCAAGGGCGTGCGCGGTGCCGAGCGCGCGCTGTCGCTCGCCGCCGATCCCGGAAAGTTCCTTTCGACCGTGCAGATCGGCATCACGCTGGTCGGCGTGCTCTCCGGCGCCTTCTCCGGCGCGACGCTCGGGCAGCGGCTGGCGCAATGGCTGGTCGAGCTCGGCATGTCGTCAGGCATTGCCGATATCGTCGGTGTCGGCATCGTCGTCACCATCATCACCTATGCGACACTGATCGTCGGCGAGCTGGTGCCGAAGCAGGTGGCGCTGCGCGATCCCGAAAGCATCGCGGTCAAGGTCGCGCCGGCGATGCATGTGCTGGCGCGCGTCTCGCTGCCGCTGGTGTTTCTGCTCGACCTTTCCGGCAAGCTGATCCTCACCCTGCTCGGTCGCGGCGGCAAGGCCGAAGAGAAAGTCTCGGAGGACGAGATCCATCATCTCGTCAACGAGGCCGAAAGCGCCGGTGTGCTCGAGCCCGGCGAGAAGGAAATGATCGCGGGCGTGATGCGGCTCGGCGACCGCCCGGTCGGCGCGGTGATGACGCCGCGCACGGAGGTCGACGAGATCGACCTGAATGATGCTCCGGAAGCAATTCAAGCGATCATCGCCAAGAGCCCGCATTCGCGCTTTCCCGTCTCCGACGGCGATCGCGACACACCCATCGGCGTGCTTCAGGCAAAGGATCTGCTGGTCGCGTACATGAATGAGCGCACGCCGGATCTGCGGGCACTCGTCCGCGAAGCGCCGAGCATTCCCGCATCAGCCGATGCCCGCGATGTGCTGGCAATCCTGAGGGTTGCGCCGGTTCACGTCGGTTTCGTCTACGACGAATATGGTGCCTTCGAAGGCGTGGTGACGACGGCTGATATTCTGGAATCGATCGTCGGCGCCTTCCATTCGGAGGAAGGCCCACCGGAGCCGGCCTATGTCAGGCGCGCAGACGGCTCGCTGCTTGTCTCAGGCTGGATGCCGGTTGACGAGTTCGGCGAGCTCCTGAGCGTCGAGCTGCCGCCGCATCACCGCTACAACACGGTTGCGGGCCTCGTGCTGCAACAATTCACCGTGCTGCCCAACGTCGGCGACGCCTTCGACTTCGCCGGCTGGCATATCGAGGTGGTCGATCTCGATGGCCGGCGGATCGACAAGATTCTGGCGAGCCGGCGGGGTGAGGTAGAGACGGGGTGAGCACGAGCTCGCGCCGCCAGCCTCACCCGAACCGCACCCCTATCCGCTTTTCCTTGCGCCACACCACCGTGCAGGGCAGGTGCACACCCTCGGCCTTGATGTTCAGGGTGAAATGCTCGGGAATGCCGACCGGGCTGGTGACGTCGAGGGCGGCGCCGGTGTCGGAGAAATTGCGGACGGTGCAATCGATCGCGCCGCCGCCGAACTCAATGGTTCCGGCCTTCAATACGCGGTGCCTGGCCTTGTTGCGGCGCTCTTCGTCCATCGGGACATTTTACACCCCAAGCTGACACGAAGGTTAAAACAACCCTGATGCAGGCGAATTTACGCCGCTACGGATGCGGGAACCCTCACAACGGCTGGAACGATGCCGCCTGGGCCATCCGCCAGGCGTCGCGGAACCGCGGGTCCTCCGTGCCTTCGAGCAGTTCGCCCGGACGTAGCTCTGGGTAGAGCTGCGCGAAGGACTGCACCTTGGTCGTCGACGTCCGCTGGCTGAAATGGATCGGGCGCAGCTGCTGCGGATGCTCGAGGCCGGCCGCGGCGATCAGCTCGGTCAGCGAGTGCAGCGTGGCGTGGTGATAATTGTGCACGCGGTCGATCTTGAGCGGCACATAGAGCGCGCGCGCCCGGGTCGGATCCTGGGTCGCAACGCCGGTTGGGCAGCGGTCGGTGTGGCAGCTCAGCGACTGGATGCAGCCGAGCGAGAACATGAAGCCGCGCGCCGAATTGCACCAGTCGGCGCCGATTGCCATCGCGCGCGCCATGTCGAAGGCAGTCGCGATCTTGCCTGACGCGCCGAGCTTGATGCGGTCGCGCGCATTGATGCCGATCAGCGCGTTGTGGACGAAATTGACGCCCTCGCGCATCGGCATGCCCAGATGGTCCATGAATTCGAGCGGCGCAGCACCAGTGCCGCCTTCATTGCCGTCGACCACGATAAAGTCGGGGTAGATGCCGGTCTCCAGCATCGCCTTGCAGATCGCCAGAAACTCCCAGGGATGGCCGATACAGAGCTTGAAGCCGGCCGGCTTGCCACCTGAAAGCCTGCGCATCTCGGCGACGAACTGCATCATGCCCGTGGGAGTCGAGAAGGCGCGATGCGAGGCCGGCGAAATGCAGTCCTCGCCCATCGCGACGCCGCGGATCTTGGAGATTTCTTCCGAGACTTTCGCCGCCGGCAGCACGCCGCCATGGCCGGGCTTGGCGCCCTGGCTAATCTTGAGCTCGACCATCTTGATCTGGTCCTGGCTCGCAACGCGCGCGAATGCCTCCGGATCGAAGGTGCCGTCGAGATGGCGGCAGCCGAAATAGCCGGAGCCGATCTCCCAGATGACGTCACCGCCCATCTCGGCGTGATAGGGACTGAAGCCGCCCTCGCCGGTGTCATGGGCGAAGCCGCCCTTCCTGGCACCGGCATTGAGCGCGCGCACCGCATTCGGGCTGAGCGCGCCAAAGCTCATGGCCGAGATGTTGAACACCGAGGCCGAATAGGGCTTCGCACAATCCGGCCCGCCGATGGTGACGCGAAACTTCTCCTCGGCGTGCGCCTTCGGCGACACCGAGTGATGCATCCACTCATAGCCCTCGCGGTAGACATCCTCCTGGGTGCCGAACGGACGCTTGTCGAGCTGCATCTTGGCGCGCTGATAGACCACCGCGCGGGTGTCGCGCGAGAACGGCATGCCGTCCTTCTCGCTCTCGAAGAAGTACTGCCGCATCTCCGGACGGATTTCCTCCAGGAGGAAACGGATGTGCGCCGATATCGGGTAGTTCCGCAGCACCGCATGGCTCTTCTGCATGAGGTCGCGGACGCCGAGCAGCGTGAGCGCGCCGAAGATGCAGATCGGGACCAGCAGGATGTCGAAAATCCTGCGGTCGGCGATGGCGATGCCAATCAGGAGTGCCGTGACGACCGCGCAGATCGTCAGGACGATGAAGCGCGGCGAGAACGGAAGCAGAAGGGTTTCCATGATCCCCTCTTCCGCCAACGGCAAACGTTTGGGCGATTCCTGCGTCTTGTTGTTGTCGGCCACGATTCCCACCCTCTCGCCAGCATCAGGCGGTACGATACGCCCGCACCTGTCATACGGATATGACGCAGCGCTTGTTTCAGGCTAGCGAATTCGGTCGGGATAAATCAATCCACCGAGAGGTTAGGCCTGTTGCACTGCAGCAGTAGCGGCATGGGAGGGGTCGCGGCACCAGCCACAACGGAGCCGTCATCCCCGGGCAAGCGTAAGCGCAGACCCGGGGTCCATAACCACAGGATTTTGTGGTTGGAAGTAAGGTGTCACTCCGGGTCTTCGCATAGCGGCTCCCTGTGGCTATGCGCGACGAGCGAAGGGCTTGCGCGGCGGTCCCGGATCGGCGCGCGCTTTGGGCGCGCTTGCCCGGGACGACGGCGGAGTTTTAGGGCTGGTAGCCCGGCACGACAACGTGCCGGGCTTAGCGCTCGACGAATGCCTTCTCGATCACGAAATGACCGGGCTTGTTGCCGCTTCCCTCGACGAAGTCGCGGCTCTCGAACATCACCTTCAGCTCCTCGAGCATCGCCGGGCTGCCGCACATCATGATGCGGTCGGTCTCGATGTTGAGCGGGCCTTGGCCGATATCGTTGAAGATCTGTTCGGAGTTGATGAGGTCGGTGATGCGGCCACGGTTCTTGAAGGGCTCGCGGGTCACGGTCGGATAATAGATCAGCTTGTCGGCGAGCAGCTCGCCGAACAGCTCGTCCTCGCGCAAATTCGCGACCAGCTTCTCGCCGTAAGCGAGCTCGGAGACCTGGCGGCAGCCGTGCACCAGCACGATGCTCTCAAACTGCTCATAGACCTCGGGGTCCTTGATCAGACTGGCGAAGGGCGCAAGGCCGGTGCCGGTCGAGAGCAGCATCAGCCGCTTGCCGGGGATGAGGTTGTCGGTGATCAGCGTGCCGGTCGCCTTGCGGCCGACCAGGATGGTGTCGCCTTCCTTGATCTTCTGCAGGCGCGAGGTCAGCGGACCGTCCTGCACCTTGATCGAGAAGAACTCGAGCTCTTCCTCGTGGTTGGCGCTGGCCATGCTGTAGGCCCGCAGCAGCGGACGGCCGTCGACCTCGAGGCCGATCATGGCGAACTGGCCGTTCTGGAAGCGGAAGCCGGTGTCGCGCGTGGCGCGGAAGCTGAACAGTGTGTCGGTCCAGTGCTGGACGGAAAGAACCTTCTCTCGGTAAAACGCGCTCATGATTTTCGATATTCCGAATGTCTTGCGGTTTTCGGGCAAAAGCGTTGCCCGGCCCTGAAAACGGGCGGACACCATTGCCATGGCGGAGGATTTCGCGTGTGTGATCTACGCCATTGAGACCAATAATCAACCTCGTTCCGGATGCAATTGATGCCGGTCAAACCGGCATTTGCGGCGGAAATGGTCACATCATTAACGGATCTGCTGTCGGGGCCGCGCAAAGGGCAATTTCTTTTCCCTTCCGGGCGCGAAAGCAGCACTTAATTTCCATCGCGCTCGCGAGAATTTCATTAAGAATAGCTCTGACTTTCACCCCGCGTTGGCGCGATTTCCCGCATTTCTGCGGCTTTTGGCGCCCGGAACGATCAGGATATGGCGACCAGCGAGCGAATCTTCGTCCAGGCGATCAGACGCTATGGCGCGCGCCATGGCATCGACGTGGACGTTCGCGCCGACGGCTGGCTGATCGCAATGCGCCGCGGCGAGATGCGCCGCTTTGCCTTCGGCTACGACATCGGCCTCAACAGCGCGATCGCGCATCGGCTCGCGAGCGACAAATCGGCGACATCAGAGGCGCTGTCGCTCGCTGGCGTGCCGTGCATTCCCCACCATCTCTTCCTCAACCCGAAGCTGGGCAGGAATGTCGTCGGCCCCGACTGGCGAGATGCAATGCTCGAGCTGCTTCGCGCCCATCCGCAAGGCGTGGTCGTGAAGCCGAACGAGGGGACATCGGGGCGCTCGGTGTTCAAGGTGATGATCGCGGCAGAGCTCGACCACGCGGCGGGCGAGGTCTTTTCGATGAGCACCGGGCTCGTGATCTCGCCTTACGTCGCGATCGAGGAAGAGGTCCGTGTGATCCTGCTCGATGATGCGCCCCTCGTTATCTACAGCAAGCGGCGTGGCGCGGACTGGCGGCACAATCTGGATGCCGGCGCCAAACCGGTGTTGCTGGAGGACGGCGAGGCGCGCACGGCCTGCGTGAAGCTCGCGATCGATGCGGCGCGCGCCATCGGCATCACCTTTGCGTCGATCGACGTGCTGCGCGTGGATGGCGACTGGCGCGTGCTGGAAATCAATTCCGGCGTGATGATGGAGGCGCTTGCAAAGCTGCATCCGGAGCTGGTGCAGGCGACGTATGACGCGGCGCTGGATCGGGTGTTCGGGGATGTTTCCGCGAGCACCAATCCATCACCGTCACCCTGAGGTGGCCGCTTCTTCAGCGGCCCTCGAAGGGGGACGGCCCGGCTGTAGCAGCATCACGGCCGCTCATCCTTCGAGGCTCAACCCGCGATGCATTCGCATCGCGGGCCTCGCACCTCAGGATGACGGAAAGAGAACCGACCGCCGCTAATTATTCGCGCTGGCAGAATCGTCCATCGCCTTGAACGCTTCCTCCAGCTGCAGCGAGATCGGCACGTTCATTTTCTCGCCGGTCGGCATGCGTGCGATGAACCATTTGTTGTAGAGCGGCACGAGATCGTGGTTGGAGCCGAGCTTGCGGAAGGTGCGCTCGACCACGGCGGCCAGTTGCGGCTCACCCTTGCGGAACATGATGCCGTAGGGATCATAGGACAGATAATCGCCTGTTACGCGGAACTTGTCCTGCGACTTGTGGCGGACGATCAGGCCCGAGAGCAGGATGTCGTCGGTCGCGAAGGCGTCGGCCTTGCCGTCAACCAGCATCTGGTAGGACTGCTCATGGTCGGCGCCGACAGCGATGTTGAGGCCCAGCGAAAGCTTCTTGTCGGCCGCCTGCACCGCCTGCTCGTTGGTGGTGCCTTTCGTCACCACGATGGTCTTGCCCTTCAGGTCGGTCAGCTGTTGGACGCTGGAGGCCTTCGGCACCATCAGCTTGGTGCCGGCGACGAACATCAGCGGCGAGAAGGCGACGCGCTTGCCGCGCTCGGAATTGGCCGTGGTCGAGCCGCATTCCAGATCGATCTTGTTCTGGAGCACCGCGTCGATGCGATCGTCCGAGGTGACCTTGACGTAGTCGATTCTGAGATTGGGATCGTCGACCTCGACGCCGATCTCCTCGACGATGGCCTCGCAGAGCTCGAGGCTGTAGCCGATCGGCCTGTTAGCCTGGTCGAGGAACGAGAACGGCGGCGAGCTCTCGCGATAGCCGAGCCGCACGGCGTGCGCGCTCTTGATGGCCGACAGCGTCGGGCTAAGCCCTTCGCTGCCGCCGCTCTGGGCAGAGGCACCCGTCGCCAGCAGACACGCTGCCAGCAACAGGCCGCTCGAAATCGCCGTCAAAGGGCGCATGACGCACTCCCGTCAATGACCGGCCATCGCGGGCACTTCGCCCGGCACCATGTCCTCAGGCACGACATCGCCCGGTCCCATCGCATGCTCGGGCCCGAGCTCGCCTTCCCACTTCGCCACGACCGAGGTCGCCAGCGTGTTGCCGATCACGTTGGTGGCGCTGCGGCCCATGTCGAGGAAGGTGTCGATGCCCATGATCATGAGCAGGCCCGCCTCGGGGATGTTGAACTGCGACAGCGTCGAGGCGATCACGACGAGAGAGGCGCGCGGCACGCCGGCGACGCCCTTCGAGGTGATCATCAACGTCGCCAGCATCGCGAGCTGCGTGCCGAGCGGCATGTCGATGTGATAGCTCTGCGCGATGAAGATGCTCGCGAAGGTGCAGTACATCATCGTTCCGTCGAGGTTGAACGAATAGCCGAGCGGCAGCACGAAGCTCGAGATCCGCGACGAGGCGCCGAAGCGGTTGAGCCCTTCGAGCGTCTTCGGGTAGGCCGCTTCCGAGCTCGCGGTGGAGAACGCGATCATCAGCGGCTCGCGGATCAGGCGGAGCAAATGGCTGTAGCGCGGCCCGATCACGATGAAGCCGACGGCCACCAGGATGCCCCAGAGGATGAACAGCGAGAGATAGAAGCCGCCCATGAACACGATGAGCTTCCAGAGTACCAGCAGGCCGTTCTTGGCAACGGTGGCGGTGATGGCGGCCCAGACCGCAAACGGCGCGAACATCATCACATAGCTCGTCACCTTCAGCATGATGTGGCCGAGGTCGTCGATCAGCGACAGGATCTGCTTGGAGCGCTCAGGCAATGCACCCATCGCAACCGAGAAGAACACCGCGAAGATCACGATCTGAAGGATCTCATTCTGCGCCATCGCATCCGCGATCGAGGTCGGGATCAAATGGGTCAGGAATTTTTCTAGCGAGAAGGCGGAGACCGCCAGGCCGGTCGACTGTCCCTTGTCCGGCAACGTACCGGGGAAGTTGGCGCCGGGCTGGAGCAGATTGACCATCACGAGGCCGAGCATCAGCGAGACGAAGGATGCGCTGATGAACCAGCCCATGGTCTTGGCGAAGATGCGGCCGAGCTTGGAGCCCGATCCCATGTGGGCGATGCCGCCGACCAGGGTCGCGAACACCAGCGGCGCGATGATCATCTTGATCAGGCGCAGGAAGATCACGGCGACGAGGTTGATGGAGGAGGCCCAGTCGCCCCGCGTGTCGGGCAGGAAATTGTAGATCGCCGAGCCCATGACGATGCCGAGCACCATCGCGCCTAAAATGTATTGCGTAAACCTGTTCGACATTAATGACCCCCGCTACACCGGCCGCTTCATGATGTCGCAGATATGACAGCGACGCAACACGCTTTGCGTGCGGTCGCTCGATCCGGATGTTCCCGTTGCGAAACTGCACGCGGCGATCTAGCCTTCATGCAGCGCACAACGAATGCGGCTTGCACGTTTTGTTTGCGGCAAGTGCTTCAATAAACATCAAACAATCAGAGAGGGAACGCCATGACTGGAAGCGTCAATCGCCAAATTCTTCTGGTGGAGAAGCCGAGCGGAAAGCTCGGCCCCGAGCACTTCAAGATGGTCGATGGCGCACTGCCGGAACCGAAGGACGGCGAGGCACTGCTGCGCGTGCGTTACATCTCGCTCGACGCTGCCAACCGCGCCTGGATGCACGGCGCGACCTATCGCTCGGCGGTCGAAGCGAACAGCGTGATGGCCGGCGGCGGCATTGCAGAGGTGGTCAGCTCGAAGGCGCCTGAGCTTGCGCCCGGCGACATCGTGTTCGGCGACACCGGTTGGCAGGAGTTTGCTACAGTGCCCGCAAAGCAATTGACGAAAATGCCGAAGCTCGAGCCGATGACGCATCTGCTCAGCGTGTTCGGCATCGCCGGCCTCACCGCCTATTTCGGCCTGCTTGAGGTCGGCAAGCCCAGGGAGGGCGAGACGGTCGTGGTCTCCGCCGCCGCGGGCTCGGTCGGCTCGATCGTCGGACAGATCGCCAAAATCAAAGGATGCCGCGTCATCGGCATCGCCGGTGGCGCGGACAAGTGCCAGTGGCTGACGTCAGAGCTCGGCTTCGATGCCGCCGTCGACTACAAGGACGGTGCGGTGTTCAAGGCGCTGCGCGCAGCGGCGCCCAAAGGCATCGACGTCTATTTCGACAATGTCGGCGGCGACATTTTGGAAGCCTGCCTGCCGCAGATGAACAATTACGGCCGCATCGCCTGCTGCGGCGCGATCTCGCAATATGACGGCGCGCCGTCGGCGCACGGCCCGCGCGGCGTACCCGGCCTGATCGTGGTGAAGCGGCTTGTGATGCAGGGCTTCATCGTGATGGACTACATGAAGGACAGCCAGTGCGCGCTCGCCGATCTGCAGGCCTGGGTGAAATCCGGCAAGCTGAAGGTGCAGGAAGACATTATCGACGGATTGCAGAACACGCCGAAGGCGCTGATCGGACTGCTTGCCGGCGAGAACCGCGGCAAGCGCATGGTCAGGCTCTGACGACGTATCGTCTGAGCATGATCCTTTCGGAAAACCGCTGCACACTTTTCCGGATCATGCTCTAAGTTACGTCGCAATTCCACCGGCATTATCTACTTGCGGTAGTGGTCAAAGCGGCCAAGATATCGCTCGCGAGGCATCACTCGCGACGATTGCAATTGCATTACACATTTAGAAAATCGTCGGCGTTACCGACAGGGCAGGAATTCACTCAAATGTTCAACACGTTGAAACACGCATCAACGCGTCACGCGTTGCTCGCCGCAGCACTCTTCGCAACTGCAACAAGCGCATTCGCGCAAGCGCCGACCGAGGCCCAGAAGAGCGCTATCCGCTCCGCATGCCGCTCGGATTTCATGGCGCACTGCGCGAGCGTGACGCCGGGCGGCGTCGAGGCATATCAATGTTTGCAGAGCCACATGTCGAGCCTGTCGGCGGGATGCCAGACCGCGGTTCGCGCGGTCGAGCCGGCAGCAGCGCCCAAGACCGAAGCTGCGCCGGCAAAATCCGAACCGGCCAAATCTGAACCTGCCAAATCCGAACCAGCCAAGACCGAAGCGGCTCCCGCCGCCGAACCCGCGGCGAAGCCGGCCGCCGAAGCTGCACCGAAGGCTGCTGCGGCAAAGCAACCGGGCGGCGCTCAGGTCGCTGCCGTCAAGAGCGCATGCCGCGCCGATTATCCCAAGGTCTGCGCCAGCGTGCCGCCAGGCGGCGCTCCCGCGCTGGAATGCCTCGAGAAAAACAAGGCCAGGGTTTCGGCGGCCTGCGCGAAAGCGGTGACTGCTGCGGCCGGTGGCGGCGCAGCGGCGACATCAGCGCCGGCAACCGGCACCGCTGCTCCCGCTGCCGGAGCAGCACCGGCGGCCGCGCCCGCCGTGATCGTTCTGCGCCCGCTGCGGCCGCGCGAAGAGCTGTTCATTGTGCGCTCGGCTTGCGGCGCCGACATTCGCTCGCTCTGTGGCGGCGTAGCGCCGGGTGGCGGCCGCATCGTGCAATGCATCGCCAGTAATGCGGCGTCGCTGTCGCCGGCCTGCAAGGACGTGCTTGCACCATTCGCTGCGCGATAAGCCGCACGCAACTCGCGGCGCCATCAATCTTGGGCGGCGCGCGTGAATTTTCGCGCGCTCCTCGCGACTAATCATTCGCCGATATCAGATTTCAATCACGACAAGACCGGGAGAAACGACATGCGTGTACTTCTGCTGATTGCGTCCGCGCTACTCGCCTTCGCGACGACGATGACCTTCGAATCCTCCGACGCCAATGCGGTGGTGTGCGCCCGCGGGGTCTACCGCGCCGGTTGCGCCGGACCGAACGGCGCCGTCGTGGTTCGCCACCCGGTGCCAGTGGTTCGCTGTACCAGGGTGCTGGTGAACGGGGTCTACGTGAAGCGCTGCGTCTGACGCCCCCCGGGTGGTCAATCCGGCGCGGTTTGGCTATGATTCGCAATTGACGGGTTTGGGCACGCGCGACGCGCGTGCCCACGGCCGTGCTGCGGCGCACCTCGCCTTGCCAATAATTCCGCTGGCGTGGGAGACCGGAGCCCATTAGTCTACCCTGAGATAGTAAGTATACTGTCAATTAGGGAGGCAGGATTTGCGGATCGCCGTGATTGGCGGGGGGCCCGGCGGGCTCTACTTCGCCTATCTCTGGAAGAAGCGTCACCCCGAGGATCAAGTCGACCTGTTCGAACAGAACCCGGCCGACGCGACCTGGGGCTTTGGCGTCGTGTTCTCCGACCAGGCGCTTGAATTCTTGCGCGCCGACGACCCCGAGACGGTCGATGCAATCGCGCCGCATATGGAGAGCTGGGAGAACATTACGCTGAATCTCGGCGGCGACAGCGTCGCCATCGACGGTGTCGGCTTCTCCTCGATTGGCCGGCTGGAACTCCTGCAATTCCTGCAGCAACGCGCGCTCGATGTCGGCGTCACCCCGCGCTTCGACACCCAGATCCAGGCGATCGACCAACTCAACGGCCACGATCTGATCGTCGCCGCCGACGGCCTCAACTCGCTCGTGCGCCGCGCCTATGAGGGCGATTTCGGCACCTCGCTGTCCTACTCCTCCAACAAATTCGTCTGGTACGGAACCTCGAAGCGTTTCGACACACTGTCGCAGACCTTCGTGAAGACCGACCGCGGCGCGTTCAACGCGCATCACTATCGTTATTCGCCGAACATGAGCACCTTCCTGGTCGAGTGCGATCACGCGACCTGGCAGGCCTACGGCTTCGCCTACAAGGACGTCGAGCAGTCCAAGGGCGTGTGCGAGGAGGTGTTCGCCGACACGCTCGGCGGCCACTGCCTGGTCTCCAACAAATCGGTCTGGCGCAATTTCCCCTGGGTCTGGAACGAGCACTGGTCGTTCAAGAACATGGTGCTGATTGGGGACGCGCTGCACTCGGCGCATTTCTCCATCGGCTCAGGCACGAGGCTCGCGATCGAGGACGCGATCGCGCTGGTCAAGGCGCTGGAATCGGACGCCCATCTGTCGACCGCGCTGCATCGCTACCAGGCCGCGCGCAAGCCCGTGGTGCAGAAGCTCGTCAATGCCGCACGCACCAGCGCGTTCTGGTACGAGCATTTCGCCCAGCACATGCAGCTTGGCCTGATGGACTTCGCCTATAGCTATATCACCCGCTCCGGCCGCATCGACGATTCCCGACTGCGCGCGATGTCACCAGCCTTCATGGCGCGCTACGAGGCCGAGAAGAGCAGCGGAGACGAGGCAGGCGAGGCGACGGCATGACCAACGCGATACAGGACCAGGTGCCCGCGGACAGCGCGGGCGCCCGCGAGATCGGCTTTGCCGTTCCCGAGATTTACAATGCCAGCCGCGTGCTGTTCGACAATCTCGCCAAGGGGCGCGGCCACAAGCTCGCGCTGATTGGCCCGGCGGGCACGCGGAGCTATGCCGAGCTTTGCGCGGAGGCTTGCCGTTGGGGCAACGGCCTTGCCTCACTCGGCCTGACGCGCGGCGATCGCGTGCTGCTGTTCCTCGACGATACGCCGGCTTATCCGGCCGCCTTTTTCGGCACCGTGCGCGCCGGCTTCGTACCGTTGCTGATCAATACGCTGACGCCGCCCGATCTCTTGCAATTCTATCTCGCCGATTCCGGCGCGGCTGTTGCGGTGGCGGATGCCGAATTCTGCGCGCGCTTCAATGCCGAGGCCTGCAAGGACACCAGCCTGCATACGCTGATCGTCGTCAATGGCGCGATCGGCGACCACGCTGCGCCGAAGGCGATAGAAGCCGCGGATTGGCTGTCGCAATTTCCGGCGGAGCTGGCGGAAGCTGAGACCGATCGCAACGAGATGGCGTTCTGGATGTACTCCTCCGGCTCGACCGGCCGGCCCAAGGGCATCGTGCATCTTCAGCACGACATGGCCTATAGCGAGCTTGCTTTTGCGCAGAGCGTGTTGAAGCTGACGCCTGACGACATCTGCTTCTCGGTGCCAAAGATCTTCTTCGCTTATGGCTTTGGCAATTCCATCACGTTCCCGTTCTCGTCAGGTGCAGCGACGCTGCTGCTGCCGGGCCAGCCGAAGCCGGCTGCGATCTTTGCGGCGATCGAGCAATACAAGCCGACGGTGTTCTTCGGCCTGCCGACGCTCTACACCTCGCTGACCAAGGCTGAGGGCGCAGCCGGAACAAATTTCTCGTCCCTGCGCATGGCACTGTCAGCCGCGGAAGTGCTCTCGGCCGAAGTCTTCAACGGTTGGAAGTCGCTCACCGGGCTCGAAATCGTCGAAGGCCTCGGCTCGACCGAGGTGCTGCACATCTATCTCTCCAACCGACCCGAGCAGAAGAAGCTCGGCGCCGCGGGCTTGCGCGTGCCCGGCTACGAGGTCGCGCTGCGCGACAAGGACGGGCGCGACGTCGGCGACAACGAGGAAGGCATCTTGTGGGTGCGCGGCGATTCCAACACGCCGCTGTATTGGAACAGGCCGGACAAATCCGCCGAGACCATCCGCGAGGGTGGCTGGATCTACACCGGCGATCGCTTCGTCCGCAACAGCGACGGCTTCCACTTCTTCCGCGGCCGCGCCGATGATCTCATCAAGATCTCGGGCCAGTGGGTCTACCCGCTCGAGGTCGAGCTGTGCCTCGCCGACCACCCCGACATCCGCGAATGCGCGGTGTTCGCCGCCGAGCTGCCGGATCGCCGCATGACGCTGAAGGCGGTGGTGGTGATGAACAACCGCGCGACCGACCAGAGCGAGGCGACGCGGCGGTTGCAGGATTACGTCAAGGGCAAGCTGCTGCCGTACAAATATCCGCGCGAGGTGATCTTTATCGACGAACTGCCGAAGACGGGCACGGGGAAGATCGATCGGCAGGCGTTGTTGCGGATGTGAGGCCGGCGATGTCGCCACCTCTCGGTGTCATCGCCCGCGAAAGCGGGCGATCCAATATTCAGAGGCAGTCGTGATTGAACCGAGAGGCCGCCAGCGTACTGGATTCCCCGCTTTCGCGGGGAATGACAGCGGAGAATTTTACCCCGCCTTGCCCAGGTGCTCCAGCGCATCCTCGGCCCGCAGCGGCACGCGCGAGACTTCGTTGTTGAGATCGACGAGCTGCGACATCAGTCCCATCAGCGCCTTGCGCTCGGTGGGCTTGAGCGGCTCCAACATGCGCGCCTGGGCGCGTTCGACGGCGGGGATGATCTCGCGCAGGATCGCGGCGCCTTGCCTGGTCAGATAGAGCAGCTTGATGCGCTTGTCTTCGGGCGCCGGCTTGCGCTCGACAAAGTCCTTGGCCTGGAGACGTTCGATCACGCTGCCCAGCGTCGAGCGGTCGAACGCGATCACCGCCGACAGCCGCGTCGCGTCGATGCCGGGATGGGTGTGGATCGCGATCAGCGCCGCATATTGCACCGGCGTGAGGTCGAACGCCTTGCACTCCTCCATGAAGATCGAGACCGCGATCTGCTGCATGCGCCGGAACAGATAGCCCGGCGCCGCATAGACCGCTTCCATCGTGATCGGAGGCAGCGGCGGCTTACTCGGCATCGGGCTGCTTCTCCGGTGCGGCGTTGGCGAAGGCCGGCAGCGCCTTGGCGGCGGCCTCGGCCTTGAGCAGACGCGGATAGGCGGAAACGCCGACGCCGAAGCGGCGCGCATTGGCGAGCTGCGGCACCAGGCAGAGATCGGCAAGCGTCGGAGCAGCGCCAAAACAAAATGGACCCGGCTCGTCCATGATCAGCGTCTCGCAGGCCGACAGCCCCTCGCGATTGACCCAGGCGGCCCAGTCCTGGACCTTCTCCTCCGGCAGGCCCAACTCGCGCAAGCGCGCCAGCACCTTCAAATTTTGCACGGGATGAGTGTCGCAGGCGATCGCCAACGCGAACGCCCGCACCTTGGCGCGCTGCAGCGCATCCTTCGGCAGCAGCGGCGGGTTGGGATGCGTCTCATCGAGCCACTCGATGATCGCGACAGATTGGGTCAGCACCGCTCCCGCGTCGTTCTCCAGCGCGGGCACCAGGCCCTGCGGATTAATCGCAAGATAAGCGGGCGCGCGCTGCTCGCCCTTGCGTAGATGATGCGGCAGATGCTCGGCGCCGAGGCCCTTGAGGTTGAGCGCGATCCGGACGCGATAGGCGGCGCTGGAGCGGAAATAGCCGTGCAGCTTCATCAAGACCCTCCCGTAAAGTTTCTTGCCCGTCATTCCGGGGCGGTCCGCAGGACCGAACCCGGAATCTCGAGATTCCGGGTTCTCGCTTCGCGAGCCCCGGAATGACAACGACCTTGTACGTCGCTCGTCAAGTTGACGCTACCTAAATTGTAAGTATACTGTCAATCAACAAGACGAGGGAGGCTCACCATGAAAGCCGTGACCAAGACGCCGGAACGCGAGGCGTTCTACAAGAAGATCGACGGCGAGAATCTCACCGCGCTTTGGACCGTGATGAGCGATCTGATCACGCCCGAGCCGAAGAGCGCCTGCCGGCCGCATCTCTGGAAGTTCGACATCATCCGCGACTACATGACGGAGGCCGGCAAGCTCATTACCGCCAAGGAAGCCGAACGGCGCGTGCTGGTGCTGGAGAACCCGGGCCTTCGCGGTCAGTCGAAGATCACGACCTCACTCTATGCCGGCGTGCAGATGGTGGTGCCCGGCGACGTCGCGCCCGCGCACCGGCATAGCCAGTCGGCGCTGCGCTTCGTGCTCGAGGGCAAGGGCGCCCACACCGCGGTCGATGGCGAGCGCACCGCGATGGAGCCCGGCGATTTCATCATCACGCCGTCGATGACCTGGCACGATCATTCCAACGAGACCGACGAGCCGATGTTTTGGCTCGACGGTCTCGACATTCCGCTGGTGCAGTTCTTCGACTGCTCCTTTGCGGAAGGATCGAAGGAAGATCAGCAGAAGATTACAAAACCCGCAGGCGACAGCTTTGCGCGCTATGGCCACAATCTCTTGCCGGTCGATGTGAAGCGGTCATCGAAGACCTCGCCGATCTTCAGCTATCCCTACGCCTACACCCGTGAGGCCCTGGAGAAGGCCAGGACCAGCCAGGAGTGGGACGCCTTCCACGGTCTGAAGCTGAAATTCAGCAACCCGGAGACCGGCGACTTCGCGATGCCGACCATCGGCACCTTCATCCAGCTGCTCCCGAAAGGTTTCAAGACCGCGCGTTATCGCGCGACTGACGCGACCGTGTTCTGCCCGATCGAGGGCAAGGGTCGCAGTCGTATCGGCGATGCCGTGTTCGAATGGGGCCCGCGCGATCTGTTCGTGGTGCCGAGCTGGCAATGGGTGACGCACGAGGCGGACGAGGACGCCGTGCTGTTTAGTTTCTCGGATCGCCCGGTGCAGCAGAAGCTGGATTTGTTTCGCGAGGATCGCGGCAACGCTTGACGTTCACCGGTCTCGTAGGGTGGGCAAAGGCGCCCTTGCGTCGTGCCCACGTCTTCGCGACTCATGAAGAAATGGTGGGCACGCTTGCGCCTTGCCCACCCTACGGCTGCGGTGACTCTGGCTAGCGCCAGTGCAGCAGCTTGATTTCGAGAAGATTGATCACCTTCCCCACGACAAGCCCGAACACCGACAAGATCACCACGCCCGCGAGCAGTTGATCCGTCTGCATCAGATTGCCGGCCTGGAGCACGAAGGCGCCGATGCCGTATTGGGCGCCGATCATCTCCGCGCTGACGACAAGCAGCAGCGCGACCGACGCCGTGATGCGGAAGCCGGCGAGGATCGCGGGCAGCGCGCCGGGCCAGACCACCTTGCGCACGATGGTGGCAAACGGAACGTTGAAGCTCTGTGCCATGCGAATGAGATTGCGCGGCACGGCGTCGACACCGCTATAGACCGAGATTGCGGTCGAGAAGAACACGCCGAGCGCAATGGTCGCGATCTTCGGCTCTTCGCCGATGCCGAGCCAGAGGATCAAGAGCGGCAGCAGCGCGATCTTGGGAATCGGAAACAGCGCCGAGATGAAGGTGATGCCGACGCTACGCGCCAGGCGCGACAGGCCGATGGCAAAACCGACCACGACACCGGCCGCCGTGCCCAGCAGCCAGCCGACGCCGATGCGCAGCAGCGAGGCCGAAAGATGCTGCCAGAGCGCGCCCGACATCGCGAGCTCATAGATCGCGCGCACGATGGCCGAGGGTGCCGGCAGGAATAGCGGATTGACAAGCCTGGCACTGCCGGCCGCCTGCCAGATCGCGATGACAAGCGCGAGCGCAATCCAGCCGCCAAACCGGCTGCTGGCGGGGACGAAGCCCGCACCGCGGAAGCGGACGCGCCGCGTCGTTTCGTTGGCCGACGTCTCGGTCGCGCGATCAAGCATGCTGGACCTCGCGTTCGGCATCGATCGCCTCGTTGCGGATCAACGACCAGATCTGGTTCTGGAGCGCGAGCAGTTTTTCGCGCGCAGCAGCTTCACCCCGCGCCGCCCTTGTCATCGGCACGGCAACGACCTCGCGAATACGGCCTGGTCGCCGTGACAGCACCACAATGCGGTCGGCAAGCCGCGCGGCCTCTTCGAGATTGTGCGTGACATAGACCGCGCCCATGCCACCATCGGCGAGCAGGCGCACGAAATCTTCCATCAAGAGTTCGCGCGTCTGCGAATCCAGCGCCGACAGCGGTTCGTCCATGAGGAGAATGGCCGGCTTCACCGCGAGCGCGCGCGAGATGCCGACGCGCTGGCGCATACCGCCGGAGAGCTGCTTCGGATAGGTCTTGCGAAAATCAGTCAGCCCCGTCCGACGCAAGGCATCCTCAACCAGCGCGCGGCGCTGCGCGGCCGAGAGCTGGGTGTGCAGCAGCGGGAATTCGACGTTTTGCTCCACCGTGGCCCAGGGCAGCAGCGCAAAGTCCTGGAACACGAAGGTGAGCGGATTGAGACTGTCCGCCGGCGGCGCTCCCCGCAGTTCGGGCGCGCCCGAGGTCGGCTGCAAAAGCCCGCCAAGGATCGACAACAGGGTACTCTTGCCGCAGCCGGAAGGACCGACGATCGCCACCACCTCGCCAGCGCTCACCGTGAACGAGATGTCGTCGAGCACGGCGAGATCGCCGAAGCGATGACTGATGTGATTGGCGATCAGGTCCATCTCACGCTCTCCTTCTCGAACCGTCATCCTGAGGCGCGAGCATTGCGGTGCGAACGCACCGCAATGGGAGCCTTGCGGAAGGCCGCAAGCCCAGCACCTCAGGATGACAGGGTGAGAGAAGTGCGCGCAGCATCAATCCGCCTTCACATATTCCTTGGCGATGATCGCATCCGCATCATAGCCCTTGTCGGCAAATCCCTGCTCCTGGAGCCATCTGATCTGGTTGTCGACGTTCTTCACGTCGAGCTTGCCGTCAGGGTCGATATAGGCGCAGTTGCCGACCACCTGCTCGACCGGCAAATTGGTGTACTTCGCGATGATCTCCAGCAGCGGCTTGGTCTTGTCGTTGATCGGAGCTTTGCCGTCCTTCATCGAAGCCAGGATCACGTCGTGATATTCGCGATCGGCCTTGGCGAGCACGCCGAGGAATTTCGTCACCAGAACCTTGTTGGTCAGCGTCTTCGGCGAGGCGAACACTGCGCCGAGCTGCCACGGCGTCTCGTCGCCGACCCAACCCAAAAACTTCGCGCCGCCATCGTCCATCAGCTTGCGCGCCGTCGAGATCGGCAGCAGCGCCGCATCGACGGTCTCGCCCTTCAGCGCCGCCGCTGCGTTCGACAGCGATTGCAGCGGCACGATCTTCACGTCAGAAAGCTTGAAGCCGTATTTGTCGGCGAGCAGGCCTAGCGAATAATGGAAGGATGATCCGACCTGGGTCATCGCGATGCGCTTGCCCGCAAGATCCTTCGGCGTCTTCAGGCCAGCAGCGTAGGCGTTGTTGCTGGCGAAATAGCCGATCAGGGGATAGCCGGCCCTCTCGCGGCTCATGCCGCCGATCACCTTCAGCACGCCCTTGCCGGCGAGATTGTAGAGGCCCGCGGTGAAGGCCGTGACGCCGAAATCGACGTCGCCCGAGGTGGTGGCAACAGCGATCGGCTGCGCCGCGTCGAAAAACTTCAGCTCGATGTCGAGGCCGGCGTCGCGGAAATAGCCCTTGTCCTGGGCGATGAAGACGGGCGCAGAGGACGACAGGCGGAGCACGCCGACCTTGGCCTTCAGCGCATCCTCCGCCCTGGCCATGCCCATCGCCATCATAGCCAAAAGACTAAGTGCCGCGACCCGCGCAATCCCGATCATCCCGCTTCCTCCAATATTTCTCTTTTTGCAGTCCGTTACAGGCCCTTTGGCACGGGCTCATCCCGTCCGATAAAGGCGCCCTGTTGTTTCAACGTTTCCTGCAATTTTTCAACCGGTATGTCACGCGGGATCCGGTTTCCGGACAAGGCCAGCGCGGCCGCGGAACCGGCCGCCTCCCCCATCACGAAGCAGGCGCCGGAGACACGCGCCGCCGACTGGCCCTCATGGGTCATGGAGGCGCAGCGGCCGGCGACCAGCAGATTGTCTACGCCCTCAGGCACCAGCATGCGATACGGCAATTCGTTGTAGCCGCGCGATTCGGGGATCGGCGGGAAGGTGAAGACGACATCACCCGGCACATGGGCCTCGATCGGCCAGCCATTGACGCCGATGGAATCCTCGAACGAGGCACAGCCGAGCACATCCTCGCCGCTGAGCTGGTAACCACCCTTGATGCGGCGCGTCTCGCGGATGCCGAGCTGCGGCGGCAGGTCGACGATGTAGGACTTTTCAAAGCCGGGCACCGTGCGCAAGAACTCAAAGGCGGCGAGCGCCTGCTTGCGGCCCTCGATCTCACCGCGGGTGAGATCATCGGGCTCGACACCGTTGATGGCATGGCCATCTTCACGCGCGACTTGCGTAAAATTGACCCGCCATTCGATGCCGGATTTCTGAGGCCGCACGATCGCGCTCTTGCGCGGGAATTTGTGGGTGCCGGCGGCGGTCGCCGCTTCCATCAATTGCGGGATCGTCCGCCAGGCATCGCCCGCCCTTGCGGGATCGATGCCGTTGAGACGGAGCATCATTGACGGATACATGGGATGACCATGCTCGTCGCCGATCTCGAACGGCGCGCCGGCCCAGACCGCGAGATCGCCGTCGCCGGAGCAATCGATGAAGATTTCCGCGCGCACCGCCCGCCGGCCGGCCTTGGTCTCGACCATCAGCGCTTCGATGCGGCGATCAGCACCCATCACAACGCCAGCGCCGAGCGCATGGAAGAGCATGTGCACCTTGTGGCCGGCGAGCAATTCGTCCGCCGCGATCTTGTAGGCCGCGGTGTCATAGGCCTGCGCAAAGACCTTGCCGAGGATCAGATGCGGCGCATTGAGGCCGTTCAGATGGTCGATCCGCGCCAGCAGATCGGACGCCATGCCCTGCACCAGCCGGACGGCTTCGCCGTAGACATTGCCGTGCAGGCCACAGAAATTGGTGACGCCGGCCGCGGTGCCCATGCCGCCGAGAAAGCCGTAGCGCTCGATCAGTAGCGTCTTTCGACCGGCGCGCGCGGCTGAGGCCGCAGCGACAATGCCGGCCGGGCCACCGCCGAGCACGACGATCTCGTACTCGCCATAGAGCGGCACCTGCCGTGCCGGTTCATTGATCGTCATGGCCCGCATGGCGCGTCCTTCCCAAAATCGCTTGCTTGGGGACGACTATGAATTAACGCGCAGAGGGCTACAATCCACCAATACATGCGATCAGCTTTCTCGATTCGCGAAAGGTCGACATGGACATCCTGGTGAACCTTCAGGCCTTCCTCGCCACCGCTGACGCGTCAGGCTTCTCGGCCGCCGCGCGAAAGCTGAATGTCTCAACGTCAGTGGTGGCAAAACGCGTCACGCAGCTCGAATCGCGGATCGGCACGCCGCTGTTCCACCGCTCGACCCGGCAATTGCGGCTGACCGAAGCCGGGCAACGCTACGTGCATCGCGCCCGCGGCGTCGTCACTGATGCCACCGACCTGCTCTCGCGCATGGGCGAGAAGGGCCACGACCTCGTCGATCACCTCCGCATCAAGGCGCCGACCTCGATGACGGTGGCGCGGCTTGCCGATGCCTTCAGTGCATTCCAGACGCAAAACCCGCGACTGAAGCTCGAGATCGTGCTGATCGATCGCCCGGTCGATCCCGTCAGCGAGGGTTTTGACATCGCGATCGGCGCTTTCCCGCACTCCTTCGGCGGCGTGGTCGACGAGCCGCTGGTGCCGTTGAAGCGATTGCTCTGTGCTTCGCCAGCTTACTTAAAGAAGCACGGCGCGCCAAAACATCCGCGCGATCTCGTCGAGCATCGTTGCCTCAGCTTCATGCCGACGGGCCCCGAATGGGTGTTTGACGGGCCGCGCGGCCGCATCACCATCCAGGTCAGCCCACTGCTCTCGTCGAATGAGGGGCATGTGCTGGCGCGCAGCGCGATCGCCGGCAACGGCATCGCGCTGATGTCTCATTATCTCGTCGCGGACGCCTTGCGCGACGGCACGCTGAAACCGGTGCTGCTTGACTTTCCGATTCCGGAATTGTGGGTGAAAGCCGCCATTCCCGAACGCCGGCGCAACGCCGCCGCGGTGCAGGCGCTGCTCACGCTGCTCAAAACGTCACTCGCGCCGTCGCTGTGAATTGCTGCGCCGTAGCCCGCATCGAGCGAAGCTCAGCCTTTGCCGCCTCCCCACGTCGCCGCCCGCTTCTCGGCGAACGAGGCCAGTCCCTCCGCCGCCTCGGCGCTCTGGCGCTTGAGCGAATGCAGCTGGACGAGCCGCGTATAGGCCGCATCGTCCACCGCCATGCCACCGAACGAGCTCTCCAGTGCCAGCCGCTTGGTCTCGGCCAACGCTTCCGGCCCGTTGGCGAGCAGTTGCTCGACCACCTTGCTGCCCGCGGCTTCGAGATCGGCCAGCGGCACCACCTCGTGGACGAGGCCGATGCGACGGGCGTCCTCGGCGCCAAAGCGTTCGCCGGTCAGCGCGTAACGGCGGACTTGCCGCACACCAATGGCGTCGCAGAGCTGTGGGATGATGATCGCGGCAGTCAGGCCCCAGCGTACCTCGGTGATGGAAAACAGGGCGTTGTCGGCGGCGATCACGACGTCGCAGGCGGCAATCACGCCGGTGCCGCCACCGAAGCAGCCGCCCTGCACCAGGGCCACGGTCGGGATCGGCAAGGTGTTGAGCCGCTGCACGGCCTCGAACGTCGCCCGCGATGCCGCTTCGTTGGCCTCAGGCGATTGTGGCCGCACGCCGTTGATCCATTTGAGGTCGGCGCCGGCCTGGAAATGCTTGCCATTGCCCTTGAGCACGACGACGCGAAGATTCGGCTTCTTGCCCAGATCGTCCATGGCCACGAGCACGCCTGATATCAGGGCGCCGTCATAGGCGTTGTTCACCTCCGGCCGGTTCAACGTGACGGTCGCAACCCCACGCTCATCAAGGGTCCACAGGACGGGGCTGGCAGTCATCGGCGATCCTCCGGTCATTCTGATGGCGCGCACTATGGCCGAGGCAACGCATTCCGATCCATATCTTTCCAGCGTGGGGCGGTCGCGCCCATCGCATGGCGGCTTGTGTCATGCTGGCGCCGGGCAAGACCAAAGAGATCAGGGACGGGACATCATATGCGCATCTGCATTTTCGGCGCGGGCGCCGTCGGAAGCCATCTCGCGGTCAGGCTCGCCCGCGCCGGCCACGAGGTCTCGTGCGTCATGAGGGGCGCGCATCTGGAGGCGGTGCGGGCCAACGGCCTGAAGCTACGCGTCGGTGATTCCGAGGTTTCGGCCAAGGTGAACGCCTCTGGCGATCCGGCCCAGCTCGGCCCGCAGGACGTCGTGATCTCGACGCTGAAAGCCACGGCGTTGACAGGGCTCGTCTCCAACATCAAGCCTCTGCTCCAGGACGACACTGCCATCGTGTTCGCGCAGAACGGAATTCCCTGGTGGTACGGTATCGGCCTGCCGCCGCGGCACCCGACACCGCCGGATATCAGCTTCCTCGATCCCGGCGGACGCTTGCGCGCCTGCATCCCAAAGGAGCGGATCATCGGTGGCGTCATCTTCTCCTCGAACGAGGTCACTGCACCGGGCGTGGTGCAGAACCTCACCCCGGACCGCAATCGCCTCTTGATCGGCGAATGCGACGACCGCAATTGCGACCGAATCACAAAGCTCCGCGGCGTCTTCAACGATGCGCGGCTGGAATCGCCGCCCGTGGCCGAGATCCGAGAGGCGATCTGGTCAAAGTTGCTGACCAACATGTCGCTGTCGGTGCTGTGCCTGCTGACAGGCCAGACCGCGCGCGGCGTCCGCGACGATCCGGCCTTCACTGAAGTCATCCCGCGCATGCTGAACGAGGCCAACGACATCGCCCAGCACTTCATCCCCGAGGTCAAGCGCGCCACGCGCAGCGGGCCCGCCCCCAATCACAAGCCGTCGCTGCTGCAGGATTACGAGCTCGGCCGCGCCATGGAGATCGACGTGCTGGTGAGGGCGCCCGCCGCCTTCGCGCGCACCGCCGGCCTGTCGACGCCGACGCTCGATCTGATCGCCGCGCTCGCGATCCAGAAGGCGCGCGACAAGGGGCTGTACTCGGCCTGAGTGTCAGCCGAGTTTGTCGATCCAGCCCGCGAGCGTGTCGAGCACCTCGGCAAGCGCCTCGTCATTGGTGCGACCGGACTTCTTCAGCACCGCGAAGGAGTGATTGCCGCCTTCGATCTCATGCAGTGTCGCCTTCGCCCCGAGCGCTGCAACGACTGGCCTGAGCAGGCCGAGATCGGCCAGCCCATCGCGCGTACCTTGCAGGAACAGCATGGGGATCTCGACATGGGCGAGATGTTGGGCGCGCTCCGTCGACGGCTTCTTGTCGGCATGCAGGGGAAAGCCGAGGAAAGCGAGCCCTCTGACACCTGGAAGAGCCGCCTTCGACTGCGCCTGCGATGTCATACGGCCGCCGAACGACTTTCCGCCGGCGACGAGCTTCAATCGCGGGCACAGTCGCGCAGCCTCCTCCACCGCCGCGCGGATGGTGGCATGCGCGACCGCCGGCTGATCGGGACGGCCCTGCTTGTTCTCCGTATAGGGAAAATTGAAGCGGAGCGTCGCGATGCCGCGCTCTGCGAGGCCCACTGCAATCTTGTCCATCGACGCATGCCGCATGTCCGTCCCGGCGCCGTGCGCCAGCACGCAGCAGGCGCGCGCATTGTCCGGCTGCATCAGGATCGCCGAGACTGGGCCGATGCGTTCGATGTCGAGCTTGAGCTCTTTGATTTTGACGGCTTGGGTTTTGACAGCCACAATCAACCATCCCAACAGACGCTGCTACGGTCGCCTTGGTAGCGTCACCGGCGCAGCCTGAAAACACAATAATTGCGGCGGCCCACTGGCCTACCAACCGGGAAGCCGCATCAACCGAGGATAATCATGTCCTACCGCTCCTCCTGGATGACCGAAGAGCTCGAAATCTTCCGCGACCAGTTCCGGAAATATCTCGCCAAGGACCTGGCGCCGCATGCCGAGAAATGGCGTGAGCAGAAGATGGTCGACCGCTCCGCCTGGCGCGGTCTCGGCGAGATGGGTGCGCTGCTGGCAAGCGTGCCGGAGGAATATGGCGGGCTGGGCGCGACCTTTGCCTACGACGCGGCAGTGCTTGACGATCTCGAGAGCACGGTGCCGGAGCTGACGACGGGCGTCTCCGTGCACAGCGCCATCGTCGCCCATTACATCCTCAACTACGGCTCGGAGGAGCAGAAGAAGCGCTGGCTGCCGAAGATGGCGTCAGGCGAGATGGTCGGCGCCATCGCCATGACCGAGCCCGGCACCGGCTCCGATCTGCAAGCCGTCAAGACGACGGCGAAGAAGCAGGGCAATTCCTACGTCATCAACGGCCAGAAGACGTTCATCACCAACGGTCAGGCCGCCGATCTCGTCGTCGTGGTCGCACGCACCGGCGAAGCCGGCGCCAAGGGGATCTCACTGATCGTGGTCGAGACCGAAGGTGCCGAGGGGTACAAGCGTGGCCGCAACCTCGACAAGATCGGCCTGCATGCCTCCGACACCTCGGAGCTGTTCTTCGACAACGTCACCGTGCCGCCGGAAAACCTGCTCGGTAAGGAGGAGGGCCAGGGCTTTGTCCAGCTGATGCAGCAACTGCCGCAGGAGCGCCTCGCGCTCGCGGTCGGCGCCGTCGCCTCGATGGAGCGCGCCGTCAAGCTCACCACCGAATACACCAAGGAGCGGAAGGCCTTCGGCAAGCCGCTGATGGATTTCCAGAACACCGCCTTCACGCTCGCCGAACGCAAGACGGAAGCGATGATCGCGCGCGTCTTCGTCGACTGGTGCATCGAGCGCCTTGTCGCCAAGGACCTCGACACCGTCACCGCGTCGATGGCGAAATATTGGTGCTCGGACAAGCAGGTGCAGACCGCCGACGAATGCCTCCAGCTGTTCGGCGGCTACGGCTACATGCAGGAATATCCGATCTCGCGCATCTTCATCGATTCCCGGATCCAGAAGATCTATGGCGGCACCAACGAAATCATGAAACTGTTGATCGCGCGGTCGCTGTAGCGCCTACCGCGCTCTCCAGTCGCGCGGGCGACAGCCGAAGCGCTGCTTGAAGCGCCGCGTGAAATGGGAGAGGTCCGAAAAGCCCCAGTCGAAGGCGATGGAGCCGATCGCGTGGCCCGCTTTCGCGGGATCGTTCAAGTCCCGTGCTGCACCGTCCAGCCTGCGGTCCATGACATAGTCCGAGAACGTGGTGCCCGCGCGCTCGAACAGCTTATGCACGTAGCGCTCGCTGATGCCGACGGCGCCGGCGACTTCGGCCACAGTCAGCCCCTGCTCGGAGAGACGCTCATGCACGGCGCGGCGAAGCGCGAGCGCCGTCGCGTCGGCAAAGCTGGCGGCCTCCGCGGTCTGCGCGCGCGAGCGGCGGGAAAGGCTCAACGCGACGAGGTCCAGCAGCACGCCGAACAGCCTGGCGGCTTCGCCTTCCGTCATCCGCAGCGCGCCGGCATTCAGCGATCGCGCCGTCTCGACGATGAGATGACCGACGAAGGGGTCGTCCGACACGCGCTCGACCCTGAAGTCGAAGGATGGCGGCAGCCGGTCGCGCAGCTCGCGCGAAGGCACCCAGAAGGATGCAACCTCCAGCCTCGGCCCGCGATCATGCAGAAGCTTCACTTCACGGTCGCTGTCGCAGATGCCGACCTGGCCGCGCGACAGGCTGACGTCGCGACCGCCCTGGACCACGCGACAGCGGCCGGCGAGCTTGAAGTTCAGATAGAAGCAGCTTTCGGTCGACGCCGCGATATCCGCACGCGAGCGATGCACGGTATGCTCGGGAAAGACCACGCGGTTGATCGCGCCATTGCCGATCTTGATCGCCTCGACCTTGGCCGGAAAACGTGAGGTCGTTGCCGATTCCGGCGTCAGGTTCATGAACGCCTGGCAGATCGCCTCGCGATAGTAGGAGAACTGCTCCTCCGGCCGCGTTGCCCCGGTGTCCCAGACCAGATGCCGGGGCCGACTTTCGGAAGTGAGCTGCGCCATCAGTTCGCTCCAAGACCAATCCGGTTCAGCGTCAGACAAGCGGGAAATGGTCCGCCGGTTCACACTTCGCACAACAAAAATTGTACGCCGCGTCTCGCGAGCGCCGCAAAAGACCCAGCTCGTACCGATCTAACCAGCCTTCCGAGGGAGCTACAACATGTCGACCTACGTTCTCGTCCATGGCGCCTGGCACACCGGTGTCGAGTTCGAGCCCGTCGCAGCGCCGATCCGCGCCCATGGCCATCAGGTCTACACGCCCACCATCAAAGGCAACCGCCCGGGCGACGCCAAGACGACAGGGCTGAAGGAGGCGATCCAGTCGATCGCCGATTACCTTGCCGAAAACAACCTCAAGGACGTCATCCTGGTCGGCCATTCCTATGGGGGCATGGTCATCACCGGAGTTGCAGACCTCGCCGCCGATCGCATCCGGCGGCTGGTCTACTGGAATGCCTTCGTGCCCAACAACGGCGAAAGCCTCAACGACATGGTGCCGCCGCACTATGTCGGGCTGTTCGATGCCATCGCGGCCGAACGCGGCGATGGCTCGGTGGTGCTGCCGTTCCCGATCTGGCGCGAGGCATTCATCAACGATGCCGATCTCGCGCTGGCACAAAAAGCCTATGACATTCTCAATCCGCACCCGCTTGCGACCTTCAGCGACAAGATCGCACTGAAGGCGAATCCGGCCGAGATGCAGCTGGCGAAGTCCTATATCAACTGCACCGAGGACACCGCGCTGCCGCACAGCCATGGCTGGCATCCGCGGCTTTCGGAAAAGCTCGGCCTGTTCCGCCTGGTGCAGGTGGCGGGCAGCCACGAGCTGTGCTTCTCCGATCCGGCGCGCCTCGCGAAGGCGATCATGGAGGCGGGACGCGACTGATGCGCGCGCTCAGTTCGGATGCCACCAGCGGCCGCCGATGACGACGCCTTCGGAGACAATCTTCCTGTCGCCGATGAGATGCTCACCGACGACGTCCTCATAGTCGAACTGGCCTTGCTTCACCGAAATCAGCGTGGCATCGCCGACGCTGCCGGGCTTGAGGCTGCCGAGCTCGGGCCGCCGCAGCGCCATCGCGGCATTCTCGGTCGACGCCTTGATCACCTCCGACAGCGACATGCCCATGCACAGGAATTTCGACATGGTCGTCACCTGGTCGAAGGCCGGGCCGTCGATACAGAGCTGATGGATGTCGGAGGAGATGGTATCAGGATAGAAGCCGTTGGCGAGCATGGCACGCGCGGTCTTGAACGCGAACGAGCCCTTGCCGTGGCCGATGTCGAACAGCACGCCGCGCTCGCGCGCGTCCAGCACCGCCTTCTTCACCGTACCCTGCGCAGTCGCCGGCGAATTCGGGAAAGGCCGGAATGCATGGGTGAGCACATCGCCCGGACGCAGGCGGGCGAGCACCTCTTCATAGGTCGGCGGCGGATGGTCGATATGCGCCATCAGGGGCATGCCGACCTCATCGGCAACCTGAACCGCGATATCGAGCGGCACAGCACCCGAGGTGCCCGAGGAATGCAGCCCTACCCGCACCTTGATGCCGACGATGACGTCGCGGTTCGCGTCCGCCACCTTGGCCGCCTCGATCGGGTTCATCAGCCGCAATTCCTCGCTCTCGCCGACCATGATCCGGTGCGAGAAGCCGAAAATGCCGGCATGGGAGACGTGCAAATACGCGAGAATGCGGACCTGGCTCGGCTCGATCACATGCTTACGGAAGCCTGCAAAATTGCCGGGACCGGCGCTGCCGGTGTCGACCGAGGTGGTGACGCCGGATTTACGGCAGAACTCTTCGGCATCGATGCCGAGCGAGGTGCCGCCCCAATAGACATGGGTGTGGAGATCGATCAGCCCGGGGGTCACGATGAACTGCGAGACGTCGCGTACTTCGGTCGCTGGATCCGCCTTAAGCCCGGAGCCGACCGCGGCGACCTTGCCACCCGAAAATGCGACATCCGTCACGGCATCGAGCTTCTGGGAGGGGTCGATCACCCGCCCGCCGCGCAGGATCAAATCGAAAGGCATCGTCATCTCCGGATCAGGCAAACATCGACCGGGCTGAGAGGTGCACTTCCAGCCCGGCCGCCTCTGTTAGCAATTTTCACACCGGCGAAGCAAATCAACTGCGCTTAGTGCCCGTTCGTTCTGCGATCCGCCTTCGGCGCCTCGCGCGAAGAGGAAGGCCATGAGGTCCAGCTTTCGTACACGCACCTGGACCGCTATCATTTCCCGCTGGGATCACGAGTCAAAGCGGTTCACGATGAGGGGCTAAGCTTCGAGATGGTTTCAATCGGGAGAGGCACCATGTGGCAGGGCCTGGTCGCCTGCCTCGCATCAGTTCTAACAGCAGCGGCGGCACTCGCTGCTGACCAGCCGGGAGACATCAAGGGCAAGACGCTCGAACCGACCCCGGAAAATCTTGCGGCCACTTGGGCAGGAGCCAGCCTCGTCCTGCCAGCGGCAATGGCTGGCGGCCACCGCTGGCAGGGCCTCGCCTCAGCGGCTCCCGAGGTCGCTGGTAAGGCGCCGTTGGTCGTGCTGTTGCATGGATCGAGCGGCGTCGCACCTGCCATCAAGGATTTCCAGATCTGGCTTGCCGACGCGCTCGGGCTCGCCTCGGTTGCACCCGACAGCCTGGCGATTCCAGATCGGCTGACCTACACGTCGCCGGTCTCGGTCGATATTTATGAACGCGTTCACACGCTACGCCTCGCCGAACTCGAGTATGCGCTGAACGCCTCCAAATCGTGGGCCTGGGTGGACCCCGCCCGGATCGTGATCGCCGGCACCAGCGAGGGTTCGGTCGCAGTGAGCCGCTATGCAGGTCCAGTCAGCACGGCGCGACTCATCTATTCGTGGTCGTGCGAGGCAAACTACTTTGTCGATCGTCCACGTCCGGGCTTCGGCCCCGAGGAGCCGGTCTTCAACGCGATCTCTGCGCGTGATCCCTATTTCTCGCCGAGCAATCCCTGGAACAAGGACTACGCCGTCACTGGCAACTGCGGTGGTGCGCTGAAGGGAAATCCGCACGCAGCGGTCCTCGTCGTGGACGCAAACGTGCACACCATCCTCAATCGGCCTGACGTGCATGAGGCGACATCACGCTTTCTCACAAGCGTCCTGAAGCCGTAATGGCGATCCCGGCATGACTCGAACATGCGACCTACGGTTTAGGAAACCGCCGCTCTATCCGGCTGAGCTACGGGACCGCGGAACCCACCGATAAGGCAGGTTGCCTGGAGGTGTACATATCAAAGCGAGGGCCGAATCGGAAGCCCTCCGCTCAACAACAAGCTGCCGATCAGGACTTCCCGTAAGCCCCCTGATAACGGCCCTCGCGGATCGCCTTCAGTGTGTCGTCCTCGCGCTTGACTGGACACGTACCGCCTCCAGCAGGGTCGCGGCGCCGGCGGCGGGAAACGACACCACGCCGTCCCCGTCGCCGACCACGATGTCGCCGGGCGAGATCACGCTGCCGCCGACGGTCACGGGCACGTTGATCTCGCCGGGGCCGACCAGCTCGAGCGCGCGGTGGATGGCGAGATTGCCACCGGGCCGGGTGCGCACCGTGAAAGCGGCGCCCACCAGCTTGCCGCTGCGAGGATAGGGCTTGAACCCGACCGCGCCCGGCAGCCGGCTGAGATTGTCAGAAATGATCGAGGTCGGCGCATTCCGAAAGCCCTCGATGATATCGGCGGGCGGTTTCGGCACGCTGTTCGCTGCGATCGTAATCGTCATGGAGTCTGGTCCTTGTGATGTCTTATTCGGCGTGCGCCCGCGCCTTTGCCGGCATGATGCGGAAGGCGCGCCCTTCCTTCATCCACGCCGCGCGCTCGTCGCGCAACAGCGTGCGGCGGACCTTGCCGGAATCGTCTCGCGGCGGTGCGTCGACGACCTCAAAGCTCTCCGGGTGCTTGTAGCGGCTGAGCCTGTCCTTCAGGAAGTCCGCCATGCCGTCCGCAATGGCCTGGCCATCCGCGTTCCCCTCCGGCTCGATGATCGCATGGACGCGTTGGCCGAGCTCCGGATCTGGCAAGCCCACCACCACGCAGGAGCGCACGCCCGGACATTCGGAAACGGCGGCCTCGACTTCGGCCGGATAGATATTGGCGCCGCCGCGCAGCACCATGTCGGCGAGACGGTCGCCGAGATAGAGATAGCCCTCGGCGTCCAGCCGACCGATATCGCCGAGCGATTCCCAGCCGTCGGCGCGACGCTTCGGCTCGGCGCCGAGATAGTGATAGGTGGCATCCTTGCCGTCATTGTTGAGGAAGTAGATCTCGCCGGTCTCGCCCGTCGCGACGTCGTTGCCGTCCTCGCCGATAATGCGGAGCTTCGCCGTCTCGCCGATCTTGCCGACCGAGCCCTTGTGCGTCAGCCATTCCGTGCCTGATATGATGCAGGCGCCCTGCCGCTCGGTGCCGCCATAGAGCTCCCACACCCTCTCCGGCCCAAGCCAGGCGATCCAGTTCTCCTTCAGCCAAGACGGCATGGGAGCTGCCATGTGAAACACGGTCTGAAGGCTCGACACGTCATAGGCATTGCGCACGCTCTCCGGCAGCGCCCAGATCCGGTGCATCATGGTCGGGACGAAATTGACCCATTGCACGCGCTCGCGTTCAATCTGCCGCAGCGTCTCCTCGGCGTCGAACTTGACGAGGCCGGTGAGCTTGCCGCCGCCGAACAGCGCATAGTGCGATACGATGAATGGCGCATTGTGATAGAGCGGGCCCGGATTAAGCAGTGAGGCGCCGAACGGCATGTTGAGCGCCGGCGCTGCCGCCGTGTCGGTCACCGCAGGATTGTGATCGAGGATCACCTTTGGGCGGCCGGTCGAGCCGCCTGAGGTCATGGCCTTCCAGTAGCGCGCCACCGGCGGATCGATCTGCTCGTCGGAGAAACCGTCCGGCGCGAAATCCGCGGGCAGCCGGTTCGGTGCGTTCCAGTCGGCTTCGCCGCCGACCACCAGCGCCGGCTTCAGGATGTCGAGCACGGCTGCGGCTTCGCCGCGCGGCAGCCGCCATGACAGCGAGGTCGGCGTTGCCCCGCATTTCCACACCGCAAACGTGGTCTCGAAAAATGCGTTGCCGTTCGGCAATCCGATCGCGACAAAGTCGCCGGGCTTGACGCCCTTGGCTGCAAACGCCCGCGCGCGCCTGTTGGCACCGCGCTCGAGTTGGTCCCATGTCAGCCTGTCCTGCCCATGCTGGACGGCGATCGTGCCCTCTGGTTTGCGTTGCGCATACCAGCGCGGCACATCGGATAGGGGCAGCAGCATCGGGCGTTTCCACTTCGTGTTCTTGGCGTCGCCTCAGAGCGAAGCGCGTCGCAAAACGAAGTGTAACAGCCGGAGGCCACCCTTCAAGCATCCGCCTTCAAGCATCTGCCTTCAAGACGTCCAGATCAACGCTCTGCGCCGCAGCCCGGGATATCGAACAGCGCGGCGAGGCCGCATTTGGAGGTCAGCATCTTGTCGCCGTCATGCCCGACGCCGGCGACGTCCCACACCCTGTGATTGGGCGTGCCGTGACCGCGCTTGGCCATCGCATCGGCATAGGCATGACCGCGGGCGTAGCGATTGGGGCCTTGCGCCTCGCCCATGCAGCTCTTGTCCGCCGCGGGCTTGGTGTCGAGCGCGCCGAGCAGATAGATGACGTCACGCTCGACATAGCGCTGCTCCAGCGCGGCCGGAGTCGCGTCCGCCAGATAAGGCGGCCGCCCGTCCATGCCGTATTTCCAGACATTGTAGCCCTGGCAGGACGCGGCAATCGCCGGCACCGGCCGTTCGCCGCTGAAATAAGCATAGGACGACGGATTGGCGACGACGTAGCGAACGTCGATATGCTGACGCGATAGTGCCGCCTCGCCCTTACCGGCGATGGCGTAGCGTTGCGCGACCTGGCCGCCGCCGGAATGGCCTGAAATCACGACCTGCTTCAGGTTCGGGAAGATGCGCCGGTCGGCGAGTTTTGCCAGGATCGCATCGAGCGCATCGAAGGAAGAAACCGGATGCGGCGCGAGCGCGGCATCGCCGCCCTCCCATCCCGCCAGCGACCAGCGCAGCATGTCGGCGGGCAGCTTGTGCGCGTCGATATCGACCTGCGCCAGGAACTGCGGCACGATCATGAGCGCACTCCTGCCGTCGTCGCCGGCAGCGACCTGCGCGGTATGGGCAGAGATGTAATATTCGTCCGCATTGCGCAGGCGACCATGCAGCACGATGACGGCGCGCGAGATCGCAGGCAGCGGCATCGACCAGTCGCTGGAGAGATAAAGCGGCAGTAGTCCCTGGCCGCCAACCGAGAGCCGCGCATCGGCCACGATCTTTACCGGCTTGTCGTTAGGGACCTCGTCCTCCGCGGCCGGCGCGCGGCCGCAAACCATCACCAAAGCGATTGCGGCCATCCAGCTCAGCGCTCTCATGGCGAACATGTCCCTGTCGCATCAAACCGATAAAATTCTATGCGCATCATGTGCCGGGCGGCTGTGACTCCCGAGCCACGTCAAGCAAAAAATGTCAGCAGCCCAGCCATGAAATTCCCCGGTTCCATGGGTGACAAGCCGGCGAGAAAGAGGCAAAAATCGGCCACGACTCAGTTTGGGTTGAGTTTTGCAAGGAATGCTCTCGTAGAATGTCGATTGTGGTTGCATCGCGTCGCGCGGCGCCGTTCCTCGTTGCCGCAGCAGGAGTTTTTCTGCTGGCGTTGCCGCATGCCCACGCGCAATGGTGGAAGCGCGCGCCTGTCGATTTCGAGGAATGCGCCGACGCCGCCGAAAAATCCGCAAGCAAGGCCGAAAAGACCGCAGCACTTGCCGACTGCAATGCAAAGTTCGCGGGCCGGCGCAAGGCAGGCGGCGGCTACACCTATTACGACTTCCTCCAGGACCGCAGCTTCGACATCGCAGGCCCCAATCCGACGCCGGAAGAGCAGAAGAAGATCGACGAGTCCTACACCGCCTATCTCGCCGATCAGCGCCGCAGCAATGAAGCGGCACAGGCGACGGCGCGACAGCAGCGCGAGCAGCAGGAACAGCAAGCGCAGCAGCTTCAGCAAGTCGCGCTGCGAACCGAGGTCGAGCGCGTGCCCGTTCCTGTCGAGCGGCCGAAAGTGTTGCGACAGAAAGGCGCGCCCTGCACCAAGGGCTCGTTCTCCTGCGAATGGCCACGCCTGTCGGAAGGTTTGAGCGAGTTGAAGAAGCTGTTCAACCCGACACCCAGCAAGCCGGCGAAGAAGGGCTGAGATAGCCACCGCGCACTGCGCTGTCATCCCGGACATGCGAGCCTTGGCAACGCGTAGCGTTGTCCGGGGCGGAGCGCCGATTCAGGGCGACAATGGAGTGCGCTGCTTCAGTTCGCGTGCTTCTTCTTGCTGCGCTTCGGTGCAGCGGCTGGGGCAGTCGTGGGTGTTGTCGGCGTCTGTGAATTCTCAAGCGCCTTGCGGCTCTCCTGCAGGCGCGCGTCATAGCCAGGAGAGTTCATGACAGTCGGCGGCCTCGCGTAAGCGAGCGTCGACGCCTCGCAGAGCGAGACCAGCGCAAGCCCCATTAAAAGACAACGCCTCATCGGTTCCTCCATCTGCGGTCAAGCCACACCGCGAATTTGCTGCGGCGAAAGGCGCGGCGGGCCTTTGCCTGACGTTTCCACCTCCTTGATCAGCGCAACAATGCGGCGCATCAGCGGCACATTGACGTTGTTCTGCTCGGCGAGCGCGATGACCGCGCCCTGGAGATAGTCGATCTCGGTCTTGCGGCCCTGCTTCAGATCCTGCCACATCGAGGAGCGCGCCTGCGGATCGATCTTCATCGTGCGCCCCAGGATTGCGTTGAAGACCATGTCGGGCAATCGCAGCAAGGTCGGCATCCAGTTCGGCGGGATCGGTGTCGCCGAGGCCGGCGTGATGCCGGCGGCCTTGAGCACGGCGAGGCCCTCAGCCATCTGGTCCGCGAACAGCCGTCGCCAGTCACGGCTTGCCAGTTGGGCCGCGAGCGGCATGTCGGACAGCGCGCTGAGCGCGTTGTTCAGATTGATGATCAGCTTGCCCCATTGCACGCCTGTGATGTCGCGGCTGCCACGCATTGTGAGACCGGATACCGAGAGCGCCGCCGCCGTGTTCTCCACGTCTTCGCCGACAATGATGTCGCCCGAGGTCGAGCGGTGGAAACGCCCCTCGCCCATCGCGACCACGTTGAACGGCACCATGCCGGCGAGCACACGGCGTCCGCCGAGACGCTCGTTCAAAATGGCAACGTTGCCGACGCCATTCTGCAACGACACGATCACGGCATCCTGCGGCGCGTGCTGCGCGATCTGATCAGCGACATCAGCCGTGTCGGCGCTCTTGACCGTGACAAGCACGATGCCCGCGCTGTGGAAGATCGCAGGATCCTCCGACAGCGCTACCCGGCCGGCACCCAGCTTCGTCTCGGCCCCGTCGAAATCCGTCAGCCGCAGGCCGAACCGCTCGATCTCGGTCTTCACCCGTGGTCGCACCAGCAGCGCGACCCGGCGATCGGCAGCCGCCAGCATGCCGCCGACAAAACAGCCGATGGCGCCCGCGCCTGCCACCACGATCGGTCGATCCGTCCCCACCTGACTTGCTCCCTGAATGACCGGCTTTCGATAGCAGAGCCGGCAAGCGCAGGCGAGGGCGCCTGCCCATTGCAGCCAAGGAGCATCTGCCTTGTAACCGTCATCAGAGCCCCATATGTTTTCGCTCCGGGGGCGCTGTCAGCGGCGAGAGCTCGCTGAACGAGAACGCCAAAGGAGAGCACCATGGGTCTACTCGATGTCCTCAACGGCATGCAGAACGGACCGCGCGGCCCGAGCACGCCGAGCTCACAATCATCCTCCGGCGGCATGTCACCGATGACCATGGCGATCCTCGGCCTGCTCGCCTGGAAGGCATTCAAGCATATGACCGCAGGCCAGCCGAACGCAGCACCACAATCGGCACCGACTCCCGTGCCCCCGCCCGTGAATGCGGGACCTGGTGGTGGTCTTGGCGGAGGTCTTGGCGGTGCTCTCGGCGGCGGCGGTGGCCTCGGTGATGTCCTCAAGGGCGGCCTCGGCGGCCTGCTCGCGGGCGGCGCGGCCGGCTCCGTGCTCAGCGGCGGCCTCGGCGATCTCCTCAACCAGCTCCAGCAGGGCGGCCATGGCGAAACCGCGAATACCTGGGTCGGCAAGGGCGAGAACAAGCCGATCGCGCCCGGCGATCTCGCCAATGCGCTCGGCGCTGATCAGATCCAGAACCTGTCGGCGCAAAGCGGCCTGTCACGCGACGAACTGCTCTCCGGCCTCAGCCAGTACCTGCCGCAGGTGGTCGATCATTTGACGCCGGACGGACGGCTGCCGACCGAGAACGAGCTGTCGGGACGAATTTAGCTGAAGTTGAATCGACGCCTACGCGGCAAGGGGAGCACTGACATGAGCATGGGCGGCCTGTTGTGGATCATCATCGTCGGCTTCATCGCCGGCCTCATCGCGCGTTTCCTGGCGCCGGGACCGAACAACCCGAGCGGTTTCATCCTCACCACCATCCTCGGCATCGTCGGCGCGTTTCTGGCGACCTTCATTGGCCAGGCCATCGGCCATTACGGCCCGGATCAGGGCGCGGGATTCATCATGGCCACCATCGGCGCGGTGGTGGTGCTGTTCATCTGGCACCGGCTGGTTTCGAGCGGCGTGATCAAGGGGTAGTGCTTGAGCGCGGGGAAGAGGCGCGCTACCGCCTGACACTCCGTCGTCGTCCCGGCCTGCGCCGGGACGACGACTGTGTTGGTGGCGCAAGCGGAGTGCGCAATCACGTAACCAAATGCATCCCCGCATCCATGCGCACGACCTCGCCGGTCATGTTGCTGGAGGCCGGCATCGCCAGGAAGCAGACGAGCTGCGCGATGTTCTCGGCTGAAGAGGCGACCTTCAGCGGCACCTTTGCGATCACGCTGTCGCGCACCTGTTTTGCCTGCTCCTCGCCGCGGCCTTTCGTGAACCAGGGCGTGTCGATATAGCCGGGGCACACCGTGTTGACGCGGATCAAGGGCGCCAGCGCACGCGAGAGCGACAGCGTCATCGTGTTGAGCGCGCCCTTGCTCGCAGCATACGCGATCGACGAGCCGACGCCGCTGATGCCGGCGACGGAGGAAATGTTCACTACAGCCGATGGGCGCCCCGACGCGTTTGCAGCGGCCTCGAGCAGGCTGCGCGCCGCACGCACCATCTGGAACGGGCCGATGGTGTTGACGCCGTAGAGCCGCTGGAAATCTTCCGCCGAGAGCCCTTCGAGATTGCCATGGGCGACGTGCTTGGTGGTGCCGGCATTGTTGACGAGGATGTCGAGCTTGCCCCAGCCGCTCGCGGCCGCGACGATTCTGCGGCAATCGTCATCCTTCGAGACATCGCCCTGCGCAACCAGCACTTCCGCAGCGCCGGCCTTGCGGCACGCTTCCGCCGTGGCCTCGGCTTCCTTCTGGCTCGAGGAATAGTTGATGACGAGCCGCGCTCCGGTCGCTGCGAGAATTTCCGCGGTCGCAGCACCAAGGCCGGATGCGGACCCTGTCACGATTGCGCACAAACTGTCCTTGGCCATCCGGATTTCCTTCCCCCGTGTTGAATCTGGCGCCTTGTTTAGCGAGTTTGCCGCGCGCTGCAAATCGAGCAAACTCCGCTAAGCGGAATTAGTCCAGATCGATCCTTTTGCCTATGCCGGCGCCGCAGATAGGCCTGCGATCAACGCTTGTCAGGGCCATGGCTTTTTCGGATCATCGGGCGCAAGAAGAGATCGCGCGCCGCCCCCTTGGGCAGGACGCGCCAATGGCAAAACACGGGGAACGCTGTGGCGGAGAGTGACAATATCGTCGTCGAGACCGCGGAAAAAATCTTCGCCGATCTCGCCGATCCGCAGACCATCAACAACGACAAGAAGGGCTCATGGCAGGCGCCGCTGTGGCAGGCGCTCAGCGAAGCCGGCTTGCCGCTGTCGTGGGTGCCCGACGATCTCGGCGGCTCCGGCGCCAGCCTCGCCGACGGTTTTGCCTTGTTGAACGCCGCCGGCCGCTTCGCTGTCGCGGTTCCCCTGGCAGAAACCATGCTCGCGGGCTGGCTGCTGGCGCAGGCGAAGATTGCCTCGCCCGAAGGCGAGATGACGGTGCTGCCGGCCTCGCCGAAGGATCGCATCACCGTTGATGCCGACGGCGCGCTCTCGGGCCGCTGCCGCGGCGTGCCCTTTGCGAAAGCAGCCAAGCATTTTGCGGTGCTGGCGCATGGCAAGGACGGTGTCGCGGTTGCACTTGTGGATGCGAGCAAGGCGCGAACAGAGTCCGGCCTCAATGTCGGCTACGACCACAGCGATACCGTGACGCTCGACAAGGTCCAGCCTATCACCATCAAGGCCGCGTCTGGCGTCGACCAGACCAATCTGATGCTGATGGGCGGCGTCGTGCGCAGCCTGCAGATTGCGGGCGCGCTGGAATCGATGCTCGATATCTCCGTGCGCTATTCCAACGAACGCGTCGCCTTCGAGAAGAAGATCTCGAAATTCCAGGCGGTGCAGCACAACCTCGCGCGTCTCGCCGGCGAATCCGCCGCTGCGCTTGCTGCCGCGACATCGGCGGCCGACGCCATCGCGAACGCGAAGAGCTTCGACGACGAGGTTTATCTCGAAGCCGCCGCGGCAAAAATCCGCTGCGCGGAAGCTGCGGAAAAGGGCGGGGGCATCGCGCACCAGGTTCACGGCGCGATCGGGTTCACCATCGAGCACATCCTGCACCGCTTTTCGCTACGTGCGCTGGCTTGGCGCGACGATTTCGGCTCGGAAAGCTACTGGGCCGTCGAGCTCGGCAAGCTGGTCGCGAGCCGTGGCGCCGACGAATTGTGGCCGCTCGTGGCTTCGCGCTAACAAGGACCGAGACACATGACCGCTGCGCTTCGTTTCGATCCGATCCGCCTGCCCGAGAAGTGCGAGCAATTGCGCAAGGAAGTGCGCGCCTTCCTCGCAGAGGAGATCGCCGCCGGCACCTTCGATCCGCACAAGCCCAACCGCGAAGACACCGACGTGCCGGAATTTTCCCGCAAGGTCGGCGCCAGGGGCTGGCTCGGCATGACCTGGCCGAAGAAATATGGCGGCCAGGAGCGCTCCTTCCTCGAGCGCTACGTGGTGACCGAGGAGATGCGCGTCGCCAATGCGCCGACGCGGCGCTTCTTCGTCGCCGACCGCCAGAGCGGGCCGGTGCTGCTGAAATACGCGCCTGAACATATCAAGATGGACATCCTGCCGCGCATCTGCCGCGGCGAGATCTGCTTTGCGATTGGCATGAGCGAGCCCAACTCCGGCTCGGACCTGTTCGCTGCGAAGACGCGCGCGACAAAGACCGACGGCGGCTACCTCATCAACGGCACCAAGATTTGGACCTCGTCGGCGCACATCGCCGACTACATGATCGCGATCTTCCGCACCTCGCCGCCGACCAAGGAAAATCGCCGCCACGGCCTGACCCAGTTTCTGGTCAAGATGAAGCAGCCGGGCATCAAGGTGAACCCGATCGGCCAGATCACCGGCCAGTACGAGTTCAACGAGGTGGTCTTCACCGACTTCTTCGTCCCAGACGATCACGTGCTCGGTGAGGTCGACGGCGCCTGGAAGCAGGCGACATCGGAGCTCGCCTATGAGCGTTCGGGTCCGGAGCGCTTCCTCGAAACCTATTACGTGCTGACCGAGCTGGTCCGCGCGGTCGGCCCCAATCCGGACACGCGCAGCGCCGAAGGCATCGGCCGGCTCGTGGCGCAGCTCCACACCATGCGGCGCATGTCGGTGTCCGTCGCGGGCATGCTGCAAGCCGGCAAGGAGCCGGTGGTCGAGGCTTCCATCGTCAAGGACATCGGCACGGTCTGGGAGCAGCAACTTCCGCACCGCGTGCGTGATCTCGCCGCCTTCGTCGAGGAGACTGCGACCAATCGCGAGACGCTGGAGCGGCAGCTCGATTTCGCCATCAAGACCGCACCGAAACTCACCATCCAAGGCGGCACCACCGAGGTGCTACGCGGCATCATCGCCCGCGGATTGGGCCTGCGCTAAACCTTCGAGGACATCATGAGCACCTACAAAGATATCGGCGTCGAGAAGGTCGGGCACGTCGGCACCATCGAAATCCGCCGCCCGCCGCTGAACTTCTTCGACATCTCGCTGATCAACCAGATTGCCGATGCGCTCGATGAGTTCGACCGCGATATCGAGATCCGAGCCTCCGTTCTCTCCGCGCAAGGCAAGGCGTTCTGTGCCGGCGCCAATTTTGGCGATCCCGCGCGGCAGGCACAGGAAGCGCAGGAGGCCGAGAAAAAGGCCAAGGGGGACCCGGCCGACAGTCTCGGCCCGATCAACCATCTCTACATCCAGGCCGTGCGCATCTTCCGCGCCAAGAAGCCGATCGTTGCCGCCGTGCAGGGCGCGGCCATTGGCGGCGGCCTCGGGCTAGCCGTTTCAGCGGACTTCCGCGTCACCTGCCCCGAAGCGCGCTTCTCCGCGAACTTCACCAAGCTCGGTTTCCATCCCGGCTTCGGCCTGACGACGACGCTGCCTGAGCTGATCGGCAAGAACAACGCCGAGCTGATGTTCTACACCAGCCGCCGCGTCACCGGCGAAGAGGCCTACAAGTGGGGCCTCGCCAACGAGCTGGTGCCGCAGGATCAGGTCAAAGCGGCCGCGATGAAGCTCGCCGGCGAGATTGCAGAATGCTCGCCCCTCGGCCTGCTCTCCACCCGTGCCACGATGCGCGCAGGCCTCGCTGACCGCGTGATGGCCGCGACTAATCACGAGCTCGCCGAACAGACCCGCCTGCGGGCGACTGAGGATTTCAAGGAAGGCGTGAAGGCGACAGAAGAACGTCGCGTGGCGAATTTTAAGGGGCGGTGATTGCGCTTTCTACGGCTCTTCGCGGCTAGCTCAACCCGTCATCCTAGGTGCGAGCAGCGCGGTGCACAGCACCGTGCTGGAAGCCTCGAAGGATGAACGGCCCGGCCTGGTGGCCGTCGCCCTTCGAGGCTCGCCGCAGAGGCGAGCACCTCAGGGTGACGGATTCCTAAAATCAACCAACGCGGAACGTCACGCCGCCCAGCAGGAATTCGTTGCCCGCAACTGCGAGCCCCTTTTCCCTGGCTGCATGCAGCACGCCCGCGACGTCAGCCACCCGAAACTCCAGCGCGCTCATGATCTCGCTGGCGCCCTTCACGAAACGGAAGGTTGCGTTAGGCAGCTTCAATTCGGCGTCGCCGCTAACTGCAACCCCGATGATCTTACCCCAATGCGTCGCCAGGCCGTGAGGGTCGGGGCTCTGCATCTCCACCGCCGTCAACGCCTGCGTCACATCCTTGCGGATGTAGTCTTGCCAGTCGGGCCCGGCCGGCGGATAGGCACCCAAAATGTCGTCGCTGCCCTCGGTGTGGTTGAACTCGATAAAGGCCGCGCGGCAATCGCGGGGGTGGAGCTGGACGCCGTGATAGGGCGCGTGGTCGATCACGTTGGCGGTGCGCACGCCAAGCGCGTTGGCGTTGCGGCCGCGCTCATCCGGATCGTTGCAGCAGAAGATCGCCATGTAGCCGCCGCGGCCGCCGGTCTTCTCGATAAAGCGACCGGCCGTGGTGCCGTCCTTGAACGGCGCGACCACCTCCAGCAGGATCGTATCGACCGGGAGCAGCGCGTTCTCCAGGCCGTATTTGGCGACATTGCCGTCGCGATAACAGACGGAAAGGCCCATGATCTCAGAAATATCTGAGATGACAGGCGCGAGCTGCGGCGCGACCAGACAAATCTGCCGCAGCCGCATATAGGGCGCCATCGTCATGCGCCCTTGAAAGCCGGCTTGCGCTTCTCGACGAAAGCCTTCGCGGCCTCCTTGTGATCCTCGGTGTCGCTGCAGCGGGTGTGGTGGATCGCCTCGCCGTCGAAGCAATCCTCCAGCGGAAGATGCTCCGCGTTGTTGATGTTACGCTTGATGAAGCCGAGCGCGATCGACGGCCCCTGCGCCAGCGACATCGCGAGCTCGTGCGCGGCAGTGTCGATCTCGGCGTCGGGCACGACCCTGGTCACCATGCCGATCGCATGCGCTTCCCTGGCGGTCAGCACTGGCGAGGTCAGATAGAGCTCGCGCGCCCGCGCGCTGCCGAGCAGCTGGGTCAGGAAATACGTGCCGCCGTAATCGCCGGAGAAGCCGACCTTGGCGAAGGCGGTCGTGATCTTGCAGGATTCGGAGGCAACACGCAGATCGCACGACAGCGCCATCGACAGACCGGCGCCGGCCGCGGCGCCGTCGAGCTGCGCCACCACAGGCTTCGGCATCTGGTGCAAAATGCGCGAGACCTCCATGCCGCGGCGGAGATTCGCAAGCTTCTGCTCGAACGGCAGGGGTGCGCGGCCGGCCGCCATCGACTTGACGTCACCGCCGACGCAGAACGAACCGCCAGCGCCCTTGAACAGCACCGCGCGCACCTCGGGATCGTCGGCCGCGCGCCGCGCCGCCTCGACCAGCCCTGCGACCATCTCGGGATTGAGCGCATTCTTCCGCTCCGGCCGGTTCATGGTGATGGTGAGCAGCCCGCCTTCGAGCTTTTGCAGGACCATGTCGTTCATGGGGCGTCTCCCTTGTTGTTTGTTTGACCGGGCTGTTACCACACTCGTCATTGCGAGCGAAGCGAAGCAATCCAGGAATGCTTCTGCGGAGGCAGTCTGGATTGCTTCGTCGCTGCGCTCCTCGCAATGACGGTGACTATTTCTTCACCAGCGGACAGCGCGATTGCTCCAGCGACTGGAACGCTTCGCTGCCGGGCACGGTGGCGAGCAGCTTGTAGTCGTCCCAGCGGCCTTTCGATTCCGACGGCTTCTTGACCTCGAACAGGTACATGTCGTGCACCATGCGGCCGTCCTCGCGGATCTTGCCGTTATGAGCGAAGAAGTCGTTGATCGGCGTGTCCTTCATCACCTTCATCACCGCGGCCGCATCCGTCGTGCCCGCCGTCTTCACCGCCTTCAGATAGTGCATGACGGAGGAATAGACGCCGGCCTGCGCCGAGGTCGGCGGCCGCTTGACGCGTTCCTGAAAGCGCTTCGAGAAGGCGCGCGTCTCGTCGTTCATGTCCCAGTAGAAGGCTTCGGCCAGTAGCAGGCCCTGCGCGGTCTCAAGCCCGATCGAGTCGATGTCAGTGACGAAGGCCAGCAGCGGCGAGACCTTCTGGCCGCCTTTCATGATGCCGAACTCGGCCGACTGCTTGATGGCATTGACGGTGTCGCCGCCGGCATTGGCGAGCCCGATCACCTTGGCTTTCGAGGCCTGCGCTTGAAGCAGGAACGACGAGAAATCCGACGTGTTGAGCGGATGGCGCACGCTTCCGAGCACCTTGCCGCCGGTCTTGGTGACGACGGCGCTGGTGTCCTTCTCCAGATCCTGGCCGAAGGCATAGTCGGCGGTGAGGAAGAACCAGGTGTCGAGGCCCGACTTCACGGCTGCGAGGCCGGTCACATTGGCCTGCCCATAGGTGTCGAACACGTAGTGGATCGTGGTGGGCCCGCAGGCCTCGTTGCTGAGACGGATCGAGCCCGGGCCGTTGAAGATGATGATCTTGTTACGCGCCTTCGCGATCTCACCAGCGGCAAGCGCGGTCGCGGAGGCCGCGACGTCGTAGATCATCTCGACGCCCTGATTGTCGAGCATGTCGCGCGCGATGTTGGCGGAGAGGTCGGCCTTGTTCTGATGGTCGGCCGCCAGCACCTGGATCTTGCGTCCGAGCACCTCGCCGCCGAAATCTTCCACCGCCATCTTGGCTGCGGTCTCGCTGCCGGGGCCGGTGATGTCGGCATAGAGGCTCGACATGTCGAGGATGCCGCCGATCTTGAGGGGAGGCTTGTCCTGGGCCTGCACAGCGCTCGCGCTGAGGGCAAACGCGGCGGCAAAAATGCCCGACAAAATCGACTTCATTGAAAACAACCTCCCTTGATCGCCTTGCTCTGAATGGCGGCTTGATCTTGCTATTCCCGCAATCATGCCGCATGCGCGAGAGCGCAGCAAGCGCGAGGCGCGTCACGAGAGCACGATTGGCGCGCGTGTTTTCCGCAAAGCGGAATGGTGGGATGCGAACAAATGTCTCCACGTCATTGCGAGCGCCTTGTCCGCCATAGCTCGAAGAGCGACGGCGGAAGCGAAGCAATCCAGAATCCCACCGCGGAGAGACTCTGGATTGCTTCGTCGCTTCGCTCCTCGCAATGACGGAGTGTGAGGAAACGTCTTCGCGACCCGATACACTTGGGGTAAAGCTAGAGCACAACGCAACCTCTCCGGGTCTCGTGACGCAACGGCTTCACCTTATCGTCGGATTGTTTCTCTTCGCCGGTCACCCCGCGTTCGCGACGCCGTGCCAATTCGAAGCACAAGGCGAGGGCCGGGTCGCGGCGGTCACCGATGCTCACAGCGTGCGTCTCGATGACGGCCGCGAAGTCCGTCTCACCGGCGTCGAGGCGACGGCAACGACCGGGCAGGCGCTGACCTCGCTGCTCGTCGGCCGCCATGTCGTCCTGCGCGGCACCGATGACACACCCGACCGCTATGGTCGCCAGGACGCATTGGTATTCATCGGCGAGAGCGACATCTCGGTTCAATCGATGCTTCTCGCCCAAGGCGATGCCCTCGTCTCGGCCGAAATCTCCGACAAGGATTGTGCTGCTGCCCTGATGGCGTCGGAGGCTGAGGCGCGGCGCCAAAAAAAGGGCAGCTGGGCTGACCCGTCGGCCATAAAAAACGCGGAAAGTCCGGACGATATTTTGGCCGGGATCGGGCGCTTTATGGTGGTCGAGGGCAAAGTCCTGTCGGTCCGGCAAGCTGGGGCAATGACCTACCTCAACTTCGGACGGAACTGGACACACGGCTTTGCGGTGACTATTTCAAAGCGCAATCTGCCGGCGTTCGAAAACGCCGGAATGCCCCTTAAGTCCCTGGAAAATCGTCGTATCCGCGTTCGGGGCTGGGTTGAGGGGACTGCGGGGCCGCGTATCGACGTACGTCTCTTGGGACAGGTTGAATTGCTGGGCGCAAACGAGCCTATTGGGGTAAGGCCTTAAGATAGGGCCGGGCACGGGTTAAGCGACGTGAATGGGGTGCTAGAACAGCACAAGAAGGGCGAAGCACGCCGCCTTCGGGCTGCGCCGGCAGCGCTTTGCCTGCTGCTGGGCACGGGCCTGGCCGGTTGTGGCGATATGGGCCGGTTCCAGACGGCAGCGACCCCGGCAACCGTGGCGATGCCCAAGCCGAAACCGGCTGTCGCCCAGACCCCCGCTACCGAAAAGGAACACGAGCGCATCCTGGCGAGCTATGGCGGCACTTACGACGATCCCAGGCTCGAATCACTGGTCAGCAAGACTGTCGACCGCCTCGTTGCCGCTTCCGATCGCCCTGATCAGGGCTACAAGGTCACCATCCTCAATTCCGGCGCTGTGAACGCCTTCGCGCTGCCGAACGGCCAGCTCTACGTGACCCGCGGCCTGCTGGCGCTGGCCAGCGATACCTCCGAATTGTCCTCCGTGCTCAGCCACGAGATGGCGCATGTGCTGTCCAAGCACGCCGCGATGCGCGAGGACCAGGCCCGCCAGGCCGCGATCGTCACCCGGGTCGTCACCGACATGAGCACCGACCCTGATCTGACCGCGCTCGCGCTCGCCAAGACCAAGCTCACCATGGCGAGCTTTTCGCGCAACCAGGAATTCGAGGCTGACGGCATCGGCGTCGGCATCTCCGCCAAGGCGCATTTCGATCCCTATGGTGCGGCCCGCTTCCTCTCGGCGATGGAGCGCAATGCCGAGCTCAAAGCTGGCAAGAGCTCGCTCGATCCTCGCGCGCAGGATTTCACCTCGTCCCATCCGGCAACGCCCGAACGCGTGCAGAACGCGCAGATGATCGCACGGCAATATGTGGCGCCCGAGGGCGCCGAGCGCGACCGCGAGAGCTATCTCGCCGCGATCGACAACCTGGTCTATGGCGAAGACCCCAGCGAGGGCTTTGTCCGCGGCCGGCGTTTCCTGCATCCGAAGCTCGGCTTCACCTTTCAGGCGCCTGATAATTTCACGCTCGACAACACCGCACAGGCGGTGATCGGCGTGCGCGAGGGCGGCTCGCAGGCGATGCGCTTCGACGTCGTGCGCGTGCCGGCCGAACAGTCGCTCGGCGACTATCTGAATTCCGGCTGGATGGAAGGCGTCGAGAAGGCCTCCACCGAAGACCTGACCATCAACGGATTCCCGGCCGCGTCCGCCACCGCCAAGGGCGACCAGTGGCAGTTCAAGGTCTATGCGCTGCGCTTCGGCAGCGACGTCTATCGCTTCATCTTCGCCACGCGGCAGAAGTCGACCGAGAGCGAGCGCAATGCGCGCGAGACCGTCAATTCATTCCGCCGCCTGACCCTCGAGGAGATCCAGGCCGCACGTCCGCTGCGCATCAAGGTCATCACGGTGCAGCCCGGCGACACCGTGGAATCGCTGTCCCACCGCATGGCAGGCGTCGATCATCCCGCCGAACGCTTCCGCGTGCTGAACGGGCTCGACCGCACCGCGCAGGTGAAGGTCCGCGACCGCGTGAAGATCGTGACGGACTGAGGCGCCGCTCTACTTCGCCTTTTCTTTCAAATACGCGATGATATCGGCGCGATCCTGCGCATCCGGCACATCGAAGAACATCTTGGTCTCAGGCACCATGGCCTGCGGCCCGGTCAGCCATTTGTCGAGATTGTCCTCGGTCCAGACGATGCCGGAGTTCTTCAAATCGGGCGAGTAATCGTAGCCGGCGACGCTGCCCGCCTTGCGGCCGACGACGCCCTTGTGCATCGGCCCGACGCCGTTCTCATTGATCGAGTGGCAGTCTGCGCAGCCCTTGTAGAGCGTCTGCCCTCGCGCGGCATTGCCGGTCGCGCCGGCAGGGCTGACTGCGCTCAGAAGCGCAATCGAAAGTATCGCGAGAGCCAGGCTTGTCGCGCTTGGCGGAAAGACGGAAACGGACCGAACGTTCATGTGAGCTCCTGTTTGCGGCAGCAAACAGGATCGTCCGGCCCAATTTTTATTCCCGTCAGTTCGAGGATTCGCCCGCGTCCATGTCGCCCGCCTCGCGCTGGCCACTGAGCCAGAGCGCGAGCAGGGTCCAGAACGCGCCCGAGAGCAGGTAGGCACCCGAGGCGATGACGCCGAGATTGGTGGCGAGCAGCAGCGCCACCAGCGGGGCGAAGCCGGCGCCGAACAGCCAGGCCATGTCGGACGTCAGGGCGGACGCCGTGTAGCGATACATCTGCTTGAAGTTCGAGGCGATCGCGCCCGAGGACTGGCCGAAGGAGAGGCCGAGCAGGATGAAGCCTATCACCATGTAGATGGTCTCGCCGAACGCACCGGCATCGAGCAGCTGCGGGGCAAAGCCGCTGTAGATCGCGATCGCGATCGCCGATCCCATCAGCAGCGATTTGCGGCCGACGCGGTCGGCGATGATGCCGGAGGCCACGATCGCGGCGACGCCGAACACGGCGGCGACGATCTCGATGATCAGAAAGCGCACCGGGCTTTCCCGGGTGAACAGGAACACCCAGGACAGCGGGAACACCGTGACCATGTGGAACAGCGCGAAGCTTGCCAGCGGCGCGAACGCGCCGAGCATGATGTTGTGACCCTCACGGGCAACGGTGTCGGAGATGCGCGAGGGCTGCAGTTCGCGGGTCTCGAACAGCGAGGCATATTCCTCAGTCGTCACCATGCGCAGGCGCGCAAACAGCGCCACGACGTTGATGGCAAAAGCGACGAAGAACGGATAGCGCCAGCCCCAGTCGAAGAAATCGTCCGCCGAGAGGTTGCCGGCGAAATAGGCGAACAGTGCGCTCGCCACGATCAGACCGAGCGGAGCGCCGAGCTGCGGCACCATCGCGTACCAGCCGCGCTGGGAGGCCGGCGCATTCAGTGCCAGCAGCGAGGCCATGCCGTCCCAGGCGCCGCCCCAGGCCAGACCCTGCGCGAGACGCGCCAGCGCCAGCAGCCAGATCGCGGCCGCGCCGATCTCGGAATAGCCGGGCAGGAACGCCAGCGCAACGGTGGCGGTGCCGAGCAGGAACAGCGCCGAGACCAGCTTGGCCGTCTTGCCGTATTCGCGGTCGACCGTCATGAAAATGACGGTCCCGATCGGCCGGGCGATGAAGGCCAGCGCGAAGATCATGAAGGAATAGAGGGTGCCGGTCAGCTCGCTCGTGAACGGGAACACCAGGCGCGGGAACACGATCACCGAGGCGATGGCGTAGACGAAGAAGTCGAAGAACTCCGAGGTGCGGCCGATGATGACGCCGATGGCGATCTCGCCGGGACTGGCCTGGTCGTGGCCGTGCTCGCCCGAGTGGATATCCGCCATTGCGGGGGTCTGTGCCGTCGCCATGCGTGCGCCCTTAACGTCCTGAAAACCAAAGCCGACCGCCCGGCGGAACGCCAGCCAATCTCGCCCTGTTTGACCCAACATCCCGCAGTGCAACATTGGACAAATTGTCCAATGTCCGGATTGCTGCGCCGCAGCTACCCATTGGCCCCGCAAAGGAAACTCATTCTCATAAGGCTCGGCCCGTGTCCCGTCTCAAGATCCTGGCGCTGCTACCCCTGGCAGCCGCCCTCAGCGGCTGCAACTACATCGTGCTGGCGCCAGCCGGCGATATCGCGGCGCAACAGCGCGACCTCGTCATCATCTCCACCGTCCTGATGCTCCTGATCGTCGTCCCCGTGATGGCGCTGACGGTGCTGTTCGCCTGGCGCTACCGCCAGTCCAACACATCCGCCCGCTACGAGCCGGATTGGGACCACTCGACCAAGCTCGAGCTGGTGATCTGGTCGGCGCCGCTACTGATCATCGTTTGCCTGGGCGCGCTGACCTGGATGGGCACGCATCTGCTCGACCCCTACCGCAACATCGGCCGCATCCATGCGGAGCGTGCCGTCGACCAGTCCAAGGCTCCGCTCGACGTCGATGTCGTCGCGCTCGACTGGAAGTGGCTCTTTATCTACCCCGACTACGGCATCGCCACCGTCAACGAGCTCGCAGCGCCGGTTGACCGCCCGATCAATTTCCACATCACCGCGTCATCGGTGATGAACTCGTTCTACATTCCAGCGCTCGCCGGACAGATCTATGCGATGCCGGGCATGGAGACATCGCTCCACGCTGTGATCAACCACGCCGGCACTTACAGGGGTTTTTCGGCGAACTACAGCGGCGCCGGCTTCTCCGGCATGCACTTCAACTTCCACGGACTTGACGACAAGGGATTTGACGCCTGGGTCGCGCAAGCCAAATCGGCCGGCGGCTCGCTCGGCCGCGCCGAATATCTCCAGCTCGAGAAGCCCAGCGAGAACGAGCCGGTGCGCCGCTGGGGCACGGTCGATGCCGATCTCTATCGCCTGATCCTCAACATGTGCGTCGAGACCGGCAAGATGTGCCAGAGCGAGATGATGGCGATCGACGCCAAGGGCGGCAACGGCCATGAGGGCCTGAACAACACCCTGCCGCTCTCCTACGACAAGTACGCGCGCCGCGGCACCGTGCTCGGTCCCGAGCCTGTGTTCGTCGCCGGCACCTGCACGCCGGAGGCGCCGCAAGGCCAGACCACGGCGTCGATCAAGGCGCCGCTCGACACCGCGCCGCTCACCGGCGCCGGCCTGAAGCGGCCGACTTTTGCGCCGCTGAAGTCCTCGTCCTTCTTCATCGGACAGCGTCCGAAGTCAGACTCCTAAAGAGATCCAGCATGTCTCCTGATCTTCTCAAGTTCATCTTCGGCCGTCTCGGCATCGATTCGCTGCCGTTCCACGAGCCGATCCTCGTCGGCACCTTCGTGATGGTCGCGCTCGGCGGCGTCACGCTGCTCGCCGGCCTCACCTATTTCCGCCTCTGGGGCTATCTGTGGCGCGAGTGGTTCACCACGGTGGACCACAAGCGCATCGGCATCATGTACATGATCCTCGGCATCGTGATGCTGCTGCGCGGCTTCGCCGACGCCCTGATGATGCGCGCGCAGCAGGCACTCGCATTCAACGGCTCGGAAGGCTTCCTGCCCGCCCATCACTACGACCAGGTCTTCACAGCCCACGGCGTGATCATGATCTTCTTCGTGGCGATGCCGCTGGTGACCGGGCTGATGAACTATGTCGTGCCGCTCCAGATCGGCGCCCGCGACGTGTCGTTCCCGTTCCTGAACAATTTCAGCTTCTGGATGACGGTCGGCGGCGCGGTGCTGGTGATGGCCTCGCTGTTCATCGGCGAATTCGCCCGCACCGGGTGGCTGGCTTATCCGCCGCTGTCGAACATCGGCTACAGTCCTGATGTCGGCGTCGACTATTACATCTGGGCGCTGCAGGTCGCCGGCGTCGGAACGACCTTGTCGGGCATCAACCTGATCTGCACCATCGTCAAGCTGCGCTGCCCCGGCATGACCATGATGCGGATGCCGGTGTTCACCTGGACCTCGCTCTGCACCAACATCCTGATCGTCGCCTCCTTCCCCGTCCTGACCGTCGTGCTCGCGCTGCTCTCGCTCGATCGCTATGTCGGCACCAACTTCTTCACCAACGATTTCGGCGGCAGCCCGATGATGTACGTGAACCTGATCTGGATCTGGGGTCACCCTGAGGTCTACATCCTGGTTCTGCCCGCCTTCGGCATCTTCTCGGAAGTCACCTCGACCTTCTCCGGCAAGCGGCTGTTCGGCTACACCTCGATGGTCTACGCCACGGTCGTCATCACCATCCTGTCGTACCTGGTGTGGCTGCACCACTTCTTCACGATGGGCTCGGGTGCCAGCGTCAACTCGTTCTTCGGCATCACCACGATGATCATCTCGATCCCGACGGGCGCGAAGATGTTCAACTGGCTGTTCACGATGTATCGCGGCCGCATCCGCTACGAGCTGCCGATGATGTGGACGATTGCCTTCATGCTGACCTTCGTGATCGGCGGCATGACCGGCGTTCTGCTCGCGGTGCCGCCGGCCGACTTCGTGCTGCACAACAGCCTGTTCCTGATCGCGCACTTCCACAACGTGATCATCGGCGGCGTGGTGTTCGGAGCGTTCGCCGGCATCAACTACTGGTTCCCGAAGGCATTCGGCTTCAAGCTCGATCCGTTCTGGGGCAAGATGTCGTTCTGGTTCTGGGTCACCGGCTTCTATATGGCCTTCATGCCGCTCTACGTGCTCGGCCTGATGGGCGTGACCCGCCGCCTGCGCGTTTTCGACGATCCCTCGCTTCAGATCTGGTTTGTCATCGCCGCGATCGGCGCCGGCCTCGTCTTCCTCGGCATTCTCTCGATGCTGATGCAGTTCGCGGTCTCCTTCCTCAAGCGCGAGCAGCTCAAGGACGTAACCGGCGATCCCTGGGATGCGCGCACGCTGGAATGGGCGACCTCCTCGCCGCCGCCGGACTACAACTTCGCCTTTACCCCCGTCGTTCACGACAATGACGCCTGGTGGGACATGAAGAAGCGCGGCTATCAGCGTCCGCTCATGGGATTCAAATCGATCCACATGCCCCGCAGCACCGGCACCGGCATCATCCTCGCCGGCTTCGCCACCGCGATGGGTTTTGGTCTGATCTGGTACATGTGGTGGCTGGCCGCCTTGAGCTTCGTCGCGATGCTCGCCGTCGGGATCGGTCACACCTTCAACTATCACCGCGACTTCGACATTCCGGCTGATGACGTCATCCGGACCGAGGACTCGCGCACCAAACTGCTCGCCGGAGCCAAGTAAATGACTGTCGCTGTCAATCCCGCCCAGACCGGCGAACCGGTCTTCTACCTCGCCGACGAACATCCGCATCCGGAAGGCTACAGCACCTCGCTCGGCTTCTGGATCTACCTGATGAGCGACTGTCTCATCTTCGCGATGCTGTTCGCCGCCTTCGGCGTACTCGGCGCCAACTACGCCGCCGGCCCCGCGCCGAAGGACCTGTTCGACCTCAACCTGGTCGCAGTGAACACCTCGATGCTGCTGCTGTCGTCGATCACCTACGGTTTTGCCATGCTGACGATGCAGCAGAACAAGATCGCGCAGACGCAGATGTGGCTCCTGATCACCGGCCTGTTCGGCGCCGCCTTCATCGGCATCGAGCTCACCGAGTTCGCCCACATGATCCATGAGGGCGCAACGCCCCAGCGCAGCGCCTTCCTGTCCGCCTTCTTCACCCTGGTCGGTACCCACGGCCTGCACGTCTCCTGCGGCCTGATCTGGCTGGTGACCCTCATGGTGCAGGTCTGGCGTTTCGGCCTGATCGAGGCCAACCGCCGCCGCCTGATGTGCCTGTCGATGTTCTGGCACTTCCTCGACGTGGTCTGGATCGGCGTCTTCACCTTCGTCTATCTCCTGGGAGTTCTGCGATGAGCACCGATACCCACGCCGCGCACGCGGGCGACCATCACCACGACGACGGCCACGCCCAAAGCACCTTCTCGGGCTACATGCTCGGCTTCGTGCTCTCGGTGGTGCTGACCGCGATCCCGTTCTGGCTGGTGATGAGCGGCACGCTGCCGAGCAAGCAGATCACCGCGCTGGTCATCATGGCCTTCGCGGTCGTGCAGATCGTCGTGCACATGATCTACTTCCTGCACATGAGCCCCAAGTCCGAGAACGGCTGGAGCATGATGGCGTTGATCTTCACCATCGTCATGGTGGTGATCGCGCTGTCGGGTTCGCTGTGGGTGATGAACCACCTCAACAGCAACATGATGCCGATCCACGAGATGACGGGAATGAAGTGAGCGATCCCGTGAGCCAGAGGGATAACGAACCGCGCAGCCCCGCAAGCGCAGCGCATCGCCCCTCCTTGTGGCTCACGGTCCTCTCGCTCATCGCTTTCGTCGTTTTGATGGCCCTCGGCGTCTGGCAGGTCGAGCGCCGCGCCTGGAAGCTGGCGCTGATCGACCGGGTCGAGCAGCGCGTCCACGCCCCGGCGCAGCCGCTCCCCTCGCGGACTTCATGGCCGACCATCAGTGCCGCAAACGACGAATACCGGCATGTCGACGTCTCCGGCCGCTTCCTGCACGACCGCGAGACCCTCGTTCAGGCCGTCACCGAGGAAGGCCCTGGCTATTGGGTGCTGACGCCGCTCCAGCGCGATGACGGCACGACAGTCCTGATCAACCGCGGCTTCGTGCCGTCGGAGCGGCGTGACCCATCGACGCGCCAGGGCGGCAATCCGGACGGCCGGGTCGTGGTCGCAGGCCTCTTGCGCGTCACCGAGCCGAAGGGCGGATTCCTCAGGGACAACGTGCCTCAGCACAACCGCTGGTATTCGCGGGATGTCGCCGCGATTGCGGCGGCCCGCGATCTCCAGAATGTGGCGCCCTTTTTCATCGATGCGGACGCCGGATCACAATCCGCTGGCGGTCCCATCGGCGGATTGACCGTGATCCGCTTTCCCAATAACCACCTGATCTACGCGCTGACGTGGTTTGCCCTGGCTTTCATGCTGGCTGGTAGACTTTTCGTCACATTTCGCGGCGGGCTGTTCCGCCGCCAACGCTTCGTCCACGAACCGGCCGGCGGCCCAGACGCCTCCGCCCGCAGGACGGGATCAGATGCTGGAACGATCGTCGAACCGACCTGACGACGGGACTAGTTTGGGCGAGCCGGCTGTCACGCTGCAATCGCAGGCGGACGCGCGCAGCGAGCTGATCGGCGCTGCCCCCACCGACGACGAGACCAACCGCAAGAACATGGCGCTGCTGATCCAGCTGCGCTGGACCGCGGTGGTCGGCCAGATCGTGACCATCGGCGGCGTGCATTTTTGGCTTGGCATTCCCCTGCCCCTGACCCGCATGGGCGCGGTGATCGGCGCGTTGGTGCTGCTCAACGTCTCAAGCCTGGTCTGGGTGCGCCATCGCGCCGCGATCACCAACAACGAGCTGCTGGTCGCGCTGATGCTCGACGTCGCGGCGCTGACTGCACAGCTCTATCTCAGCGGCGGCGCGACCAATCCCTTCACCTCGCTGTTCCTGCTCCAGGTCACGCTCGGCGCGGTGCTGCTCGATGCCCGCTCGACCTGGTCGCTGGTGGCACTGAGCTGCGCGAGCTTCGTGTGGCTGACCATGGCCTACCGACCGCTCGACCTGCCGCCAAATCCCCTCAGCGAGACCTACACGCTCACCGTCACCGGCATGCTGCTGGGCTTCGTTCTCAACGCCGTGCTGCTGGTCGTGTTCGTCACCCGCATCAACAGGAATTTGCGCCAGCGCGACGCGCATCTGGCGGCGCTGCGCCAGCATGCCGCCGAGCAGGACCACATCGTCCGCATGGGCCTGCTCGCCTCCGGCGCGGCACATGAGCTCGGCACGCCGCTCGCCTCGCTCTCCGTCATCCTCAGCGACTGGCGCCGCATGCCCGATCTCGTCGCCGATCAGGAGCTCGCAGAAGATCTCACGGAGATGGAGACCTCCCTGCAACGCTGCAAAAGAATCGTAACGGGGATTCTGGTATCGGCCGGCGAGGCGCGCGGCGAAGGATCCTCGCCGACGACCGTGACCGCCTTCGTCACCGCGCTGGTCGAGGAATGGCGCGACGCCCGCTCGGCGCGGACGCTCTATTTCACCAACACCTTTGGTGAGGATGTCGCGATCGTCTCGGACGTCGCGCTGAAGCAGGTGATCTTCAACGTGCTCGACAATGCCTATGAAGTCTCGCGCGAATGGGTGGAACTGCTCGCCGAGCGCGAAGGCGACAATCTGGTGCTCTCGATCAGCGACCGCGGCCCGGGCTTCGCGCCGGAAATGCTGGCCCAGCTCGGAAAGCCCTATCAGTCGAGCAAGGGCCGCGCCGGCGGCGGGCTCGGCCTGTTCCTGGTGGTCAACGTGGTGCGTAAGCTGGGGGGCAGCGTGACCGCGGAGAACCACAGGAAACGTGGCGCCACCGTACGCCTGACCCTGCCGCTCGCCACGCTCGCGATCGGAGGCAGCTTTGACGCCTGACCGTTCGCTCATCGTCGTCGAGGACGACGAAGGCTTTGCGCGCACGCTGAAGCGCTCGTTCGAGCGCCGCGGCTACGAGGTCGTGCTCGCTGCTTCGATCGAGGACGTCCGGAAGGTTCTTGAGGACCGATCGTTCGGCTACGCCGTGGTCGACCTCAAGCTCGGCGGTGCCTCTGGGCTTGCCTGCGTCGAGCTGCTGCATACCCACGATGAGGAGATGCTGATCGTGGTGCTGACGGGCTTCGCCAGCATCTCGACCGCCGTCGAGGCCATCAAGCTTGGCGCCTGCCATTACCTCGCAAAGCCCTCCAACACCGACGACATCGAAGCCGCCTTCACCAAGGCCGAAGGCAACGCCGAGGTCGCGCTGGACGTGCGGCCGACCTCGATCAAGACGCTGGAATGGGAGCGGATCCACCAGACGCTGATCGAGACGGATTTCAACATCTCGGAAGCGGCAAGGCGCCTGGGCATGCACCGGCGCACGCTGGCGAGGAAGCTCGAGAAGCGGCCGGTGAAGTGAGCGGTTCGCCGCGCGGGGAGGAAAACACTCGCGCGAGCTGATGACCTCGCGGCCATGCATCACTAGAGTGCCCGATGCGGTGGCTGACGGCCGCCGCTGTGCTGCAACGGCCCAAGCGAGGAGACCGCCCCGTGACAATGCTCGTCGAGCGCCTCGGCTCGTCCGCCGCGCCGTCGCTTGCGCGCAGTCAGCGCGACACCGAAACCGTTCAGTTTGCACAGGCAGCGCTCGAGGCCGGCAAGAGGGAGGGCCTGCAACTGGCCGTGCGGGCGCGCTATGTCGCGCTCTCCGTCATCGCCTGCCTGCTGCTAGCCATCAACCCGGCATGGGACCAGCTCTATTACGTGGCGTTGCTCAGCCTGTTCGCGCTGATCGGCTGGGCGCAGGTCAGGGTCGGGCGGGTCGGCGTATCGCGATCGGAATTGGCGCTTCTGTTCTGCGATCTGGCGCTGCTCACATTCGTCATCGTCGTCCCGAACCCCTTCGGCACGACGCACTGGCCGGTGGCGATGCAATACCATTTCGGCAACTTCATCTACTTCTTCGTGCTGCTCGCGGGCGCCACGCTGGCCTATTCCTGGCGAACCGTGGTTGCAGTCGGAACATGGACGGCAGCGCTTTGGACGATCGGCGCGGCCTGGGTGTGGTGGCAACCTGATCGCGATCCCGCGCTGACCGCCCGCATTGCAGAGGCGGTGGGCGGCGATCACAGGCTGCTCGCGCTGATCTCACCCACTGCGATCGGATTCGGCCTCCGCATCCAGGAAATCGTCGTCTTCCTGATCGTGGCCGTAACGCTGGCGCTCGCGGTTCGCCGCAGCAATGATCTATTGATCAGACACGCCGCGGTGGAGCGGGAACGCGGCAACCTTGCGCGCTACTTCTCGCCCAATGTCGTCACGGAATTATCGAAGCACGACGAGCCGTTGAAGCAGGTGCGCACCCAGGACATCGCGGTGCTGTTCGTGGACATCGTCGGCTTCACGGCCTTTGCCGATGTGCGCTCTCCGGACGAAGTGGTGCGGACGTTGCGCGAGTTCCACGGATTGATGGAGCAGGAGGTTTTCCGCCACGAGGGCACGCTGGACAAATATCTGGGCGATGGACTGATGGCGACATTCGGCACCCCCTTCGCAGGCCCGCGCGACGCCAGCAACGCGTTGCGCTGTGCCCAGGCCATGATCGCGGCAGCGGACCGATGGAGCGCGCAGCGAACGGCATCGGGTGAGCCGCCAATGCGTGTCAGCTTCGGCCTGCATTACGGACCGGTGGTGCTCGGCGATATCGGGCACACCTGTCTGGAATTTGCCGTGATCGGTGCGACCGTCAATGCCGCAAGCCGACTGGAGGGGCTGACGCGCGAGCTCGACTGCGCGCTGGTGGCGAGCAACGACCTCGTCAGTCGCGCCAAGCTGGAGCTCGGTAGCACCGCCGACGCCTTTGCATCGTTGATCGCCCGCGATCCCCAGGCGATCCGCGGGCTCGAGCGGCCGATCGCGATCTGGACCCAGCCGCGGGCGTGACCAAGGCGAGGCTCGGCCGCCGTTGGATCACGCACCCAAACAAAAAGCCCGGCCGAGCGGCCGGGCTTTTGATCTGTTGCGATCGATGCGACGAGATGCTTACGCGGCCTCGTCGGCGACCGTGGTGTCGTCGCCATCGGTATCGTCGGTATCGCCCTCGGCATCCGCCTCGCCTTCGCCATCGGCGGCTTCCGCCTTGGCATTGGCACGGCGCGGGCTCTTGGCGAGCTGGGCCTCGATTTCCTTGACCGCTTCGGTCTCGGTCGAGTGCTGCACCACCGCGATCTCGCGGGAGAGGCGATCGAGCGCCGCTTCATAGAGCTGGCGTTCGCTATAGGACTGCTCCGGCTGCGACTCCGAGCGATAGAGGTCGCGCACGACTTCCGCGATCGCGACGATGTCGCCCGAGTTGATCTTCGCTTCGTATTCCTGGGCGCGGCGCGACCACATGGTGCGCTTGACGCGGGCGCGGCCCTTGAGGGTCTCCAGCGCCTTCTTCACCAGCGCCGGCTCGGACAGCTTGCGCATGCCGACATTGGCGACCTTGGCGGTCGGAACGCGCAGCGTCATCTTGTCCTTGATGAAGTTGATGACGAACAGCTCGAGCTTCGCACCGGCGATCTCCTGCTCCTCGATGGCCAGGATCTGGCCGACGCCGTGAGCGGGATAGACGACGAATTCATTGGCCTTGAAGCCCTGACGCTGGGTCACGACCTTCTTTTCCTCGACCTTCGGCGCAGGTGCAGCAGCCTTCACGGCCGGCTTGGCAGCAGCAACGGGGGCCTTGGCAGGGGCGGCAGCAACAGGAGCCTTCGGAGCAACGGGCTTGGCAGCGGGAGCCTTGGCAACAGCAGGCTTGGCAGCAGCAGGCTTGGCAACGGTCGCTTTCGCGGCCGGTTTGGCAGTCTTGTTAGGCATTGCACTTCTTTTCTTCGAGGACTTTGCAGCCGGCGCCTTAGTCGCGGTCCGACCCTTGGATGCGCTACGGCTGGCCGCGGCGACTTTTTTGGCCTCCTTATGGGAAGCCCTCGCTGAAGTACTCTTTTTACGCGTTTTCTGTGACACAGCCTGCGCGCGGAAACTGCCACGCCCCTGTTTCGACATTTGGTTTCACGGGAACCCAGAGGGGCCAACGGGGCTGACGGGGTTCGGCTTAATGTGCCCAATATAGCACATTTCCCGCAAAAATCAATGATTTAGGGGTCTTGGGGGCTGGTTTTCGGCGCTGACGAAGGTATTAGGGTTAAGTTTGCGCCGGATTTTAGTCTCCGGAGCCGGGGTTCTTAGAAAAATATTTCTCGAACTTGCCCGCCTGCCCGTCGAACTCCTCGGCGTCGGCAGGTGATTCTTTCTTCTGGGTGATGTTCGGCCAGCTCTTGGCGTATTCGGAGTTCACCTCGAGCCACTTTTCCAGACCCGGCTCGGTGTCCGGCTTGATGGCGTCCGCCGGACATTCCGGCTCGCACACGCCGCAATCGATGCATTCGTCGGGATGGATGACCAGCATGTTCTCGCCCTCGTAGAAACAGTCGACGGGGCAGACCTCGACGCAGTCGGTGTACTTGCACTTGATGCAGTTTTCAGTGACGACGTAAGTCATCCAACGCTCCGAAAAGCTCTCTTAAAAGTCGCGGCTTGCGTAGCGCGGATGGCCCCGCGCTGCAAGGTCGGGAAGCTCCGATCATGACGGCTTTATGTGGTTGATCGACCAAGAAATGAACGATGAGCGCAATTAATTGCGCTTTACGTCGCCGAGCTCCTCGTAAAGCACGCGCGCCGAGGCGGCGTCGCCGCGGCGCTCGTTGAAGCCGGTCACCTTCAGCACGCGCACGGTGCGATCGAGTGCGACGGTGATGACGTCGCCGATCTTGATCGCATGGCCGGGCGATGTCTCGCGCGTGCCATTGATGCGGACGTGGCCGGACTCGACGAGCTCAGCCGCCGAGGTCCGCGCCTTCACCACCCGCGCGTGCCACAGCCATTTGTCGAGGCGCTGCCGCTCGGTCGTGGATCACTCCTTGCGACCGGAAAGCTGCTCTTTCAGCGCAGCGAGCTTGGCGAAAGGCGAGTTCGGGTCGGCGGGACGATCGCGCTCCCGCGGGGCAGCGCTCGAGGCGTAGGGGCGCAGCGACGGACCGGACTCGCGGTCCCTGCGGTCACGTCCCTTGTCGCGGTCACGGCCACGATTGTCGCGGCCCTTGTCACGATCGCCGCCGAACTTCTTGTTGTCGCGGTTGCGATCGCGATCCTTGTCGCGGTCCTTACCCTGGAAGCTGCGATTCCTGTCGTCGCGCCCTTCCTGACGCGGTGCGCCCTCGGCGCCACCTTCGCGCGGCTTGCGGAAGTCCCTGCCGCCGTCGCGACGATGACCACCGTGACGACGCTCACCCGGCTTCGCGCCTTCGGCGGCTTCGCCCGGCGCGGCCGTGGCGCCTTCAGCACCAGCCTCAGCGGTCGCGTGCTGCGGCCGCTGATTGTGGTGACGCTGATGGCGATGACGCTCGTGACGCGGCTTGCGATCCTCGTGACGGCCACCGGGACGCCAGACTTCGACGAGCTCGGGCTCGGCGGGCGCAGCGACAGCTTCAGCCGGCGCCGCCTCGACAGGCGCGGCAGCGTCGGGAGATGCGGCGGCTTCCGTTGCGGCGGTCTCGGCGGGAGCGGTTTCTGCGGCAGCCTCTGCCGGTGCAGCGGTCTCTTCCGCCGGCGGCGCGATGCCGGGCGCATCTTCTGGTGTGACGGGCGCTTCGGGCGAGGCTTCGAGCGCCGGCCCTTCGTGCGCGGGCTCGTCATGCTGCTCCATGCCGGGCGCGTCTTCGACGGTGACGGCCTCGATCGCAGCATCCGCGGGCGGAGCCGCCTCTTCGGTCGCAGGCGCCTCGGTGGAGGCCTCAGCCGCCGGCGTTTCCGCAGCAACAGGCGCGGCCGGCTTCGGCGGCAGCGGCGCGCGCTTTTCCATGCGATAGCCGAGCGCGCGCAGCACGGAAGCAAAATCCTCACCCGCCGAGCCGGTGAGCGAGGTCATCGCCTGCGTCACCACAAAGCCGCGGCCATCGAATGCGCCGCCGGGCTTTTCGCCCGGCGAATTCTCGCGCCAGGCGAGTGCCGGACGGATCAGGTCCGCAAGGCGCTCCAGAATGTCGACGCGGACAGCGCGCTCGCCGGCCTGCTTGTAGCCGAGCACGCGATAGGCGTCGCGCGGCAAGCTCTTGTCGACCGGGAACGAAGTACGGCCGGATGAAGCCAGATGCTGGGCGCCCGACAGCGCCGAGAGATCGACATTGTCCTGTTTCAGCGCCCACAAGAGCGCAGCGAGCGCACGCGCGGCGGGCTTGAGGATGCCGGGGAAATAGATGTGATAGGCGCCGAAACGGACGCCGTACTTACGCAGCGTCGCGCGCGAGGGCTGGTCGAGATCCTTCAGCTCGTTGGCGATCTTCGGACGCTCGAGCACGCCGAGCGCCTCGACCAGCTGATAGGCGATGCCGCGGGCGATACCGGTGACGTCTTCGGCCTTCGACAGCTCGAACATCGGCCCGAGCAGCTTTTCGATATGCGTCTTGAGCCAGAGGTCGAGCCGCGCCTGCACCTTGTCGCGGGGCGCGCCCGTCAGGCGCTCATCCGAGATGATGCGGATGCGCGGATGCAGCGCCTCCTCTGCGGCCGTCAGCCGCGCGACAGCATCGCCGGTCCAGCGGATGGTGCCGTCGGAGGTCAGCACGAACTGGTCGTCCGGCGCGTTGCCCAGTTTTTCGGCGCGCGCATTGATCTCGCCGGCGAGCACCGCTTGCGCGGCAGCCTGCAAGGCTTTCGCATCGGAGCCGGCTTCCGCCGCATCCGGTGCAAAGGTGAAGCCATCGAGGCGGCCGATGACATGGCCTTCGACGATAACTTCGCCGGTCTTGCCGATTTCCGTATTCAAGCTCGTGTTCTCCCGCAGGCGGCGCATCAATACACTGGTCCGGCGATCAACGAAACGCTCAGTCAAGCGTTCGTGGAGCGCATCCGATAATTTATTTTCGACCTCGCGCGCGGTCCCCTGCCAGCGTTCGGGGTCTTTCAGCCAGTCCGGGCGGTTGGCGACGAAGGTCCAGGTGCGGATCTGCGCGATTCTGGCCGACAGCGTGTCGATGTCGCCGTCGATACGGTCGGCCTGGTCGATTTGGGCCGCGAACCAGGAATCGGGGATACAGCCCTTCCGCATCAGGAAGCCGTAGAGCGTCGTCACCAGCTCGGCATGGGCGGCCGGCGACAGTTTCCGGTAGTCCGGGACCTGGCAGGCCTCCCACAGCCGCTCGACGGCGGCCTTGCCGTGCGCGATATCGCGCACCTCGACGTCGCGGGCGGCGTGGTCGAGCACGCGCATGTCCTCGGCGATCGGCGCCCGCGTCAGCGTCTCGTGGCCGGGGGCGAGGTTCAGCGAGACCTGGAGCGCGCCGAGGGAGGAGAAATCCAGCTTCGAGTTGCGCCATTGCAGCATCTTCACGGGATCGAAGATGTGGTTCTGGAGCGCGTTCACGAGCTCGGGCTCGAACGGGCCGCAGCGGCCCGTCGTACCGAACGTGCCGTTGCGCGTGGCACGGCCGGCGCGGCCGGCGACTTGCGCGAACTCGGCCGGCGTCAGCCTTCGGAACTGAAAGCCGTCGAACTTGCGGTCGGAGGCGAAGGCGACGTGGTCGACGTCGAGATTGAGGCCCATGCCGACGGCGTCGGTGGCGACGAGATAATCGACGTCGCCGTTCTGGAACATCTCGACCTGCGCATTGCGTGTGCGCGGCGAGAGCGAGCCCAGCACCACGGCGGCGCCGCCGTGCTGGCGCTTGATCAGCTCGGCGATGGCGTAGACCTCGTCGGCGGAGAAGGCGACGATGGCGGTGCGGCGCGGCTGGCGCGTGATCTTGCGGTCGCCGGCGAATTCCAGCTGCGACAGGCGCGGCCGCGTGATCATGGAGACGCCGGGCAACAGCCGCTCGATGATCGGGCGCATCGTCGCAGCACCCAGCAGCAGCGTCTCGTCGCGGCCGCGGCGATTGAGGATGCGGTCGGTGAAGACGTGGCCGCGTTCGAGGTCGGAGGCGATCTGGATCTCGTCGACGGCGAGGAAGGAGACATCCAAATCGCGCGGCATCGCCTCGACGGTCGACACCCAATAGCGCGGGCTCTTCGGCTTGATCTTCTCCTCGCCCGTGACAAGCGCGACAGCCTCGGGGCCGACGCGGGCGACGATCTTGTTATAGACCTCGCGCGCGAGCAGGCGCAGCGGCAGGCCGATCAGCCCCGAGGAATGCGCGAGCATCCGTTCGATGGCGAGATGGGTCTTGCCGGTGTTGGTCGGCCCGAGCACCGCAGTGACGCCAGCGCCGGGCACGCGCTCGGAAGCAAAGGAGGAGGGAGGAAAGGCCATGTCTGCCGGATTAGGTAATGGCTGATTGGGCGAATGTCAGGGCTTGATGGGGCGGGGTGGTGCTGAGGTGTCGGCTATGTCTCCGAATGCTGCACGTGGCCAAGCATACGACTGTCATGCCCCGGCTTGACCGGGGCATCCAGTACGCCGCGGCCCATCCGCTCAACCACAACCGCCTCGGCGTACTGGATCGCCCGGTCAAGCCGGGCGATGACACCTGGTGTGTGGGAGCAGCTTCCCCAAACCTCGCGCAACTGTCTCACTTTGCGACGCTTTTTCCTCATCCTTTAAGCTTCGGAACGACTCTAGAACGAATCGCGGCCGAATCGCTGACTCCCCTCGGAGTCCTGTTCCGTTCACGCAAGGTGTCGTGGGACTCGTTTTGCGTGTGCACTAGATGGAGTTTTGGGGTGCCGCACAAGCGACGATTTGGTGTCGGATTTCCTTAAGTTGGGGATGGCGCGGAGTCGAATCAGAATCGGGACGGAGTCAAATGGATTCCCGGCGAATGGTGGCGCTGCGTCGCATGTAATCAAAACAACCCCATGCACAGTAGGTAAGTCATTGATATCAGTCATTCCGGGGCGTCGCGCAGCGACGAGCCCGGAATCCATCGTGAGACAGTCGCCGCGGAGCGATGGATTCCGGGTTCGCGCCAAAGAGGCGCGCCCCGGAATGACGGCTGTTGGTGGGGCGCGCAGCAGCCTTACTGCGTCTTCGCTACCCGCGGCGGCTGGGCCGTGGTGATGAAGCTGGTGGCTTCCAGCATCGCCGGCCCCAGGGGCGTCGGAATCTTCAGCCAGAACGGAACCAGGACCCGGGTGCCCGCGACGGGCGCGAGCGCGATCTCGATGTTGCGCTGGGCGGCGAGATATTTGATGACGGGGCGGTCGGGGATGTAGCCGGCCACGGGCACGAAATAGAGCGCGCAGACCACGACCGGGCCGTGATAGCCCTTCTCCGCCTTCACCGTCTCCATGCGCTTGAAATCGAGCTTGAGCTCGTAGCGCATGCGGCCGTCGAACACCGGCGCCGAGCCGTGGCAGGCTTCCGGCGACAGGGGATCGCCAGTGCCGGGCACCCGCACCAGCGAGGCCGTCATCGGATCGAACACGCCGCGGCGATGCGCGTCAGTGACGACGATGCGGTCGGCATCGACGGGCGGCTCCGGAATGATGCCGAAATCCTTCACATTGCCCTTGTCGAGGGTGATGTGGATCTCTTCGGTCTTCTTCGAGGTGGTGGTGGAGGCCTGGTAGGCCGTGGCAACCAGCGCACCATTGACGACGCGGCCCTGCGAGGCGCCGGTGCCGGACCCGCCCGCGAAGGATTTCAGGATGCCGGTGGTGCCGCCGGAGGCCGCGGCCGAGAATACGTCGTCCTGGATATCGATGTTCCAGGCGCCGCGGCCGACCGGAATGCCTGATAGGCTCGCCTCATATTGCGCTTCGAGCTTGCCCTGCGCCGCCGCCGGCTCCGCCGCCCACGCCAAAGCCAGCCCGGCGACAGCGGCCAAGGCCAGCTTGCCGGCCGACCGCAGCCGGGGCGATGAGAGGGGAAGCGTGTGCACGAGGCGATCCAATCGGGGAAGCGAGGTTGTTACTTAAGCCTGTTACGGCCGCAAGCAATGTGTCCTTGGGGACATAGACCGGGAACTCACCGGACTATTCGGCGGCGATTGCGCCCTTTATGTGATGGTAAGGCGTTTTAAACATTGCCGTTTTGGTGATTAGCGATGCGTCAGGGACGCACACCTCCCCCCGCCCATTCCGCTGTCATACCCCGCGAAGGCGGGGTATCCAGTACGCCGAGACGGATCTGGTGAGGCCAGGCTCTCAAACGCCGGCCTCTGGAATACTGGATCGCCCGGTCGAGCCGGGCGATGACAGCTGTTTCGGGGCACTATCCCCGCCCAAAACCTTGACGTCCCGGCCCTCACCCCCTATACGTCCGCCCGCTCCCTGCAAGGACAGAGAATTTGCCCCCGTGGCGCCCCGAATGGCGGCCGCAATCATTGGGGGTTTAGACGGAAGGATTTTTGCCATGTCTCGCCGCTGCGAACTGACGGCCAAGGGCCCCCTCGTCGGCCACAAGGTCAGCCACTCGAACATCAAGACCAAGCGCCGCTTCCTGCCGAACCTGGTCAACGTGACCTTCATCAGCGAAGCCCTGGAGCGCAACGTGCGCCTGCGCGTCTCCACCAACGCGGTGAAGAGCGTCGACCACAATGGCGGCCTCGACGCCTTCCTGCTCAAGGCCAAGGCCGACGCCCTGTCGCCGCGCGCCCTCGAGCTGAAGCGCGCCATCCAGAAGAAGGTCGGCCCGACGCCTGCGCCGGAGAAGAAGGCCGGCTAAGCAAGTTTCAGAGTTGGGCGGGGGCTAAGTTGCGTCGCGTGGCGTAGGCTTAGCCGAGTAGAGTTTTGCGTTGCGGCCGGATCGAAAGATCCGGCCGTTTTTGTTTGGCGGAAGCAAGAAAATGACACTTACGACGCTTCTGACTCTCTTGGCGACAGGTAACTGCAACCCCACATTGCAGAGACAAAGATGGCGACATAGCCACCGAAGCGGGAGGAGCAATGGGCGCGTCAAAGATTCCGATTTACACATACGTCGATGAATCCGGGAACACGGGCAAGAACATTTTTGATCCGGCACAACCCGACTATTTCGCTGGCGCACTTATTTCCAAAGGCGACTTTGATCTCCGCTATACGGATCGAGTTTGCGCGATCGCAGGAAAGCTGGGCGAGACTGCAATTCACGCAAACAAACTAGGCCTAGGCAGACTCGAGGTCATCGCGGCTGATCTGCATGAGTTACTACTTGGCGCGGAACCACGCTTCTTCGTTTCGCGCGTCGAAAAGAAATACCTTCTCGCCACAAAGATGTTCGACGTGCTGTTCGATTCTGGAGAAAACGCGGCGGTAGCTTGGCATCTCTACAATTTCCGACCGCTAAAGATTATGCTCGCGTTCAAGCTAAGCGCAGTAATTGATGAGGATATCGCTCGCAAATTCTGGGATGCGCTACTGACCTTGGGGGAAGCGGATGCCCGGAAAGCGCTCCCTCCAATCTGCGAGGCCCTTAAGCAGCGGCTACATCTTTTGCCAGACCAGCGGTCGCGCGAAGTCCTAACAAACGGATTGGATTGGGTAATCAAGCATCCTGAATGCATTCAATTTGCGACCGAGCAAAGGGTTGCAAAGAAAGGACATCTCCCAAACCTAGTAGCTTTCGCCAATCTCTTGCAAGGGCTTCACGGAGTCTCTCAGACCTGGAAGAAGAAAGTCGCCGCGATTGTCCACGACGAGCAAAGTGAATTCAAAGGCACGCTTGAGTCTTGGCACGAGCTTTTCTCAAATGCATCTCCAGACGTTATTGAATGGGCAGGCGAAAGCTACAGCCTTCAATGGACGCCGGGCAGCCGCTTCGAGATGAAGAAGGATGAAGCTAGTGTTGGCATTCAAATCGCCGACGTCTCACTGTGGCTTTACGGTCAATTTTTGAAAGGGAAAAACATCCCACCGAACTGCGCTGATTTGTTGGCCCTCTTTCTGCGTCAAGGTTGGCATACCGATTTCTCATTTGTCGGCGTTGAGAGCCAGTTGATCAAAAACTATGGTGAAGTGTTCTTCGGTGACATGCCACAAGAGAAACTTGAACACGCTAAGAAAATGCTCGCGATGGCGGAGGAAAGACGCCTTGCCTCCATGGAAGAATTCGAAGCCGGCGGCACGGCCCCTTTCATGCGTCCCGTATCTGTCGTTGAAAATGATACAAACTTGCCGGAATCTAACACCGACGATGTCGAGCGTGGTACAATGCTATAGTTAGCCAAAAACATATACTGGCCTACAGCACGATTGAGCTATCGACCGCTTGCCGCGCGACTGTCCCACGCGGGAGGAACCAAGAACTTTCCGTGCCGCCACTCTTCTACAATCGCGCTTTCGAACCAGTCGTCATCCAGGTGGGCATGGTCTAAGATGATGACCTGAAATTGGTCATTTATGTCAACACAGGCTCTGTGCATGAGCTCAAACAGAGCGTGCACCGCATGCCTATCCTTGTCATCCAGTGGATCAAGTCGGCCATCTTGGTCCCGCTCTGCCGGATA
>NZ_LBJX01000001.1:0-322705 GCF_028128895.1 Bradyrhizobium sp. CCBAU 11434
AAGACAGGACGCCTCGTTGCGCTATCCTCTCAGCCGTGCTGCCGGCTGCCGGCCCCTACCGCGCGAGCGGTTTAGTCCTTTGGCCCTTCTCGGACCTCCTGCAATGTCTGCTCCTGTGCCGCTGTTGGGGAATTAGCGGACATCCTAGGTTTATGAGTATGCGCCCTTGCTAGCAGCCTATCCGCCAGCCGCACGAGCGACCGCAACTGCCGGCACAGCCTGCGCCGTTAGCGGTGCATGGCGGCAATAGTGATGGTTCATGAATAGACCACGTCCGCTGCGCTTTCGAACCCTCGTCGGCCCAGCAACTGACGTGGAGGGCCAGACGCGGACATTCGACAGGCTTCCAAATCGCTCGAAAGTGCGATCATATGCCGTTCGGCGACACTTGACGTTGTGTTGCAAGAGTCTTGGTTTGCCGGAGGAGAATGCGCGTGAAAGAACTCGCTGGAAAGACTGCGTTCGTGACCGGTGCGGCGTCAGGCATTGGCCTGGGGATCGCGACCGCTTTCGCCCAGGCGGGGGCGAAAGTGATGCTTTGCGACATTGAAGAAGAGGCGCTGTCCGCGGCGCTCAAGCAACTGAAGCTCACCAACGCCGATGTCGAGGGCGTGAAGGCCGACGTCTCACTCAAAGCCGAGCTCGTGGCGGCCGCTGAAGCCACGACCGCCCGCTACGGCAAGGTGCATATCCTCGTCAACAATGCAGGTGTCGGCGGCGGCGGGCCCTATGGCACCTGGACCGAGGCGTCGTGGAATTGGACCCTGGGCGTCAATTTGATGGCGACCATTTGGGGGATCGAGATCTTCGGGCCGTTGATCGAGCAACATGGCGAGGGTGGACACATCGTCTCTACAGCCTCGATCGCCGGCCTGATTTCAGGGGCGAGCAATGCATACAACGTTTCAAAATATGGTGTGGTCGCGCTGTCCGAGGGCCTGCGGCTTGAACTCGCCCCGCGCGGGATTGGCGTATCCGTGCTGTGTCCCGGGTTCATCCGCACTCAAATCGTGAACTCAAGGCGCAATGTCCCCAAACGCTTCGAGGAGGGAGTCCCTGCCATGCCGACTTCGGGCCCGCGTGCCGAGCAGATCAATATGATCCGTGAACGCGTCTCTCAGGGCATTGATCCCCTCTATGTCGGTGAGCTCGTCCGCGAAGGCGTCGAAAACGACTGGCCATATATCTTCACCGACCTCGAATTCGAGCCGTTCGTCGAAGCGCGCTTCGCCGCAATCAAGCAGGGCTTTGACCACATCCGCGGCCGCAGCCCGAAACATTGAGCGCGCAGCCTTTCACCGGCCTGAGGCCCCGGGACATCTCCCGGGGCCTTTGAATCACGCGCAGAGTTTTCTCGAGAGCGGGCGGACCAACCGGCTCATCCGCCCGCCGCACCGGCGACGACGACGGCTGGCACTACGGTCTCGGACACTCCCTCTTCGACCAGACCACGCTTGTCTTCCCACCTCGCCACGGCGGCCGTCGCAATGCCGTTGCCGATGACGTTGGTCATGGTCCGGCCCATGTCCAGGAACTGGTCGATGCCCATCACGAGAAGCATGCCGCCCACCGGCAGATTGAACATCGGCAGGGTCGCGGCAACGACCACGAGCCCGGCGCGCGGCACGCCGGCGATCCCCTTGCTGGTCACCATCATCACCAGCAGCATGACAAGCTGCTGCGTGAAGCTGAGCTCGATGCCGTAGGCCTGGGCGATGAACAGGGCCGCGAAGGCCTGGTACATCATCGAACCGTCGAGGTTGAACGAATAGCCCAGCGGCAGCACGAAGCCCGAGATGCGCTCGCTGACGCCGAACTTCGTCAATTGCTCGATCATCTTGGGGTACGCGGCCTCGCTGCTTGCGGTCGAGAAGGCGAGCAGCATCGGCTGACGCAAGAGGCCGAGGAGTTGAAGGACGGGCCGGCCGAGCGCCAGCAGGCCAACGAGAACAAGGACAGTCCAGAGCACAGCCAGGCTGAAATAGAACGTCGCGATGAACTTGCCGTAGGTCAGGAGCACGCCAAGCCCCTGCGTGGTGATGACAGCCGCAATGGCCGCAAACACGCCGAGCGGCGCGAACTTCATCACGAAGTTCGTGATCTGCAGCATGATGTGGACCAGCTCGTCGATCGACGACGCGATGGTCCTGGCATGGCTCGTCTTCAGCCGGCTGAGCGCGAGCCCGAAGAACACCGCGAAGACGAGGATCTGCAGGATCTCGTTCGTCGACATGGCCTGGGCGATGCTGGTCGGAAAGACGTGGGTGATGAAGTCCTTCAGATTGAAGCCGGCGGTCTGCAACGTGGTGGAAGCATCTACATTAGGAAGCGGCAGCTGCAAACCCCGCCCCGGCGCGAACAGGTTCGCAAAGACCATGCCGAGACCAAGAGAAACGAGCGAGGCCGAGACAAACCAGCCCATGGATCTCGCAGCAATGCGGCCGACCGCTCCGCCTTCGGAGCCGAGGCTGGTAATCCCCGACACGATCGTGGCGAACACCAGCGGCGCAATGATCATCTTGATCATGCGCAGGAACACGTCGGTGACAATAGAGAAATAGCCCGCAATGTTCTTCGCGGTCTCCGGCGTCGGCGCCAGCTCGTGGCAGGCGTAGCCCGCCAGGATGCCGAGCAGAAGGCTGACCACGAGAGCGTTGGTCAGGCGGTTGGATCGCGCCGGTGAATTGTCGGCATTCACTGTCATTTCTCATCTCCTCCCTTGGGTGCGTCTGATCATGTTGGGCCACGCGCGGCGACCCAATCGGCGTGCTGACGCTGTTGCGTGATGGCTTCAGCAAATCGGCTGTGGCTGGCGGCCGTCCTGGTCCGCGGCGGCAAGGCTTTGCGGCCGCGTCAGCATCTCGGGCTTCAGGATCGCCGCAAGCGTGGCCTCGGTGAGCAGGCCCCGTTCGCGCACGAGCTCGGCAACGCCGCGGCCGGACGCATGCGCCTCCACGGCGACCGCCGTCGCGGCCGCATAACCGATGTAAGGATTGAGTGCCGTCACGAGGCCGATCGAGTTCTCGACATCGGCCCTGAGACGGTCGCGGTTGGCGGTGATGCCTGTGACGCAGCCGCGCTCCAGCGTCAGGCACGCCTGACTGAGATGACTGATGCTCTTGAACAGGCTGTGCGCAATGATCGGCTCGAACGCATTGAGCTGCAACTGGCCGGCTTCGGCGGCCATGGTCACCGTGACGTCGTTGCCGATCACTTCGAAGGCGACCTGGTTAACGACCTCCGGAATGACAGGATTGACCTTGCCGGGCATGATCGAGGAGCCGGCCTGGACCGCCGGCAAATTGATCTCGCCGAACCCGGCCCGCGGCCCGCTCGAAAGCAACCGGAGGTCGTTGCAGATTTTTGAGATCTTGACCGCGACGCGCTTCAGCACGCCCGAGATCTGAACGAACGCACCGCAATCCTGCGTCGCCTCGACCAGATCAGGCGCGGTCACCAGCGGCAATCCCGTGATCGCATTCAGGTAACGGCAGACGAGACGCGCATAGTCCGGGTGGGCGTTGATGCCGGTGCCGATAGCGGTTGCGCCCATGTTGATCTCGTGGATCAGGCGTCCCGCTTCGCGGAGCCGCTCCTGATCCTCGCCGATCATGACGGCGTAGGTGTTGAACTCCTGCCCCAGCGTCATCGGCACCGCGTCCTGCAACTGGGTCCGACCCATCTTCAACACGTCCTTGAATTCTGCGGCCTTGCCGGCGAAGGCGAGGCGCAGGACGTCCATCGCCTTCACGAGAGTCTGCAAGCCATGCGAGGTCGCGATCTTCAGCGCCGTGGGGTACACGTCGTTGGTGCTTTGGCTCATGTTGACGTGTTCGTTCGGATGCAACGCGGCGTACTCGCCCCTGGCATGGCCGAGAATCTCCAGGGCCCGGTTCGCGATCACCTCATTGGCGTTCATGTTGGTGGAGGTGCCGGCGCCGCCCTGGATGACGTCAACGACGAACTGGTCGTGAAGCCGGCCGGCGCGCAACTCCTCGCACGCCGCGACGATGGCCCGCCCGCGTCGCTGGTCGAGAAGACCGAGCTCCATGTTGGACAGGGCTGCCGCCTGCTTGATGGCAGCGAGCGCACCGATCAGCTCGGGATAGGCCGAGATCGCGATCCCTGAGATCGGAAAATTCTCGACGGCGCGCATGGTGTGGACGCCGTAATAGGCCTCACGAGGCACCTCGCGATCACCAAGCAGATCATGTTCCGTCCGCATGTCATCTCCCGCTCGTCAGCTCCGTTGTCCGGAGACAGTGATCGTGGCCGTGAGCCTCGCGCGGAGGCTTGGCGTTGCGGGGGCGATGCATGCGCCTGACGACGGCGGGCCGTCCAATGTTATGCCGGCAAGCTCTATTCCGATTTTGCATAGATTTCCCCTGAGGATCGGGGCATCTTCGCCAGGGCGAACACCGGAGCAGACACGATGGAATTGAAATGGCTGGAGGATTTTCTCAGCCTGGCGCGGACCCGCAGCTTCTCACGCGCGGCCGATGAGCGGCACGTGACGCAATCTGCGTTCAGTCGCCGAATCCAGGCGCTGGAGCTCTGGCTCGGTGTGTCCCTTGTCGACCGCAGCAGCTACCCGACGACGCTGACCGCCGAAGGGCGCGAACTCCTGGAGACCGCGGAAGAAACGGTTCGCATGCTCCATGCGAGCCGTCTCGCGCTTCAGGCGAGCAAGCGGCCGAGCACGCAAGTCGTCTCGATCGCCGCGCTGCACACGCTGTCGATGCACTTCTTTCCGCGCTGGTTCCGGACCATCGAGAAGGACGTCGGGCCGATCGGCAGCCGCCTGCTGCCCGACGATTTTCACAGTTGCCTGCAGGCGCTCGTCGAGAGCAGCTACGATTTCCTGCTCACCTTCCACCACGCCAATGTGCCGATCCTGCTGGAGCCGGAGCTCTACCCGCATATCGTCGTCGGCATGGACAGTTTCGTCGCCGTCCGCAGCACGGCGTTAGCAGGAGACGACACAGCTTCGCTGCCCCTGCTCAGCTACGCCTCGAACTCGTTCCTGGGGCGGGTCGCCACCTTCGCCCAGGCCCAGGCCGGCTCACCGCCCGCGCATGTGACTCACACCAACGAGAATGCCATGGCCGAGGGGCTGAAGTTCATGGCGCTGGAGGGCTACGGCCTGGCCTGGCTGCCGCGCAGCCTGGTGGCCCGGGAGCTGGATGAGGCCACCCTCTCGATCGTGGGGCCGGAGATTCCCCTGGAGGTCCGGCTCTATCGCAGCGCACGGCGAACCAGGCCGATCGTGGAAAAGGTCTGGAACGCCGCGCAGGCTGCCGCTCTCAAAACTATGTAGAAACTGCATACGCCGTTCTGAACAGGCATTGGATTTGGCCGAAGCAGCCATGCACCATGGCCTCAGGCAAGGAGACTTCGATGCTTGGCATTCTGGGCGGCATGGGCCCGATGGCGACTGTGGATTTCATGAGCAAGATCGTCGGGAACACCCCCGCGTCCCGCGACCAGGACCACATCCAGATGGTGGTGTGTTCGGCGACCGATGTGCCCGACCGCACCGCCGCCATTCTCGGCCAGGGCTCCGATCCCTTTCCCGCCATGCTGAATGCCCTGCGCCGGCTCGAGCTGTCAGGCGCGACCCGCATCGCGATCCCCTGCAACACGGCGCATCATTGGCACGGCGCGCTCCAGGCCGAGACGTCGGTGCCGATCCTCCACATCGTTGATGCCGTAGCCGATGCGCTTTCTCGGCAGCGGACGACCCCGACCCTCGGCGTGCTTGCGACCGACGGCACGGTCCACGCCGGAATCTACCAGCAGCGTCTCACCGAGCACGGCTATGTCTGCGTGATGCCCGATGCGAAGGCGCAAGCCGAGGTCATGCGCGCGATCCGTCTCGTCAAGGCAGGACTTACGGACGAGGCGGCCGGCATCCTTGGTCGGGAAGCAGAAGCGCTCGCAGCCAAGGGCTGCTCGCACATTGCGATGGCCTGCACGGAAATCCCCCTGGCCCTCGCCGCCTTCGACGGCGATATCGGCGCGGCATTGCTTGATCCCACCGACCTGCTGGCGCAGGCCTGCGTCAGATCATGCCTGGCCACGCCGCAGGAGATGGTGCGGGAAGTCGCCTAGCCCTTCCCTCACGCCGCAGCGGGCGTTCGGATCTCGCGCGGCAGGATGATCGCCGCCGCAATCGCCAGCAGGCACAGGCCGGCAAATGCGTGCAGCATCGTCACGAAGCCGCCCTGCTCGTAGAGCCAGGCGACGAGGCCGACCGAGGCGCCGGCCGCCGTGAAGCCGATGAAGTACCGCACGGCATAGGCGCGCGAGCGCCATTCCTCACTGGTGTATTTGCCGACCATGGCATCGTTCACCGTGACCTGCCCGAACGCGCCCATGACGATGCCGATCGAAACAACAATCAGCGGCAGATTGTTCAGGCTCGCGGCCAGATACAGGAACGGCGCCAGCATGAAGGACAGCGGCAAGGCCACCGTCTTCAGCGAATAGCGGTCGAGCAGCCGGCCGATCGTGTATTGCGTCATCGCGCCGAACACATAGACGCAGGCGGCGATCACGCCCAGCAGCGCGGGGCTTTTGGTAAGATCGGCAAGCCGCTCCGCGAACAGCTTCGGCAGCGCGACGGTGACGGCGTTGAAGGTGGTGGAGATCGCGATCACGACGATCAGCAGCGAGAGCACCACGCGCCACATGTCCTGTTTTGCCACCCGCGCCTGCGCCGCGGCCTGCTTGCTGCCCTTGCGGTCCTCATGCACGACCAGCATCGCGAAGGCGAGGCCGATCAGGATGGTGACGATTCCGGGGATGATGAACGCAAAACGCCAGCCGAGATACTGGCCGATCACACCGGTGACCAGCGCCGACGAGGCGACGCCGAGATTGCCCCAGACACCGTTGATGCCCATCTCGCGGCCGAGCCTCTCGGCATAGGACACGATCATCGCCGTGCCGACAGGATGATAGATCGAGGCAAAGATGCCGATCGCGAGCAGCGCGGCGCCGAGTTGCACGGGCGTCTGCACGAAGCCGACCGAGATCATGGAGGCGCCGATGCCGACGAAGAAGATCAACATCATGTGGCGGCGGCTCCAGCGGTCCCCGAGCCAGCCCGTCAGCAGCGAGCCGGCGCCGAAGGCGATGAAACCGGGGGTCGCGTAAGGCAGCAGTTCCGAATAGGCCATGCCAAGCGCCGGCCCCATGATGATCACGGCGGCGGCGAAAATGAGCATCGCATAATGGTCGATGAAATGACCGGCGTTGACGAAACTGATGACCCTGACAGGGCTGTTCATTCGGAATCCTCTCCTGCTCCGAAATGAGTTATATGTCCTTGGCATGACGGGATGCTGCCAATGACTGTCTTGGAAACGCCAATCCTGAGGGAGGTCCAGAGCAACCATCGCTCGCCCGCGGGCGTGCACCTGGTCGCGCGCGACTACCCCAGGGGCATGCGGATCGATCTGCACATGCATCGCGAAGCGCAGCTGATCTATGCGGCGAAGGGCACGATGCAGGTGGCGACGCCCGGCGGGCGCTGGCTGGTGCCGCCGGACCGCGCGGTCTGGGTTCCGGCCGGGCTCGAGCATGCCATCGACCTGCTCGCCGACATCGAGATGCGCACGCTGTATTTCGACCTCGCCTGGCTCAAGCGCGAAAAGCGCTACGAGGGATTGACCCGGGAATTCGTGGTGCGGGTGTCGCCGCTGCTCAACCAGGCGATCCTGGCGCTGTTCGATCCGCGCAACACCGAGGAGCGCACCGAGCTGCTGGTCCGCCTGGTGATGCTGGAATTGCACCAGGCCGAGGATTCCGCGACCTTCGTGCCGCTGCCGCACGAACCGCGCTGCCGTCGCGCCGCGATGATCGTGCTCGACGATCCCACAGCCCTGCACGACATCGACACGCTGGCGCGCGAGGTCGGCACCTCCGCGCGCACGCTGTCGCGGCTGTTTTCGAGCGAGACGCAGCTCAGCTTCAAGAGCTGGTGCCAGCGTGCGCGGATCGCGGCGGCCATCCAGCGGCTGTCCATCGATGCGAATGTCTCGGTGAAGCAACTCGCCACCCAACTGGGTTATGCCAGCGTGCCGGCCTTCTCGGCGGCGTTCCGTCAGGTGACGGGGCGGACGCCGACGGAGTTTGCGGGGAAGTAGGGTAGCAGCTCCACTCTCAGTGGCGTCGCCGCCTCACACTCGGTGTCATCGCCCGGCTTGACCGGGCGATCCAGTACTCCGAGACGGCGCGGCCAGAACCGAGAAGGCGCGGCGTACTGGATGCCCCGGTCAAGCCGGGGCATGACGGTGTGCTTGGGGCGCATAGCACCGCCTAATCCAACTTCCTCCGCTTGATTGTGATCGGCTTCCGCCTAAATCCCGTGTAAGCTTCCGCACCGCACAAACCCGGATTCGAAAAGCCCAGATGGCCAATGCCTTCTTCTCCGACCTGCTCGCCACAATTTCCGAGCGCGGCCGCACGCTGCTGCGCCGGGGGGATTCCACTGACGCCAAGCAGGATGCCGACGGGCTGATCGCGCTCTGCGATGCGCTGCTGTCGGGCCGCGGCGAGGCCTCCGGGACCGCCATGGCGCGCGAGGTGCTCGACATCTACGGGGAGTTGGATACGGCCGGCCGCCGCGCCTTCTTCGAAGGGCTGGTGCGCGATTTCGGCCCGGACCGGGAGCGCCTGTCCAAGGCGATCGAAAAGTGGCGCACCCAGCCGAGCGATGAGGACGCGAGCGCACTGCATTTCGCCTCGGAGCCGCGGCGGCAGGAGCTGATCCGCCGGCTCAACCGCGCGCCCGGAGGAACCGGCGATCTCGTTGCCATGCGGGCCGATCTGCTCGGCATGATGAACGGACACACCGATCTCGCGGCACTCGACCGCGACGTCTCGCATCTGCTCTCGTCTTGGTTCAACAGGGGGTTTCTCGTGCTGCGCCGGATTGACTGGTCGACCCCGGCCAACATCCTCGAAAAGATCATCCGCTATGAAGCCGTGCACGAGATCTCAGACTGGGACGATCTGCGCCGCCGCATCGATCCAGTCGATCGCCGCTGTTATGCCTTTTTCCATCCCGCGATGGTCGACGAGCCCCTGATCTTCGTCGAGGTGGCGCTGACCGAGACCATTCCCGGCGCGATCGCGCCGCTGCTCGCGGTCGATCGCCAGCATCTTCCGATCGAGAAGGCGCGCACCGCCGTCTTTTATTCGATCTCAAATACCCAACGTGGTCTCGGCGGCATCTCCTTCGGCAGCTTCCTGATCAAGCAGGTGGTCGAGGAGCTACGCCGCGAAACGCCGAAGCTCGACACTTTCGTGACGTTGTCGCCGGTGCCGGGCTTCATGCAATGGATCAAGCAGGACAAGGATTTGCCGCTGTCGGACGAGGACCGCGAGATCCTCAAGCGCCTCGACGATCCCAAATGGTATGAGAATCCGGAGACGACCGCGCAGCTGCGCAGCCTGATCGAACCGCTCGCCGCGCACTACTTCCTCAAGGCGCGCACGCCGAAGGGCCGCCTGATCGATTCCGTCGCCCGCTTCCATCTCGGCAACGGCGCGCGGCTGGAGCGCATCAACTGGCTCGGCGACCTCTCGCCCAAAGGCCTGCGCGAATCCGCCGGCGTGATGGTCAACTACCTCTACCGCCTCGACGACATCGAGAAGAACCACGAAGCCTACGCCAATGACGGCGAGGTCGTGGCCTCGAGCGCGGTGAAGAAGCTGCTCAAGGGCGAAGGACGCAGGTTGCTGGACATGCGGTTGTCGTAGGGGGGCGCAGACGCTCGCGCCACGTCGTCATTGCGAGGAGCCCTTGCGACGAAGCAATCCAGGCTGCCGCCGCGGAAAGATTCTGGATTGCTTCGCTGCGCTCGCAATGACAGAGAATGTGGCGGCACCCTGGTCTCCAACTGCACGCCCTGCCATGCGCAGCTGCCGCAAGATCGGATTCGGCGAGACTCTCATGATCACCGACAGTCCCGCAGCTCCAGCGCCGGTGCCGTCTTCGGATCGAATCGACGCCATCGACGTGCTCAGGGGCATTGCCCTGTTCGGCGTGATGGCCATCAACGTCGTGATGGAATTTCGCGTTTCGATCTTCGACCAGTTTCTGGGTCCGGAGACGCTTGCCTCGCCCATCGATCGCGCCGTTGAGATGATCCTGACGCAGGCGATCGAGCTGAAGGCGTTTGCGCTGTTCTCGCTGCTGTTCGGCGCCGGCCTTGCCATTCAGTTCGACCGGCTTGCCAAGAGCGGACGCCGCACCGCGCTGCTGTTGCGCCGGCTCGCCGTGCTGCTGGGGTTCGGCATCATTCACCTTTGCCTGATCTGGAACGGCGACGTCCTCACCGAATATGCGCTGGCCGGATTCATCGTGCTGCCTTTGCTGTTTGGTCCGCGCTGGCTGATCGCTCTCGTCGCACTGGTGTCCCTGGCGCTGTATCTGGTCATGCAGGATTTCCCGCCGGAGGGATTGTTTCCCTCGAGGGCCGTGATCTGGCGCGATGTCACGGATGCCAACCGCATCTACGCGACGGGCGGCTTCCTTGACGTGCTGGCATTTCGCCTGCGCGAACTTCCTCTGGTCGCCTCGCTGCACGCGTTCGTCTTCCTGCGCACGATCGGGCTGTTTCTGCTGGGGGCGCTGGCCTGGCGCAGCGGCCTTGTGCAGAATACGCGCGGCCTGTTCGTCATCGCGTTTCCCGCGATCACTCTCGGCGCGGCCTTGCTCTATGGCGGCATGGAGCCGCTCGGGACCATCGTGCTGGCGCTGGGCTACGGTGCCGCCATTCTCGGCATTGCTAACTTCGCGCGCGGCAAGCGGCTGCTGGGCTGGGCTGCGCCGCTGGGACGGATGGCCTTCACCAACTACGTCGCACAGTCCATCGTCTTCGGCTGGATCTTTTACGGCTACGGCCTCGGCCTGTTCGGGCGCCTCGGCATCACCGAGGCCGTCGCCATCGGCATCGCGGTCTACATCGCGCAGGTGCTGTTCAGCGCCTGGTGGCTGCGCCGCTACCGCTATGGCCCGCTCGAATGGCTGTGGCGGTCGTTGATGTATGGGGCGCGGCAGCCGATGGCGGTGGGTAAAGCGGCCGCGGTGTGACCTACTCCGCCAGCGCCTTCATCTCCTTGTAGAGGTCGGACTTGCCTTCGAAGCCGATGCCGGGGAGATCGGGCATGGTGATGTGGCCGTTCTCGACGCGGACGCCGTCCGGGAAGCCGCCATAGGGCTGGAACAGGTCGGGGTAGCTTTCGTTGCCCCCTAAGCCGAGGCCCGCCGCGATGTTGAGCGACATCTGGTGGCCGCCGTGGGGAATGCAGCGGCTGGGCGACCAGCCGTAGGTCTTCAAGACCTCGAGCGTGCGCTGGTATTCGCACAGGCCGTAGGACAGTGCGCAGTCGAATTGCAGCCAGTCGCGATCCGGGCGCATGCCGCCGTAGCGGATCAAATTGCGGGCGTCCTGGTGGCTGAAGAGATTCTCGCCTGTCGCCATCGGGCCTGGATAGAACTCGGCGAGCGCGGCCTGCAGCGCGTAGTCGAGGGGATCGCCTGCTTCCTCGTACCAGAACAAGGGATAGTCCCGCAGCATCTTGGCGTAGGCGATGCCGGTCTCGAGATTGAAGCGGCCGTTGGCGTCGACGGCGAGCTTCGCGTCCTTGCCGATCTCTTCCAGCACCGCCTCGATACGCTTGCGGTCCTCGTCGATATCAGCGCCGCCAATCTTCATCTTCACGACGTTGTAGCCGCGATCGAGATAGCCGCGCATCTCGCCGCGCAGCATCGAGAGCCCCTTGCCCGGATAATAATAGCCGCCGGCGGCGTAGACGAAGACGTGCGGATTGGCGGCGACGCCGTGGCGCTCGGCCAGCAGGCGGAACAGCGGTTTGCCCGCGATCTTCGCCACCGCATCCCACACTGCCATGTCGATGGTGCCGACCGCGACCGAGCGCTCGCCGTGGCCGCCAGGCTTCTCGTTGGTCATCATCGCGCCCCAGACCTTGTCTGGGTCGAGATTGTCGCCGGCCTCGTTCAGAAGCTTCTTCGGATCGGCTTCGAGGATGCGCGAGGCAAAGCGCTCGCGGATCAGACCGCCCTGCCCGTAACGACCGTTGGAGTTGAAGCCGTAGCCGACGACGCGCTTGCCGTCGCGTACGGCGTCGGTGACGACGGCAACGAGGCTCGTCGTCATCTTGGAGAAGTCGATATAGGCGTTGCGGATCGGGGACGAGATCGGCTTGGTGATTTCGCGGACGTCGACGATGCGGACGGACATGGGGCTCAGCCTTCGGTGGTTGTTGTCGTCATTGCGAGGAGCTCTAGCGACGAAGCAATCCAGACTGTCACCGTGGAAAGATTCTGGATTGCTTCGCTGCGCTCGCAATGACGAGAGGAGAGAGCGCTCCTCGCAATGACGAGGAGAGAGTGCGGCCCCTCACGACGACACGGAGGGCGCGGGTCGCAATTACTTCTTGTCCCGAAAATACGGCTCCACGGGCCCGTGCACCTTGATGGTCAGCGGGTTGCCGTAGCGGTCCTTGGCGCTGCCCGCGGTGACGCGGACCCAGCCTTCGCTGATGCAGTACTCCTCGACGTTGGTCTTCTCGATGCCCTTGAAGCGTATGCCGACGTCGCGCTGGAGGATGTCGGCGTTGTAATAGGGGCTGTTGGGGTCGACCGACAGTCGATCAGGAAATTCGTCGCTCATTGATGTCTCGCTCATAACAGTGTTTCGATTTGATTGCGCAGCCCCTCGGGCCGTGCGGTCGGCGCATAGCGCGCGATCACCTTGCCGGCACGGTCCACCAGGAATTTGGTGAAATTCCATTTGATGGAGGAACCAAGCAGGCCGGATTGCTGACGTTTCAGGTACTCGTACAGCGGATGAGCCTTCGGCCCGTTGACGTCGATCTTCTCGAACAGCGGAAAGGTGACATCGTAATTGGTCGAACAGAACGCCTGGATCTCGTTCGCCTGCCCCGGCTCCTGCGCGCCGAACTGGTTGCAGGGAAAGCCGAGCACCGCGAAGCCGCGCGGCGAGAGATCGCGATGCAAATCCTCAAGGCCGCGATATTGCGGCGTGAAGCCGCATTTGCTCGCGGTGTTGACGATCAAGAGCACCTGCCCTTCGTACTTGCGCATCGACACCTCTTCGCCAGCAAGCGAATTGGCCTTGAAGTTGTAAATCTCAGGCATCGCTAACCCACGGGATCGATCGGCGACGGCGGCACGCCGCCCGCCTCGATCGCTTCGCCGGCGAGAAGACAGAGATCCTCGCGGTAGCGGCCGGAGACGATGTGCACGCCAACAGGAATCTTGCCGACGAGGCCGGTGGAGACCACGAGGCCCGGCAGGCCCATGAAAGGAATGGCAATCTGCGGCAGCTGCGCTTCCCAGACCCGCTTGAAGGACTCCTCGTCCTTGCGGTCGAGATGATCCGGGAACGGCAATTCGCCCGAGACCGGCGTCAGCAGCACCGCATATTTTTCGAAGAACAGCATCCATTCGCGCGTCAGCGTGGCGCGGCGGGTCAGCGCCTTGGCGTATTTCACCTGGTCCATCGGCGTGACCCTGGCGCTGATGCCACGCAGGCAGGCCAACGCGCCCGGATCGCCCTCGCGCTCGGCCATTTCGAGCTGCGCCTCGTAGCCGTCGCCGAGCCACAGCTTGATCTGCCACTCGACCGCCTCGCGCATCGGCGGGGTGTTCTCGATCACATCAACGGTCCACCCCGCCCGCTCCAGCCGCTTGCCGGCGTCGGTCACGGCGGCCTTCACCTCCGGCGCGGTGCCAAGGCCATCCGGGTTGAGGCAGATCGCGGCGCGCTTCTCGCGCGCCGGGCCTTCGAGCGGCACTGGCGCGAACCAGGGATCGCGGATGTCGCGGGCCGACATCGCGGCGAGCGAGATCCTGAGATCGTTGACGGTGCGGGCTAGCGGTCCCGACACCGCCATGATCTGCGGCCCGATCGGACGCTCCGGCAGCGCCGGGTTGAAGGCGGGGATGCGGCCGAGGGTCGGACGCAGGCCGTGCACGCCGCAGGCATAGGCTGGATAGCGGATCGAGCCGGCGATGTCGGTGCCGTGGGCGATGTGGCCGATCCCGGCCGCAACCGCCGAGCCGGCGCCGCCGGACGAGCCGCCGGGGGTCAGCGAGGCATCCCGCGGGTTCTTGGTGTCGCCGTGGACGAGATTGGTGGTGAACCAGCGATAGGAGAAGGCGGGGCAATTTGTGCGCCCAAGCAGAACCGCGCCGGATTTGCGGAAATTGGCGACGACCGGATTGTCCTCGCGCGCGATGAGGTCCTTCTGAAGTTTCAGGCCGTTGGTGGTGGCAAAGCCTTCCTGGTCGACATTGGCCTTGATGGTGACGGGGACGCCCGCGAGCACGCCGGGGTTCTCACCCCTGGCGATGGCGGCATCGACGGCATCGGCCTGCTTGAGCACGTCCTCCGGCCGGTGGTCGATCACGGCGTTGAGCTTGGGATTGACGGCATCCAGGCGGTCGAGGCCGGCCTTGGCGGCCTCCCGGGCGGACACCTTCCTGGATTTCACGAGGGTAGCGAGGTCGGCGGCCGACAGGCGCCAGAGGTCTTGCATGACTTGCTCCGTATGACCGGCGTCTTTTAGCGCCGGGATCGCGGCAAAGCCATGCGGATTTCGCAGGGAGGAAGAGCGGGTTTGGCCCCAACTGGCGCCTCATTCTCCTTCATTGCGAGCCACCGGGTCCGCGCGAAGCGCGGCCCGAAGACAGGCTCCGCGAAGCAATCCAGAATCCCTCCGCGGCGACAGTCTGGATTGCTTCGTCGCAAGGGCTCCTCGCAAAGACGGGGAGAGAGAACGGAGGCCCCTAATGCCTTGTTTCGGACTCGTCCGGGATGTCCAGCAGCGCCTCGGTGAAGGGGAATTCGAGCACGATCTCGCCGTCATCGTCGGTCACCTCGATGACCGCCTCGAGCAAGGCCGGCTGGGCGCCTTCGGATTTCACCACCTCCAGGATCATCTGGCGGGCGACCTCCCAGGCGCGATCGGGGTTGCGCAGATCCTCGCCGTCGGGGTCCACGATCAGTTCATCGCCGATACGGGTGTTGAAGAAATATTTGGGCATCACGAGATCCAGCTAAAGCGGCCTGTATCGGATTGAAAGCTGCACTGCACTCACAACTGCTTTATCAGGACAGGGTTCGCGACCGAATGCGCCAGACGCAAGGCCGTATCACCAGAAAGTACTGTTCCCCGCGTATTTCTCGCGGCGCAATATGGCTGTGCTCGGGAAAATTTCACTGGCGAACTTTTACGCCCGCAGTAATTTAACCCCCGGGCGGACACGTCCGAAATCACGAAAATGGAGAGCCGAAATGGCCTGGAAAGCCCCCAAGATCGTCGAAGTGCCCTGCGGCATGGAAATCAACATGTATGTGAGCGCCACCCGCAAATAAGCGGTTGGCTAGTCTGCGTTCTGCGCAGGTGGGTCTTTCGGTCACGATCGGTTTCCGACTGACGGAAACTGTGTCGTCCAAGTCCTTTTGATCCTGAGGATCCACCTCGCGACGTTGCTTCCAGGAGACGGATCATGCTTCGCGTCGTCGTCCTGGGCGCCGGGGCTGGCGGCGGAGTCCCGCAGTGGAATTGCGGGTGTGAGGGCTGCCGGGCGGCCCGTGAAAACGGCCAAGAGCTTTGTCGAACCCAGGCCTCGGTCGCCTTCAGCGGCGACGGCGAGCACTGGTTCCTGATCAATGCCTCCCCCGATCTGCGCCAGCAATTGAATGCCACGCCGCAACTGCATCCCAAGGCGGGCGCACTGCGCCACACGCCCATTGCCGGCGTGATCCTGACCAACAGCGAAGTCGATGCCGTCGCCGGCCTCTTATCCATGCGCGAGGGCTCGCCCTTCACGGTTTATGGGCATGAGAAGGTGCTGGCGATCCTGGCCAGCAACAGCATCTTCAACGTGCTGAACGAGAAGAACGTCCAGCGCCAGCCGATCGGAATCAATGAGCCCTTCGAGCCGCGATTGCCTGACGGCGCACGGTCAGGGCTCGAGGTGCTGCCTTTCGCGGTGCCAGGCAAATCGGCCTGGTATCTCGAAGGCAAGGTGCATCCCGGCGGCGCGAGCGGCGATGGCGATACGCTGGGCCTGAAGATCACCGACAAATCCACCGGCAAGTGCTTCTATTTCATCGCCGCCTGTGCCGAGGTCACCGATGCGCTGAAGGCCAAGATCGACGGCGCCGCGCTGGTGTTCTTCGACGGCACGGTCTGGCAGGACGACGAAATGATCAAGGCCGGGCTCGGCTACAAAACCGGCAAGAGCATGGGCCATGTCGCGATGTCCGGCGACGACGGCGCGATCGCGCGGCTCGCCGATCTCTCGATCGGCAGAAAGATATTTCTACATATCAACAACTCGAACCCGGCACTGCTGCCTGCATCGCCTGAACGCAAGACGGCCGAGGGCGCGGGCTGGCAGATACCCGCCGACGGAACGGAGATTGTGCTGTGAATGCTGCATCCATGACGGGAATGACTGCGCTCTCGATCGGCAAGGACATCAAGCTCACGAGCGCCGAGGAGCTGGAGGCGACGCTGCGCCATATCGGCGCGACGCGCTATCACAGCCTGCATCCGTTCCATAAGCTGCTGCACGGCGGCAAGCTGAACAAGGGCCAGGTGCAGGCCTGGGCGCTGAACCGCTACTATTACCAGAGCACGATCCCGATCAAGGACGCGGTGGTGATCTCGCGTTTCCGCGACCGCGCCACGCGCCTGGAATGGCGCCACCGCATCGAGGACCATGACGGCGATGTCGGCAGCGAGGGCGGCATCGAGCGCTGGCTGAAGCTGACCGAAGGTCTCGGCCTCGACACGGCCTATGTGGAATCCACCGAAGGCATTCTCCCCGCGACGCGCTTCGCGGTCGAGGCTTACGTGCATTTCTGTCGCGAAAAGAGCCCGCTGGAGGCGATCGCCTCCTCGCTCACCGAGCTGTTCGCGCCCAATTTGCACGAAGAGCGCATCGCCGGCATGCTGGAGCACTATGATTTCGTCAATCCTGACATCATGAGCTATTTCAAGCGCCGCCTGACGCAGGCGCCGCGCGATGCCAATTTCGCGCTCGATTATGTGAGGACGCATGCGCGGACGCCGGAAGAGCGGGCTTCCGTCTGCAATGCGCTGATCTTCAAGACCAACGTGTTGTGGGTGCAGCTCGACGCGCTCTATCATGCCTATGTCGAAGGTAACATTCCGCCGGGCGCGTTCGTGCCCAAAGCGAGTTGAGGGATAGGGGCATGGCCGGGCCGCGGAACATCAGCGTCGGCGAGGCAAGCCGCCCCGTGCTGCCGCGGCATGCCAAGCTGAAATATGACGAGACGCGCAAGGTCTGGGTGATCCTCGCGCCGGAACGCGTGCTGGCGCCGGATGAGATCGCAGTCGAGGTCTTGCAGCTCTGCGACGGCAAGCGCAATGTCGGCGATGTCGCCGATCAACTGGCGGCGAAATACGCCGCGCCGCGCGAGGCGATCCTGACTGATGTCATCGCCATGCTGCAGGATCTCGCCGACAAGGGGTTCCTCACCGAGATCAGGGAGAAGACGCCATGAGCGATGTGCTCCCGACCATCCCGCCCGACACAAGCGACAGCCTCGCGGTGCTGGAGAAGGCCCGCTCGACGGCTGAGACCTTCGGCATTCCGCTCGCAGTGCTGCTGGAGATCACCCATCGCTGCCCGCTGCAATGCCCCTATTGCTCCAACCCGGTCGAGCTCGACCGCTCGGGCAAGGAGCTGACGACCGAGGAATGGAAGAAGGTTTTGAGCGAGCTCGCCGAGATCGGCGTGCTGCAGGTGCACTTCTCCGGCGGCGAGCCGACCGCACGGAAGGACCTGGTCGAGCTGGTCAAGCATGCCAGCGACGTCGGGCTCTACACCAACCTCATCACCTCCGCCGTGCTGCTGACGCGCGAGAAGCTCGGCGAGCTCGCGGACGCCGGGCTCTGCCATGTGCAGATCTCGTTCCAGGGCATCGAGGAAGGCCTCGCCGATCGCGTCGCCGGCTACAAGGGCGGCCACCGCAAGAAGCTCGAAGTGGCGAAATGGACGCGCGAGCTCGACCTGCCGCTCACCGTGAACGCGGTGATGCACCGGCAGAACCTGCACCAGCTTCCCGAGATCATCCAGATGTCCGTCGATCTCGACGCCGACCGGCTCGAGGTCGCTAATGTCCAATATTACGGCTGGGCACTGAAGAACCGCGCCGCACTGATGCCGACAGTGGCGCAACTCGATGAGTGCACCCGCCTCGTCGAGGAGGCGCGCGAGCGGCTGAAGGGCACGCTGTCGATCGACTACGTCGTGCCTGATTATTACGCGCTGCGGCCGAAGAAATGCATGGGCGGCTGGGGCCGACAATTCTTCAACATCTCCCCCGCGGGCAAGGTGCTGCCCTGCCACGCCGCCGAGAGCATCACCGGGCTCGAGTTCCTGTCGCTGCGCTCGAACCATTCGATCGCCTGGATCTGGCAGAACTCCGAGGCCTTCAACCGCTATCGCGGCACCGGCTGGATGAAAGAGCCGTGCAAGACCTGCGAATTCCGCGAGATCGATTTCGGCGGCTGCCGCTGCCAGGCCTTTGCGCTGACGGGCGATGCCGCCAACACCGATCCGGCCTGCGCGCTGTCGCCGCTGCACGAGACCATCTTCAAGCAGGCCGAGCGCGAGGCCGAGGGCGAGACCAATCGCTTCCTCTATCGCAACTTTGCCGGTGGCACCCTGGAACCCGGGAATGATGCCTGACGCCGACGCAGGCACCGCCGCCAGGCGCGCCGATCCCTTTGCACCGCTGACCTCAGACATGCTCGACGTCGGCGACGGCCACGAGCTCTATGTCGAGAGCGTCGGCCGCGCCGACGGCATTCCGGCGATCTATCTGCATGGCGGGCCGGGCAGCGGCTGTCAGCCCGATCATCGCCGGCTGTTTGATCCCGAGCGCATGCATGCCGTGCTGTTCGACCAGCGCGGCTGCGGCCGCAGTCGCCCGAAGGGCTCGCGCGAGCACAACACCACGGCGCATCTGATCGCGGACATGGAGAGGATCCGCGAAAAGTTCGCCTTCGAGCGCTGGATGGTGGTCGGCGGATCCTGGGGCGCGACGCTGGCGCTGGCTTATGCAGAGGCTCATCCCGAGCGCGTCTCCGGCATTGCGCTGCGCGCGACCTTTCTGGGCACGCAGGCGGAGGTCGAGACCGCCTTCACCTCGCGCCTGGCGCAATTCTATCCGGCGCTGCACGAGGATTTTCTGAGCGTGCTGCCGCCGGAGGAACGCGCGCAACCGGTGCAGGCCTATTATCGCCGCATCCTCGATCCTGATACGGCCGTGCACGGGCCCGCCTCGCGCGCCTGGCACGACACCGAGCGCGCGCTGTCGGAGCACAAGGCGACCAAGACGCGCATTGACCTTGCATCGCTGAATGTCTGGCGCACGCTGCCGGCAACGCCGTTCATGGAGGCGCATTACTTCGTCAACGATTCCTTCATGAGCGAAGACCAGCTGTTGCGGAACGCCGCGAGGCTCAGCGGCATTCCCGGCATTATCGTGCAAGGCCGCTACGACCTGTTGTGCCCTCCTGAGACATCCGCACGACTCGCGAAAGTTTGGCCGGGTTCCGAGGTCAGGATCGTGGAAGAAGCCGGACATTCGCTCTATGATGCCGGCGTGCGGGACGCGGTGATGAAGTCGATCGCCGACCTTGCGTCGAAGGCCGCGCGCTGACGCGCGAAACAAGGACAACAAGAACAATGCCGATCGCCGGGACAGGCATGCTGCTGACGTCGATGAATATCGACGCGGCTGACGAGGCCGATTTCAACCGCTGGTACGATCGCGAACATCTGGAAGAGCGCGTCGCGATCGAGGGCTTTCTGGAGGCGCGCCGTTATGTCGCGCACGCGGCCAGTCCCAAATATCTCTCGCTCTATTCGACCGCGACGTTGGACGTGCTCGATAGTCCCGCCTACCGCGTACGACTCGCCAACCAGACCGAGTGGTCGCGGCAGACCATGGCGCATTTCAAGAACATGCTGCGCGTGGTCGCGCGCATCACCATCAGCAAGGGCACCGGCCGCGGTGCCGCGCTCGGCCTGGTGCGGCTGCGACCCACGCCGGACAATGCCGGTGCTTGGCGTGATGCACTGCAAGAAAAACTGGTGCCGGGGGATCGTGACGGCATCATCTCGATGCACCTGCTCGAAAGCGAGCCGGAATTGTCTGGCGCAACGGGGGATATTCCGGCGGTGCGCAACGAAGGTGCCCGCGACTGGTTCGTGCTGATCGACGGCACGCATGTCGGTGCGGTCTCAGCCGTCATCGCCGAGCGCTTCACCGGACCGGCTGCGGCGCCCTTCCCGCTGCCCGTCTCCGTCGGCACCTACAGCCTGATGTGGGACCTCGCGAAGAGCGACATCGCGCGCAGCTGAGCGTCTATCCGCATCGCAACATATTGCACCGCACGCATCTCGAGCGCGGCGCGTTAATGCTGTGCACGCTTGGCTCCCATGAAAGAGGGGAAGCGCGCAAATTTGCCGTTGTGCTCCGGAACAGTTCTAATAAGCTAACCCAATGACGTCATTCAGAAACCAGATCGCCGCGCGTTAAGCGTCGACAAGCTCAAGAAGAGGCCGCCAGGTCTTTGAGCCTGCGCGGACGAGGGTAGGAATGAAACCGACCGATATCGCGGCCCCCGACTACTTTCACAAAGTGGTCGATTGTCAGTGGGCCTGTCCAGCGCACACCCCGGTTCCCGAATACATCCGACTGATCGCGCAAGGCCGCTACAGCGACGCCTACATGATTAATTGGAAATCGAACGTGTTTCCCGGGATCCTGGGACGCACCTGCGATCGTCCATGCGAACCGGCATGCCGCCGCGGACGCGTCGAGGAGACGCCGGTGGCGATCTGCCGCCTCAAGCGTGTCGCTGCCGACTTCAAGGACGACATCAAGCAGCGCCTGCCACATCCCGGCCCGAAGAACGGCAAGCGCGTTGCGTTCGTCGGCGGTGGCCCGGCCTCGCTGACAGTGGTGCGCGATCTGGCGCCGCTCGGCTATCACTGCACGGTGTTCGACGGCGATCCCGAAGCCGGCGGCATGATGCGGACGCAGATCCCGAAGTTCCGCCTGCCCAATTCCGTCATCGACGAGGAGACCGGTTACATCCTCGACCTCGGCGTCGAATTCAAGGGCGGCCACCGCATCGAAAGCATGAAGGCGCTGCTCGCGGAGAAGTACGACGCGATCTTCGTCGGCTCCGGCGCGCCGCGCGGCCGCGAGCTCGACATTCCCGGTCGGAAAGAGGCTGCCGCCAACATCCATATCGGCATCGACTGGCTATCCTCGGTATCGTTCGGTCACACCGACAAGATCGGCAAGCGCGTGATCGTGCTCGGCGGCGGCAACACCGCGATGGATTGCTGCCGCACCGCGCGCCGTCTCGGCGGCGAGAAAGTCATGGTGATCGTACGTTCCGGCTTCGAGGAGATGAAGGCCTCGCCCTGGGAGAAGGAAGACGCCATCCACGAGGATATCCCGATCCTCAACTACATGGTGCCGGTGGAATTCAAGCATGTCGCCGGCAAGCTGATCGGCGTCACCTTCCAGCACGTCAAGGCCGAATACGACGCAAAGGGCCGCCGTAATCTGGTGCCTTCGGGCGATCCCGATCAGACCATTTCCTGCGACGACGTGCTGGTCGCGGTCGGGCAGGAGAACGCTTTCCCCTGGATCGAGCAGGATTGCGGCATCGAGTTCGACAAATGGCACATGCCCAAGGTCGATCCGAAGACCTTCGTCTCGACGAATCCAAAGGTGTTCTTCGGCGGCGACGCGGCGTTCGGGCCCAAGAACATCATCTGGGCAGTGGCGCAGGGTCACGACGCCGCGCTGTCGATCCACAAGATGCTGTCGGGCGAGGACATCACCGAGCGGCCGCTGCCGGAGGTGCATGTCTCCTCGCAGAAGATGGGCATCCACGAATGGAGCTATGACAACGACATCTCCATCGACAAGCGCTTCAAGGTGCCGCATCGCGACAAGGTGGTCGCGCTGAAGGACATCAAGACCGAGGTCGAGCTCGGCTACGACGTCAAGCTCGCGCTCGGCGAAGCGCATCGCTGCCTGAACTGCGACGTCCAGACGGTGTTCTCGACCTCGCTCTGCATCGAGTGCGATGCTTGCGTCGACATCTGCCCGATGGATTGCATCACCTTCACCCATAATGGCGAGGAGAGCGACCTGCGCACGCGCCTGAAGGCGCCCTCCCCGCATCCGGACCAGGACCTCTACGTGTCCAGCGATCTCAAGACCGGGCGCGTGATGGTCAAGGACGAGGACGTCTGCCTGCATTGCGGGCTGTGCGCCGAGCGTTGTCCCACCGGCGCCTGGGACATGCAGAAATATCTAATCGAGATGACTCACGCAGGTTCGACATGTCCGACAAAAAGCCGATCAGCAGCGTAAACGACTTCGTCGTCCGCTTTGCCAACGTCAACGGCTCGGGCTCGGCCAGCGCGAACGAAATGTTCGCGCGCGCTATCCTGCGCCACGGCGTGCCTGTCAGCCCTCGCAACATCTTCCCCTCCAACATCCAGGGCCTGCCGACCTGGTACGAGGTGCGGGTGACGGAAGACGGCCATCTCGGCGCCCGCGGCGGCGTCGACATGATGGTGGCGATGAACCCGCAGACCTGGGACAAGGACGTCGCCGGCATCGAGCCCGGCGGCTATCTGTTCTACGATTCCACCAAGCCGATGCCGTCGACCAAATTCCGCGACGATATCACCGTGATCGGCGTGCCCCTGACCGCGATCACGAACTCGACCTACACCGATCCGCGCCAGCGCCAGCTGTTCAAGAACATCATCTATCTCGGCGCACTCTCCGCGCTGCTGGAGATGGACCCGAAGCTGATCGAGCAGCTGATCGGCGAGCAGTACAAGGGCAAGGAGAAGCTGCTCTCCTCCAACGTCCACGCGCTGCATCTGGGCCGCGACTGGGCGCTGCAGAATTTGAAATGCCCGATCGGGCTGCGGATCAGGAAATCCGACAAGGTCGGTGACCGCATCTTCATCGAGGGCAACAGCGCCGCCGCGCTCGGCGCCGTCTATGGCGGTGCCACGGTGTGCGCGTGGTATCCGATCACGCCGTCCTCGTCGGTGGCTGAAGCCTTCACCGCCCATTGCAAGAAGTACCGGCACGATCCGGAAACGGGCAAGGCGAAGTACGCGATCGTGCAGGGCGAGGACGAGTTGGCCTCGATCGGCATCGTCATCGGCGCCTCGTGGAACGGCGCCCGCGCCTTCACCGCGACCTCGGGCCCGGGCATCTCGCTGATGACCGAGTTCATCGGCCTCTCCTATTTCGCCGAGATTCCGGCCGTGATCATGAACATCCAGCGCGCCGGCCCCTCGACGGGCATGCCGACCCGCACCCAGCAATGCGACATCATCGCTTGTGCGTATGCCTCGCATGGCGACACCAAGCATGTGCTGCTGTTCCCCGAAGATCCCGCTGAGGCGTTCGAGTTTGCGGCGGCCGCCTTCGATCTCGCCGAGCGGCTGCAGACCACGATCTTCCTGATGCTGGACCTCGACATCGGCATGAACCACCGGCTCTGCCGCCCGCTGAAATGGGACGATGCCAGGCAGTATGACCGCGGCAAGGTGATGACCGCGGAGATGCTGGAAGAGGGCCGCGACTTCGGCCGCTATCTCGACGTCGACGGCGACGGCATCCCCTACCGCACCTATCCCGGCACCCATCCGACCAAGGGCTCCTATTTCACCCGCGGCACCTCGCGCGACCGCTATGCGCGCTATTCCGAGGAAGGTTCGGTTTATGCCGACAATATGCAGCGGCTCGTGCGCAAGTTCGAGACCGCGCAGGACCTCGTGCCGCGGCCGCTGCAGGCCAATGCGGAACGGCCGACCAAATATGGCGTGATCTATTTCGGCTCGACCTCGCCGGCGATGGACGAGGCGATCGGCCTGTTGGAAGAGCGCGGGCATCAGCTCGATCGCCTGCGCATCCGCGCCTTCCCGTTCCACTCGAGTGTCGCGAGCTTCCTCGCCGAGCACGACTTCGTCTATGTCGTCGAGCAGAACCGCGACAGCCAGCTCCGCCAGCTGATCGTCAACGAGAACGGCATCGATCCCGTCCGCCTCGTGCCGATCGTGCATTATGACGGCACCCCGATCACCGCCCGCTTCATCGCAAAAGCCATTGGCGACCACCAGGATCACCTCAAGGTGACCCCGCTCCGCAAGGCCGTATCATGACCTATATTGCCAAGCCGAAATTCCATCATCCGAGCCTGAAGAAGAACGAGCTCGGCTACACGCATCGCGACTACGAAGGCAAGATCTCGACGCTATGCGCCGGCTGCGGCCATGACTCGATTACGGCCTCGATCATCGAGGCCTGCTACGAACTCTCGATCGAACCTCACCGGGTGGCAAAAATCTCCGGCATCGGCTGCTCCTCGAAGACGCCGGATTACTTCCTTGGCAATTCGCACGGCTTCAACTCCGTGCACGGCCGCATGCCCTCGGTGTTGACGGGCGCCAACCTCGCCAATCGCGATCTGATCTATCTCGGCGTCTCCGGCGACGGCGATTCCGCCTCGATCGGCTTCGGCCAGTTCGCGCATTCGATCCGGCGCGGCGTCAACATGACCTATATCGTCGAGAACAACGGCGTCTACGGCCTGACCAAGGGCCAGTTCTCGGCAACCGCCGACCGCGGCTCGAAGTCGAAGAAGGGCGTGACCAACACCGACAACGCCATCGACCTCGTCGCGATCGCGCTGCAGCTCGGCGCCACCTTCGTGGCGCGCTCATTCTCCGGCGACAAGAGCCAGCTGGTGCCGCTGATCGCGGCTGCGATCGGCCACAAGGGCGCGTCCTTCATCGACGTCATCAGCCCCTGCATCGCCTTCAACAACCATGCCGGCTCGACCAAGAGCTTTGACTATGTCCGCGAGCACAACGACGCCGTGAACCGGCTAGACGTGCTGGTCGGCCGCGATCCGATCGCGGTGGACTATGCGCCTGGTACTGTGCAGGTGGTCGAACAGCATGACGGCAGCAAGATCGCGCTGCGCAAGATCGACGCCGATTACGATCCGCATGACCGGCTCGGCGCCCAGACCTTCCTTGCCAAGCACGCCGCCAAGGGACAGATCGTCACCGGGCTCCTGTACGTCGACCCCGATGCGGACGATCTGCACGCCCATCTCAACACGGTCGAGACACCGCTTAACACGCTGGGAGCGGATACGCTGTGCCCGGGCTCGGCGGTGCTGGACAAGATCAACGCCAGCCTGCGCTGAGGCGTTGACTGGATCGGCCGCACGATCGGTCGCTAGCTGACGGGCTCCGGCGCAACGCGGCGCGAGGTGGCGAGCCGGCTGGCCGACCAGTACTGCTTGCAGGTCTCGCACAAGGTCTCGGCGTCCATGGTCAGGCCGCCGGCATTGACGATGACGCCGTCGGCGCCAAGCGCCTTGTTCATCAGCGTTACGATGTGCTTCAGTATGCCTCCGGCAAACTGCTCGGCAACGAGAGGATCAACCTTCAGCACCACGATCCTCTGGGTGCGCAACTGCCAGACCAGGATGTCCCGCACCGATCGCCAGGCGATGGTGTCGTCGGCGATCCTGGTGTCGCGGATGCCGACGCGGGTGATGAATACGACCGGCTCGCGGGCGGAGACCAGCCGCCAGACTGCCTGGCAGGTCGCAAAGCCGAACAGCGCAACGCCGGCGGAGCAGATCACGATCTGGAGCGAGCTGATCTCCTTGCCGTGGAGCCAGTTGAATGCGACGGCGGCGCAGAGCAGCGTCAGCAGCAGGCCCGCGCCGAGTACCTTCAACGACCTGGCCAGGGAATAGCCGATCGCAAGATTGGGCAAGTTCTGACTTTCGGACATGTTCAAGCGCCTCCAGCCATTTGCAACAACCGGGGTTTTTCTGCGCCCCGTCGCAAGGGGTAAGCCTGGAACCTTGCGCGAGGCTGCCGGCCGGGCGTGCGGTTGAACGCGCCGCGTGCGGCTTGCGACTAACCGCTGGTTGGCCCCTCACCGTCCCGATGCGGGCCCGAAATGCCTGACGCCGGCGGTACGATCATGAAACTTGCCCTCATCCTTCCGCTTGCCTTCGTGGCCTGCATCGGCGCTGCCCGGGCCGAGGAGGCCGACGACTTTCGCGAGGCGAGCAAGACCGAAGCCGAGACCTTCAATGCACGGATGTATGCGGGCTCTCCAGGCAAGACGGCCTATGCCTGCTTCGTCCGCCGCTACGATGCCGAGCATCTGGCGCGGCATCCCAAGCAGAAGGTCGCGTCCATGAAGCTGCTGGTCTCCGCGGAGGCCGACGGCGAGGACAAGCAGCTGCACAACTCGTTCCGGATCGGCTTCCGCTATCGCCACCGCAGCGGCGATTTCGATTCCAGCGGCTCCTGTCACCACACGGTGCTCACCAAGGAAGGTAATGAGGTCAGGCTCGGCTGCGGTGTCGATTGCGAGGGCGGCGGCGTCGGTATCGCGCTGTCGACGGACGACAAATCGGCGGTCGTGCGGCTGGAGAGCGTCAGGATCTGGCTGCACAACCAGCCGACTGAAGATGAAGACCGAACACTGGTCGCGGGCAGCGACGACGGGATTTTCCGCCTCGACCGCACCGACACCAGCGAGTGCGCCGCGCTGGCGACCGACCGCAAGGAACTCGCCGCGCTCCGCCACAAGTGATATCTGTCGGGCAAAATCGGGAGATTGCCATGAACCGCCGGAACATCTTGTGGAGCACCGTCTCGGCGCTGGGCGCAGCCTTTGCCGCTTCGCGCGCGAAGGCTGCGACCGAAAAAGCTGCGACTGAAGCTGTAAAGTCAGACAAGCTGAAGGTGGTCTATCACCTCAGCGACGCCGACAAGGTCAATTTCGTGCTCGGCAACATCCAGAACCACATCGACGGCGTCGGCGGCCCCGACCATGTCACCCTCGCGCTTGTCATCCACGGACCGGCGCTGAAGGCGTTCCATCAGGCGCAGGCCAACCCTGACGTCAGCGGACGGATCAGCAACTTCGCGAAGGACGGCGTCGAGCTTGCCGCCTGCGGCAACACCATGAAGGCACAGAACATCACGCTGACGGATCTGCTGCCGGGATTCGTGAGTGCCGAGAAAGGCGGCGTGGTTCGTTTGGCCGAACTGCAGTCTCAGGGATATCTGTATTTGCGGCCCTGAGGGGCGTGAGCGTCCGCGCCATCCTCCGTCATTGCTAATGACGGGAGAGAGGGCTGCGGAAAGCCACCATCACTCTCCCGGCCGCACTTGACAGACCCATAACTCCACGGTTATGAATTAATCCATAACTTCATGGTTATGGATTCCCATGTCCGCCACCCCAGACCTTCTGTTCAGGACCCTGGCCGACCCGACCCGGCGGGCGATCTTCGAACGGCTGTGCCGCGAGGGGGAGCAGACGGTCGGGGCACTGACGGCGCTATCAGGCGTTTCCCAGCCGGCCGTTTCAAAGCATCTGGGCGCGCTGAAGCAGGCGGGCCTCGTGCGCGACCGTCACGAGGGACGTCAGACCCACTACAGCGCGCAGCCGGCCGCGCTTGATCCGCTGATCGACTGGACCAGCCAGATGGCCGGCTTCTGGCAAAACCGGCTCGATGCGCTCGACGATCTCCTGAAGAGGATGGACCAATGACTGGGGCTGCGACCGAAACACGTTCCATGATCATCGAGCGCGAGTTCGCCTATCCGCCGGAGCGGCTGTGGCGCGCGCTGACGCAGCCGCATCTGATCGAGGAATGGCTGATGAAGAACGACTTCAAGCCTGAAGTCGGTCACCGCTTCAATCTGCGCGGCGAATGGGGCGGCGTGCTGGATTGCGAGGTGCTCGCCATCGAGCCGCAGCGCTCCCTCGCCTACACCTGGAATTTCACCCATGAGGACGCGGCCTACGATCTCAGAAGCGTGGTGACCTTCACGCTGACCCCGCAAGGGGGAGGCACGCATCTGCGTGTCGAGCAGGCGGGCTTCCGCCCCAGCCAGAAGCAGGCCTATGGCGGCGCGCATGCCGGCTGGAAGCAGTTTTTCACCAAGCTGGACGAGTTGCTGGCCCGGGCCGAATAGCCCAGCCACGCGCATCCATTCCCAACATTCCCGACAGGAGATTGAAATGAGCTCGAACCTGTGGATCCGGCAGATCCATCGCTGGCTGTCCATTGCCTTCACGCTTGCCGTGATCGCCAACATCGTTGCGCTGACCATGCAGATTCAGGCGACGTGGATTGGCCTGATGGCCTTCGTGCCCTTGATCCCGCTGCTCGCGACCGGGCTCTATCTGTTCGCACTGCCCTATCTCAGCGGCCGCAGCGAGGCGAGGTCATGAAGAAGACCGTGACCGCAAGTAAGGAAACGGACGGACCGTCCCCCTCGAAGCTCATCGACATCAGGATCAAGGAGCTCGGCGACTGGCGTGGCGAGATGCTGAAGCGGATCCGCGCGCTGATCAAGGAGGCCGATCCCGATGTGGTCGAGGAATGGAAATGGCGCGGTGTTCCCGTGTGGGAGCACGATGGGATCATCTGCACGGGCGAGACCTACAAGGCGGTCGTGAAGCTGACCTTTGCCAAGGGGGCTGCACTGGATGACCCGGCCGGCCTGTTCAATTCCAGCCTCGACGGCAATGTGCGTCGCGCGATCGATATCAGCGAGGGCGCGAAGCTCAACGAGAAGGCGCTGAAGGCGCTGATCCGCGCGGCGGTGGAACTGAATGCGTCGAAGGCGAAGAAGAAGCCGGCGAAGAAAGCCTGATGAGCCGAAGATCGACCGACGGCGATGCTCTCTCCGTTCCCTCCCCCCTTGTGCGGGAGGGAACGCGCCTTCGACGGCGCGCTAGTCGGGCTCATCGTCAAGCGTCAGGCGTAGTCCGCTTCAGGCCACCGCCGCCGCGATCGGACGCGGGCTGACGACATATTCGCGCAGCACCTTGTCGTTGGCATCGACCTCGATCAGTGCGACGTCGTAGGTCCAGAGATCGGCGAGATGCTGAAGCACGCGCTTGGCGTCGGTCTCGTTGAGCTGCGAGCCCTTGATGACGCGGTGATGCAGGATCAGCCGGCGGTCGCCGGAGAGATCGACATCGACCACCTCGATATTGGCGTCGATGAAGCCGACATCGTGCTGCCGTGCCAGCTCGCGGCGGACGCGGCGGAAACCGCGCTCGTCGTGGATGGCGTCGACCCGGATGCCCGCTCGCTCCTCGGGGTCGTCGTGCAGATGGAACATGCGGAAGTGCCGCATCAATCTGGGACTCAAGAACTGGCCGATGAAGCTTTCGTCGCGATAATTGGCCCAGACGTCGCGCAGCACGCCCATGACGTCGCCCTTGCCGGCGATATCGGGGAACCACTCGCGGTCTTCGTCTTCCGGATTGGTGACGATGCGCTCGATGTCCTGCATCACGGCGAAGCCGAGCGCGTAAGGATTGAAGCCCGAGTAGCGCTGATCGTCGAATTCAGGCTGGAACACCACATTGGTGTGCGAGCCCAGGAATTCGAGGAAATTGCCGTCGGTGATGCGGCCCTGCTGATGCAGCTTGGTCATGATGCGATAGTGGACGTAGGTCGCCGTCCCCTCGTTCATCACCTTGGTCTGGCTTTGCGGATAGAAATATTGCGCGATGTGGCGGACGATGCGCAACAGCTCGCGCTGCCAGGGCGCCAGGCGCGGCGCGCTCTTCTCCAGGAAGTAGATGAGGTTTTCCTGCGGCAGGCCGAGCAGCTTGCGGCGGCGCTCGAGCGAAATCGCGGACCGCGTCTTCGACGCTCCCTTGGGCACCGTGCGCCAGAGATCGTTGAAGACTTCCTCCTCGTGCTGGCGGCGACGGCCGGCACGTTTCTCCTCCTCGCGCAGATCCAGCTTCTTCTTGCCGGGATAGCGGTCGATGCCGTGCGACATCAGCGCGTGCGCGGCGTCCAGCGTGCGCTCAACCTCGATGCGGCCGTAGCGCTCCTCGCACTGCATGACGTAGTTCTTGGCGAAATCCAGATAGTCGAGAATCCCTTCCGCATCGGTCCACTGCTTGAACAGATAATTGTTCTTGAAGAAGTGGTTGTGGCCGAAAGCGGCGTGCGCGATCACCAGCGTCTGCATCGTCGCCGTGTTCTCCTCCATGAGGTAGGAGATGCAGGGCGAGGAGTTGATCACGATCTCATAGGCAAGGCCCATCAGCCCCTTGCGGTACGAGGCCTCGTGATAGGCGAAGTGCTTGCCGAACGACCAGTGCTTGTAGAACAGCGGCATGCCGACGGACGAATAGGCGTCCAGCATCTGCTCGGCGGTGATGACCTCGATCTGGTTCGGGTAGACGTCGAGCCCGAGATCCTTCAGCGCCACTTCTTCGCAGGCATCGGTGATGCGCTGCAAGGTGTGGAAATCCCAATCGGCGCCTTCGAACAAGCGTTCCGTCATGGAGCGGCTTTCTCCTGGGCAGTGTCGCGGCGCTGGAACAGATCGTGGAACACCGGGAAGATCTCGCTGCGCTCACTGACCTTGCGCATCGAGAGCGGTGCGCCAGAGTTGCGCAGGCGCTCATAGAGGGTCCAGAGCGAGGAATCGGAGAGATCGAAGGCGCTGCCGCCCGACTCGCCGACCTCGAGATAGGCAAAGAACTGGCAGACCGGAAGGATCTTCTCGGTCAGCAGCAGGCCGGTGAGCTCGCCGTCGGAATAGGAGTTGTCGCCGTCGGAGGCTTGCGCGGCGTAGATATTCCAGTCCGCCGGGCTGAAGCGCTCCCGCACGATCTCGTGCATCGCCTGCAGCGCGCTGGAGACCAGCGTACCGCCGGAGGCCGGGCCATAGAAGAAGGTCTGCTCGTCGACCTCCTCGGCTCGATCGGTGTGGCGGATGAAGACGATCTCGACATGCTTGTAGCGCCGCTTCAGGAACACGTAGAGCAGCATGTAGAAGCGCTTTGCCAGATCCTTCATGTGCTCGGACATCGAGCCGGAGACGTCCATCAGGCAGAACATCACGGCCTGCGCCACCGGCCGCGGCACCTTCTCGTAGCGGCGATAGCGGATGTCGAGCGGATCGATGAAGGGAATGCGCTTGGTCTTCGCCTTCAGCTTTTCCAGCCGGGCGATGAGCTCGGCGCGCTCGTCCTCGTCGGTGCAGGCCTCGATCGCGGCTTCCAGCTCCTCGACCTCGTCCTTGCGCGGGCGCTTGAGCGCGATGCGGCGGGCGAGCGCCAGCTTCACGGTACGGCTGACCGAGATGTTGGCCGGCGAGCCCGAGGTGGTATAGCCGGCGCGCTGGATGCCTTCGCTCTCGGTCTGCGCGATCTTGCGCTTGGCGAGATCAGGCAGCTCGAGATCGTCGAGAAAGAGATCGACGAATTCGTCGCGGCTGAGCACGAAGCGGAAAGCATCTTCGCTGTCGCCTTCGCCGGGACCGGAATCCTTGGCGCTGCCCTGGCCCTGGCGCTGGAGATAGTCGCCCTCGACGAACTTCTTGTTGCCCGGCAGTACCATGTCGCGCGTCCCGCCTTCACGGCGGAAACGCGGCTCGTGCATGCCGTCGAGCGGGATTGTGACCTCTCCACCCTCCAGGACATCCTTGATGTCGCGTTCCTGCGAGGTCTTCTTGACGGCGCCCTGCACCAGGGATTTGGCCCGACGCAAGAACCGCTGGCGGTTCTCAAGACTCTTGCCGCCTGGATTCAGGCGCCTGTCAATAATATGAATGGCCACTTTCTCATCCGCCTCAACCGGCTTGCTTCACGCGCATGTACCATTCGACCAGTCGGCGAACCTGACGCTCGGTGTAGCCGCGCTCCACCATGCGTGCCACGAACTCGCCGTGCTTCTTCTCCGTCTCGCCGTCCTTCTTCGAACCGAACGAGATGACCGGAAGCAGGTCCTCGACCTGAGAGAATATCCGCTTTTCGATCACATCGCGAATCTTCTCATAGGAGGTCCAGGTCGGATTCTTGCCGCCGTTCTGGGCCCGGGAGCGTAACGAGAATTTGACGACCTCGTTCCGGAAATCCTTGGGGTTGGCAATGCCCGCCGGCTTCTCGATTTTCGTCAATTCCTGGTTCAAAAGCTCGCGATCGAGCAGCTGGCCGGTGTCGGGGTCCTTGAAGTCCTGATCCTCGATCCAGGCATCGGCGTAATCGACGTAGCGGTCGAACAGGTTCTGGCCGTAATCCGAGTAGGATTCCAGATAGGCCTTCTGGATTTCGTTGCCGATGAACTCGGCGTAGCGGGGCGCGAGGTCGGCCTTGATGAATTCGAGATAGCGCTTCTCGACTTCCTCGGGCAACTGCTCGCGCTTGATCGACTGCTCCAGCGCATACATCAGATGCACGGCGTCGGCGGCGACCTCCTGCGGATCGTGGTTGAAGGTCGCAGCCAGGATCTTGAAGGCGAAACGGGTGGAGACGCCGTCCATGCCCTCGTCGACGCCGGCGGCATCGCGATATTCCTGGACGCTGCGCGCCTTCGGATCGGACTCCTTCAGGCTCTCGCCGTCATAGACCCGCATCTTGCCGAACAGCGTCGAGTTCTCGTGCTTGCGCAGGCGCGACATCACCGAGAACCGCGCCAGCGTCTCCAAGGTCGAGGGTGCACACGGTGCAGCCGCGAGCTCGGAGCCCTGGATCAGCTTCTCGTAGATCTTCTGCTCCTCGGTGACCCGGAGGCAGTAGGGCACCTTGATGACGCAGATGCGGTCGATGAAGGCTTCGTTGTTCTTGTTCGACTTGAAGCTCGCCCACTCCGCTTCGTTGGAGTGCGCGAGGATGACGCCGGTGAACGGAATCGCGCCGATATTCTCGGTGCCGATGTAATTGCCTTCCTGCGTTGCGGTCAGCAACGGGTGCAGCATCTTGATCGGCGCCTTGAACATTTCGACGAATTCGAGCACGCCCTGGTTGGCGCGGTTGAGGCCGCCGGAATAGCTGTAGGCGTCGGGATCGTTCTGCGCGTAGGTCTCGAGCTGGCGGATATCGACCTTGCCGACCAGCGAGGAGATGTCCTGGTTGTTCTCGTCGCCGGGCTCGGTCTTGGCGATCGCGATCTGGCGCAGCCGCGACGGCTGGATTTTTGCGACCCTGAATTGAGAAATGTCGCCGCCGAAGGCCTCGAGGCGCTTGTAGCACCACGGGCTCATCAGACCGGTGAGACGCCGGCGCGGAATGCCGTACTTCTCTTCCAGCATCGGTCCGAGCTGATCGGGATCGAACAGGCTGAGCGGGCTCTCGAACACCGGCGAGAGTTCGTCGCCGGCCTTGAGCACGTAGATCGGATGCACTTCCATCAGCGACTTGAGCCGCTCGGCGAGCGAGGATTTGCCGCCGCCGACCGGGCCGAGCAGATAGAGGATCTGCTTACGCTCTTCGAGACCTTGCGCCGCGTGGCGGAAGAACCCGACGATGCGCTCGATGGTTTCTTCCATGCCGTAGAAGCCGGCGAAGGCCGGATAGGTCCGGATCGTGCGGTTCAAAAAAATACGGCCAAGGCGTGGGTCCTTGGCCGTGTCAATTGTCTGGGGCTCACCGATCGCTGCAAGTAGTCGTTCGGCCGCGTTGGCGTATTTCATGGGATCGCTTCGACACGATTCCAGGTATTCAGCCATCGACATGTCGTGCTGGCTTCTCGCCTCGAACGACCGAGCGAAAGCGTTGAATAGAGAATCGTTGTACATGATCCCTCTCCGCGTGAGTTCCGCTACAAGCTGAAACGAAAGCAGTTACTGGACCGTTCCTCAGGCCGCTTCTCGAATCAGCGTGAGCACATGACGATCATTGGACACCCGGGTGCCGACACGACGCAACGCACAAGGTAGGCACTCGCTGAATTACGAACAGGCACTTGCCTGTAATTTGTGCGAATCTCTGTCCATCTTGGCGTATTTCCAGAAATTGTCACTGGCTCGCCACATCCGGGCGATACCGGGGCACCTTCCTCCGGCACTGCAACATGACGATTTGCGAGCGGCAAACTTATGACGCTTGCAAGGCGATCCCGCGGGTGCCGCGTTCATCTTCCTGCTGCAATGCGATGGCCTGATTGTTTGCAGCGGCCGGGTTGGCTGCAGCGTGGCAATCGCGGCAAGCGCGCAGCAGTGTGTCAAAATCGGTCGCCAACCCCTCCGGACGGATAACAATCCGTTCATCCTGCGCGCCGCGCGTGGCGGCACGGATGTAGGAAAGCTGTCGCTGCAAGGCAGGCGTCGGTGTCAGCACAATCGCCTTGCGGCCGCGGCATTCCTCAGCCGAGACATCAGCAATCGACTCCCAGAGCAGAAACTCATTGCCGATCCGCAAGTCGCGGATGCCGAAGAGGGTGACGATCACCACCGGCCCGCGCTCGGCCGGCAGCATCCAGATCAACCAGGCGGTCACAGGGCCGAACAGAGCGACGCCGAGATAGCCTATCGTCGTGTCATAGGGTGCGATCTCGCCCCACCAGTCGAAAGCAAGGCTTGCACTGAGCAGCGTCACCGCGAAGCCTGCCGCGACCAGCAGCCGCATGCGCGTGACGCATTGCCCGACTTCGAGATCATGAGACGAATCGATGCAGGTCGCCGACGGAATCGATTGCCGGTTATCGGCGACGGCAACACCATCAGGACGAGTGTGCATGCTTTCCCCCAGCATGGCCATTCGCAACCGAGCCCCGTGACGATCAGGGGGACCGTTCCTCCTGACGACACCTCGCGACGCGAATAATCGACCTCAACCAAAAGCCTCGGCCGACCCGTGCCGGCCAAATTATTATTACGCAAAAGCACGACGGCCGCCTGGATCGTCATGATCGCGACGGAGTTAGGCTATGAGTATGACGCCCATACCCTTGATTGGTTCCCTCCCGGGAGCATGCTAGCTAGAGGATAGCGCGTCAGGACCGGTGCGGAAACCCCCTCCGTCCGCAGGCTTGGAGATAAATAAGCATCATGAATCCCGTCAAAGAACTGGAAAAGCACGGACAAGCCGTTTGGCTGGACTTCCTGGCCCGCGGCTTCATCGCCAAGGGCGACCTGAAGCGGCTGATCGACACCGATGGCGTCAAGGGCGTCACCTCCAATCCCTCGATCTTCGAGAAGGCGATCGGCAGCTCGGACGAATACGACGCCCCGATCGGCAAGGCGCTGAAGCGCGGCGACCGGACCGTGGCCGATCTGTTCGAGGCGGTCGCGGTCGAGGACATCCAGAACGCTGCCGACGTGCTGCGCCCGGTCTATGACCGCCTCAAGGGCGGCGACGGCTATGTCAGCCTCGAGGTCTCGCCCTATCTGGCGATTGACACGTCGGGCACGGTCGCCGAAGCACGGCGGCTCTGGAAGGACGTCAATCGCAAGAACCTGATGGTGAAGGTGCCGGCGACGCCAGAGGGCCTGCCGGCGATCGAAACGCTGATCGGCGACGGCATCAGCATCAACATCACGCTGCTGTTCTCGAAAGCGGTCTACCTCCAGGTCGCCGAGGCCTATATCGCCGGTCTGGAAAAATACGTTGCCGGCGGCGGCGATCCTTCCCATGTCGCGAGCGTGGCCAGCTTCTTCGTCAGCCGGATCGATTCCGTCGTCGACAAGCAGCTCGACGAGAAGATCGCACGGGCCAACGATCCCTCCGAGAAGGAGCGCCTCGCCGCGCTGAAGGGCAAGGTCGCGATCGCCAACGCCAAGGTCGCCTATCAGGACTACAAGCGCCTGTTCGCAGGCCCGCGCTGGGAGAAGCTCGCCGCCAAGGGCGCCAAGCCGCAGCGCATGCTGTGGGCCTCCACCGGCACCAAGAACAAGGACTACAGCGACGTGCTCTATGTCGAGGAGCTGATCGGCCCCGACACCATCAACACCGTGCCGCCGGCGACGCTCGATGCGTTCCGTGACCATGGCAAGCCGCGCGATAGCCTGGAGGAGAATGTCGAAGACGCCTATCGCGTGCTGGAAGAGCTGGAGCGCTCCGGCGTCTCGCTCGACGCCATCACCGAGGAGCTGGTCAAGGACGGCGTCAAGCTGTTTGCGGACGCCGCCGACAAGCTCTACGGCACGGTCGCCCACAAGCGCGCGACCGTGCTCGGACCCGCGATCGACCGCCAGCTTCTCTCGCTCGGCGACGGCCTCGGCAAGGCCGTGGCCAAGAGCACCGAGGAATGGCGCGCATCGGCAAAAATCCGCAGGCTGTGGCAGCGCGACAAGTCGGTCTGGACCGGGACGGACGAGGACAAATGGCTCGGCTGGCTCGACAGCGCCGCCAAGGCCGATGTCGCCGATTATGAGGACTATGCGAGCCGCGTGAAGGGCCAGAAATTCTCCGACGCCGTCGTGCTCGGCATGGGCGGATCGAGCTTGGGCCCCGAGGTGCTGGCGGAGACGTTTGCCCGGAAGGCCGGCTTCCCGAAGCTGCACGTGCTTGACTCCACCGATCCGGCCGAGGTGCGGGCGATGGAGGCCAAGATCGACATCGCCAACACGGTGTTCATCGTGTCGAGCAAGTCAGGCGGCACCACCGAGCCGAACGCAATGAAGGATTACTTCCACGAGCGCGTCGCGCAGGCCCTCGGCCCGAAGGCCAAGACCGGCTTCCGCTTCATCGCGGTGACCGATCCCCGTTCGTCGCTGGAGAAGGCGGCCAAGAAGCTGAACTATGCCCGCATCTTCCATGGCGAGCCCTCGATCGGCGGCCGCTATTCGGTGCTGTCGCCGTTCGGCCTGGTGCCGGCGGCCACCGCCGGCATCGACGTCAGGACCTTCCTCAAGCATGCGCTGGCAATGGCCCGCTCTTGCGGACCGGACGTGCCGCCAGCCGAGAACCCGGGCGTGCAGTTCGGTCTCGCCATGGGCCTCGCCGGCCTCGAAGGCCGCGACAAGGTGACGATCCTGGCGTCGAAGAAGATCGCCGATTTCGGCGCCTGGGCCGAGCAGCTGATCGCGGAATCGACCGGCAAGGAGGGCAAGGGCCTGATCCCGATCGCCGGCGAGCCGTTGAGGGAGTCCGCGGCTTACGGCAACGACCGTTTCTTCATCGACATTCGCACCGAGGGCGAAACGGATGCCGCCCATGACTCGGCGCTCGCCGGGATCGAAGCAGCCGGTCATCCGGTGGTGCGCATCGTCATGAAGTCGATCGACCATCTCGGCCAGGAGTTCTTCCGCTTCGAGATGGCAACAGCGGTGGCGGGCGCGATCCTCGGCATCAATCCGTTCGACCAGCCCGACGTCGAAGCGGCCAAGATCAAGACCCGTGAGCTGACGTCGGCGTTTGAGAAGACCGGTGCGCTGCCGGCCGAAGAGCCGGTGGTGAGCACCAAAGAGTTCGATCTCTACACCGACGACCACAACGCCGCCGCGTTGCGCACGATGGGCGCCAATGGCGACCTCACCTCCTGGCTCAGGGCCCATATCACCCGCTCGCGGCGCGGCGATTATTTTGCCCTGCTCGGCTACATCGCGCGCGACAAGGCCAACATCGAGGCGCTGCAGGACATGCGGACGGCCGTGCTGGAGAAGCGACATCTGGCGACCGCCGCCGAATTCGGCCCGCGCTTCCTGCACTCGACAGGCCAGGCCTATAAGGGCGGGCCCGACAGCGGTGTGTTCCTCCAGATCACCGCCGATGATGCCAAGGATCTCGCGGTGCCGGGCCAGAAGGCAAGCTTCGGCGTGATCAAGGCGGCACAGGCGCGTGGCGATTTCGACGTGCTGACCGAGCGCGGCCGGCGCGCGCTTCGCGTGCACCTGAAGGGGCCGCTCAAGAAAGGCCTTGCGGCGCTCAATGCCGCGCTCAACGACGCGCTAAATTAAGGGAATTTCTCACATGCAACTCGGCATGATCGGCCTCGGCCGGATGGGCGGCAACATCGTTCGCCGCCTGATGCGTCAGGGACATTCGACCGTGGTCTATGACAAGGACGCCAAGGCCGTCGCCGGTCTCGCCGCGGACGGCGCAGTTGGCTCGGCGACGCTCGAAGAATTCATCTCGAAGCTGGAGCGGCCGCGCACGGCCTGGGTGATGCTGCCGGCGGGCCGCATCACGGAAGCAACCATCGAGACGATCGCCGGCGTGATGCAGGAGGGCGACGTCATCATCGACGGCGGCAACACCTTCTGGCAGGACGACGTGCGTCGCGGCAAGGCGCTGAAGACGCGCGGCATCCACTATGTCGACGTCGGCACCTCAGGCGGCGTCTGGGGCCTCGACCGCGGCTATTGCATGATGATCGGCGGCGAGAAGCAGGTCGTCGACCGGCTCGATCCGATCTTCGCAGCGCTCGCCCCCGGCGCCGGCGACATTCCGCGCACAGAGGGACGCGAGGGCCGCGATCCCCGCATCGAGCAGGGCTACATCCATGCAGGTCCGGTCGGCGCCGGGCACTTCGTCAAGATGATCCACAACGGCATCGAATATGGCCTGATGCAGGCTTACGCCGAAGGGTTCGACATCCTCAAGAACGCCAACATCGACGCCCTGCCGGCCGATCATCGCTACGATTTCGACCTCGCCGATATCGCCGAGGTCTGGCGCCGCGGCAGCGTGATCCCGTCCTGGCTGCTCGACCTCACCTCGACGGCACTCGCCGACAGCCCACAGCTCGCGGAATATTCCGGCTTCGTGGAGGATTCCGGCGAAGGACGCTGGACCGTGAATGCGGCGATCGACGAAGCCGTGCCGGCCGAAGTGCTGACGGCCGCGCTCTACACACGTTTCCGTTCCCGTCGGGAACACACCTTCGCCGAAAAAATTCTTTCTGCGATGCGCGGGGGATTCGGCGGCCACAAGGAGCCGAAGCAGCCGGACGCTTCGAAGCCAAAATAAGAACTTAAGCGAAGGCCCAACGTTCGTGACAAAAGACCCGCAACCAAAGCGCAAGCCGGAAAACTGCGCCTTCGTCATTTTCGGCGTCACCGGCGATCTCACCCATCGCCTGGTGATGCCGTCCCTCTACAATCTCGCGGCCGAGCACCTGCTGCCGGAAAAGTTCTGCGTCGTCGGCGTGGCCCGCAGGGGCCAGTCGGACGACGAGCTGCGCGACGGCCTGCTGAAGGGCCTCAAGCAATTCGCAACGCGGCCCGTGGACGACGATATCGCCACAAGGCTGCTGGAATGCGTGACCTTCGTCGAAGCCGACGCAAAGGACCCGCCCTCCTTCGATCGTCTGCGCGAGCATCTGGATTCGCTGGAATGCGCGCAGGACACCGGCGGCAACCGCCTGTTCTACCTGGCGACCCCGCCGGCCGCGTTCGCACCGACCGCGCGCGAGCTCGGCCGCACCGGCATGATGAAGGAGAATGGCGCCTGGCGCCGCCTCGTAATCGAAAAGCCATTCGGCACCGATCTCGCCTCGGCCAAGGCGTTGAACGCCGAGCTCTTGAAGATCATGGACGAGCACCAGATCTACCGGATCGATCATTATCTCGGCAAGGAGACGGTGCAGAACATCCTGGTGCTGCGCTTTGCCAACGGCATGTTCGAGCCGATCTGGAATCGCAACCACATCGACCACATCCAGATCACCGTCGAGGAGAAGCTCGGCGTCGGCCATCGCGGCGGCTTCTACGATGCCACCGGCGCGCTGCGCGACATGGTGCCGAACCATCTGTTCCAGCTGATGTCGCTGGTCGCGATGGAGCCGCCGGCGCGCTTCGACGCGCATTCGGTTCGCTCCGAGAAGGCCGAGGTGCTCACCTCGATCCAGCAACCGAACCACGAGGAAGCGCTGCGAAACTCGGTGCGCGCGCAATATCTTGCAGGCCGCATCGGCGACGACGAGATCGCTGATTATCGCAAGACCGAAGACGTCAAGCCCGGCAGCACCACCGAGACCTTTGTCGCGCTGAAGCTGATGATCGACAATTGGCGCTGGGCCGGCGTACCGTTTTACTTGCGCACGGGCAAGGCACTGGGCCACAAGCGCACTGAGGTGGCGATCAAGTTCAAGCAGGCGCCGCTGTCGATGTTTTCAGGCACGACGGTCGACCGTCTCTCGCAAAACTTCCTCACCATCGGCATTGCGCCGACCGAAACCATCGAGCTTCAGTTCAATGCAAAAATCCCGGGGCCGAGCATCACCATCGACGGCGTCGAGATGAAGTTCAAATATGGCGACTATTTCCGCGCCGATCCGTCCACCGGCTACGAGACGCTGATCTACGACTGCATGATCGGCGACAACATCCTGTTCCAGCGCGCCGATGGCATCGAGGCCGGCTGGGCGGCGGTGCAGCCGTTCCTCGACGCCTGGAAGACCGCGGGCGACAATGGCATCGAGACCTATGAAGCCGGCAGCGACGGCCCGGCCTGCGCTGACGAGCTGCTGCGGCGCGACGGCCGAAGCTGGCGGAAGCTTTTGTGATGGCGACAGCCGCAGAGCCTAAGCTGATCGTCGTCGCGGACGCCGAAGCCCTCGCACAAGCCGCCGCCGAGCGGGCGATCGCCCGCATCGCAGCCAATCCCGGCCGCATCGCGATTTGCCTCACCGGCGGGTCGAGCCCGAAGAAGCTGTATCAGCTGTTCGGTAGCGAGGCTTGGCGCGGCAAGATCCCCTGGGATCGCGTGCATTGGTTCATCGGCGATGAGCGCTTTGTCGGCACGAGCGATCCGCTCAACAATATGGCCGTCGCTCGCGCCACGTTTCTCGATCGCAACGCGCCGTCAGGCCATATCCATCCGATTCCGACCCTGGTTGAAAATCCGGATGAGAGCGCTGCGGCGTATGCACACGAATTGCAAGCCTTCTACGGATCTGAAAGCCTCGATCCGGCACGGCCGTTGTTCGATCTCGTCCTGATGGGTGCGGGGCCCGATGGGCATACCGCCTCGCTGTTTCCCGGCTATCCCGGTATCGAGGAAACTGCGCGCTGGGTCGTCGGCGTGCCCAAAGCCAATGTCGCGCCCTTCGTGCCGCGGGTCTCGCTGACGCTTCCCACGCTGGCCTCGTGTCACGAGATGCTGTTCGAGATTGCAGGGCACGACAAGCAGCCGATCTTGACGCGCCTGCTCAATGGCGAGAATCTGCCGGCGTTACGCGCGCGCTCGCATGGTGAGACCGTCTGGCTGGTCGACCGGGCCGCGCTTCCGGAGGGGATTCGTGGCGGGCACTAAAGCACCTTGTGCGTTGATCGTGATGGGCGTGTCGGGTTCGGGCAAGAGCACGATTGCAGCTGCGCTGGGCGACCGCCTCGGCTGGCGATTCGAGGATGGCGACAGCTTCCACCCCAAGAGCAATGTCGAGAAAATGCGGGCCGGCCATCCCCTCACCGATGAGGACCGCTGGCCCTGGCTCAACGCCATCGCCGACGAGATCGCGCGGGCCTGCGGCAAGGGCGAGCCAATCATCATCGCCTGTTCGGCGCTCAAGCATACCTATCGCGAGGTGCTGCTGCGCGGGCGCGACGACGTCCGCTTCGTGTTCCTGAAGGGCACGCAGGAGCTCATCGCCGATCGGCTGGCGCATCGCAAGGGCCATTTCATGCCGCCCGGACTGCTCACCAGCCAGTTCAACACGCTGGAGCCGCCGGAGGCGAGCGAGCACGTCATCACGGCCTCGATCGACGAATCCGTCGAAGCAATCGTCGATGGCATCGTGCGGCAGCTGAAAATCGACGGCGGGAAAAGCAGGGCCGAGCCATGACGAAAATCTCACTGATCGTTTCCGACGTCGACGGCACGCTGCTGACCAAGGACAAGACGCTGACGGAGCGCGCGCGGAGCGCGGTGCAGCGGCTGCACCAGGCCGGCATCGGCTTCACCATCACCTCCAGCCGGCCTGCGATCGGCATGCGCTTCCTGATCGAGCCGCTGGCGTTGTGGCTGCCGGTCGGCCCGTTCAACGGCTCCTCGATCGTCGATCCCGAGATGAATCCGGTCGAGCAGCATCTGATCCCGAAGGACGCGGCCGAGCGCAGCTTGCAGATCCTCCGGGAGTTCGGCGCCGACATCTGGCTTTTCACTTACGACAAATGGCTGATCGATAACCCCAGCGGTAAATACGTCGCGCATGAGCAGCACACGATCCGCTCAGATCCCACCATCGTGACGGATTTTGCACCGCATCTCGCCAGCGCCTGCAAGATCGTCGGCGCCAGCGCCGATGCGGCGGGCCTCGAGGCTTGCGAGAAGGCGATGCAGCAGGCGCTCGGCAGCGAGGCGACCGCGGTCCGCTCCCAGACCTATTATCTCGACATCACCCCGCCCGGCTTCAACAAGGGCACGTTCGTGCAGGCCATGGCCAAGCGGCTCGGCATTTCCCTGGATGCGGTCGCCACCATCGGCGACATGCAGAACGACCTCGCCATGTTCCGCGTCAGCGGCACCTCGATCGCCATGGGCAACGCCACTGACAGCGTCAAGGACCAGGCCACCAACGTCACCGCGAGCAACGAGCAGGACGGGTTTGCCGAGGCGATGGAGATGATCTTGAAGCGGAATGGGGTGGGCTAGAGCTTAATTGCGTCAAGTGCGCAGCTGGTCGTACACCTCTCCCCAGCGGGGAGGGGTTAAGACCCTCCCCTACCGCGCGCTCCCTACTATTTCGACCGCTGCATCGCCGGCTTATCGCTGGCGTGCCTGGCCGCCGAGAGATTGTGGGCGGTGTTGATCAGCGCGATATGCGTCAGCGCCTGCGGGAAATTGCCGGTCTGGCGGCGCGCGACGGGATCATATTCTTCGGCGAGGAGCCCGACGTCGTTGGCAAGCCCTGCGATGCGATCGAACAGCGCCTGTGCCCGATCGAGGTCGCCCGCGAGCACGTGGGCATCGGCCAGCCACAGGGTGCAGGCCAGGAACGCGCCCTCGATCGGCTGGGTCTCCTCGGAGACCTCGCGCGGGTCATGCCGCAGCACGAAACCGTCGCGCATCATGTGCTTCTCGACGGCTGCGATGGTGCCGCGGATGCGCGGATCGTCGGCCGGCAGGAAGCCGACACCCGGCAGCAGCAGCACGCTCGCATCGAGCAGTTTTGAGCCGTAGGACTCGACGAAAGCATTCTCTTCAGCGTCAAAGCCCTTGTTGCAGACGTCGCGGTGAATCGCCTCGCGCAAGGTGCGCCAATGCAGCAGCGGCGCCTTGAAGCCAAAGGTCTCTGCGCTCTTGATGGCGCGGTCGAAGGCGACCCAGGTCATCACCTTGGAGAAGACGTAGTGCCTCGGCTGGCCGCGCCGCTCCCAGATGCCGTGGTCGGGATGATCCCAGACCTCGGCGAGATGATTCAGCACCGCACATTCCAGCGCCCAGGTCGCCTCATCGTCGAGTTGGAGCTTGGCCATACGCGACTGGTGGAAGGCATCGATCAGCTCGCCGTAAACGTCGAGCTGAAGCTGCGCATGCGCGGCATTGCCGACACGCACCGGCTGGGCGCCCTCATAGCCATCGAGCCAGCTTGCCTCCCATTCCAGCAGCCGGCGCTGGCCCCAGATGCCGTACATGATCTGCATGTTGGCGGGCGAGCCGGCGGCCGCGCGCAGCAGCCAATTGTGCCAGGCCAAGGCTTCGTCGGTGTAACCCGAATTCATCAGTGCCAGCAGCGTGAAGGTGGCATCGCGGAGCCAGCAGAAGCGGTAGTCCCAGTTCCTGGCGCCGCCGAGCTTTTCCGGCAGCGAGGTGGTCGGCGCCGCGACGATGCCCCCTGTCGGGCCGAATGTCAGCGCCTTCAGCGTGATCAGCGAACGCATGATGAGATCGCGATACTCGCCGTCATGAGTGGAGCGGCTTGACCACTCCTTCCAGAATTTTTCGGTCTCCCGGAGCGCGATATCAGGGTCGATCGATTCAGGCGGATCGAGATGTGAGGGACCGTAGGTCAGCACGAACGGCACGGTCTCGCCGGCCCTGACCTCGAAATCGGACACCGTGGTGAGATCCTCGCCGCGCGTCTCGACCGGCGTGCGCAGCATCGTCATGTCCTGGCCGGCGACCGCCAGCAGTGAATGGTCGATCCGCCTCACCCAGGGAATATCGACACCGAAGCCGAAACGGATGACAAGCTCCATCCGCATCTTCACCGTGCCCTTGACGCCGCGCACCAGCCGCACGATGTCGGACGCCTTGCCGCGCGGCGGCATGAAGTCGACCAGCGCGACGGTGCCGCTCCCGGTCTCAAAGCGCGTTTCGAGGATGAGGGTGTTGCCGAGATAGCGGCGCGAGATGCTTGTGATGTCCTCGCTCGGCGCGACCAGCCACCGACCGTTCTTGTGCGTGCCGAGGATCGCGGCAAAGCAGGCGTCGGAATCGAAGGCCGGCCAGCACAGCCAATCGATCGAGCCGTTGCGCCCGACCAGCGCCGCGGTCTCGCAGTCGCCGATCAGCGCATAGTTCTCGATCTTCTGAGACAATGTTTTGCGAGCCTAGGAAACCCCTGGATATCAACGCCCACCGATGAGCGAACGTTCCCGCGTCGCCGCCTTCAAAGCCGCGAGATCGACCTTGGCAGCGATCTGATCGAGTGCGACGGGAAGGCGCTGCCGCCAATTCGGGTGCTCGTCGATCGTGCCGGGAATGTTGGGCTGGTCGATCACGCCGAGCAGGTCTTCCATCGACACCGCGAGCAGCCGCGACGGCGTGCGCGACAGGAAGCCGAGCACCGAGTAGAGGTCGTTGGCGTTGATCCCGTTCTGGTGCAGAATCTGATCGAGCGCGCCGAGCGCATCCCAGCGCGCCTGTTCGTTCTCGCCGGGATCGAGCCCGAGCGACAGCTTCATCTTGAGATCGCCGAACGAGCGCCAGCCTGCATAGGTGCATAGATCATGCGTGTTGAGCGTGACCAGCGCGTTCGGCCGGTAGTGGTCGACATTGCGGAAATGGCCGGCATCGTCGCGCTCGAACATCATGACCAGGTAGGACCAGATGCCGAAATCCTGCATGGTCTCGCGGAAGCCTTCGGGCACGGTGCCGAGGTCCTCGCCGATCACGATGCATTTGTGGGTAACGCTCTCGCACACGACCGCCGCGAGCAGCGCCTCCAGCGGCATCTGCACATAGGCGCCGTTATCGGGCTTGAAGCCGCGCGGCACCAGATAAAGCCGCTTCAGCCCCAGCACGTGATCGAGCCTGATGGCGCCGGCATGCCGCATCGAGGCGGCCAGCATGTTCGCGAAGGGCACGAAGGACTGCGCCTCCAGGCCGCCTGCGTTGAAGCCGGCAAGGCCCCAATCCTGACCGACGGTATTGAGGACATCAGGCGGCGCGCCGACCGCAAGGTGGCGGGAGATTGACGTCTGTTCGTTCCAGGCATCGAAGCCGTTGGATTGCACGCCGACGGCAACGTCGAGATAGAGCCCGACGCGCATGCCGAGCTCGGCGGAGAGCTCCTTGGCGGCGCGCAATTGGCTATCCGCCGTCCATTGCACGAATTCGACGAACTCGACCCTGTGCTTGTCGGGTCCCTTGCGCATTTCAGCGCATTTGGCATCGTCCGGCTGCTGCCATTCCACTGGCCATTCCCACCACGGCACATTGAAACGATGCCGAAGCACCTCGAAGCAGGCGAAGCGTGACAACAGCGGCCCGCGGTCCGCTCGAAACGCATCGAACTGGTTACGCCGGACACCGGTCGCGGTCTTCAAGAAGCTGTCAAAGGCAGCACGGAGGCCCAGCCATTTCAGCGCCGCCATGTCGGCGTAAGGGACACGATCGCCTTGGCGCAGCCGCGTGGCGGTCGTGGCGGCGTCCGGGACGAGGTCGGCCGAATATTCGGGAATGGCCTCGACGTCGATATACAGCGGATTGAGAAACAGCCGGCTGTTCGGCGAATAGGGGCTGCAATCGGCCGGATGATCGTCGAACAGCACATGCAGCGGATTGAGCCCGACGCCGTCAGCCCCCAGCCGCTTGGCGAGCCTGACAAGACCGGCGAGATCGCTGAAATCGCCGATGCCCCAATTGCGGTCGGAGCGAACGGAGTAGAGCTGCACGGCCAGCAGCCAGCCGCGGTCAAACTCGCCGCCAAAGGCGCGCTCGGGTGCCACGATCATCGGCACCTCTTCCGTCGCGCCCGTAGCATCGGTCAGCGTCAGCCGGTGGTAACCGAGCGGCAGGCCGGCGGGCCAGGCGATAACAGGCTCGCGCGTCTCGCCCTGCCCGATCACATTGCCCTTGCCGGTGATTTTCCATTGCAGCGGCGCCGTGCCGACGGCAGCAAGCTCGGTGCGCGGATTGCCCAGCGCGCGCACCACCACCGGACCGCTGACGAAGCGATAGACCCGCTTCTCCGGCAGGGCATCGAGGATGGATTTGAGCGCCTCGGGCGCGGTGACCCGCAGCTTGCCGAGGGCGTCGACAAATTCGGATTGAACGCCCTTGGTCTGGGCTTGAGCTAAAAGATCCATTCGGCACGCAGCTTGCAGGCCATTGTCTGGCCGGGGGCATGGATTTTAACGAGGTCGCGGAAGAGGTTAGTCAGGGGTAACTCCCAAACCGCACCTGCCGTTCCCATGGGAACCAATGACACACAAGCGGCTTTCTATAGTGGTACCAAGCGTAGGTTCCCGACAAGGGAAACGGGCTCCTGCTTTCTTGTCAATGGCATCACCGTGAACAAGACAATTCAAACTGTCGAGAGTGCCGCCGCCGGCAGCGCTTTCCTCATCGAAGATATCTATCCGTTGATCGATGGCGGCCGCTTCGCCGTGAAGCGGATCGCGGGCGATCGGGTCGAGGTGTGGGCCGACATCTATCGCGACGGCGACGCCACCATCAGCGCGGCGCTGGTCTGGCGCGGCGAGCAAGACCGTGAATGGCGGCGCGAGCCCATGATCCATCATGGCGACGACCGCTGGTCCGGCGCGTTCACGCCGACCGAAGCAGGGCAATATGTCTATGCCATCGAAGCCTGGACCGACGAATTCGCCACCTGGCGCCACGGGGTCGAGCGCAAGCAGCTCTCCGGTGGCGACGTGACGCTCGATGCGATCGAGGGCGCTGGCCTTTTGACCAAGGCGCATGGCGCGCAACAGGACGCCGCGGCCGTGATCGTCAGGCAATGCGAGGACTATCTCCAGAACGGCGACGTCACCTCGCTGCTCGCAACCGACCTCGGCGAGGCCATGGCCGAGAGCCAGGCGCGGCTGGACCTGACCCGCTCGCCGAACTTCCCGCTTGTTATCGACCGCGACAGGGCGCGCTTCGGCGCCTGGTATCAGATGATGCCGCGTAGCCAGAGCGCGGTTGCCGGCCAGCACGGCACGCTCCGCGACTGCATCGCGCGCGTGCCCGATATCGCGGCGATGGGCTTTGACGTCTTGTACTTCACGCCAATCCATCCGATCGGCCGCACAAGCCGAAAGGGCCGCAACAACGCGCCTGTCGCAACCGAGGGCGAGCCCGGGTCGCCCTATGCGATCGGCTCGGCTGAGGGCGGCCACGATGCTCTGCATCCCGAGCTCGGCACCATCGAGGATTTCCGCGCGCTGGTCGCGACCTGCCTCGAATTCGGCCTCGAGATCGCGCTCGATTTCGCCCTGCAATGCTCGCCCGATCATCCCTGGCTGACGCAGCATCCGGAATGGTTCAAATGGCGACCGGACCGTTCGGTGCGGACGGCGGACGGCCCCTATTCTGATATCGTGATCCCCGATTTCGCCTCGGTCGACCGGGCCGGGCTGTGGAATGCGTTTCGCGACGCCATGCTGTTCTGGATCGACCATGGCGTAACCATCTTCGCGATCGACAATCACGACACCGCGCCGCTGCCGTTCTGGGAGTGGCTGATCCACGAGATTCGTCAGCGGCATCCCGAGGTGATCCTGTTCTCCAAGACGTTTGCGCGGCCGAAGCTGATGAAGGGCCTCGCCAAGCTCGGCTTTGCGCAGTCCTTCAGCTATTTCCCCTGGCGCACAAGGAAGTGGGAGCTGGAGCAATATCTCGGCGAGCTCTCGCGCTATCCGGAGCGGGATTTCTATCGGGCAAACCTGTTCGTCAACACGCCGGACCTGCTGCCGTATCATTTGCAGAGCGGCGAAGCCTGGATGTTCAAGTCGCGCGTCGCGCTGGCGGCAACGCTGTCAGGGAATTACGGCCTCTATAGCGGCTTCGAGCTGCTCGAGCACGAGGCCGTGCCCGGCCGCGAAGAATATCAGGATTCCGAGAAGTACCAGATCCGCCAGCGCGACTGGGACAAATCAGGCAATATCAAACCCTGGATCACGACACTCAACCGTATCCGCAACGACAACGCCGCGCTCCAGCAGACCAGCAATCTGCGCTTCCTCGGCATCGAGGACGGCGAGACCATCGCCTTCGTCAAGGAGGCCGCTGAACCGGTGAACGCGATCATCGCGGCCATCGCCCTCTCGCGCCATGCGCGCGAGATCTGGTTGCCGCTCGGCGACCTCACCATCGATGTCGGCGGCGAGCGCCGCCACGTCACCGCAATCGAAAATCTCATGACAGGCGAACAGTCCCGCATCGAATGGGGCGGGATCAAATTGCGTATCGATCCCGACCGCGATCCGGCCCTGCTCTTCCGCTGCCTGGCGTAAGGATCACGCCATGAATGTTCTGTCTTCCGTCGACACCAAGAAGGCCGAGGCTGCCGCGATCGCGGACGAGCTCTGGTACAAGGACGCCATCATCTACCAGCTCCACGTCAAGGCCTTTGCCGACAGCAACAATGACGGCATCGGCGATTTCGCAGGGCTGACCGAGAAGCTGCCTTATCTGCAGGATCTTGGCGTCACTGCGCTGTGGCTGCTGCCGTTCTACCCCTCGCCCGGCCGCGACGACGGCTACGACATCGGCGATTACGGCGCGGTCAATCCCGATTTCGGGACGATGAAGGACTTCAAGCGCTTCATCCAGGAAGCGCAGAAGCGCGGCCTGCGCGTCATCACCGAGCTGGTCGTCAACCACACGTCCGACCAGCACAATTGGTTCAAGCGCGCGCGCCGCAGCCCGGCCGGCTCGAGCGCTCGCGACTGGTATGTGTGGAGCGACACCGACCAGAAATACCAGGGCACGCGCATCATCTTCACCGACACCGAGAAGTCGAACTGGACCTGGGATCCCGAGGCCGGCGCGTTCTACTGGCACCGCTTCTTCTCGCACCAGCCCGACCTCAATTTCGACAATCCGCGCGTCGTCAGCGCCATCATTCAGGTGATGAAGCGCTGGCTGGACGCCGGCGTCGACGGCTTCCGCCTGGACGCTATTCCCTATCTCTGCGAGCGCGAGGGCACCTCGAACGAGAACCTCCCGGAGACGCATGCGATCATCAAGCGCCTGCGCCACGAGCTCGACGCCTATTCCAAGGGAAAGCTGCTGCTGGCTGAGGCCAATCAATGGCCGGAGGACGTGCAGGAATATTTCGGCCGTGGCGACGAGTGCCACATGGCCTACCATTTCCCGCTGATGCCACGCATCTACATGGCGATCGCGCAGGAGGACCGTTTCCCGATCACCGACATCCTGCGCCAGACGCCTGATATTCCCGCGAGCTGCCAATGGGCGCTGTTCCTGCGCAACCATGACGAGCTGACGCTGGAGATGGTGACCGACGTCGAGCGCGACTATCTCTGGACCACCTACGCCAACGATCCCCGCGCCCGTATCAACGTCGGCATCCGCAGGCGCCTCGCGCCACTGATGGACAACGACCGGCGCAAGATCGAGCTGATGAACTCGCTGCTGCTGTCCTTCCCCGGCACGCCGATCATCTATTACGGCGACGAGATCGGCATGGGCGACAACATCTATCTCGGCGACCGCAACGGCGTGCGCACACCGATGCAGTGGAGCCCGGACCGCAATGGCGGCTTCTCCCGCGCCGATCCCGCCCGTCTCTATGCGCCGCTGATCATGGACCCCGTCTACGGCTACGAATCAGTCAACGTGGAGGCACAGTCGCGCAGCCTGTCCTCGCTGCTGAACGCGACCAAGCGGCTGATCTCGGTACGCAAGTCGACGCTCGCCTTCGGCCGCGGCACCATGACCTTCATCCGCCCGGCCAACCGCGCCGTGCTGGCCTATGTCCGGCAATATCGCGACGAGGTCATCCTCTGTGTCGCCAATCTGTCGCGCGCGGCGCAGGCGACCGAGCTCGATCTGTCGCCGTGGAAGGATCGCATCCCGCAGGAGATGCTCGGCCGTACCCGTTTTCCGGCGATCGGCGAATTGCCCTACATGATCACGCTGGGGCCCTATGGCTTCTATTGGTTCCAGCTCCAGGAGCGCGACAAATCCGAGCCGGTGGTGCCGCGCGCGGTGCCGGAATTCGAAACGCTGGTGGTGCCTGTTAACTCCAACTGGGTGTCGCTTGCCCGTGAGCGCGGCGTGTTCGAGCGCGACGTGCTGCCGGGATTCCTGTCGCGCACGCGCTGGTATCCCGAACACGATCCCAAGCACATCAAGGCTGCGCTGACGTCAGCAGTGCCGTTCAGCGACATCGGCGACAACAGGCCGTGGATCGCGTTCTTCGAGACGACGGACGACGAAGTCGCGACGCGCTACGTGCTGCCGATGCAGATCGAGTGGGTCCGCTTCGACCGCGAGCGCTTCAATCCGAGGGCACTCGCCGCCGTGCGCCAGGGCGCACGCGAAGGCACGCTGCTCGACGTCGCCACCGACCAGATCTTCATCGGGCTTTTCCTGCGAGGCTTGTCGCAGAATCTCGTCGTGGACGAGAACAATCTGCGGCTCGAGTTCAAGCCGACAAGCCGGTTCGCGGATTACACCGTGAAGGAGCCTGCGCGCATTCGGACGGTCGAGCAATCGAACAGCACGGCGCTAGTCGACAATCAGTATGTCGCCAAGATCTATCGTCGGCTCGAGAGCGGCAGCAACCCCGAGATCGAAATCGGCAATTATCTCACCGAGGTCGCGCGCTTTCCCAACACACCAGCGCTGCTCGGCAGCGTCGAGCTGGTCGAGGGCGTCAGCCGCAGCGCGCTCGGCGTGCTGCATGCCTATGTCGAGAACCAGGGTGACGGCTGGGCCGTCACCACGGGCTACCTCGACCGCTATATCGACGAGCAGCGGGTGCTGCCGCCGGATGAAATGCACCGCGAGACCCAGGAGCAGTCACCCTATTTGCACTTCGTGGCGCAGATTGGCCGTCGGCTCGCCGAGTTGCACATGGCGCTCGCCGCCGCAAAATCCCCCGACCTTGCCCCTGAACCGATCGGCAAAGCCGACGTCAAGCGCTGGACGACAGACCTCAAGGCAAGGGCCGAGCGGGTCTTCGACCGGCTGGCCGATGCCCGGGACGGCCTGCGCGAGGCTGACCGGCCCCTGATCGATCAGCTCGTCGCGATGCGCGCGACCTTGCCCGGCCACGTCAATGCGCTCTTGCCATCCGACATCGGCGGGTTGAACATCCGTCATCATGGCGACTTCCGCCTCGGGCAAACTCTGATCGTGAAGGACGACATCTTCATCATCGATTTCGACGGCGATCCGCACCTCACCCTGGTCGACAAGCGGCGCAAGCTGCCTGCCGCGCGCGATGTCGCCGGCCTGGTCCGCTCGATCGATCTTTCGGTTAACGCCGCGCTTGGCCGGGCGCTGTCGGGCGGGGGTCATGAACACGGCCGGATTACGGCCGCGCTCGACGAATGGCGCGAGCGCGCCACCGCGACCTTCCAGTCCGCCTATCGTGAGGCCATGGCCGACCGGCGGCTCTGGCCGGAAGACGCACATTCCGCGGAAAGCATGTTAAGGTTTTTCCTGCTTGATCTAGCGTTCGACGAGGTAGAGTACGAGCTGTTCCACCGGCCCGAAGGGCTCCATGCGCCGCTGACCGGCCTGCTTCGCATTCTGTCCAGTGCCGGGAGCGAAGCCCATGCCTAAACTGCCAGCCGAAGCCTACGCCATCATCGAGGGGCGCCACTCCGATCCCTTCCACTATCTCGGGATGCATCCCGAGGGTGGCAAGAGCGTGGTGCGCGCCTTCCTGCCGGAGGCCTCCAATGTCGAGGCGGTCGGTGAGCATGGCGAAGTCGCGCCGCTCGACCGCGTCCACGATTCCGGCCTGTTCATCGGCGCCCTGCCCAACGGCTCGAAGCACTACCAGCTTCGCGCCAAATTCGGCGACAAACTCGTCGAGTTCGAGGACGCCTATCGCTTTCCGCCAATCCTGACCGATTTCGACCTCTATCTGCTCGGCGAAGGCACGCATCAGCGGCTCTACGACAAGCTCGGCGCCCATCCGATGCGGCTGGACGGCATCGACGGTATCGGTTTCGTCGTGCTCGCTCCGAATGCGCGGCGGGTGTCCGTGGTCGGCGATTTCAATTTCTGGGACGGGCGGCGTCATCCGATGCGCGTGCGCGGCGCCGGCTATTGGGAATTGTTCATTCCGCATGCCAAATCCGGCGATCATTACAAGTTCGAGATCATCGGACCGCATGGCCATCTGCTGCCGCTGAAGTCCGACCCGATGGCGTTTGCCAGCGAAGTGCGGCCGAAGACGGCGTCGATCGTGTTCGACGAGGCGCATCTGCCGCGGCCTCGCCCGGCGCCCGACGGCATCAACGCGCTGTCGGCGCCGATGTCGATCTACGAGGTCCATCTCGGCTCGTGGCGGCGCAAGAGCGGCAACGAATGGCTAACCTATCGCGAACTCGCCGAGCAGCTGCCGGCCTATGCCCGCGACATGGGCTTCACCCACCTCGAATTCCTGCCGGTGAGCGAGCATCCGTTCGACGGCTCCTGGGGCTATCAGCCGACCGGCCTCTATGCGCCGACCAGCCGTTTCGGCGGGCCTGAGGACTTTGCCGCGCTGATCGATGCCTGCCATCGCGAGGGCATCGGCGTGCTGCTCGACTGGGTGCCCGGACATTTCCCTGATGATCCGCACGGGCTCGGCAGCTTCGACGGCACGGCGCTGTATGAGCACGCCAACCCGCTGCAGGGCCGCCACCTCGACTGGGGCACGCTGATCTACAATTACGGCCGCACCGAAGTGACGAACTTCCTCGTGTCGAACGCGCTGTTCTGGCTCGAGCGCTACGCTATCGACGGCCTGCGCGTCGATGCGGTCGCGTCCATGCTTTATCTGGACTACAGCCGCCCGCCCGGTGCCTGGATTCCGAACCAGTACGGCGGCCGCGAGAACATCGAGGCGATCAACTTCCTGCGCCGCTTCAACACCGAGCTGTTCGCGCGCTTCCCGCAGGCGACCACGGCAGCCGAGGAATCCACCGCGTGGCCGCAGGTCTCGCGCCCGGTCGAATTCGGCGGGCTCGGTTTCGGCTACAAGTGGAACATGGGCTGGATGCACGACACGCTGAACTACATCAGCAAGGATCCGATCCACCGCAAATATCATCACGGCGATATCCTGTTCGGCCTGCACTACGCCTTCTCGGAAAACTTCATCCTGCCGCTGTCGCATGACGAGGTCGTGCACGGCAAGCGCTCGATCTTCGGCCGCATGCCCGGCGACGAATGGCAGCGCTTTGCGAACCTGCGCGCCTATTACAGCTTCATGTTCGGCCATCCCGGCAAAAAGCTGCTGTTCATGGGCGGCGAGATCGCGCAAAGCCGCGAATGGAATCACGACCAGTCGCTCGACTGGCACCTGCTGGAATACAAGTACCATTCCGGCGTCCAGGCGCTGGTCCGCGACCTCAACCGGCTCTACCGCGCGGTGCCGGCGCTGCACCAGATGGATTGCGATCAGGCCGGCTTCGAATGGCTGATCACCGACGATGCCAACCGCAATGTCTTTGCCTGGCTGCGCAAGGGTTTTGACGAGCACGCGCGGTGTCTCGTGGTCATCAACTTCTCACCCAATGTCTATCGCAACTATCGCGTCCCCGTGCCCTTTGCCGGCAAGTGGAAAGAGGTGTTCAACTCGGACTCCGCCCATTATGGCGGCACCAATGTCGGCAACATCGGCGAGGTGCAAACCGTTGCCGGCAAGTCGCCCGAGCTTCGTCTCACCATTCCGCCGCTCGCCGCGATCTTCCTCGTTCCGGAAAGCTGACCGATGCGTCTGACTGCTGGATCGCCCGCGCGCCTCGGTGCAAGCTGGGACGGACGCGGCACCAACTTCGCGCTGTTCTCAGCCCATGCGCAGAAGATCGAGCTGTGCCTGTTCGACAGCCAGGGCCGGCGCGAGCTCGAGCGCATCGAGCTGCCGGAGCGCACCGAGGACGTCTGGCATGGCTATCTCAACGACGTCTCGCCGGGCCAGCTCTACGGCTATCGCGTGCATGGCCCTTATGAGCCCGAGCACGGCCACCGCTTCAACGCCAACAAGCTGCTGCTCGATCCCTACGCCAAGCGCCTTGCCGGGCGCCTGGTCTGGAGCGATGCGCATTTCGCCTATCGCACCGGCTCGGCGCGCGAGGATCTCTCGTTCGACCGGCGCGACAATGCGCGCGGCATGCCCAAGGCCGTCGTGGTCGACGAGACCTTCAACTGGGGCCGGCGCGAGATAAGGCCCAACATCCCCTGGGAAGACACCATCATCTACGAGGCTCACGTCAAGGGCCTGACCCAGAAGCGCGACGACGTGCCGCCGAATTTGCGCGGTACCTATGGCGGGCTGTCGTCGCCGGCGATGATCGAGCATTTGAAGAAGCTCGGCGTCACCACCATCGAATTGCTCCCGATCCACAGCTTCGTCGACGACCGCGTGCTGGTCGAGAAGAAGCTCGCCAATTACTGGGGCTACAACACGCTGTCCTTCTTCGCGCCGGAGCAGCGCTATGCCCAGGACAACGCGCTGGATTCCTTCCGCACCACCGTGGCGCGCCTGCACGATGCCGGCATCGAGGTGATGCTCGATGTGGTCTACAACCACACCGCCGAGGGCAACCATCTCGGCCCGACGCTGTGCTATCGCGGCATCGACAACGCCTCCTATTACTGGCTGAACCGCGAGAACCCGCGATATTACGACGACTTCACCGGCTGCGGCTCCTCGGTGAACCTCACTCATCCGCGGGTGCTGCAGATGGTGATGGATAGCTTGCGCTACTGGGTCGAGGTCTGCCATGTCGACGGCTTCCGCTTCGACCTTGCCACCACGCTCGCGCGCGGCCCGAACGGTTTTGATCGCGGCATCTCGTTCCTGACTGCAATCCGGCAGGATCCGGTGCTCGCCACCGTCAAGCTCGTCGCCGAACCTTGGGATCTCGGCCTCGGCGGCTACCAGGTCGGCGCCTTCCCCTCGCAATGGTCGGAGTGGAACGATCGCTATCGCAGCGCCATGCGCCGCTACTGGAGCGGCGAAGGCAGCCTGATCGGCGATATCTCCAGCCGCATGACGGCCTCCTCCGACCTGTTCAATCACGATGGCCGCCGGCCGCGCGCCAGCATCAACCACATCACGGTCCATGACGGCTTCACGCTGGCCGATCTCTTCAGCTACAACGACAAGCACAACGAGGCCAATGGCGAGGACAATCGCGACGGCTCCAACGACAACCACAGCAACAATTGCGGTGTCGAGGGCCCGACCGACGATCCCAAGATCCTCGGCCTGCGCCGCCAGCTTCGCAAGAACGTGCTGGCCTGTCTGATGCTGGCGCAGGGTATTCCCTTGATCCTTGCCGGCGACGAGGTCGGCAATTCGCAATCCGGCAACAACAACGCCTATTGCCAGGACAACGAAGTAGGCTGGGTCGGCTGGGACAATCTCGGCAAGGACGGCGACGACATGGTCGATTTCGTCGCTGACCTCGCTGACGTCAGGCGAAACTTCTCGCAGTTGCGCAGCCATCGCTGGCTCGACGGCCGCCCCAAGGACGGCATCTCCTACGGTGCGCTGTGGCTGACGCCCGAAGGCAACGAGATGACGGACAGCGACTGGACATTTCCGGACGGCCGGTTCCTTTCTTATGTGATGGGACCGATGGAACCGGGCAGCGCGGCGATCTTTATCGTACTGAACGCCGCCCCCGAAGAGATCGCATTCAAATTGCCCAAAATGCCCGAATACAAGAGCTGGCAGCAGATCCTCAATACGACGGATGCCAAGCTGAACAGCGTTAATTTCATGTCTGGAAGCGACAGCAAGGCGCCGCCGCGCTCCGTGCTCGCGTTCGCGGGGGCGCTATGAGGCCATCCTTCGGGGCGAAGCCGACCAAGGACGGCGTGTCGTTCCGACTGTGGGCGCCCGGCGCGCGTCGCGTCGACCTCCTGCTCGAGCGGCGGCACGCGATGCAGCGCCGGCAGGATGGCTGGTATGTCGCCGAAATCGCGGGCTTGCCAGTCGGCAGCCCCTACAGGTTCAGGATCGACGACGAGATCGACGTCCCCGATCCGGCGTCTGCATTCCAGCCCGAGGATGTGTTCGGCCCGAGTGAGGTGATCGATCACGACGCCTTCAAGTGGCGCGCGAAGGATTGGCGCGGCCGCCCCTGGGAAGAGACGGTGCTGATCGAGACCCATGTCGGCACCTTCACGCGCGACGGCACTTACCGCGCCATGATCGACAAGCTCGATCATCTGGTCGTATCAGGCATCACCGCGCTGGAGCTGATGCCGCTGGCCGATTTCGCCGGCCGCCGCGGCTGGGGCTATGACGGCGTGCTCTGGTACGCGCCCGACAGTGCCTATGGCCGCCCGGAAGATCTGAAGACGCTAATCGACGAAGCGCATCTGCGCGGGCTGATGGTCTTCCTCGACGTGGTCTACAATCACTTCGGCCCCGAAGGAAATTATCTCGGCCGCTATGCACCAACCTTCTTCACCGATGCGCACACGCCCTGGGGCAGCGCGATCGATTATCGCGTGCCGCAAGTGCGGGCCTTTGCGGTCGAGAATGCGCTGTCCTGGCTGACCGACTATCGCTTCGATGGTTTGCGACTCGATGCCGCCAACCACATCATGGCGATTCCCGGCGAGCAGTCGATGCTGCACGACCTCAGCGCCGCCGTCGGCGAGCTTGCCAAGGCCACCGACCGACACATTCATCTCGTGCTGGAGAATGGCGATAACCGCGCCAGCATGCTTGACGCCGCGCAGGAGCCGCCGAGCGGCAAATATCGCGCGCAGTGGAACGACGACTATCATCACGTCTGGCACGTGATGCTGACCGGCGAGCTCAACGGCTATTACGGCGACTACCAGACGCCGCGCATGGACCTCGCGCGCGCGCTCGCCTCGGGCTTCGTCTATCAGGGCGAGATCTCGGAATTCTGGGGCAAGAAGCCGCGCGGCGAAGCCAGCGGCGAGCTGCCGCCGGCGACCTTCGTCACCTTCCTGCAAAACCACGACCAGATCGGCAACCGCCCGCTTGGCGACCGCCTCGAGAGCCTGGCCTCGCCGCAGCAGATCGAGGCCGCGCTCGCAGTGACGCTGCTCGCGCCGATGGTGCCGATGCTGTTCCAGGGCGAAGAATGGGGCTCGAAGGTGCCCTTCCCGTTCTTCTGCGATTTCCAGGGCGGCCTTGCCGATGCCGTGCGCAAGGGCCGCAAGCAGGAATATGCCTGGGCCTACGCGACATACGGCGACGAAGTGCCCGATCCGCTTGATCCGGCCACGCCGCAATCGGCCGTGCTGGACTGGACGGGCCGCACGCCCGAACAGGACGCGCGGCTGGCGCTGGTGCGCAATCTCCTCGCGCTTCGCCACAAGGAGATCATGCCGCGGCTGAAGGGCGCGCGGTTCGGCGATGCCGTGGCTGAAGACAACGGCCTGCTCAATGCGCACTGGCGCATGGGCGACGGTACGACGCTGCGGCTCACGGCCAATCTGTCCGACAAAGACATCGCGCATTCCAACAACGATGCAGGCACGCCGATCTGGGGCGGCGCGGCCGGCGACCGACTTCCGCCCTGGTCGGTGGTTTGGCATCTCGGAGGTTGATATGCCTTCCGCGATTCCTCTTGCGACCTACCGGCTTCAGCTCACCGCGGATTTCGACTTCGACAAGGCCGCTGCGGTCGTGCCTTACCTCAAGGCGCTCGGGATCACGCATCTCTACGCCTCTCCGGTGATGAAGGCACGCAAAGGCTCGACCCATGGCTACGACACCGTCGATCACAGCCAGTTCAATCCCGAGCTCGGTGGCGAGGCCGGCTTTGCGCGGCTGAGCGAGACGCTCGCTAAGCACGATCTCGGCCTCATCATCGACTTCGTGCCCAATCATGTCGGCGTGCATTTCGCCGACAATCCCTGGTGGCTGGACGTGTTGGAATGGGGCCAAGCCTCGCCGCACGCCGTTTCCTTCGACATCGATTGGGATCAATTGCCCTATCGTGCCCGCGGCGGCGTGCTGCTGCCGATCCTCGGTACGTCTTATGGCGAGGCGCTGGAACGCGGCGACATTGAGCTGCGCTACGATCCGGATGAGGGCAGTTTTTCTGCCTGGTATTTCGAGCACCGCCTGCCGATCGCGCCGGAACGCTATGGCGAGATCCTGCGGATGATCGTGAAGGAGGCGGATGCCGCCGATACCGTCGCCGGCAAACGCCTGCTCTCGCTCGCCGCGCACACCACCGGCCTGCGCCGGCCGAACCGCAAGGAAGCGCCGGGCTTCAAGGCGGAGTTGAAGGAGATCACAGGCAGCGCCGACATCATCATCCACGGCCTCGCCGCCTATCGCCCGGCAAAAGATCGCCCGGCGCAGACGCTGGCGCTGCATCACTTGCTGGAACGGCAGAACTACAAGCTGGGCCATTGGCGGCTGGCGTCCAGCGACATCAACTATCGCCGTTTCTTCGACGTCAACGGGCTCGCGGGCCTCCGCGTCGAGGACGCGAGCACGTTTGCCGCCACGCACCGGCTGGTGAAGCAGCTCGTCACCGACGGGAAGCTGCAAGGCATCCGCCTCGATCACATCGACGGCCTGCGCGACCCCGCGCAATATTGCCAGCGGCTACGCCGGCTGGTGCGCGACGCGCAAGGCAATGCAAAGCCGTTCTACACCGTGATCGAAAAGATCCTGTGCGAGCACGAGAAGTTGCCGCACTTTGCCGGCGTCCAGGGCACCACCGGCTATGAATGGATGAACGCGATCACCCAGGTGCTGGTCGATGCCAGGGGGCTGGAGGCGCTGGACGAAACCTGGCGCCAGATCAGCAACCGGCCGCCGCGGCTCGCGCCTTACGTGAAGGATGCCAAGAGGCGCGTGCTGGAGACGCTGCTGACCAGCGAATTCATCGTGCTGACGCGTCTGCTTGCCCGGATCGCCAACGGGCACTATTCGACCCGCGACTTCTCCGCCGACAGCCTGCGGCAGGCACTCGAGCTCTACGTGCTGCACTTCCCGGTCTATCGCACTTACCTGACCCATAGCGGCCCGACCGCGCTGGACCGCAAACTGATCGACGACACCATCGCGCGTGCCCGCGCAGAGTGGTTCGCTGCGGATGAAGGCATTTTCGACTTCCTGCGCGATGCGCTGACCATGGACCTGCTCAAACCCGGCCGCCCGCCGCACAGCGCGCCGCGCGTGCGCCGGTTTGCGCTGAAGGTGCAGCAATTCACCGGACCGATGATGGCGAAATCGCTGGAGGACACCGCGTTCTACCAGTTCCATAGGCTGCTGGCGCTGAACGAGGTCGGCGGCGATCCCGCCAGCAAAGGCCTCACCGTACCCGCCTTTCACGAGGCGATGCGAGCCCGCGCCAGGGAATGGCCGCAGGGGATGACGGCAACGGCCACCCACGACACCAAGCGCGGCGAGGATGCGCGGGCGCGGATCGCGGCGCTCAGCGAGATCTCAGGCGAATGGACCAGCGCGGTTTCGCGCTGGAAGGTGCTGAACGCGCCGCACCTTGCGCTCCACGCCAATCTGCGCGCGCCATCGGCAACGTTCGAATACATGCTCTACCAGGCCCTGCTTGGCGCCTGGCCGCTACAGGGGATGGATGCCAGTTTCGTCGAGCGCATCCAGGCCTATGCGCTCAAGGCGGCTCGCGAGGGCAAGGAAGAGACAAGCTGGCTCAATCCGCATGAAGCGTATGAAAATGGCGTCAAGAGCTTCATCGAGAAGATTCTCGATCCAGCACTGTCAGTCGAATTCCTGGAAGCGCTTGCCACTCTGGCTCGCCGCGTCGCGCTGCTTGGCGCGCTGAATTCGCTGAGCCAGCTCACGCTGAAGGCGACACTGCCGGGCGTGCCCGATTTCTACCAGGGCACCGAATATTGGGACCTGTCGCTGGTCGATCCCGACAACCGCCGCCCGGTGGATTTTGCCGCAAGGCAAGCGGCGCTGGATTCGCTGGAAACGCCGGACTGGGGCGGGCTGATCAAGACCTGGCCGGACGGCCGGCTCAAGCTGGCGTGGACGCGGCACCTTCTCAAGCTCCGTACTGAGCTTGCCGACGTTTTTGCGCAAGGCGGTTATCAGCCGCTGGAGGTGCGCGGCGCGCACGCCGATCATGTGATCTCTTTTGTCCGCCACCACGGCCGCGCTGCAGCCATCGTCGTGGTTGCGCGACAATTCGCGCCCTTCACGCAGGCGGGCCGCGAGTGGCCCGCGCTCGAAGCTTTTGACGCAACCGTCGACGTCAGCGGCTACGCCGCGCCGGGCCTTGCGGGCAACGAATTGCCGCTCGCGCAGGCGTTCGGTGATTTTCCCGCCGCTGTCATCGAGGCCCGCACGGCAAGCTCCATCAAGCCTGGACGAGAGCGCGTGCGCGCCTGACGCTCATTTCCCCTCATCCTTGGTCAGCAGCAATTGTCCGCGCTTGTGGATGGTCGCCTGCGCCATCTCGGCGAAGCGCTGCAGCAGCCACGGCAGCACCACCTCGACCTTCACATGATCGTCGGCGACATCAACCTGACCGCTCGCGATCTGGCCGAGGGCGCGGATGCGAAAGTTCATGGTGTCGCCGCTCCAGCGCTCCTCCTCGACCTGCATCACGGGAATGCTGGCGGCGGCGCGGCCGAGCCCGGTCTTGAGCCGGCGCACCGCCTCCTCGCGGCCGAGACGATGCGGAATGGAGACGACAAGCGGTGCTGACATGGCCCTGCCCTGTGGTGACTGATCCTCACATAGTGATGCCGGATGGAGACGCAAAGGTTCCATGCAAGTTGGAGCCGTCGCCCCGTTTCAAATCCGGAACTTTAAAACCCTGGGCAAGTTGCCCTCCGCACAACGGGACAGGTTGCAACGACCCTTTCGACAAAGGGCTGGAGGAGATTCTCATGTCTATCGGTACGATCATTCTGATCATCCTGGTTATCGCGCTGCTCGGCGGCTTCAGCGGCATCGGCGGCGGCCCGTTCTACGGCACCGGCTATTACGGCGGCGGCGGCCTTGGGCTCGTCATCGTCATTCTGCTGATCCTGCTGCTGATGGGCCGGATCTAGCACGAGATCGCGTAGGGTGGGCAAAGGCGCACTTGCGCCGTGCCCACCTTCCCTCTCCGTAACAGGCAGATGGTGGGCACGCGCCGCTTTGCCCACCTTACGGGAGTTGCGCCCGTAGCTCCGGCCTACTTCGTTTTCCCCGCCAGCTTCTTGATCGCCGCCTTGATCGACGCGGCCGCATCATCATAGCCCTCCCACGCCTTCGATCGCGCCAAAAGGCCCGGCACAGTCCGCACCGTGTAGCGCTTCGGATCGAGATCGCCCTTCACCTGGGCCCAGGTCACCGGCATCGACACGGTCGCACCATCGCGCGCACGCGGCGACAGCGGCGCCACCGCGGTGGACAGACGATCATTGCGTAGATAGTCCAGAAAGATCTTCCCGTTGCGCAGCTTCTTGGACATGTTGAGCAGGTAGCGCTCGGGATCGTCATCGGCCATCCGCCGGCAAACGCCTTGCGCGAAGGCTTTAGCTTCTTTCCAGCTCACTTTGTCGCGCGCGCCGTGGAGCAGCGGCACCACGACGTGGAGACCCTTACCGCCGGTGGTCTTGCAAAAGCTCTCCATGCCGACGTCGGCGAGCCGCTTCCTCATCTCCTTGGCCGCCTCGACGACATCGGCGAACTTCACATCCGGTGCCGGATCGAGGTCGAACACCAGGCGGCCCGGGGTATCATAGGCGTCAGGCGCGCAATTCCAGGGATGCAGTTCGACGCCGCCTATCTGCGCGACCGCAGCGAGCCCCTCGACGCGGTCGATCTGCAAATAGGGCTTGCGATCGCCCGAGACCTTGGCGAGCTCGAGCAGGTTCGATGTGCCCTGCATGGCGTGGCGCTGAAAGAACTTCTCGCCGGAGATGCCGTCGGGTGCGCGCAGGATCGAGCAGGGACGGCCCTTCAGATGTTCGATCATCCAGGCGCCGACGGCCTCGAAATAGCGCGCGAGATCGAGCTTCGTCACGCCCTCACCGTCGCCGCCGTCAGGCCACAGCTCCTTGTCCGGCTTCGAGATGACGACGCCCATGACCTCGGCAGTGCCGGAGTCCTTTCGCTTGTCGGCCTTCGGCGCGGCGCGCTTCCGGGCCGAGGGTTTTGCCAGATTGGTATCCACGGGCGTCTCCGCCTCGACCTCCGCGGCCGGCTTGTCCTGCCGCAGGCCCTTGAAGGCAGCCTGGCGGATATTGCCATCGGCCGTAAAGCCGGCGAACTCGATTTCGGCGACGAGCTCGGGCTTCAGCCAGTGCACGTCGCGAGTTTTCCTCGGCGCATTCTTGCCGCCGAAGGGACTTTCCTTGGCCTCCAGGGTCTTCAGCGACGGCATGATGCGCTTGACCTTGTCCGCACCAAAGCCGGTCCCGACCATTCCGACGAAGGCGAGATGATCGCCCCGATGCACGCCCGCCATCAGAGAGCGGAATTTTCCATTGGTGGTCTTGTAGCCGCCGATGACGACCTCGTGCCCGGCGCGACATTTGGCCTTCGTCCAGCTCTCGGTGCGGCCCGAACGATATGGCGCGTCCAGCTTCTTCGACACCACGCCTTCAAGCTCGAGCTTGCAGGCCGATTGCAACACCGCCTCGCCGCCGCTCTCGAAATGCTCGACATAACGGATTTGGCTCGCCTTCGTCTTGCGCGTCTCCAGCAATTCCTTGAGGCGTTCCTTGCGCTCGCCGAGCGGCAGGCGGCGATAGTCGAGGCCCTCGGCGAAAAGCAGATCGAAGGCGAAGAAGATCAGCTCCTCGGTCTTGCCGTCCGACAGGGCGGCCTGCAGCGAGGAAAAGTTCGGCGCGCCATTGTGGTCGAGGGCGACGATCTCGCCGTCGATCAGCGCGTCGGGCAACCCGTTCGCCTCCTTGGCGATCGATGCGAACTTCTCGGTCCAGTCGAGGCCCTTGCGCGTCTTCAGCGTCGCCTCGCCGTCCTCGACGCGCAGCTGAACACGGTAGCCGTCGAACTTGATCTCGTGGCACCAGCCATCCGACGCCGGCGGCCGCTCTACCGGGGTACAGAGCTGCGGCTCCACGAAGTCAGGCATCTCCGAGGCCTTCTTGGCCGTCGTCGCAGTCGTCGCTTTCTTCTTCAACGTTTTGCCGCTCTTCAGCGCCGCGCGGGGCGCAGGCTTGACCGTGCGCCCTTTCGTCTCTTCGGCCCGGTTGGATTGCCAGACCGCATCGGCCTTGCCCTTGCTCTTCGCCAGCATGAACGGTTTTGGCGCGCGCCCCTTCCCGCCTGCGATCTGTTCCATCGCACGGCCGGAGGCCACGGACTTGTCCTCCGCCAAAATATCCTCGTCCTCGCTGGCATAGTCGTCGCGGTGCTTGATCAGCAGCCAGTTGGTGCGCTTCTCGCCGCTGCGATTGCGCATGCGAACCAGCACCCAGCTGCCGTGCAGCTTGTCGCCATGCAGGGTGAATTTGAGGTCGCCCTTTTTGAAGCCGGCTTCGGGATCATCGGATTCCCAGGTGCCGCGGTCCCACAGCATCACGGTGCCGCCGCCATACTGCCCTTCGGGGATCGTTCCTTCGAAATCGCCATAGTCGAGCGGATGGTCCTCGACTTCCACCGCCAGCCGCTTGTCCTGCGGATTGAGCGAGGGTCCTTTGGTTACCGCCCAGGACTTGAACACGCCGTCGAATTCGAGCCTAAGGTCGTAATGCAGCCGGGTCGCATCATGTTTCTGGATCACGAAGCGCCGTTGCTTTGACGGCGCGACCGCTGCCTTGCCCGACGGTTCGGGCGTCTTTTCGAAGTCACGCTTCTTTCGATAGGTGGAGAGTTTTTGCAGCACGACCGGTCCCACATCCTCTAATCGCGTTGAAGCCTATCACGGCAAAAGTCCCACCCGGAACCAAAACCCTGGCGGGTGGTTGGAGTTCCAAAACGCGTTGAAATCACTGGAGAATGGAATGGCCCCGCGCGCCTATTGGAAGGGAACGTTGAAACTCTCGCTGGTCAGTTGCCCGGTCGTGCTCTATCCGGCGACCACGGCTGCCGAGAAGACACGGTTTCACATGATCAACCGCGAGACCGGCAACCGGCTCAAGCAGCAGATGGTGGATGCCGAGACCGGCGACGTCGTCGAGAGCGACCAGAAAGGCCGCGGCTACGAGTTGCGCAAGGGCAAATATGTCGAGATCGAGCCGGAGGAGCTCGAGGCCGTGCAGATCGAGAGCAACCACACCATCGACATCGAGAGCTTCGTGCCGAGCGAGGAGATCGATCAGCGCTATCTCAACCACCCCTATTACATTGCGCCCGAAGGCAAGGCTGCGATCGACGCCTTTGCCGTGATCCGCGACGCCATGAAGGACCAGGATCGCGTGGCGCTCGCCAAGATCGTGCTGACCAATCGCGAGCACATCATCGCGATCGAGCCGCTCGGCAAGGGCCTGCTCGGCACCACGCTGCGCTTTCCTTACGAGCTGCGCGACGAGGACGCGTTTTTCGACAACATCAAGAGCCCGAAGATCACCAAGGACATGGTCGAGCTCGCCGGCCACATCCTGCATACCAAGGCCGCGCATTTCGATCCCAGTAAGTTTAAGGACGACTACGAAACCGCGCTGAAGGCGCTGGTGAAGCGCAAGGCCAGCGGTAAGAAGATCGAATTGCCGGAGCCCGAGGAGCGGCCGAGCAATGTTGTCAGCCTGATGGATGCGCTGAAGCAGAGCTTGAAGGGGCGCGGCGGGAAGAAAACCGCGGCGAAGTCGCATGCGCGACGGGCGACGGGGCGGCGGCACGCTGCCAAGAAGACGCACCGATCCACAGCGCGGCAGAGGAAGGCGGGTTGATTTGCTCCGTCATTGTGAGCGCAGCGAAGCAATCCAGGATCGTTCCGCGGAGGGACTCTGGATTGCTTCGCTGCGCTCGCAATGACGATATGGAAGCAGAATCGCGTCCCAACAGGAAGTCAATCCCCCGCCTTCAGCCGGTACCCGATCCCCGTCTCCGTCAGCACATATTGCGGGCGCTCCGGATCGGCTTCGATCTTCTGGCGGAGCTGGCGGACGTAGACGCGCAGATATTGCGCGTCGGTCAGCTCGTCCCAGAGCTCCTTGAGCAGGAATCTGTGGGTCAGCACCTTGCCGGCATGCTGGACCAGCACGCGCAGGAGATCGTATTCCTTCGGCGATAGCTTGATTTCGCGCTCGCCGAGCTTGACGATGCGGCGGACGAGATCGACCGAGAGATCCCCAGTGCGAAACACCGGACGCTCACCCTGCACCTGCAACTGATGCCGTAGTGCGGCGCGCAGGCGCGCCAGAAGCTCGTCCATGCCGAACGGCTTGGTCAGATAATCATCGGCGCCGAGATCGAGCGCCTGCACCTTGCCGGCCTCGTCGCCGCGGCTCGACAGCACCACGATCGGCACGCTCTCGTTGCGGGCGCGGATGGTGCGCAGCAGCTCATGGCCCTGGATGTCGGGCAGGCCGAGATCGAGAATGATCAGCGCGGGCTCTTCGCTGAGCTTCTCCAGCGCGACCTTGCCGTTCGACGCCTCCAGGATCTCGTAGCCCTGCGTCGATAGCCCCATCCGCAACAGCTTGCGGATCGGCGGCTCGTCGTCGATCACCAAAACCTTGATCGGGGCAGCACTCATGCGGCGGTATCCAATGCTTTGGTCTGCGCCGGAACCGGCAGACGAATGGTGAGGATGGCGCCGCTGCGGTCGCTGCGATTGGCAGCCGAGATCGTGCCGCGCATGGCTTCGACGAAACCGCGCGAGATGGCAAGCCCGAGCCCGGTGCCGGGACGGACATGGTCGCCTTTCTGCACGCGATAGAACTTGTCGAACACGCTTTCGAGCTCAATGGGCGGAATGCCGGCACCCTCGTCCACGATATCAAGCACCACCTGGTCGCCCTCGCGCCGGCTCTTGATTGCAATGGTGGTCTCAGCCGGTGAATATTTTGCCGCATTGTCGAGCAGGTTGAACAGCACCTGCTCGAACAACACCGCGTCGAGCTCGAGCATCGGCAGATCGGCAGCCAGGATCAGCTCCACCTTGTGAGCTGTCAGGATCTTCGAGGCCCTCCGCAGTGCGCTGCCGACGATCTCGCCGAGATCGTGCAGCGCCGTGTTGGGCACGATGGCGCCGGATTCGAGCTTGGTCATGTCGAGCAGATTGGCAATGAAGCGGTTGAGCCGCTCGGACTCGTCGATCACGGTCGCCAGCAGATCGCGCTTCTCGGTGTCGGACAGCGCGCCGGCGAGATCGCGCATGGTCGAGGCCGCCCCCAGCACAGACGCGAGCGGCGTTTTCAGATCGTGGGAAATCGAGGTCAGCAAAGCCGAGCGAAGTCGTTCGGACTCGACGGTGCGCTTGACCCGGTCCATGTCCTCGACCAGCAGCACGCGCTCGATCGCGAGCGCGCCCTGGTCGACCAGCGCGTCCAGCAGCCGGCGCTGGTCCGGCGTCAGCAGCGGGCCGGTGCGATCATTGTCGATGCCGATCACGCCGATCGGACCGCGCCCGGTGCGCATCGGCAGGAACAGCCGCTTGGCGCCCGGCAACGTATCCGAGCCACGGCCGGCGGGGCGGTCATTGCTCCAGGCCCAGTTGGCGGCGGCAAGATCGGCCTGGTCGAGCTGGTCCTCGGGCGGATAGCCTGATTTCACCGTCAACAGGCCATCCTCCGGCAGCAGGAGCACCACGCGAACTTTCAGCATTAGCGCGATCTGATAGGCCGAGGCCCACAGCACGTCATCGAGCGTGGCCGTGCCGGCGAGCTTGCGGCTGAAGGCGTAAAGCTGCTCAGTGGTCCTGATGCGGCCGATCGCGGTGTCGGCCTGCGTGCGCACGCGCGCCGCCACATTGGACACCAGGATCGCGATCAGCATGAAGAAAAAGAACGCCGCGACATTGGTCGGATCGGTGATGGTGAAGGTGTAGACCGGCGGCAGGAAGAAGAAATTATAGGCCAATGAGGCTGCGATGCTCGCAAGCAGCGACGGCCACAAGCCGTAGCGCACCGCGACCGCGACCACCGCGGTGAGCAGCACGAGGTCAACATTCTCGATGCCGAACCGCGGTTGAAGCAGCTCTGCGGCGCCGAGGCCGACCAGCACGACACCGAGCGATTTGAGATAGGGCAGCGGATTGAACGGTTCGGTCCGCGCGGCGGTCTGCACGGCCGTCTTCGGCGCCGCCTCGTCCAACAGCTCGTCGCCGGGGATGACATGAACGCTGATATTGCCGGCACGGCGCACCAGATCGTGCACGACAGAGCCGCGCGCCATCTCGAACCAGCGCGAGCGGGTCGACTTGCCGATCACGATCTGGGTGACGTTGTTGCCTTGCGCGAAATTGATGACGTCGTCGGCGATGCGGCGGCCGACCGCGGGAATCGTCAGCGCCTCGCCGCCCAGCGATTCCGCAAGCCGCAGCGTGTCCGCCAGCCGGTCACGCTCCTGGTCCGAGAGCTGGAGCGAGCGTCGCGTCTCGATCGAGATCGCGGTGAATTGCGCATGCAGCCGATCGGCCAGCCGCTTGGTATAACGCACGAGCCCGGCCGCGCGCGGATCCTCGCTGACGCAGACGAGGATGCGCTCGCCCGCGGCCCACGGGCCTGCGATGGCGTTCGCCTGCATGTGATTGAGCAGCTGCTCGTCGACGCGCTCTGCCGTGCGCCGCAGCGCCAGTTCGCGCAGCGCAGTCAGGTTGCCCGGCGAAAAGTAATGCTCCAGCGCCCGCTCGGCCTGCTTGGGAACGTAGACCTTGCCTTCACGCAGGCGCTGGATCAGGTCGTCGGGCGTGAGGTCGATCAGCTCGATCGCATCGGCGCGGTCGAAGATCGAATCCGGCACGGTCTCGCGGACCCGGACATGGGTGATCTGGGCGACGACGTCGTTCAGGCTCTCGATATGCTGGATGTTGACGGCGGTATAGACGTCGATGCCGTGGGAGAGCAGCTCCTCGACGTCGAGATAGCGCTTGGGATGACGGCTGCCGGGGGCATTGGTGTGCGCGAGCTCGTCGACCAATGCGATCTTCGGCCGCCGCGCGATCACGGCATCGAGGTCCATCTCCTCGACGATCTGGCCGCGATAGTCGAGCCGCTTGCGCGGGACGACCTCCAGTCCCCGCACCAGCGCCTCGGTCTCGGCGCGGCCATGGGTCTCGACGAAGCCGACCACGACGTCGATGCCGGCCTTGCGCCGGGCATGGGCGCTCTGCAGCATCTCGTAGGTCTTGCCGACGCCGGGGGCGGCGCCGACGAAGATCTTCAGCTTGCCGCTCGCGCTCTCCTCCCGGCGCGCGGCTTCCAGCAGCGCCTCGGGCGATGGACGTTGTTCGGGATCGCGGCGCTGCTGAACCATCAGGCCAATATAATCATCCTGATATTGCCGGCCTAGACGCTACTTCGCGGACGCACGATCCAGCGCGAGATTCAGCGCCAGAACGTTAACCCTGGGTTCGCCGAGCAGGCCGAGCCAACGGCCCTCGGTGTTGGCGGCGACGAGTGTCTTAAGCGACTCTTCCGGAATATTGCGCGCCTTTGCCACCCGCGGCACCTGGAATTGCGCGGCCTCAGGCGAAATGTCGGGGTCGAGACCGCTCGCCGAGGTCGTGACCAGATCGACCGGAACGGGGGCATTCGGGTTCTCGGCCTTAAGCTTGTCCACATCCTCCTTCAGCCGGTCGGCCAGCGCCTTGCTGGTCGGGCCGAGATTGGAGCCGCCGGAATTGGCCGCGTTGTAGGGCGCGGACACTGTCTTGGTCGAATCATTGGGGTCCGGCGCCAGCGTCGCCGAGGGGCGGCCATGGAAATATTTATCGTCCTTGAACTCCTGCCCGATCAGGGCGGAGCCGATCACCTTGCCGTCCTTCTCGATCAGGCTGCCTTGCGCCTTGGCGGGGAAGATCGCGCCGGCGATGCCGGTCATGGCGAGCGGATAGGCCAGGCCTGTGATGGCGGTGAGCACCAGCAGAAGGACGATGGCGGGGCGGATTTCTCTGAGCATGTATTTTCTCCAGTTTCTCTCGTCATCGCGAGGAGCGAAGCGACGAAGCAATCCAGGCTGTCAACCGCGGAGACATTTCTGGATTGCTTCACTTCGCTCGCAATGACGAACTCAAGCCAGGTGCAAGGCAACGACGACGAGGTCGATTGCCTTGATGCCGATAAAGGGAATGACGATGCCGCCGAGGCCGTAGATCAAGAGGTTACGCCGAAGCAACGCGCCGGCGCCGACCGCGCGATAGGCGACGCCCTTCAGAGCCAGAGGAATCAGGCCGATGATGATAAGCGCGTTGAAGATGATCGCCGACAGGATCGCGCTCCGCGGGCTCGACAGGTTCATGACGTTCAGCACGTTGAGCTGCGGGTAGAACGCCAGGAACATCGCCGGGATGATCGCAAAATACTTTGCGACGTCGTTGGCGATCGAGAACGTCGTCAGCGCACCGCGCGTCATCAGAAGCTGCTTGCCGATCTCGACCACCTCGATCAGCTTGGTTGGGTTGGAATCGAGATCGACCATGTTGCCAGCCTCGCGGGCGGCTTGCGTGCCGGTGTTCATGGCGACACCGACGTCGGCCTGCGCCAGCGCCGGCGCATCGTTGGTACCGTCGCCGCACATGGCGACCAGCTTGCCCTTGGCCTGTTCCTCGCGGATCAGCTTGAGCTTGTCCTCGGGCGTAGCCTGCGCCAGGAAATCGTCGACGCCGGCTTCCGCTGCGATCGCGGCAGCCGTCATCGGATTATCGCCTGTGATCATGATGGTGCGAATGCCCATGCGGCGCAGTTCGGCAAAGCGCTCACGGATGCCGCCCTTGACGATGTCCTTGAGTTGGATCACGCCGAGCAGACGGCCGTCCTTCGCAACGGCAAGCGGCGTGCCGCCGGCCTTTGCGATCTCGTCGGAAATCGTCTGGATCTCCCGCGCGGTGTCCGAGTTGAGCGAAGGCTGAACGGCACGAACGGCATTGCCAGTTGCGACGGCCTGTGCTGCTCCGCCACCGATGTAGTTCAAGATTGCATCGACAGCGCCCTTGCGCACCGACGAGCCACCGGCATCAACGCCGCTCATACGGGTCTGCGCCGTGAACGGAACGAAGGTCGCGCCAAGCTCGGCCATGTCGCGACCGCGGATGCCGTACTTCTCCTTCGCCAGCACGACGATTGAACGACCTTCAGGGGTCTCGTCGGCGAGCGAGGCAAGCTGGCCGGCATCCGCCAGTTCCTGCTCGGTCACGCCGCGAACGGGACGGAACGCCGTCGCCTGGCGGTTGCCGAGGGTGATGGTGCCGGTCTTGTCGAGCAGCAGAGTGTCGACGTCGCCAGCGGCCTCGACCGCGCGGCCCGACATTGCCAGCACGTTGAAGCGCACCAGGCGGTCCATGCCGGCGATGCCGATCGCCGAGAGCAGCGCACCGATCGTGGTCGGGATCAGCGTCACGAACAGCGCGACCAGCACGATGATCGAGATCGAGCCGCCGGCATAAGCCGCATAGCTCGGGATGGTGACGGTGGCGAACACGAAGATGATGGTGAGGCCGGCGAGCAGGATGTTGAGCGCGATCTCGTTCGGCGTCTTCTGCCGCTCGGCACCCTCGACCAGCTTGATCATGCGGTCGATGAAGGTCGAGCCCTGTGCCGCGGTGATGCGGACGCGGATCCAGTCGGACAGCACCTGCGTGCCGCCCGTGACCGCCGAACGGTCGCCACCGGACTCGCGGATGACAGGCGCGGACTCACCGGTGATGGCGGCCTCGTTGACGGAAGCAACGCCCTCGATCACCTCGCCATCGGACGGAATCGTATCTCCCGCCTCGACCAGCACGATGTCACCGACCTTCAAGCTCGTGCCCGGCACAAGCTTGAAGTCATGACCTGCACCGTTAAGGAGCTTGGCCTGGCTTTCGGTGCGGGTCTTGCGCAGCGAATCCGCCTGCGCCTTGCCGCGGCCCTCGGCCACCGCCTCGGCGAAGTTCGCGAACAGCACCGTGAACCAGAGCCAGAGAATGATTTGAAAAGTGAAGCCGAGGTTCATCCCGCCCGTGACGAGGTCGCGCAAGAAGATCACCGTGGTGAGCGCAGCCACGACCTCGACCACGAACATGACGGGGTTCTTCACCATCAGCCGCGGATTGAGTTTGGCGAAGGACGCGCGGATCGCGGGCAGCACGATTTTCGGATCGAGCATTGCCGACATCGGGGCACGCTTTTGCAGTTTCATCGTATCCATGGAGGTCACTCCGGAAATCAGAAGAGGTTGCCGGCGTTCATCGCGAGATGCTCGACGATCGGGCCGAGCGCGAGCGCCGGGAAGAAGGTCAGGCCGCCCATGATGAGAATCACGCCGACGACGAGGCCGACGAACAGCCCGCCCGTAGTCGGGAACGTGCCCATGGACGGCGGGATCGATTTCTTCCCTGCAAGCGAGCCCGCGATCGCCATCGCCGGCACGATCATGAAGAAGCGGCCGACGAACATCGCGCAGCCCAGCGTGAGGTTGTAGAAGAAGGTGTTGCCGGTGAGGCCCGCAAAGGCCGAGCCGTTGTTGCCGGTTCCCGAGGTGTAAGCGTAGAGCACCTCGGTGAAGCCGTGCGGGCCGGCGTTCGCCATCGAGGCGACCGCCGCCGGATAGACCACGCCGACGGCGGTCCAGCCAAGGATCATCAGCGGCAGCACCAGGATGGCCAGCATCGCCATCTTGACCTCGCGCGCCTCGATCTTCTTGCCGACATATTCGGGCGTGCGGCCGACCATCAGGCCGGCGACGAAGATCGCCAGAATGACGAAAAGGAGCATGCCGTACATGCCGGCGCCGACGCCGCCGACGATGATTTCGCCGAGCTCGATGTTGATCAGCGGGATCATGCCGCCGAGCGCGGTAAAACTGTCATGCATGGCGTTGACCGCGCCGCAGGAGGCGGCGGTGGTGATCACGGCGAACAGCGAGGACGCGACGATGCCGAAGCGGACTTCCTTGCCCTCCATGTTGCCGCCGGTGAGGCCGAGCGCCTGCAGCGTCGAGGTGCCGCTTGCTTCCGCCCAATAGGTGACGGTGACGCCGGCGATGAACAGCACGCCCATCACGGCGAGGATGGCCCAGCCCTGGCGCTGGTTGCCAACCATGCGGCCGAACACGTTGGTCAGCGCGGCGCCCAGCGCGAAGATCGACAGCATCTGCACGAAGTTCGACAGCGCGGTCGGGTTCTCGAACGGGTGTGCTGCATTGGCATTGAAGAAGCCGCCGCCATTGGTGCCCAGCATCTTGATCGCGACCTGCGATGCCACCGGGCCGACCGCGATGGTCTGCTTGGCGCCTTCGAGAGCCGTCGCCTCGACATAGTCGCCGAGCGTCTGCGGCATGCCCTGCGAGACCAGGAACAGCGTGTAGACGACGCAGATCGGCAGCAGCACGTAGAGCGTACAGCGGGTGACGTCGACCCAGAAATTTCCGACCGTGCGCATCGAGGCACGCGAGAAACCACGGATCAGCGCCACGGCAAGCGCGATGCCGGTCGCGGCCGACAGGAAGTTCTGATGAGTCAGGCCCACCATCTGCACGAGATAAGAGATCGTGCTTTCGCCCCCATAGTTCTGCCAGTTGGTGTTGGTGATGAAGGAGATCGCGGTGTTGAAGGAGAGATCCTCGGCCACGGCGACCTGCCCGGCCGGGTTGAAGGGCAGCACAGCCTGCAAGCGCATTACGCCGTAGATGATGAGGAAGCCGCCGACATGGAACAGCAGCATGGCGACCGTGTAGGTCAACCAATGCTGCTCGCGCTTCTCGTCGACGCCCGAAATCCAGTAGATGCCGGCCTCGATCGGACGCAACACCGGCGAGAGAAACGTCTTCTCGCCATTGAACACGCGCGTCATGTAATAGCCGAGCGGCTTGGTCAGCGCGACGATGACAACGCAGAACAGAACGATCTGGAGCCAACCGATCACAGTCATGGCATTAACCCTTCAGGCTTGGTGTCCGGCGCAACAGCGGCAGCAGCACCGCAAGCAAGCAGCCGACGAGCGCAACGTCGGCCAGCAGCAATTCGACAAGCAGCAGCACGGCTCAGAATCGTTCCGGCCGCAGCAGCGCATAGGTGAGGTAGAACAGGAGCCCCAGCGAAACGACCCCAGCGAGCGAATAATCGAAGATCATGGTCCGCTCCCTCAAAGCCGTTCGCAAGCGTAGGTATAACCGATCGCGAGCGCGAAGAAGCCGAAGCCCAGCGCCAGCATCAGAATGTCCATCATGGGAAAACTCCTCGTTGCGCCCTGTTCAGGAGGCAACCATGTCTCTCTTTCCCGGCAGACAGCTTGCGTTGTATCAAGTGCAACGCATGTGCAACAGTTGCCAGCCGGGACCTTTCACCGCATTGAAGTGCCACCACGGACATAGGTTTTCGAGACGAGGGCTATGGCGAAGTTATAGGAATCTCATAAAGGGCGGACGGTGCGGTCGACTCGTAGTCGCACGGCAACCTCCGCTATCGTCCCGGACAAGCGAAGCGCAGATCCGCAACCCATACCCCAGGGAGATGTCTGGCGAGGACTCGTAGTGACCAGCCTGGTCCCACAACATCTCCCCTGTGGTTATGGATTCCCGCGTTCGCGGGGATGACGGCGGGGTATGGAAGCGCATTGCACCCCTCACCGCTCGTATCCCACCTTTATGAGATTCCTATATCTCCCACCCGCGCCCCATCTCGTTTTCCAATGCTCATCCCGCCATCCTGAAGAGGCCGGCCGACTGACCGACACCACTTCCAGGAGGCCTGACATGACCGTCGCTTTCCGACACTACGATTTCCCTTCGCTCAGCGACCATTTGCGCAATGCGCAAGGCATGACCGGTCCGCTGATGCGCGAGATCATGGACAAGGCCTGCCGACGAATCCCCTCGCTCCGCCAAAGCGAGCGCACCGCTCGCCTGATGCAGCTGATCGACGCCGAGGCCTGGACCGATGTCGCGCTTGCGCTGATGGAGCTCGAGCTACCGCTGTGGCACGTCCGCCGCATCGCCTATGACGAGGGTGAGTGGCATTGCGCGCTGTCGCGTGAACGCGAACTGCCGGACTGGCTCGATGCGGCCGTCGAGGGCTGCCATGGCGATCTCGCAATCGCGCTGATGTCGGCTTTCGTGGAAGTGCAGGCGCTGGCCGTGGAAGCCTCACGGCCAAGCGTTCCCAGCGTGCGCCCTGCCATCGACCCCCTCTATGAGCCGGTCGCCTGCGAGAATGTTAGCTGAACTGCTCGCGAGTCTTATGGCGTTCCTATGAGATCGCCGCGCGCTCTCTCTCGAAATCCTATCCATTGAGAAAGATATTGATCGGGCGATCAGCGGGACGAGATCCCGCTGCGCCCGTCAATTGGAAGGACCACCTCCGTGAAACTCGTCGAACCTCCTTCGTGCAGCTCCCTCTCCAGCATTGTCTTCATCGGCAAGAACCGTCGCGGTCAGTGGATCGCGCAGGAGCAGCACGGCCTCTATGGCGGCCTGTTCGTCAGCCGCGCAGAGGCCCTCAAATACGCCCTGTTCGAGAACGGACAGCACCCCGAGACCAACGTCGAGTTGCCGCGCGAGATCGAGCTCGAGATGGGCAAGAACCCCGGCGTCTCGCAGCGCGCCGCCTAAGCCGGCGCCTTCAGGCGACTCATCATGTTCATCCCTCCATCAGCCTGGTTCACCGGCTTCATTCCGGATCTGCCGACGCCGTTCGATGCGTCGGGTGCAATTGATCTGAAGGCGTTCGCCGCACTATGCGAGCGCCAGGTCGCGGCCGGTGTTCCCGCGCTCGTGGTCTGCGAGACGGCGGGCGAAGCGCCAACGCTTTCGCCCGCCGAGCGGGAGCTCGTCATTCGCACCGCGGTCGACGTCGCCCGTGGTCGCGTGCGAGTCATCGCGGGCGCGATGTCGAATGCGACCAGCCGCGCCGTCGAGCTCGCGCGCCGCGCGGAGGCCGCCGGTGCCGATGCCATCATGTCGGTGGTGCCCGCCTACAACAAGCCGATGCAGGAGGGCATGCTCGCGCATTTCCGCACGATTGCCGCCTCGACAGGACTGCCCGTGATCTTGCACGATGTTCCGTCCCGCACGCTGCGCCCGCTCGCCGACGAGACGCTGCTGCGTCTGGTCGAATCCCGCCAGTTCGTCGGCTTGCGTGACGGCAGCGGCGATGTCACCCGGCCGATGCGCCTGAACCGGCTGCTGCCGGCGGGCTTTCGGTTGCTGTCCGGCGACGATGCCACCGCCTTCGCCCATATCGCCGGCGGCGGCGACGGCGCAATCTCGGAGGTCTCCAACATTGCGCCGGATCTCTGCCGCACGATTTTCTCGCAAGTCAGGCAGGGCCGTCTGCAAACCGCGCGCTACCTGTATAAGCGCCTCGTTCCGCTGATCGCGTGCCTCAGCAAGGAGAGCCCGGCGGCACTCAAATATGCGCTGAACACGCTGGGCCTGATGTCGCCGGCGACCAGGCTGCCGATCGTACCGCTGGATGACGCAGCTCGGGCCGAGGTCATCAGGGCCTTCGTGGCGATTGCCGATGAAGAGCTGATCGACGGCATCGGCGCATAGGGGCGCCTTTATGACGCTCCTATACGACTACACCGCCGCCCGTCTCGCATTCCTATGCTGCAATGCGCATCATGTGAGGCAGGTTGGGGCGACTGTCGCGTCGCTCCTAAGACAAGGACTTCTGACATGTCGATGTTGACTCAGGGCTTTGAACGGCCCTCCGGCTGGGCTGAACGCCCGGCGCTGATCTCCAGGGAACGCAAGGCCCAGCTCAAGCATTTCGCACTGCGTGCGCTAGCCGTGCTCACGATGGGCGGTGTCCTAGCCGCGTTCATCGCGCTGAAGACCGCCATTTATGTTTGGCACCTCCACGCCTGACGGCAATGGAGACCACCAATGACCTTGCAGATGTGTGAGGAGGCCGCCATGGCCGCGATTGCTCTTCAAGCTGATCATCGCCAGCCGCGGCGGTGGGCTGCGACGGAGCTCAAGCCGCTGGACCCCGACATCGTCAGCGACGCCATTCCGGCCTTCTTCATCGGCCGCAATGCCGCTGGCCTCTGGGTCGCACGCGAGGCGCGCGGACGCATCGGCGGCCTGTTCCTGTTCAAGAGCTCGGCCGTCGACTTTGCCAACCGTCAGAGCGCGCCGGCACGATGCGCGCTGGTGTTTCCCGTCGAGACCTTCGAGCTCGATATCGAGAATCGCGGCAATACGCTTATCGCGCTTGCGGAACATGCCGGGCGGCTTCTGGCGCGCTTGGCTGCGAGGTAACGCGATATGATCGAGCTCAAGATCGCCGTGCTGCTCGTGCTGATGGCCGCGCTGCTGCTCGGCCTGCGCGCCACCGCTGCGCCCGCCTCGGACAGCTAGCATGCCGCTTCTCAAGGGACATCTCGAGCACGCGGTCACCACGACGATCCTGATCATGACGCTGAGCCTGATCTGGGGCGCGATCTTGACGATCGTGATCACGCTCGCGGCACGCGGGCTCGGCGTCTAGATCCGAATTGACCATGGCTGCCCACGAGGGGGGCAACATGGCACATACCGCAGTCGCACAGCCCGGCGAGGCCGTTTCGTCCCCTGCGGAAAACGCCCCGGCCGATCTGGCGCCGCTTCGCGGAACCGTGTTAGATCGGCCGCATGAGCACAAGCAGCGTCAACGTCGTCGCCCACCCCCTGGTCCAGCACAAGCTCTCGCTGATGCGGGAGAAGGACCGCTCGACCAAGAGCTTTCGCGAGATCCTGAACGAGATCGGGATGCTGCTCGGTTACGAGGTGACGCGCGATCTGCCGCTCGAACTGGTCGACATCGAGACGCCGATCGCCCCGATGCAGGCGCCCAAGATCGCCGGCAAGAAGCTCACGCTGGCGCCGATCCTGCGCGCCGGCGTCGGCTTTCTCGACGGCATGCTGGCGCTGATGCCCTCGGCCCGCATCGCCCATATCGGGCTCTACCGCGACCCTGAGACCTTGCAGGCCGTGGAATATTACTTCAAGGCTCCGCAGGACCTATCCGACCGTACTGTGATCCTGATGGACCCGATGCTGGCGACCGGCAACTCGGCCTGCGCCGGCGCCTCCCTGCTGAAGGATCGCGGCGCCCGAGACATCCGCTTCGTCTGCCTGCTGGCGGCCCCGGAGGGTATCGCGCAGTTCGAGAGCGAGCATCCCGACGTGCCGATCTGGACCGCCGCGATCGACGAGCGGCTCAACGATCACGGCTACATCGTGCCGGGTCTCGGCGATGCCGGCGACCGGATGTTCGGCACCAAGTAGACAGGTTTGCGCGATCGGGCTACTCCGGTGGCCATGCATGATGACGGTGTTTCACTGCATTCGCTGATCGGATCGGACACTACAGCCGATCCCGCCTTCGTGTTTGACGGTAGGCCGGTCTCGCGCGCGGAATTTGCTCGGAAGGTCGAGCAGACCACAGCCTGGCTTGCCGCGCAGGGTATCGGCAAGGGCGACGTCGTGGCGGTCTGGCTGGTCAACCGCGTCGAATGGATTGCACTGCTGTTTGCCGCCGCCAGGCTCGGTGCGATCGTCGCCGCCGTCAATACGCGCTATCGCAGCGCGGAAGTCTCGCATCTCCTGAAGCTATCGGGAGCAAAGCTGTTGGTGATCGAGACGGCGTTCCGCTCGATCGATTTCGCCGCCATTCTCGCCGATATCGCCGGGGACGATGTGCCCGCCCTGCAAAAGCTCGCGGTGGTCGGCGCGGATGCGATCCCTGCGCAATGGCCCTGTGTACGCTTCGACGCCTTCGACAAGCCTTGCCCCCCGGCTCCATCTCAGGATGACGTCGATCTGCCCGTGCTGCTCTACACGACATCGGGCACGACCAAAGGGCCAAAGCTGGTCGCGCATTCGCAGCGGACGCTTGCGACCCACGCCCACTCCGTTGCCACGGCGCTCCAGCTTTCGGCGCAACGTCACGCGCTGCTGGCGATGCTACCGTTCTGCGGCACCTTCGGCATGACGAGCCTGCTCGGCTTCTTTGCCGCCGGCGCCACCGTCCACGTGCTCGACGCCTTCGAGGCGGCGCCGGCGCTGAAGATCCTTGGCGAGCACAAGATCACCCACACCTTCGGCTCCGACGAGATGTTTCGCCGCATCCTTGCGCTGACCGACGCGCCGTTCCCGCATCTGGAAATCTGCGGCTTCGCGGCGTTCCAGCCTGGCTGGCGCGAGCTGGCTGCGGAGGCCGAGGCACGCGGCCTGCCGCTGTACGGCCTCTACGGATCGAGCGAGGTGCAGGCGCTGTTCTCGATCGGCCGCGCCAGCGACGCCTTCGCCGACCGCATCGAGGGCGGCGGCTGGCCGATGTCACCGGACGCAAAGGTCCGCGTGCGCGACACCGAGACCGGCGAGCTCACAGTCCCCGGCATATCCGGCGAGATCGAGATCAGCGCGCCGTCGCGCTTCCTCGGATATTTCGGCAATCCCGAGGCGACGCGCGATGCCATCAGCGCGGACGGCTTCTTCCGCACCGGCGATATCGGTCGCCTGCGCGGCGGCGCTTTTGTCTACGAGACCCGCGCAGGCGATGCCATGCGGCTCGGCGGCTTCCTGGTCGCGCCCGGCGAGATCGAGGACGAGCTCAAGTCCTGCGCCGGCGTTGCCGACGCGCAGGTCGTCGCGGTCGATCTGAAGGGCCAGGCGCGCTGCGTCGCCTTCGTCATTCCTGCAGGCACCTCGCCGCGTCAGGAGGTGCTGACAGCACACCTGCGCGAGCGGCTTGCCGGCTACAAGATTCCGGCGCGGATCTACGTCGTGGACGCCTTCCCCGTTACTGACAGCGCCAATGGCGTCAAGATCCAGCGCGCAAAACTCCGCGCCATGGCGATGGAGCGGATCGCGGCCGAACTAAGCTAGCGCCTGGCGTCCTCTGGTACGACTTGTTTTTAGTACGATTTGGCGAGCCCCAGCACCTTTTCCGCGATGAAGCTCAGTGCGAGCTGCGGACTGACCGGCGCGATGCGCGGGATCAGGATCTCGCGCAAATAGCGTTCGACGTGAAATTCCTTGGCATAGCCGAAGCCGCCATGGGTCATCACCGCCTGCTCGCAGGCGGAGAAGCCAGCCTCGCCCGCAAGATATTTGGCGGCATTGGCTGCCGCGCCGCAGGGCATGCCCTTGTCGTATTGCCAGGCCGCCGACATCACCATCAGCCAGGCCGCCTCGAGCTCGACCCAGTTTATCGCGAGCGGATGCTGAATACCTTGATTCTTGCCGATCGGACGATTGAACACAACGCGCGTCTTGGCGTATTCGGTCGCGCGCGACAGCGCGAGCTTGCCGAGGCCAACCGCTTCGGCTGCGATCAGGATGCGCTCGGGATTCATGCCTTCCAGGATATATTCGAAGCCGCGGCCTTCTTCGCCGATGCGGTCCTCCATCGGAATCTCAAAATCCTCGAAGAACAGCTCGTTGGAATCGACCATCTTGCGGCCCATCTTCTCGATCTCGTGGACCTTGATCTTCTTGCGGTCGAAGTCCGTGTAGAACAGGCTGAGGCCGTGGGTCGGCGAACGCACTTCCTCCAGCGGCGTGGTGCGCGCGAGCAGCAAAATCTTGTGCGCGACCTGCGCGGTCGAGATCCACACCTTCTGGCCGTTGACGATGTAGCGGTCGTTCTTGGCGACGGCGCGGGTTTTGAGCTGGGTGGTGTTGAGCCCGGTGTTCGGCTCGGTGACGGCGAAGCACGCCTTCTCGCGGCCCTCGACCATCGGCGGCAGCATGCGCTTGCGCTGCTCCTCGGTGCCGAACACGACGACGGGGTTGAGACCGAACACGTTGATATGCACCGCGGAGGCGCCGGACATGCCGGCACCTGACTCTGCGATGGTGCGCATCATGATCGCAGCTTCAGTGATGCCGAGGCCCGAGCCGCCATATTCTTCCGGAACGCAGATGCCGAGCCAGCCGGCGTCGGCCAGCGCCTTGTGGAAGTCGTGCGGGAAGCCGCCGTCGTGATCCTTCTTCAGCCAATAGGCGTCGGGAAAGCCTTCGCAGATCTTGGCGATGGCGTCGCGAATGGCTTCCTGCTGATCGGTGAGCGCGAAATCCATAGTCTTGGTCTCCTTGTTGGGAGCCGCGATGGCGCCATCTCCCGATCGCGTTCCCCGCGTAAAGGCCATGGCCGCCTGCCGCGCCCGACATGCCTTCGCTTCTCGTTCTTTAGCTCGAAAAACCGCATGCAGATACGTGAATTTGTCTATCAACTGTGTCTAACATGCATAGCGTCATGCGGCGCAAAGCTACGCGCGCGCCGTTATTTCGCAGGGAGGGAAACCGCGATGGCCGGACTCTATTTCGAAGACTTTTCCGTGGGCCAGGAGTTCAGGCATCCGCTGGCCCGGACCGTCACGGAAATGGACAACACCCTATTCAGCCTGCTGACGCTCAATCCGCAGCCGCTGCACATCGACGCGCATTTCGCCGAAAAGACCGAATTCGGCCAGCGCATTTTCAACAGCCTTTACACCCTCGGCATCATGATCGGCATGACGGTCTATGATACGACCTTGGGCACCACCGTCGCCAATCTCGGCATGACCGACGTGACTTTTCCAAAGCCGGTCTTCCATGGCGACACCTTGCGGGCGACGACGAAGGTGCTGTCGTTGAGAGAATCCAAATCGCGCCCGAAAGCGGGCATCGTCGAGTTCGAGCACCACGCCTTGAACCAGAACGACGAGATCGTCGGCAAATGCCGCCGCATGGCGATGATGCACAAGAGGCCAGTTTGATGCGTTCGATGCTGTTCGTACCGGGCGATTCCCCGCGCAAATTCGAGAAGGCCAGCGAAGGCAAGGCCGACGCGCTGATCATCGACCTCGAAGACTCCGTCGTCGCCGACAAGAAGCCGGAGGCGCGCAACCTGACGCTTGCGATGCTCAACAGCCGCCCCGGCCCGCACCAGCTCTATGTCCGCGTCAACGCGCTCGATACCGGCATGACGCTCACCGACCTTGCCGCGGTAATGCCCGGCAAGCCCGACGGCATCGTGCTGCCGAAATCGCAAGGCGGCGACGACGTGCGCCAGGTCGCGACTTGGCTTGAAGCGCTGGAAGCAGCATCCGGCATCACATCAGGCGCGACGCGCATCGTTTGTGTCGCGACGGAAACCGCCAGCTCGATCTTCGGGCTCGGCAGCTACAAGGGCTGCTCCCCGCGCCTTGCCGGCTTGATGTGGGGCGCGGAAGATCTTTCGGCCTCGCTGGGCGCCACCGAAAAAGCCTCGGGTGGCGTGTTCCACAGCCCCTATCGCCTCGCGCGCGATCTCTGCCTGATGGCGGCGGCCGCGGCGGAAGTGGCGCCGATCGACACTGTCTATACCGACATCGACAATCTCGCAGGCCTCGAGCAGGAAACCCGCGCCGCGCGGCGCGACGGCTTTTCGGCGAAGGCGCTGATCCATCCCAAGCATGTCGACATCGTCAATGCGGCATTCGCGCCAACGGACGCCGAGCGGACATGGGCGGAGAAGGTGATCGCGGCGTTCGCGAGCAATCCGAACTCCGGCACGCTGCGGCTCGACGGCCAGATGATCGACAAGCCGCATCTTCGCGCCGCGAAGAAGATCCTCGGCCAACTCTAGAGGATTGGTCGCGCGGACGGTGGACCGGCTGCGGCCGAAGATCGCCGCGGCCCTGGAGTCGTTTCAGTCGAACCCCTGAATGGGTGGCGTCGTGGTCGCCGCCGGCGCAACTTGAGCCGGTTGCACCACGGGAGCGGCTTGAACCGGCGGATTGCCGGCCGCCCTCATCTGACCGTTGGCCTCCATCGCCTCGCGCGTGCGTTGCGAGGAAGTGGTGGCGGCGGTCCCGTACGCCTCGCGGCGTGGCGGCTGCCGGTGTCTTGGCGAGCGCGAACCTCTCACGCCCCATGACCGGGCGATGGAAGGACCGGCGGTATAGCCGATCACCGCGCCCGCAACAGCACCGACCGGCCCCAGCACGACCGCGCCGGACACGGCTCCGAGCGCCGCAGAGCCCGCGCGCTCCTGCGCAACGGCGCTTGCTGGTACACCAGCCAGCATCACGATGGCAGTGATCAGAACTTTTTTCATCAGAGCGCCTCCCTCACCGAAGATCACTCTGACTCAAATATGGCCGCTTGAGGTTTGTTCGTTGCCCAACACAGGGCAGCGGCCGATGGAACTCGGGCAATTCAAAGGCCTCCGCCGTCCATCGTGGGGTCCAGCGGAGGCCGTCAACGTAGCGCAATCCGCGCTTCTCCCCGCAGGCGGGAAGAAGCAAGAAGTCAGACGATCCTGATCGACATGTCAGGCAAGCCCTCGAGCTTGCACAGGAGCACGTCGCCCTTCACGACCGGGCCGACATTCTCCGGCGTGCCGGAATAGATGATGTCGCCGGCCTTGAGCTCGAACGCTTCCGACAGTTTTGCGATCTGCTCGGCGACGCTCCAGATCATCTTGCCGAGATCGGAGCTCTGGCGCACGGTGCCATTCACCGCGAGCGAAATGGCGCCCTTCTCGAAATGGCCGGTCTTGCTCGCCGGGTGGATCGGGCCGAGCACCGCGGCATGGTCGAAGCTCTTGCCGATCTCCCAGGGCTTCTTCTCTGCGGCCATGCCGTTCTGGAGATCGCGCCGGGTCATATCGAGGCCGAGGGCGTAGCCATAGACGTGATCGAGCGCCTTCTCGGGCGCGATGTTGGTGCCGCCGGATTTCAATGCGGCGACCAGCTCGACCTCGTGGTGGTAGTTCTTGGTCAATGACGGGTAGGGGTGATCGGCGACCTCGCCGAGCGCGACATTCTGGATCGCGTCGGTCGGCTTCTGAAAGAAGAACGGCGGCTCGCGGTTCGGATCCGAGCCGCGCTCGATCGCATGCGCGGCATAGTTGCGACCGATGCAGTAGATACGGCGGACCTGGAACACATCCGTTTCGCCGACGATCGGAATCGTGACCATCGGCACCGCGAAGATCGGCTTGGGCGCGGCCTGTGCAGCGGCGGGCGCCGCTTCAGCAAGACCTGCGGCGGTCATCGCGGCCGCGGCCGTAAGCACGCTGCGTCGGGTGGTTTCTGTCATGGTTCTCTTCCCCCTCTGGCATTCTTGGGCGACGTCGTGCGCGCCATCTTGGCAGATAGCCGATATTCATTATGCCAGCAACGTCGCGGCCGGACATGCCCCGCCATCTTGCGAACCGCGCCATCGGCCCTAGCATGGAACTTGCATAAATTCTGGGCGATATGGACACCGCATGAACCTCATCAGTCTCGACATCCGCATGCTCCGGTCGCTGATCTCGGTGGTCGAGACCGGCAGCATCACCGAGACCGCGCGACGGCTGGGCCGCACCCAGCCTGCGATCACGCTGCAATTGCAGCGGCTCGAGGAGCTCACCGGCAAGCAGCTGTTCGAGCATGGCGGCCGCAGGCTGATACTGACGGACGACGGCACCACCGTCCTCACCTACGCCAAATCCATCCTCAGGTTGCATGACGAGCTGATCTCCCAGCTGGCCTCGCAGGAGATCGAAGGCCAGGTCGTGCTCGGCACGCCCGACCTCTATGCGGCGTTCATGCTGCCGCAAATCCTGAGCGTGTTCCGAAAGTCCTTTCCGCGCGTGCAGGTCGAGCTCAACTGCGCGCTGTCGACGCCGCTGGTCGGGCTCGTCAAGCGCGGCGATGTCGACATCGCGCTCGTCACCCGCATGAACGACTTTACGGGCGGCCAGGTAGTACGGCGCGAACAACTGGTGTGGATGACGGGCGAGCAATCCTCAGCGCATCAGGAACGCCCGATCCCTCTTGCACTCTTGCCGCCGGGCAACATCTATCGCGACTACGCCATCGACACACTGGAGCGCGCCAATTTGCGCTGGCGCATCGCCTGCGTCAGCGAGAGCGTGGGTGGATTGCAAGCCGCGTCCTTCGCCGGCATGGCCGTCACCGTGCTCGGCCGCAGCGCGCTGGTGCCGGCGATGCGCGAGATCGGCCCGAATGAAGGACTGCCGCCGCTGCCGAAGATCGAGCTGCTGCTCTACAAGTCCAGCGGCGCCACCTCGAAGGCCGCGACCGCGCTGCACGATTATCTCGCGCACTATCTGCGCCTCGACGAAGAGCTCAGCGGCCGCGGCGCACCGATCGAGCTATCATAGCTCCTGCGGGATCAGCGACGCTCGCCAGCGCCTCGCAAATCTCTTGACACGCAATTCCGGCTGCATATTTTCGTGTCGAGAAGACACGTTCTCACCCTCGAAAATTAAAGGATCTAACGCGACCGTCTGGAGAGACGACGATGCTCGACGAGAATTTGGCCCGCATTCGTGCACACCGAAACAACATCCACCGCTATCGGCGCCTTCTGAATACCAAGCTCTCTGAGCTCGAGCGCCAGTTCATCGAGAGACGCCTCACGGAAGAACGGTCGGCGCTCGAAAGCCTGACCGCAGCGACCTTCCCGCTCGCTCTCTCTGCCACCCAGGCGCCGATCGATATGAGGGGAGCAATGCAATGATCAGCCAGCGAGAACTGCTCATTCGCGGCAGCGAAAAGGTGATCGGCCACTACGAACGCCTCCTTGCAAGCGCAAAGACCGAGCAAGAGCGCGAGCTCTATCTTCAGCGGATCGAGCGTGAGCGACGGCTGATCCGCGACTTGCAAGGCGAGCAGGATCACCGCGCGGCTTGAACCGCAGTCATGCGGCTCGCCAACCTCGCAGGACCGGGCTATCGCCGCAGGGAAACCGGTCTCATAGTTGCCATGCCTAGGGGATACACCGCCGATGCTTCGGGGCCTCCCTTGCGACCGCTTCAACGAACGAGGCGATTGGGCCCTGCGAGGGCACTGCTGGATTCGCTCGCCGGCGCGATCCTGACGCTCACGGTGAGCGGAACGCCGCTACGCAAGACCGAGAGCCTCACATCTTCGCCGACGCGGGCAAGGCCGATGGTGTTGCGGAGCTGGGCGGCGGTGCGGATCGGGCGGTCGTCGGCTCCGGTGACCACATCCCCCTTGCGCAAACCTGCCCTTTCTGCGGGCGAATCCGCGGCCACTTCGGCAATGACGGCACCTTGAATCACTCCCTTGTTAGCCGACGGATGCACGTCGTTCAGCGAGATGCCGATACGGCCACGCTCGACGCGGCCGTTGGCGATGATCTGCTCCATCACCTTGCGTGCCATGTTGACCGGAATGGCAAAGCCGATGCCGACATTGCCGCCGGCGGGCGAGATGATCGCCGAGTTGATGCCGACGAGTTCTCCGCGCAGGCTGACCAGCGCCCCGCCGGAATTGCCCGGATTGATTGCGGCGTCGGTCTGGATGAAATCCTCATAGCCTTGCTTGCCGAGACCGGTCCGGCCCAAAGCGCTGACGAGTCCAGACGTCACGGTTTGACCGAGCCCGAACGGATTTCCGATCGCAAGCACGAAGTCGCCGACTTCGAGCGCGTCGCTGTCACCGAAGGCGAGCGCCTTGAGCCCGGTCGGGTTCTGAACCTGGAGCACAGCAACATCCGTAGGCGGATCCCGGCCGACGACCTTCGCGGAAAACTGCCGGCCGTCCTTGGTCGTGATCTGCACGGCGGAAGTACCCTCGACCACGTGATTGTTGGTCAAGACGTAGCCGCGCTGGGCATCGACAATAACCCCGGAGCCGGTCGCGCTGACCTCCTTTTCGATCTGCCGGGGGACTTCGAAGAACTCGCGGAACAGCGGGTCGCGGTAGAGCGGATTATCCTCCCGCACCCGCCCGTGTACGGAGATGTTGACCACAGCGGGCGTCACTTGGCGCACGAGCGGCGCGAGGGTCGGCAGCGAGCCACCCGTCTTCAGGTCGGGAATTTGGCCGGCAGCAGGCTGCGACGCCGTGAGCGTCAGCACCAGCATCGCCAGCGAGAGCCATCGTACAGCACGCATCTTCAGTACCTGCCACATCGTCTCGGAACGTGGAAACTCTGGCCTCAGATCTCGGCACGCGGCCCAATGATGAGGCCTTGCAGCGCCAGAAACGGAACGACGCAGACAGCCGAGGCCTGGCCAAGCAGCACGACTCCCAGAACCGTCTGCGTGAGCATCATGCGCCTTGCCCCTCTGCGGCGGCCCATGGCCGCCGCAGCCGCATCGGAACGCCGCCGCCGCGCGGCGGGTCGTCATTGTCGTTGTCCCCGTCGAGCCTGCGCAGGGCAGCCAAAATATCGGTGAGCCGAACCGTGTGGCTCATGCCGGGGATCTCGCGCAAGGCGGGACAGGATTCGACGGCGTACATGTCGGACGCCCAGGACGACAGGATGATCCGCTTCTCTGATGGAGAGAGCTCCTGTGCATTCAGAACGTCGGCAGGCGAGTCGTAGTGGGCCGCGGGATGAAACAGCGGATTGAGAGTGCCGGAATTGATATTCATCTTGGTCATTGGTGGTGCCTCCCTCATGCTCCTTTCCAAGGGACGGTTTTGTTGACGATGGGACGCCGGCAACCGCCGCCGCCCCGGTTGATGCTAGTGCGTGTTGATTGCGATGCGTTTGACGCCTTCGCGCGCCTTCTCGGACTTCGGCAGTGACACGGTCAGGACACCGTTCCTGAACGACGCCTCGGCCTTGTCCTCCTCGACGCCCTCCAGCGGGATCTGCCGCTCGAACGCGCCATAGTAGCGCTCAGTGAAGTACCGGCCCTCGCCGTTGCGCTCCGCCTTCTTCTCGCCGCGGACGGTCAGGACGCCATTGGCGATCTCAACCTGGACGTCCTTCTCGGTGAGGCCGGGAAGCTCGGCCGAGATGGTCAGCGTCTTGTCGGTCTCGCTCAGTTCGACCTTGGGCCAGCCAAAGCGGCCTTCCATCAGCGGCGACAGGCTGGTCGCACTGATGCCGCGGAAGATGTCGTCGAATAGACGGTTCATCTCGCGGTGAAGCTTCAGGAACGGATCGAAATTCTCGCGCGGCGGCGCAAGCTCCTGGTTTCTGGACCAGGGAATCAGATCACGAATAGCCATGGTTCTCTCCTTATGCATCGGGAGCGCGGCGCGCATCCGCACGCCGCGTTCCAGCACTGAACCGATCGAGCGCTTAAGCTGCTTTCTTCTGCTCGATCTGCGATGCCGCAGGAGGGCCGCCCGCGATCGGAATCCGGCGCGGCTTCATGGCCTCGGGAACTTCCCGGACGAGGTCGATGATCAGGAGACCGTCCTGGAAGGAGGCCTGCTTCACCTGGACATAGTCGGCAAGGTTGAACACGCGCCGGAATGGCCTGGCGGCGATGCCCTGATACAGGTACTCGCGCGCGGCGGTCTCGGGCTTCTTGCCCTCGATGGTAAGCGCGTTCTGCTCGGCCGTCACGTTGATATCGCCGGGACTGAAACCTGCCACAGCAAGGCTGATCCGGTAGTGATCTTCACTAGAACGTTCGATGTTGTAGGGGGGATAGTTATCCTCGGTCGCCTGGCGTAGCGTGCTATCGACGAGGTCGGCCAGGTGATCGAAGCCGATGGTGGAGCGCCACAGGGGCGCGAAGTCAAAACTGGTCCTCATAACCAAGTCCTCCAAAGAGCAAGATGGATACGAAGGAGCGCAGGACAGGGTCAGACGGGTCCGACGACCGGTCCGGCGCCCGCGCCGGGCCCGATCTGGCGCCCGGCACACCGCTCTCGCGGCGAAAAACGAATTATAAAAACGGCTGCTGATTTCAAGAGGGCGGCTCGAAAAATTTTTCGAACCGCGGCCGATAAGAGGCCGACCGGTTCCAGCCCTACGCCCTGGGCCACCCACGCAACGCAACCTGCGGCCAGAATTTGGCCCAGGGCTGCGCCTGCTCGAAGGCTGCGGCGATACGGAAGATCGTGGCCTCGTCGAGCCAAGGCGCAATGATCTGAAGCCCGATCGGCATGCCGTCGCGATCGAAGCCGCAGGGCAGCGTCGCCGCCGGAAGACCGGCGAGATTAATCGGCCAGGTGAAGGGCGACCAGCCGAGATGCGGATCGACCTCCTTGCCATCGACACTCTCGACGCCGATCTGCCCGGCCTCGAAGGCGGTTACCGCGACCGTCGGCGTCACCAGCACATCGACGCGCTCGAACAGTTTGACGAACGCATTGCGCGCCTGGCCGCGGCGGTAACTCGCTTCGATATAATCCGTACCGCTGTAGCGGCGGCCGGCGTTGACGACATTGCGATAGTCCGCCTCCGAGCCGGCGAGATCGGCGGCCGTCTTGGTCGCGACCGCGGCGGCCTGCTCCGTGAACGCGATCGGCTTCAACGTATGCTCGAGGATATCAGGGTCGAGACCTGGCCCATCCATGGTGACCTGCGCGCCGCAGGAATCGAGAATGGCGAGTGCCTTGCCAAAGGCCGCGCAGACATCAGGGCTGACAGCGGCATAGCCGAGATCGGCGCTGGCGCCGATACGAATGCCATCCAGCCGCCCGGGGTTGGTGTCGAACCGGCGCGCGGACACGGGAAGGCTTGCGGCGTCACGGAGATCGTAGCCAGCAATGATCTCCAATGTCAGCGCGGCATCCGCAACGGTGCGCGTGATCGGCCCGGTATGGGCGAGTGAGGCCCAGGACGGCGGCGAGAAGCCGGGCGAGCGCGGCACGAGGCCGAAGGTCGGCTTCAACCCGAAGACGCCGCAGAAGGACGATGGCACGCGGATCGAGCCGACGCCGTCGGTGCCGATCGCAATCGGACCGCAGCCGGCGGCCACACCGGCCGCCGCGCCGCCGCTCGATCCACCGCTGGTGCGACGGGGATTCCAGGGATTGCGCGTGATCCCGGTCACGGGGCTATCGGCCGTCAGCTTGTAGCCGGATTCGCAGGTCGTGGTCTTGCAGGTGATAATCGCGCCTGACGCTTTCAGCGCGGACACCACCGCGGCATCGGCCTCGGGCACAAAGCTCTTGTTCATCGGCGAGCCGGCATAGGCCGGCACGCCCGCAACAAAGACGAGGTCCTTGATCGTGACGGGCACACCCGCGAGCGGTCCCTTGGCCTCGCCCGCCCGCATCTCCTTTGTGACGCGGTCAGCATCCGCCCTCGCCTGCTCATACATCGGCGTGACCAACGCATTGCAGGTCTCGTTCGTTGCCTCCAGCGCGGCGATGGTGTCGTCGACCACATCGCGCGGGGTGAACGCCTTGCGCCGGTAGCCGGCCATGATCTCGGTTGCAGAAAGCGCGCCAAGGCCACTCGGCGCCGGCGGGACGGCCGCTCGGCCGGAACCATCAGTCATCATCAACCCTAACGAGCTAGCTGAGCGCCGCGTCGACGGCGCGCTTGGCCATCACCGTGACGAGATGCGCACGGTAATCGGCTTCGGCGTGGATATCGGAGGTGAGGCCATCATTGTCGATCTTGATCGCCGCGATGGCGGACGGCTCGAAGTTCTCCGACAGCGCCGCCTCCATCGGCGGAACGCGGAACACGCCGGGACCCGCGCCGGTTACGGCGACGCGGACAGCATCGGCGAATTTCGCGACGAACACGCCGACCAGCGCATAACGCGACGCCGGCGCCTTGAACTTTGCGTAACCCGCTTTCAGCGGGACGGGGAAACGGATCGCGGTGATGATCTCGCCCGGCTCTAGCGCAGTCTCGAACAGGCCGAGGAAGAACTTGTCGGCCGCGATCTCCCGCGTGCTGGTGATGACAGTGGCGCCGAGACCGAGCACACCGGCCGGATAATCCGCCGCGGGATCGTTGTTGGCGACGGAGCCGCCGATGGTGCCGCGGCTGCGCACGGCGGGGTCGCCGATCATCGAAGCCAGCGCAGCCAGCCCCGGGATTTTCGTTTGCACGAGCTTCGAGGCGGCCACCACGGCATGCGGCGTCATCGCGCCGATGGTGATGGTGGCACCGTCGTCGGTGATGCCCTTCAGGGAGCCGAGTTTGGAGAGATCAACCAGCGCAGGCGGGCTCGCCAACCGCTGCTTCAATGTCGGGATCAGCGTCATGCCGCCGGCGACGAGCTTGCTGTCCTCGATCGTGGTCAGAAGCTTGGCCGCGTCGGGAATCTGGTCGGGCTGGTGATAGGCAAATGGTTTCATCGTTGTTGTCCTCCCTATTCCGCGGCGACCGGCAGCGACGCGTTTTGCAGCAGCCGCCAGATCCGGTTCGGCGTCGCCGGCATGTCGACATGGGTGACGCCGAGATGCGACAGCGCATCGACCACGGCATTGATGACGGCGGCCGGCGAGCCGATGGTGCCGACCTCGCCGCAGCCCTTCACGCCCATCGGCGTATGCGTGCAGAGCGTCGAATGGGTCGCGACCTTCATCATCGGCAGATGGTCGGCGCGCGGCATGCAGTAATCCATCAGCGAGCCCGACAGCAGCTGGCCGGAGCCTTCGTCATAGACCGCATTCTCGAACAGCGCCTGACCGACACCCTGCACGATGCCGCCATGCAGCTGGCCCTCGACGATCATCGGGTTGATGACCGTGCCGACATCGTCGACCGCGGTGTAGTTGACCAGCGTCACCGTGCCGGTTTCGGGATCGACCTCGACCTCGGCGATATGGCAGCCGCCGGGATAGGTGAAATTGACGGGGTCGTAATAGGCCTGTTCCTCCAGCCCCGGCTCCAGCACTTCGAGCGGATAATTATGCGGCACATAGGCCGCGCCCGCGATCTCCTCGAAGGTCTTCATGCGGTCGGTGCCGGCAACGGAGAATTTGCCGCTCTCGAAATGGATGTCGACTTCAGCCGCCTCGAGCAGATGGGACGCGATCTTCTTGCCCTTGGCGATGACCTTGTCGGTCGCCTTGGAGAGCGCGGCGCCACCGACCACCAGGGAGCGCGAGCCATAGGTGCCCATGCCGAACTGTACGCGGTCGGTATCGCCGAACACGATGTCGACATTCTCAAAGGCGACGCCAAGCTTGTCCGAGACGATCTGCGCAAAGGTCGTCTCATGGCCCTGGCCATGATTGTGCGTGCCGATCATGACCGTCACCTGGCCGGTCGGATGCACCCGCACCGTGGCGCTTTCGTAGAGACCGCCGCGCGCGCCGAGCCGGCCCGCAAAGCGCGACGGCGCCAGGCCGCAGGCCTCGACATAGGTGGAGTGACCGAGCCCACGAAATTTGCCCTTGCTGGCGGAGGCCGCCTTGCGCACGCCAAAGTTCTTCACGTCGGCGGCCACCAGCGCACCGTCGAGGCAACCCATGGGATCGCCGGAATCGTACTGCACCAGCACCGGCGTCTGGTACGGATAGGCCTCCTTCGGGATCATGTTGCGGCGGCGAATCTCGACGCGGTCGATACCCATCTCGCTGGCGGCGACATCGACGATGCGCTCCAGCACGAAGGTCGCCTCGGGCCGGCCTGCACCGCGATAGGCGTCGACAGGCACGGTGTTGGTAAAAACCACCTTTACATTGCAGTAGATCGCCGGCGTGGTGTAGACGCCGCCGAGCAGCGGACCATACAGATTGGTCGGGATGTTCGGCCCGAAGGTCGAGAGATAGCCACCCATATTCGCGAGCGTGTTGACGCGGAAGGCGAGGAATTTTCCGTTTTCATCGAGCGCAAGTTCGGCCTCGGTAACGTGATCGCGGCCGTGGCGATCGGAGACGTAACCCTCGGAGCGGCTGGCCACCCATTTCACCGGCCGCTTCACGCGCTTGGCGGCCCAGGTGATCACGGCCTCCTCACCGTAATGGAACTGCTTGACGCCGAAGCCGCCGCCAACGTCGGGCGCGACCACGCGCAGCTTGTGCTGCGGGATGTTCAGCACCAGCGCCCCCATCAGGAACCGCACCACATGCGGGAACTGGCTGGTGGTCCATAGCGTGAAACGGTCCGTGCCCGGCTCGTATTCCGCGATCGCCGCACGCGGCTCCATGGGATTGCCGATCAGGCGGTTGTTGACGAGGCTGAGTTTTGCCACATGCGCGGCCTTGCGAAAGGCCGTTTCCACCGCGGCCTTGTCGCCAAGCTCCCAGTCGCAGCAGATGTTGTTCGGGACGTCGTCGAACAATTGCGGCGCGCCGGGCCTGACGGCTTCGAGCACGCCGACCACGGAGGGCAGCACCTCGTAGTCGATCTTCAACAGTTCGGCCCCGGCATTGGCCTGCTCCGGTGTTTCCGCGATGACGAAGGCCACCATGTCGCCGACGAAGCGCACCTTGCCCTGGGCCAGCATCGGAAACGGAGGTTCTTTCATCGGCACACCCTTGGCGTCCGAAATGCCCCAGCCGCAGGGTAACGAACCCAGCTTATCCGCTGCGGTATCCTCGCCGGTCAGCACGGCGATCACGCCCGGTGATGCCAGAGCCGCCGCCTTGTCGATGCCGCGCAAGACTGCATGCCCGTGCGGCGAACGCACGAACACGCCCGCCGTCATGCCGGGGCGCTTGATATCGGAGACGTAATTGCCGCGGCCAGTCAGGAAGCGCTGGTCTTCCTTGCGTTTCGGTGAGGCGCCGATGCCGATCACATTGCTCATGGTCAGTCTCCCTTGGCGGCGTTCATGGCGGCAGCCCCGGCCAATACCGAGACGACGATGTTCTGGTAGCCGGTGCAGCGGCAGATATTGCCTTCGAGGCCGTGACGGACATCGGCTTCAGTCAGGTCCGGCTTCTCCGCCGCGAGCGCCACCGCGGTCATCAGCATGCCGGGCGTGCAGAAGCCGCATTGCAGGCCATGATGCTCGCGAAACGCCTCCTGCATCGGATGCATCAGGTTCGAACCGGGCGCGCCTTGCAGGCCTTCGATGGTGAGCAGCGTCGCGCCGTCGAGTGCGGGAGCGAGCAGCGCGCAGCTCTTCACGGGAAGACCATCCAGATGCACCACGCAGGCGCCGCACTGGCTAGTATCGCATCCGATATGCGTGCCGGTGAGGCTCAGTTGCTCGCGCAGCAGCTCGGTGACGAGCGTTGCCGGCTCGACATCGACAGTGGTTAGCCGGCCGTTGAGTGTGAAGGATATCTGCACGGTCATACTCCTGTGCGCGACGGGTGATTAGGCGAGGGGAAGCGCGCTGCCGGTGGCCCATGTGGCCATGACGACATCGCCGACGGTGAAAGGATCCGCAAAGAAGGTCTTTTCCGGCACGTAGGCGACGAACTCGTCGTCCGGCACGGTGTCGAGCATGACCTTGACGAAATAGCCCTGGTATTCGATCGCGAGCACGCGGCTCGGCAGCGAGGTTGTATAGCCCGGCGGCAGGTCCCTGCCCGGCCTGACAAGTGCGACATCGTCGCGGCGCACGGCGATATCGACCTGGTCGCCGACGTTGATAGTGGGTCGTGCCTGAAGCGGCACCTCGATGCCGGAAGGTGCTGCGAGCGTGAAGCTCGCGCCATTGACCTTCTCGACGCGGCCCGACAGCACGTTCTGACCACCCATGAACTCGGCGACGTAGCGGTCGTGCGGATGGGCGTAGACATCGCGCGCCGCGCCGGCTTGCTTGATCTTGCCCTGCTCCATCACCACAACGAGATCGGCCAGCGCAATCGCCTCGAGCTGGGTGTGGGTGACATGGATGAAGGTGATGCCGAGCTCCTGCTGCATCCGCCTGAGCTCCTGCCGCATCTGGACGCGAAGCTGCTCGTCCAGCGCCGACAGCGGCTCGTCGAGCAGCAGCACCCGCGGCTCGGTGATCGCAGCACGCGCCAGCGCGACGCGCTGCTGCTGACCGCCGGAGAGCTGCGCCGGCAGACGGTCGGCGAACTGGGTCAGCCGCACCTTTTCAATCATGGCGTCCGCCGCACGCAAGCGGTCGGCCTTGGACTGGCCGCGGACGCGCAAGGCGAAGGCGATGTTCTCGCGGACGGTCAGGTGCGGGAACAGGGCGTAGGACTGGAACATCATCGCGGTGCGGCGCTGCACCGGCGCCAAGCCGACAACGTTCTGGCCACCGATCACGATCTCGCCGGCGGTCGGGTCCTCGTGGCCGGCAATCATGCGCAGGATCGTGGTCTTGCCGCAGCCGGAGGGGCCGATGAAGCAGCAATAGGCACCGTCGTCGATCCTGAGGTTGACGCCGTCGACCACATTCGTCACGCCGTCAAAGCTCTTGCAGACGCCAGCCAGTTCGATATCGCCGCGATCGCTTTTCATTCCAGTCAACCCTTGCTCAACCCTTGCTCAAACCCTTGGCCTGGCTGCCGCGCTTCTTCTGAATCAGCACGATGGTGCCGAGGCTTGCGCCGATGACGACGAAGGAGACGACGGTAGTCACCGTGCCCAGCGCGTAGAGCGAGGGCGAGGTGACGTTCAGCGTCATGCTCCAGATCTCCAGCGGCAGCGTGTTCAGCGAGCCCGCCGTCTGGAGGCTGCGTGCGAATTCGTCGTAGGAGAGCGTGAATCCGAACAGCGCAACCGCGACGAGGCCTGGCGCCAGAACCGGGATCATCACCAACCAGATCGACTGCCAGCGGCTGGCACCCAGATCATAGGCCGCTTCCTCCCAGACATGATTGAAGCGCGACATCACCGCGAACATGACCAGCACGCCGAACGGCAGCGTCCAGGACAGCTGCGCGCCGAGCGCCGAGGTGTACCAGCTCGCATTGAGCCCGAGTGCCTGGAACAACAGGCCCGTGCCGAGGCCGAGCACGAGGCCGGGCGCCACCAGGCTGCCGATCATCATGTAGAAGACGACGGTGTCACCGCGGAAGCGCTTGCGGAAGCCGAGCCCGGCCAGGAACGAGACCACGACGGTGATGATGGTGACGATGACGGCCAGCTTGATCGAACGGTCGAACGAGCCCTTGACGTCGCCGGTCCGCACCTGGGTGAAGAGATCGACGAACCAATGCAGCGATTGTCCCTTCATCGGGAACACGAGGCCACCGCGGATGTCCTGGAACGACAGGATGTAGATGCAGAACATCGGACCGTAGAGCGCGATCACGTAGGCCGCGAACAGCGTTGCCAGCACGTAGAACGTCCAGGGACGGCTACCTTTGCTTGGCGCGATCGCCTTGGTCGATGCAGGCGCCCCCATCTTGGAGGTTTCGGTTTTGGGCATGTCAGCGAGCACCGCGCTCATTGCGTGATCTCCTGCCTGATATCGACGGTGCGCAGGATCAGCGAGACGATTGCGACCAGCACCAGCGTCAGCAGCACGGCGCTGGCCGCCGCGGTCGGATATTGCAGCACACCGACGTCCTCGTAGAAGGCGCTCACCACCGAGGCCGAGCCGCCGCCGGACATCACCTTGACCACGAAGAAGTCGCCCATCACGATCGAGACCACGAAGATGGTGCCGAGCGCGATGCCGCTCTTGGACATCGGCACCACGATCAGGCGCATGATGTCGAAACGGCTGGCACCGGCATCGATCGCGGCCTCGATCAACTTCTTGTCGATCCGCGCCATGGAATTGAAGATCGGCACGATCATGAAGATCGTGAGCTGGTGGACATAGGCGATGACCACGGCGAGGTCGGAGAACAGCAGAATTTCCAGCGGCTGATGGATCACGCCCATGGCGAGCAGCGCCTGGTTGATCAGGCCTTCCTTGCCCAGCAGCGGGATCCAGGAAATCATTCTGATGATGTTCGAGGTCCAGAACGGCACGGTGCACAACAGGAACAGGCCGATCGCCAGCAGCTGGTTGCGGACGTGAAACACCAGGAAATAGGCGACGAAGAAGCCGATGATCAGCGTGAAGATCCAAGTCAGCACGGTGAACTTGATGGTCGCCAGATACAGCTTCAGCGTCAGCGCCGAATGCAGCACCTCGATATAGCTTGCCGGCGTGAAGCCGGGCGTCAACCCGCCAAAACCATCGGTGGCAAAGAAGCTCGCGGTCAGCACGACCAGGATCGGCGCCACGAAGAATGGCACGAGCACCAGAACCAGCGGCGAGACGTAAAGCCAGCCGGCGAGATTGGAGCGCGAGGAACCTAATTGTGGACTTGGACTGGGCTGCATATCAGCAATGGCCTCGAAGTCGGTCTTATCGGCACCGGCGCGTGACGGCGCCGGCGCCTCTTGACGTCAGGGAAAAGCAGGTTTTAGGCCACCTTGAAGTCGTTCCAGCGCTTGTTCATGTAGGCGGCCTCATCCATCAGCGTGTTCCAGCACGAGATGTTCTTGACGCGGTCAAGGAACGAGCCGCCGTCACGCTTGGTGCCGGCCTTCTCCATCGGCACGCCGTAGGGATCATTGACCACCTCCGGCGCGGGCTGGCCCTCGTACCAGAACGCCCATTCGGCCGGGGTGAGGAATTTCTTCGCGGTCGACGGCACCGGGCTGTAATAGCCGTAGCGCGCGACAAAGCCGCCCTGCCAGCCGGAGAGGTACCAGTTGAGATATTCGTAGGCAGCGTCGAGCTTCTTGCCGGAGAGGTGCTTCATCAGGCCCATGCCGTTGCACCAGCCGCGATAGCCTTCCTTGCCGTTCTTGACATTGACGGGCGCGTAGACGCAGGGGATCTCCTTGACGCGCACCGCGGCGACCGCCGGCGACCACATCGACTGGATCACAACTTCGCCTGCGGCCATCAGTTGCACCGACTGGTCGAAGGTGGTCCAGGTCGCGCGGAACTGGCCTTCCTTCTTCAGCTCGATCAGCTTGTTGCAGGTGAAGTCGATCTCCTCCTTGGTCATGTTGCCCTTGTTGCCGTACTTGATCAGTCCGGCACTCTCGAAGCAGAGCGCCGCGTCCATGATGCCGATCGCGGGCACGTCGAGGATCGCGGCCTTGCCCTTGAACTTGGGATCGATCAGGTCCTTCCACTCGGTCACTTCATGGCCGACGAGATCGGGCCGATAGCCGATGGAATCGGCGTTGTAGACCTGCGGCAGGAAGGTCGCCCATTCGGTGACGCCGTCGTTCAGATCGGTCGCATCAGGCTTGGCGATGTACATGGCCTCATAGGGCGAGATGCCCTGGCGCGGAATCTTGTGGCCGTCGATCTCGCCCTTGGTGAAGATCGGCAGGATATTGTCGAACTCCTTGATCTTCTTGACCTCGATGCCCTGGATCACGGAGCGCTTGGCTGCGAGCTTGGCCTGCCAGCCCTCCAGGTCGGCGATGTCGACCGTATTAGGCTGGCTTATGAAGCGGTTGATGGCGGCCGAGGTGTCGAGGTTCTGCATCGTCACCTTGAAGCCGAGATCCTTGGCGGCCTGGTCGCCGATCGCCTTCACCACCGAATAGGACACGCCGACATGGCGGAGCTCGATGTCCTTGATCTCCTGCGCCCAGATGGTCGGGAATCCGCGGATCGCATCCGACCCTGCGGCCGCGCCCGCGACGGCGGCCGCACCCTTTAACAGCGTGCGCCGGCTCAGCTTTTTCACAGGCTTCGCCGCCGTTCCCGCCGGATCGGAAGTGAATGTCCCCTTCGTCTCATCAGACATGGCAACCCTCGTTGGTTACGATGAACGCTCGCACCGATCGCCATTGATCGGCTGCGGATGTGATCCATACGTGCGAGGCTAGGGTCGGGATTTTGCGAAGTAAAATTGGAAGTAAAAATTCGCCACATAAACGCGGCTAATGGTTCTGCCGGCTGCATTCGCTTTTGGCAGCGCGCATAAGAAGGCGTCAGGACGTGCATACAAGGCGATGGCTTCAAACATGCGACCACATGCACGCGCTCGTTGCGGCGATGATGGCGCTATTCATTGCTGTCACGCCGCGCGCGGCCGGCGCTGGCGATCTCTCCATCGCGCCGACGGACATGAAGGCGATCGGCACGGTCGATGCGCGCTTTCAATCCTACAACGTCGAGATGGTGGAAGTGACGGGCGGACGGTTCTGGAAACCCTATGCGCGAACGCGACGCGCCTTCGACGAACGAGATCGCTATAGCGAAAGAGCGCCGATCGATCTTGCCAATGCACGCCTGCGCAGGCTGGCAGCAGCATTATCGCCCGCTTATCTGCGCGTGAGCGGTACCTGGGCCAACACCACGTTCTTTGCCGATGCGCCGCGCAAACCGCCGCCGGGTTTCGACTCCGTGCTCAGCCGCGACCAATGGCGCGGCGTCATCGACTTCGCGCGCGCGGTCGATGCGGAGATCCTCACCTCCTTCGCGATCAGCTCCGGCAGCCGCGACGCCAATGGCCTGTGGAGGCCGGACCAGGCGCAGCACCTCATTGATGTCACGCGCGCGTTGGGTGGCCGCATCGCCGCTGCCGAATTCATGAACGAGCCGACGCTTTCCGCCAGCAATGGCGCACCAGCAGGATACGATGCGAACGGCTATGGCCGCGACTTCGGGGTGTTTCGCGACTGGATGAGTCGCGCTGCGCCGGAGACTCTGATTGTCGGTCCCAGCTCGGCCGGCGATGTGGCGTCACCGTCCGGGTCGGGCATCACCACACGCGACCTGCTCGCCGCCTCCGGCCCCGGTCTCGACCGCTTCTCCTATCATCACTACAACGCAGTCTCGCCGCGCTGCGGCGGCCGCGATGATCCATCGCAAGTACTGTCCGAGAAATGGCTCGCCCGCACCGACGCGACGCTCGCAATCTACCGGGACTTGCGCGACGAATTCGAGCCCGGCAAACCGATCTGGCTGACGGAGACCGCGGACGCGGCCTGTGGCGGCAACCCCTGGGACAAGACGTTTCTCGACACGTTCCGCTATCTCGACCAGCTCGGACGCCTGTCTAGGGCCGGCGTGCAGGCGGTGATGCACAACACGCTCGCCGCCAGCGACTACGGCCTGCTCGACGAGAAGACCTTCCGCCCTCGCCCGAATTACTGGGGCGCGCTGCTCTGGCACCGGCTGATGGGTACGACAGTACTCGACGCGAGTGTAGCCGCCGCGTCCGGTTTCCACGTCTACGCCCATTGCCATCCGGCACTTCACGGCGCGGTCACGCTGCTCGCGATCAACATCTCGCATGACGCCTCGCACTCGCTCGCTGTGCCGCTTCCCTCGAGTCGTTACACGCTCGGCTCGACCCGGCTACAGGCCCCGACAGTGCAATTGAACGGCCACACGCTCGCGCTCACGGCCAGCGGCAAGATGCCGAATCTCATCGATCGCCCGATGGCGGCTGGCTCGGTCCGTCTTGCGCCGGAAACTATCACGTTCCTCGTGATTCCCGCCGCCGCGAACGCCGCATGCTTCTGACGGCTCACGACCTCAGCGTGTCGCGCGCCGTCTCCGGCGTCATCAAGGTCGCGACGATGGTGATGACCGAGAGCGCGATGATGTAGAGCGACACCGGCCAGTACGTACCGGCCCAGGCGAGCAATGCGGTTGCGATCAACGGCGAGAAGCCACCGCTGAGCGCAGCCGCGACATTGGCCCCGAGCGAAGCGCCGCTGTAGCGCACCTGGGTGCGGAACAACTCCGGCATGAATGCCGCCTTCGGCCCGAACAGCAGCGCATGCGTCAGCGTCATGGTGACGACGAGCGCGAGCGTGATCAGCGCCGGCTCCCTGGTATCGAGGAACCAGAACAGGGGAAACGCCAGCGCCACCGTGAACACGCCGCCGGCAAGATACAGCGGCTTGCGGCCGAAAATGTCGGAGAGCCAGCCGGCGAGCGGCAGCGTCGCGAATTCGACGACCGCGGCATAGACCACCGCATTCAGGATCACCTGGCGCGGGACGCCGAGCTTGGCCGTGGCATAGACCACGACGAAGACGGTGAGGAGATAAGCGAGCCCCACTTCCGACACCGTGATGCCGATCGCCAGAAGAAAGCTGCGCCAATCGCTCCGCAGCACTTCCCACACCGGCTGCGCCAGAACCTCCTTGCGCTCGACGACCTCCTTGAAGTGCGGCGTCTCCGCGAGCTTGAGACGCACGATGAAGCCGATGCCGACCAGCAAAATGCTGATCCAGAACGGCACGCGCCAGCCCCAACTGAGGAAGTCGGCTTCAGGTAGTTGCGTCATCAGTCCGAAGATGCCGGTGGACGCGGCGACGCCGACGGGAAAGCCTATTTGCACCAGGCTGCCGTAGAAGCCGCGCCTGTTACCGGCGTGCTCGGCCACCATGACGACCGCGCCGCTCCATTCGCCGCCAAGACCGATGCCCTGGATGAACCGCAGGATGACGAGCAGGATCGGCGCCCAGACGCCGATCTGGCCGTAGGTCGGCAGGCAGCCGATCAGGAAGGTGCCGAGCCCCATCGCGATCATGGTCGCGACCAGCATCCTTTTGCGACCGAGCCGGTCGCCATAATGTCCGATGATGGCGCCGCCGATCGGCCGCGCGACGAAGCCGACCGCGTAGGTCGAGAAGGCCGCGAGCGTGCCCACGAAGGGGTCGAAGCTCGGGAAGAACAGCTTGTTGAGCACGAGCGCGGCCGCGGTGCCGTAGATCAGGAAGTCGTACCACTCGATCGCCGTACCAAGCGCACTGGCCCACACCACATGCGCCGTCGTCGATCGCTCCGTTGTGCCGGAGACTCCTGTCGCTGCCGTCATGCCATCCGCCCCTTATTCCAGTGGGCATCATGGCCAATCACGGGTGTGGTTGCAACTTGCGGGAGTGCCACTTCTCCCCAAGATCACCATGCGAGATTTTGGCGCTGCTCCTCCCACGCCCGTCATGCGAGAAGCTCGCGACAAAATTGCGCAGCAATTTTGCGCTGATGCGACGAAGCAATCCAGAGTTTCTCCGCGGAAACATTCTGGATTGCTTCGCTGCGCTCGCAATGACGGTGTTGGGACAGTTGCGCACACGTCTTGCGGATGTCGTCGCGCGACCCCGGAACCCCAGGCTGCGCCTCAATTCATTATTGACAAACCTATTAGCTAATATCTAATTTGCTGCCAGAACAAACGGTCGCGCCAAGCGGCCCAAAAAGAGAGGAAACTTCGATGAGAGGGCTTTTGGCCTGCGCCGTGCTCGCGGCCACGATGTCGGCTGCCATGACCACTGCCGCAAGCGCGCAAGTCTCCGACGACGTGGTGCGGATCGGCGTGCTGACGGATCTGTCGAGCTGGGGCCGCGACAATTCCGGGCCGGGCTCGGTCGAGGCCGCCAAGATGGCGGTGGAGGAGTTCGGGCCGACCGTGCTCGGCAAGCCGATCGAGATCATCAGCGCCGACCACCAGATGAAGACCGACGTCGGCGTCAATATCGTGCGCGGCTGGTTCGACAACAGCAAGGTCGATGCCGTCGTCGACATCCCCAATTCCGGCATCGCCATCGCCGTGCACAACATGGTGCGCGAGCGCAACAAGATCGCGCTGCTCTCCGGGCCCGGCGCGAGCTCGCTGACTGACGAGCTGTGCAGCCCGAACACCGTGCATTTCACCTACGACACCTACGCGCTGTCCAAGGTGACGGCGTCCGCCGTGATCAAGGAAGGTGGCAAATCCTGGTACTTCATCACCGCGGACTACGCCTTCGGCCAGCAGCTCGAGAAGGACGCCACGCGCTTCATCAACGAGATGGGCGGCAAGGTGCTGGGCGGCGTCAAGCATCCGACCAACACCGCGGATTTTTCGTCGTTTGCACTGCAGGCACAGAGCTCCAAGGCAGACGTCGTCGCTTTCGCCAACGCCGGCCAGGATACCGATAACGCCATCAAGCAGTCCGGGGAGTTCGGCCTGGTGCAAGGCGGCCAGAAGCTCGTCGGGCTCCTGATGTTCGACACCGACGTGCACGCGATCGGGCTCAAGTCCGCGCAGGGCACCTACATGACCACGGCGTCGTACTGGAACATGGACGAGCAGACCCGCGCCTGGTCGAAGAAGTTCTTTGCGCGCGCCAACGTGATGCCGACCATGATCCACACCGGCGTCTACGGCTCGGTGCTGCATTATCTCAAGGCCATCAAGGCCGCCGGCACCGATGATCCCGCCAAGGTGATGGCCAAGATGCGCGAGCTGCCGATCGAGGATACCTTCGTCCATGGCGGCAGGTTGCGCGAGGACGGCCGCGTCATCCGCGACATGTACCTCGCCAGGGTGAAGTCGCCCGAGCAGTCCAAGGAACCCTGGGATTATCTGGACATCATCAAGACGGTGAAGGGCGAGGACGCCTATCGCCCGGTCTCCGAATCCAAATGTCCGCTGCTGAAGAAGTGAGGTGAGACATGGCCGGCAACGAGCATAGCGCAAGCGAAACCTACGAGTGCGACGTGCTCGTGGCCGGATCGGGCTGCTCCGGCATGTCGGCCGCGATCACCGCGAGGTATCGCGGTCTCGACGTGCTGATGGTCGAGAAGGAGCCGCGCTTCGGCGGCACTACCGCGCGCTCCGGCGGCTGGCTCTGGATCCCCGGCACGTCGCTGGCGAAGGCTTACGGTATCGAGGAGGCGCCGGACCAGGCGCGCACTTACTTGCGGCACGAAGCCGGCAACAATTTTGACGCGGCACGCGTGGAGGCGTTCCTCAGCGCTGGTCCCGAGGCCGTCGATTTCTTCACCACCAACACGGCGCTGCGCTTCGACATGCCGCTCGTGTTCCCGGACTATCATGCCGAGGCGCCCGGCGGCGCGCAGGGCGGCCGCTCCATGGTGACGCGCCCGTTCGACGGCCGCGAGCTCGGTGATCTCATCAAGACGCTCGGCATGCCCCTGCCCGAACTTACCGTGTTCGGCATGATGCTGGGGTCAGGCAAGGAGATCATCCATTTCATGCGCGTGACGAAGTCGCTGACTTCGGCGGTCTATGTCGCCAAGCGCCTGTCGCGGCATCTGATGGATGTGCTCCGCTACGGCCGCGGCATGACGCTCACCAACGGCAATGCGCTGGCCGGTCGCCTCGCCAAATCCGCGCAGGATCTGAAGATCCCGATGTGGCTGTCCTCGCCGGTGCGCGAGCTGACGGTCGAGAACGGCGCAGTCACCGGTGCGATCATCTCGCGGGAGGGGCATGACGTGCGCGTCCGCGCAAGACAAGGCGTCGTGCTCGCCTGCGGCGGCTTTCCGCATGACGTTGAGCGGCGCAAGAAGATGTTTCCGCATGCACCGACCGGCGCTGAGCATTTCTCGCCCGGCCCAGCCGGCAACACCGGCGATGGCCTGCGCCTCGCCGAGGGTGCCGGGGGCCACATCGAGGATCGCCTGCCGAACGCGGCGGCCTGGGTGCCGGTGTCGCTGACCACGCGCAAGGACGGCTCGAAGGGCGTAATGCCGCATTTCATCGATCGCGCCAAGCCGGGCGTGATCGCCGTGATGCGTGACGGTAAGCGCTTTGCCAATGAAGGCAATTCCTATCACGATTTCGTCCAGGCCATGATCAAGGCCGCCAAGACCGGCGAGGAGATCGCGGCCTATCTCGTCTGCGATCACAAGACGTTGCGCAAATACGGCCTCGGCTGCGTGCCGCCGTTCCCGATGCCGCTCGGCCATCACCTTGCGAGCGGCTATCTCATGCGCGGCGACACGCTGGAGGCGCTGGCGGCGAAGGCCGGTATCGACGCCAAGGCATTCGCGGAGACCGTCAAGCAATTCAATGCGACGGCGCCGCTGGGTCACGACGCCGCCTTCGGCAAGGGATCGAAGGCCTATAACCGCTATCAGGGCGACGCCATGCATGGCCCCAACCCTTGCATCGCGCCGATCGAGAACGGCCCATTCTATGCCATCAAGATGGTGATCGGCGATCTCGGCACCTATGCCGGCATCGTCACCGACGAGAACGCCCGGGCGCTCGACGCCGAGGGCCGGGTGATTCCCGGGCTCTATGCCGCCGGCAACGACATGGCGAGCATCATGGGCGGCAATTATCCCGGCGCAGGCATCACGCTTGGGCCGGCGCTGACCTTCGGCTACATTGCCGGCCGTCATCTCGCCGATAGCGCCGCCAAGCGCGACGCGGCGTAATCCCAGCGCATCGGAGGCGCATGAAGAAAGAAAGCCGCGGCATCCAGTCGATCGAGGTCGGCGGAGAATTGCTCCGTGCGCTCGCCAAAACCGGCGAGCCGATGATGCTGCGCGATCTCGCGCGCGAGGCCGGCATGACCCCGGCCAAGGCGCATCCTTATCTCGCTAGCTTCTCCCGCATCGGGCTGATCGAACAGGACGAGACCACCGGCCGCTACGAGATCGGCGCACTCGCGCTGGAGCTCGGCCTGATCAGTCTGCGCCGCCTCTCCGGCGTCCGCATCGCGCAGCCGAAGATCGCCGCGCTCGCGAGCCAGATCGGACACGCCGTCTCGCTCGCGGTGTGGGGCACGCACGGCCCGACCGTAGTGCAGCTGGAAGAGCCCGGCCAGCCCGTCCACATCGTGATGCGCGCCGGCTCGGTGATGGCGCTGCTGGAAACCGCCACGGGGCGTGCCTTTGCAGCGTTTCTGCCGGAGAAGACCATCAACGCCGCGCTCGAAAGCGGGCTTGACCGTCAGGGCGTCGGCTACAATCCGAAGCGCCCGGTGAAAGGCGCCAAGATCGCCGAGATGCTCACGGAGGTCCGCAAGCACGGCCTCGCCCGCGCGCTCGGCGATCCCCTGCCCGGCGTCAACGCGTTCTCCGCACCAGTGTTCGATCATGCCGGCCACGTCGCGCTTGTGATCACCGCGATGGGGCCGGAAGGCACGTTCGACGCGCGCTGGGACAGCCCGATCGCGCATGCGCTGCGGGATTGTGCTGGCGGCATCTCGAAGCGGCTCGGCTATGGGATGACGGTGGCGGCGGAGTGATAGGCAAGTTGCCTCCCTCACAACAGGTGTCATGCCCCGCGCAGGCGGGGCATCCAGCACGCCGCGTCCTATCGATTCTATCGCTGCTGTCTCGGCGTACTGGATCGCCCGCCTTCGCGGGCGATGACAGCGAGTGTGTGATGACCTCCTCCGCTCCTACTTGTCCTTCACCGGCACCGTATAGTTCAGGATCAACCGGCCACCATCCGGATAGATGGTCTGTCCGGTGATGTAGGACGCATCGTCGCTGGCGAGAAACGCGACGACGGAGGCGACCTCGCTCGGCTCGCCACCGCGCCCCGCGGGCGTACGCGACATCACCGTCTTGCGCGCATCCTCCGAGGTGTAGATCGACGACGCCACCATGTCGGTCAAAATCGTGCCGGGGCCGACTGCGACGACGCGGATGTTGTGCGGGGCGAGCGCGACGGCCGCGACCGACGTCAGCTGCTTCATGCCGCCCTTGGACATGGCGTAGGTCGCAAGCGCCGGGATCGCCAGCAGCGCATTCACCGAGGACATGTTGATGATGACCCCGCCGCCGCCCTGCGCGATCATCTGCTTGGCCGCGGCCTGCACGCCGAAGAACGCGCCCTTCAGATTGATGCCGATGATCTCGTCGAATTCCGCTTCGGTAATTTCGAGGATGTCCCGGTTGCGCGCGACGCCGGCATTGTTGACCATGATGTCGAGCCGGCCGAATTCGCGGACCGCAGTCGCGACGGCACGATCCACGTCAGCGCGCCGCGCGACGTGACACGGCACGGCGTAGAAATCCTTGGGCTTGCCCAGCTCGTTGACCGTCTTCTCGAGCGCGTCCGTATCGACGTCCGAGATGACCACCTTGACGCCGTCGTCGAGAAACCGCTTTGCGCAGGCCTTGCCGATGCCGCGCGCTGCGCCGGTGATGACGGCGACCTTGCCGGATAGTTTCATGGGTCTCACTCCAGGATAGCTGCTTAACGCAGCGAGCTATCCCGAAGTGGACTCCGGTTCAAGCCGCCGCGAAGCCGAGATGAGCACGGAACCGGTTCTTGATAAAGACGGCATCGCGCGAGGGCAGCGAGCGCGGCGGATTTTCGGCCCTGACCTTGATGACAAACAGCCGCGGGCCAGCGGCCGGCTCGGCGATTTGTCCCGCGAGGCGCTGCACCTCCTCGAGCGTCCGCACCGTCGCGGTGGCCGCAAAGCCGCAGGCCGTGGCGATGGCAGTGAGATCGACACCGCGGCCGGTATGGCTCGCCTGCATCCCGGTCTCGCCAAAATGCTGGTTGTCGATCACGACGATGTCGAGATTGCGCGGCTGCGCGACGCCGATGGTGGCGATGCCGCCGAGGCCCATCAGCTGCTCGCCGTCACCGGTGAGCGCGAGCACGCGCTTGCCTCGCTGCGCCTGCGCAAGACCAAGACCGATCAGCGCAGCACCGCCCATGGCGCCCCAGAGATAAAAATTGTCGTCGCGGTCGCCAGTTGCATGCAGATCGTAGGTTGGCGAGCCCAAGCCGGAGACGACCAGCAAATCGCCGCGATCTTTCAGCAGGGCCGCGACGGCGGCGCGGCGATCGAGTTGGGACTCAACGGTCATTGCACTCACCACTTCTTCATGCCGATCAGGCGCTGCCCGATCAGCACCGCGATCTGCTGATCGGACTCATACGCGAGCGCTGCCGCGGCTTCGACAGTCTCGACCAGATCGTCCGCCGTCTCCGCCCGCATCACCTTCAGCCCGATCGCTTCCAGCGACGGCTGCGTGGCCCGGCTCATCGGCACCTGCCAGGGATTGAACTCGGCCCACTCGCCGCGCATCGTCACCAGCATCAGAAGCGGAAAGCGGCCGATCGCAGACAGCGACAGCATGTTAATGCAATTGCCGACCCCGCTCGACTGCATCAGCAGCACGCTGCGCTGACCGCCGAGCCAGGCGCCCGCGGCAACGGCTATACCCTCTTCCTCGGTCGTCAGCACGTTGGTGTTGACGTCGGCGTCGGCGGAGAACAGCCCGATCAGCTGGCTGTGGCCAGCGTCGGGCACGTAGGACATCTGCTTGACGTCGGCGGCTTTGAGGATGCGATAGAGTTCGCTCGGCCAGTCGATGTCGGGATTGGGCTTCGAATTGGGCTTGGGGCTATGCACCAGACGTCTCCGTGAAATTCAAGCAGCACGCTAGCGACGTTCGCGCGCGAGGGCTCTGACCATCTGGCACGAGCAGGTATTGAAGGATTGTATAGCTGGCTTTTGCTGGCCCAGAAACGCGATGGGAATGACTGCGTCCTCTCCCACAAGGGGCCCCTCCCCTGGTCGAGGGGCTAAATGGCATCGAAGGCATGGACTTCTGCCGCGGAAAGCGTATGCGGGTCCTTGATCGCGCACGGGTTGAGCGCTACGCTATCTCGCAATTTAGCTGATCTTAGAACCGCAACATCCCACTGATTGCGGAAGAATTGATTTTGCCGGCTATTGGAGCAGTCAGAAATCCGCGCCCGGCAGCGGGCGACACGGCGGCACAGCCGGGTCGCCAGTTCTCCTGGATACTTGGAACTGAAGTTTTGCTCGAAATGCGGATTTTTTCGCAGCTGGCTGGGTTGTTCAAACAGGGGCATTAGGCTTTACAGACATCAACTTTTGAATGTGCTCTCCGGACTTAACAATCCCACATTAACGCGATCGGTGTCGGCATTATTGGCATGACATCGATGGTGATAGGCCCCTGCGGTAGCTACTTCCCGGCCGTTTGGCTCTTAATGGGAGTGAGATCGTATGAGCAGAGATCATTTGGTCACGACCGGAATTGCGACAGGAGAGACTGCGGCAGAAGTTGTTGCCCTTTCCCGCGCCAACATCGGCATTCAATGGACTGCTAACGGATGTACGGATTTTGCGTGGGGAATATCAAATCTGGCGGGTGTTCCTTTTTTTGACCTGGAGGACAAGACCACCTCAGGTGATCCTACGTTACCACAGGATGTGGTCTACACGGTGCCACACGCCGACGGTACGTTCTCCGGCGCCAACACGTCGGGCGATGGCTGGACAACCCTGACATCAAACGGTTCGGACAACATCAATTCTGTTGCGACCTTGAGCGGCCTGCTACAGCCGGGAGACATTGTTCGAGTCTACGCTGCCGGCAACACGACTGAAACTTCCCTTCCTGTAAATGGGAAATTTCTTGCTCACGAGTTCATCGTCGTTAGCAACTCTGGGGGAAATATCCAGGTTGTAGATAATTGGTCGACTTCGACGTTTAACACGCAAGATAAGATCGTCCAGCATTCCTTTTCTGACATTACGGCGGCGTTTGCACCTTCTGGATTCTTTTACTCGGCTTACGTCTCACGTATCGATCCCACCTTTGTGACAACGAACTTCGATCAAACATCGCTTAGAGGGCATGGGTTCGGGGATTTCAGCGGCATCACGACAACCTCACCCCAGCCTGATCTGGTGATCGGGAGCTTGTCAGTCAGTTTACCTTCCGTCGCCGCCGGTGGCTCGGAGGCTATCAATTTCAGCGTCGCCAACGTCAACGGCACAGGGGCGACAGCCGCAGCCACCACTACCAAACTCTATTTGTCCCACGATGCATTTATAGACGGGAGCGATACACTCATCGGTACGTTTTCGACGCCGCAGCTGCTCGCAAATCAATCGTCAAGCGGCAGCCTCACGACAACTATTCCCGCGAATCTGGCGCCCGGCACCTACTATATCGTTATCGGTGCCGACACGGCGAATGTGGTGACCAACGAGGTTAGCGAGACCAACAACGTCTTCGCTCAATCCTTTACGGTCACGTCCGTCCCCCAGCCTGATCTGGTGATCGGGAGCTTGTCAGTCAGTTCGCCTTCCGTTGCCGCCGGTGGCTCGGAGACTATCAATTTCAGCGTCGCCAACGTCAACGGCACGGGGGCGGCGGCCGCGGCCACCACCACCAAGCTCTATTTGTCCCAAGATGCATTTATAGACGGAAGCGACACACTCATCGGTACGTTTTCGACGCCGCAGCTGCTCGCAAATCAATCGTCAAGCGGCAGCCTCACGACAACTATTCCCGCGAATCTGGCGCCCGGCACCTACTATGTCGTTATCGGTGCCGATACGGCGAATGTGGTGACCAACGAGGTTAGCGAGACCAACAACGTCTTCGCTCAATCCTTCACCGTCACACCTTCGCGGCCCGACCTCTCGGAATATGTGAGCGTCGCCAACACCACCGTCGCGGCAGGCCACAGCGTCACCGTCGATGCCTATGCAATGGATATAGGAGCCGGCCCATCGGGAGCCTCGACCGCAGGCATTTACCTGTCGAGTGACGCCACGATCACCACCTCCGATACACTGCTGACGACGGTCAGCTCCGGCGCACTGACCAGCGTCGGCCAGACCGGCTATTATGACCATCAGAGCCTGTCGGTCATGCTTCCGGGCAACCTCGCGCCCGGCACCTACTATCTCGGCGGCATCGCCGACTACAACAACCATGTCAGTGAGAGCAACGAAACCAACAACACCTACAACACCGTCAAGATCACGGTCACCGCGCCAGCCCAGCCTGATCTCTCGGAATATCTCGGCGTCGCCAACACCACCGTCGCGGCAGGCAACAACGTCAGCGTCGATGCCTATGCGATGGATATAGGAGCCGGTCCGTCGGGGGCCTCGACCGCGGGGATTTACCTGTCGAGCGACGCGACGATCACCACCTCCGATACACTGCTGACGACGGTCAGCTCCGGCGCACTGACCAGCGTCGGCCTGACCGGCTACTACGACCATCAGAGCCTGTCGGTCATGCTTCCGGGCAACTTCGCGCCTGGCACCTACTATCTCGGTGGCATCGCCGACTACAACAACCAGGTCAGTGAGATCAACGAAGCCAACAACACCTACAATACCGTTAAGATCACGGTCACCGCGCCAGTCCAGCCTGACCTCTCGGAATATCTCAGCGTCGCAAACACCACCGTCGCGGCAGGCCACAACGTCACCGTCGATGCCTATGACATGGACATCGGCAATGGTCCCGCCGGGGCCTCGATCGCTGGGATTTACCTGTCGAGCGACGCCACCATCACCACCTCCGACACGCTGCTGACGACGGTCAACTCCGGCGCACTGACCAGTGTCGGCCAGACCGGCTATTACGACCATCAAACCCTGTCGGTCATGCTTCCGGGCAACCTCGCGCCCGGCACCTACTATCTCGGCGGCATCGCCGACTACAACAACCAGGTCAGCGAGAGCAACGAAGCCAACAACACCTACAATACCGTCAAGATTACGGTGACCGCGCCAGTCCAGCCTGACCTCTCGGAGTATCTCGGCGTCGCCAACACCACCGTCGCGGCAGGCCACAGCGTCACCGTCGATGCCTATGCGATGGATATAGGAGCCGGGCCGTCGGGGGCCTCGACCGCAGGGATTTACCTGTCGAGCGACGCCACCATCACCACCTCCGACACGCTGCTGACGACGGTCAACTCCGGCGCACTGACCAGTGTCGGTCAGACCGGCTATTACGACCATCAAACCCTGTCGGTCATGCTTTCGGGCAACCTCACGCCCGGCACCTACTATCTCGGCGGCATCGCCGACTACAACAACCAGGTCAGTGAGAGCAACGAAGCCAACAACACCTACAATACCGTCAAGATCACGGTCGGCGCGCCAGTCCAGCCTGACCTCTCGGAATATCTCGGCGTCGCCAACACCACCGTCGCGGCAGGCAACAGCGTCACCGTCGATGCCTATGCGATGGATATAGGAGCCGGTCCGTCGGGGGCCTCGACCGCAGGCATTTACCTGTCGAGCGACGCAAACATCACCACCTCCGACACGCTGCTGACGACGGTCAGCTCCGGCGCACTGACCAGCGTCGGTCTGACCGGCTATTACGACCATCAAACCCTGTCGGTCACGCTCCCGGGCAACCTCGCGCCTGGCACCTACTATCTCGGCGGCATCGCCGACTACAACAACCAGGTCAGCGAGAGCAACGAAACCAACAACACCTACAATACCGTCAGGATCACGGTCGGCGCGCCGGTATCAATCACTCTTAACGATGACAATCTATGGAGCTCTGGCGCTCTCAACGTGGTCAACACGTTCACAAGCAATGGGGGCACCCTGACTTACTACGGTCCGATCACTGCGAGCGGATTCAGTATCACCAACGTTAATCGGACAGACTTTGCCGTGACGTCTCTCGACAAAACTTTTGCCGACAATTTCAACTATTTTTTCCACGAGACGCACACCCTCACTGTACCAGCGGGCGGGAGCGTTCCGACGGCAGATACTCTGCTTATTCAAGGTCAGAACGGTGGATTGTTCTCAGCGCAATCAATCGACCTGGATACTCTCTTCGCAGCAGCTGGGCAAATCGCAACCTTCACCGGTGTCAAAGCCGACAACAGCACGGTCACACAAACGTTTTCTCTTGATGGCGGTCAGGGGATGCAGAGTTTCCGTTTCGATACGACTTTTGTGGGCCTCAAATCCCTCCAGTTCGCACCAAGCATGAACGAGTATTTTGATAACTTGGTGCTTACACCCCCGCTCCTACAGAGCGACTATCACCTGGCATAGCGGGTGCGTGGAATAGTGGCTGCGATTAGCAAGCGCCGTCTCCATCCGGCGCTTCGCGCCACCTTCTCCCGCATCCGCCTTCGCCAAGGCTTCGGCGGACATGAGGGGAGAAGGGAAGAGAACTCAATTCGTCGCCAATCTCGCCGCCGCCGGCATATAGATCTGCGCGTAGCCTTCCTTGATCGCGGAGGTGATACGATCGAGACGGCGGTCGATGTGCTTCTCCAGCACCGAGACGCAAACCGCCTCATCGCGCGCCTTCAGGCCCTCGATCACCGCGCGGTGTTCGGCCTGGGTGTTGGAACGGTTTATGCTGTCCATGTCGATCCAGCGCACGAAGCGGATACGCGCGTTGACATTACGCAGCACGCGCAGCATCTCGGCATTGTTCGACATCGCCATCAGCCGCTCGTGGAAGGTCTCGTCCAGCTCGACGAGCTCCACCGACGTGCGGTCGCCAGGATCTGGGCCGGTGGCTTCGAGGAATTTCAGCAGCGCGTCGATATCCTCATCCTTGGCGCGCTTGATGGCGAGGCGGACGGAAGCGACCTCAATCGACTTGCGCAGCTCATAGAGGTCGAAGATCTCGTGGGCGTCGAGCTCGCGGCAGAAGAAGCCCTTGCCCGGGGTAAAGCGCAGAAAACCTTCGGTGTTGAGACGGTTGAGCGCTTCGCGCAGCGGCGTCCGGCTGACGCCCAGGCGTTTGGCCAGTTCGCCCTCGTTGAGCCGTTCGCCTGGCTTGAACTCATAGCTCACGGCCATCGCCTTGAGCTGTTCATAGACGCGATCGACGATACTGTCAGAGGCCAGTTCCACGTTGCTCATATCAACTGCATTCATGCCCGAACACAGCCCAATATACCGGGGCTGCCAGCGCGATTGCAATGCAAACAACAGCGGAGGTTGTGCGAGCCGTGGAATCAGCTGAAGGCGCGCGGGCGCAGTCCAGCATGAAACCAGGTGATCATGGAATAGATGTCGTAGACCGGCAACCCGACTTCGGCCTGCAACGCCGCCGCGTAAGGCGGCATGTTGGTGCATTCGAGCACGATGGCGCCGACGTCGGGGTTCTTAGCAACAAGCTCCTTGCCCGCCTCGACCACGTCACGTTCGGCCTGGGCCACATCCATGTCGTCCTTCTCAGCCTTGATCAGGACACGGAAGAATTCCTTGCCGTGCTCGGTGCCGACCAGCGGCGTATCGAGCGGCACGCCGGCACCTTCGAGATGAGCCGGCGTCAGGGTCGACCCTGATACCGTGACGAGGCCGACGCGCCTGCCGGGCGGCAGGGTCGCCTGCACCCACGGCACCTGCATCAGCGACGAGGTCGCGACGGGCACGCCGACCGCCGCCGCGATCTCCTTCTGGAACAGCGAGAGGAAGCCGCAATTGGTGGTGATCGCTTCGGCCCCGAGCCGCACCAGGTCCTTCGCCGCATCGATGAAGTCGGGCAGCAACCCCGCCGCGCCCTTCAGCACCACCTTCTCGGGCGACGCCCCACTCACCACGCGATAGAGCACGGGGAATGGCCAGGTCGTGCCGTTGCCCATGTCGCCGGGGATGCGCGGAAAGCGTGCTTCCAGCATCAAAATACCGAGCGGCGCGCCATAGATGGCCTTGCCGCCACGGGCGATGCGCGAGGACGAGTTGGCTGAAATGGTCATGGTACGATCTCAGAGGAAGCGATTGGGCGAAAACGGCGCAAGCGGAATTTCGGGCGGCTTGCCGCTCAGAAGCTGGGCGACGAGACGGCCGGTGCGAGCCGAACCGACCAGGCCGACATGACCATGGCCGAAGGCATAGACGATATCGCGCGAGGCGCGAGAGTAGCCAATGCAGGGACGTCCGTCCGGCATGCTAGGGCGATGGCCGAACCACATCTTGATGCGCGAGGCCGGAATGTCCCGCGGCAGTTTCGGGAACATGCTGAGAAGATGGTCGCGCAAAATTTCGGCGCGCTGCCAGTTCGGCGCAGCCTCAAGGCCCGCGATCTCGACCGTGCCGGCGGCGCGCAAGCCTTTATTGGTCCAGTTCGCCACCATCTTGGCGTCGGAGGCCATCATCGAACTGCGCGGACCTGACTCCGGGTTCTCGATCATGACGTGATAGCCACGCTCGGTTTCGAGCGGAAGGGAATCGCCCACCGATGCGGTCAGCCGTTTCGAATGCGCGCCGGCCGCAACGACGGCGGCATCGCAAGCGATCTCCCCGGTTTCAGTGACGACCGCGACAAGCTTGTTGCCGGAAAGCTTGAGACCGGTCGCCTTGGCATGAACCAGCCTGGCACCGCTCGCCAGCGCGTGCTGCGCAAGCGCTGCGACATAGGCGCCGGGATCGCGGCAGCGACCGGCCTCTTCCACCACGACGCCAAAGGTGTAGCGCGGATGCAGATCCGGCTCGCGCTGACGCATCTCGTCGGCGTTCAGCTCCATCCATTCGACGCCGACCTTCTTGCGCAGCCGCCAGCCGAGATCGTTGTCGAAATTGCCGCGCGAGGGAAATACATGCATCACGCCGTTGCGCTCGACCAGCTCGGGCACGCCGGCCTCTTCCGCGAGCTTCCGGTGCAAGAGCGGCGCGTCCTTCAACAGATCGCGCAGCGCGAACGCCGTCTTCTCGACCCGCGCCTCGGTCCAGCCGGAGAGCAGGTACTTGATCAGCCAAGGCAGTGCCTTCGGCAAATACGACCAGCGGATCGCGAGCGGGCCGAGCGGATCCATCAGATAACCCGGCACCTTCTTCCAGACGCCGGGCTCGGCCGGCGGGATCACCGAATGCGACGAGAGCCAGCCGGCATTGCCGTAGCTCGCCGCCTGCTCGCCACCGGGCTCGCCCGCGTCGATCAGCGTGACGCGATGCCCCTCGCGCAGCGCCTCGATGGCGCTGATCACGCCGACCGCACCGGCTCCGATGATGGCGACGTGGCAGCCCTGCGACATCGCTTACGCCTTCACCGCCGGGGTGAAATCCTTGCCGACCGAGATCGCGCGGGGATCGATGATGCAATGGAGGATCGACGGCTTGCCCGAGGCGAGCGCCCGCTCGAATGCCGGCGCGAACTCCTCAGTGCGCTCGACGCGCTCGCCATGGCCGCCGAACGCCTTTGCGTACATTGCGAAGTCGGGGTTTTTCAGCTGAGTGCCGACCACGCGGCCGGGATAGTCGCGCTCCTGATGCATGCGGATGGTGCCGTATTGCGAGTTATCGACGACGATCACGACGAGCGGCGCGTCATACTGCACGGCGGTCGCGAACTCCTGGCCGTTCATCAGGAAGCAGCCGTCACCAGCAAACGCGACGACGACACGGTCGGGATATTGCCGCTTGGCCAGCACGCCGGCCGGCACGCCATAGCCCATCGAGCCCGAGGTCGGCGCGAGCTGCGAGGCAAAGCTGTGGAAGCGGTGATGGCGATGGATCCAGCCGGCATAATTGCCGGCGCCGTTGCAGACGATCGCGTCCTTGGGCAGGCGATCACGCAGCCAGGTCATGACCTGGCCGTACTGGAACGTGCCCGGCAGCTCGCGCGCCTTGTCGGTCCAGGCGAGGTAATCGGCATGCGCCTTGGCCGCTTCGCCCTTCCAGGCAACGGCACCAACGGGCTTCAGGGTCTCCACAGCAGCCGCGAACGCAGCCGGCGTCGCCTGGATCGCAAGCTCCGGCTGATAGATGCGGCCGAGCTCTTCGGCGCCCGGATGTATATGGATCAGCTTCTGCTTCGGCGAGGGAATGTCGAGCAGCGTGTAGGACGAGGACGGCATCTCCGACATGCGGCCGCCGATCAGCAGAATGACATCGGCGTTGTCGATGCGCGCCTTCAGGCTCGGGCTTGGCCCGATGCCGAGGTCGCCGGCATAATGCGAATGGTCGGCGTCGATCAGCGAGGCGCGACGGAACGAGGTCGCGACCGGCAGGTCGAAGCGTTCGGCAAAGCGCGCGATGCTCTTGGTGGCCTCATCGGTCCAGCGCGAGCCGCCGAGGATGACCAGCGGCGCCCTGGCGCTCGCAAGCAGCGCACCGACGCGCTCGAGATCAGCAGGCGCCGGCCAGCTCACCGCCGGCTCGATGCGCATGGCATCCGCAACGGCGGCGGTCTCGGTCAGCATGTTCTCCGGCAGTGCGATGACCACCGGACCGGGGCGGCCCTGCATGGCGACGCGGAAGGCGCGCGCGACCAGCTCGGGGATGCGGTCGGGACGATCGATCTCGACGGCCCATTTCGCCATCGAGCCGAACACCGCCTTGTAGTCGAGCTCCTGGAACGCCTCGCGTTCGCGCATGCCGGTATCGACCTGGCCGACGAACAGGATCATCGGCGTGGAGTCCTGCATCGCGATGTGGACACCGTGGCTGGCATTGGTGGCGCCGGGACCGCGGGTGACGAAGCAGACGCCCGGGCGTCCGGTGAGCTTGCCGTAAGCTTCCGCCATCATCGCGGCGCCGCCTTCGGCACGGCAGATCACGACGTCGATTGGGCTGTCATGCAGCGCATCGAGCGCCGCCAGATAGCTCTCGCCCGGCACACAGGTGACGCGCTCGACGCCCTGCGCGACCAGTTGGTCGATCAGGATCTGGCCCCCGGTGCGGGTGTTTCTGATGGTCATGACAGCTCCCTGCAGGCTTTAGCGAATGCGCTTTTGTTCCGGGGTGGCGTAGGACAGGCGGACATCAGGTGCAAGGCCGATGCTGACAGTGCAGAGGCCATCGGTGCGCATGTCAGCGCCGCGCCGCGATTGCGATCACCTCGATGCGATAAGCAGGGTCGGCGAGCTCGACCTTGCCGCAAGCACGGCACGGCGTGTTGCCTGGCACGACCCAGGCATCATAGACCGCGTTCATCGCATCAAAATCGTCCATGGTCTTGAGCCAGAGCTGGACGCTGAGCAGCCGCGACTTGTCGGTGCCGGCACGCGCCAGCATGTCGTCGACTTTTGCCAATGCTTCGCGGGTCTGCAGGGTGATGTCAGCGGTCTTGGTGTCAGCCACCTGGCCTGCGAGGAAAACAAGGTCGCCGTAAACGGAGGCGCGGCTGCGGCGGGTGTTCTGGTCGATGCGGGTGATATCCGACATGGATGTCCTTTACTTGCCGGTGGCGATGATGCGGCGGCAATGATCGAGCGCAGCGCCAATGAGATTGTCGCTCGCCTCGGGCGTGCGGAACGCCGAATGCGCCGACAGCGTCACGTTGGGCAGTTTTGTCAGGGGATGGCCTGATGGCAGCGGCTCGATAGTGAAAACGTCGAGGCCGGCATGGGCGATGTGGCCGGAGCGGAGCGCGTCCAGCATCGCGTCCTCGTCGACGATGGCGCCGCGCGCGGTGTTGATCAGGATGCTGCCTTTGCGCATCTGCGCGATGCGTTCGCGCGACAGAAAACCCTTGGTCTCGTCGTTGAGCAGGAGATGCAGCGAGACGACGTGGCTCTCTGCCAGCAGTCTCTCCAGCGAGACGAACTCAACGCCCGGATGCGTCTTCGGCGTCCTGTTCCAGGCGATCACCTTCATGCCGCAGCCGGCCGCCATGCGCGCGGCTTCCGCGGCGATACCGCCGAAGCCGATCAGGCCGAGCGTCTTGCCGGTGAGCTGCACGGCATCGCAACGCAGCCAGTTGCCCTCGCGCATGCCGCGGTCCATCTCGCCGAAGCTTTTGGCCGACGTCCACATCAGCGCGATCGCGCACTCGGCCACCGCCGTATCGCCGTAGCCCTTGATGGTGTGGACGGCGATGCCGCGCTCGCTAAGCTCTTCCGGATTCATGTAGCTGCGCGCGCCGGTGCCCAGGAAGACCACGTGCTTCAGCGCCTTGCATTTCTTGGCGATCGCTGATGGCACCGCCGTGTGGTCGACGATCATGATCTCGGCGTCGCCGAGCAGGCCGGGGAGATCGTCGGGCGCGATAGAGGGGTTGCTGACGATGCTGACCGGCAGCTTCGCGGCACCCAGCAGCCTCTCGGTGACCGCGGCCAGGGTGTCGTTGGCATCGACGAAAACAGCACGCACGGACTTCCTCCTCTTATTTCCAAGCACCCGCCGGCCGGTCCACTATCCGGCCCGGCTTCACGGAATTTTCTCTCGCTTTGCCAAAGGATTAGGCTCTAACCTGCCTCATCGCTCAAATCCCCGGCAAAGCTGCAATACCATATTGCATTATGAGCTGAATACAGAAATAGTCCACCAGCCGGAGCCGATGGATCCCCATTCCTCAGGGAGTACTGACGATGAACCGCAGGGACGCACTCACCACCGTGGCACTGGCGGGCGCCGCAATGGCCGCGACCGCGCCAGTCAAGGCCGATACCGCGCCGACCTCCACGCTCGATCGCATCAAGAAGAGCGGCGTGCTCCGCATCGCGGTGATCGCCGGCCAGGATCCCTATTTCCACAAGGACCTCGCCACCAATCAATGGTCGGGCGCCTGCATCGACATGGCGAACGACATCGCTGGCAAGCTGGGCGCAAAGGTCGAGATGCTGGAATCGACCTGGGGCAACCAGATCCTCGATCTTCAGGCCGACAAGGTCGACCTCGCCTTCGCCGTGAACCCGACGCCCGAGCGTTCGCTCGTCATCGACTTCTCGACGCCGATCCTGGTGCACTCCTTCACCGTCATCACCAAGAAGGGCTTTGCCAAGCCGCAGACCTGGTCCGAGCTGAACAAGCCCGAGGTCAAGATCGCCGTCGACATCGGCTCGACGCACGAGACCATCGCGCGCCGTTACTGCCCGAAGGCTGATATTCTCGGCTTCAAGACCCGCGACGAGGCGATCCTGGCGGTGTCGACCGGCCGCGCCGACTGCAACATCTCGCTGGCGGTGCTGTCGATCTTCACACTGAAGAGGAATCCGACGCTCGGCGAACTCGCGATCCCGCGGCCGATCCTGACGCTGCCGACCAATCTCGGCATCCGCGCCGAGGCCGACCGCCGCTACAAGGATTTCCTCAGCGCCTGGGCCGACTACAACCGTTCGCTGGGCCAGACCCGTGAATGGCTGCTGAAGGCCTATCAAACCGTCGGCCTCAGTGCCGACGACATCCCCGGCGAAGTGCAGTTCTGATCGTCATTTTGGTCTTGGACGTCTCCAGCCGTGCAACAAGCCGCTGGAGACGTTTTGAGTCGATGTCACGAGACAGATTGACGCGGATGCCCTGAGCAAACCGGGACGCTGATATGCGCGCCGCCTTACGTGGGCCTTCCGGTGTTGACGCTGACACATGCGCGTTTAAGTAGGTGAGACAAAGACTGCAGGGATGGCGACGTTTGCTGGGCTGGTTCCCGTTGCCGTCACCTAAGCAGGACACATGACGACCTCGCCTCACGCGACCTCACCTCGCAATTCAGCGCCCCCTCATCTCGCCATCGTCCTGTTCTCGCTCGCAATGGGCGGCTTTGCGATCGGGACCACCGAATTCGCATCGATGAGCCTGTTGCCGTTCTTCGCGGCCGACCTTCATATCGACGAGCCCACGGCCGGACACGCGATCAGCGCCTATGCGCTCGGCGTGGTGCTCGGCGCGCCGCTGATCGCGGTGCTCGGCGCGAAGTTCGCGCGGCGCACGCAGCTCTTGGCGCTGATGGCCGTGTTCGCGCTCGGCAACGCCCTCACCGCGCTGGCGCCCGGCTTTGGTTCGATGGTCGCGGCCCGCTTCCTTTCGGGCCTGCCCCACGGCGCCTATTTCGGCATCGCCGCGCTGGTCGCCGCTTCGCTCGTTCCGCAACATCGCCGCTCGCAGGTGGTTGGACAGGTGATGCTGGGCCTGACCGTCGCCACCATCATCGGCGTGCCCCTGGCCAATCTGATCGGCCAGGCCGTCGGCTGGCGCGCGAGCTTTGGCCTCGTGTCGGTGCTGGCCCTGCTCACGGTTCTGCTCTGTGCGCTGTTCGCACCACGCGACCAGGCCGGCCGGTCGGACCCGCTGCGCGAGCTCGGCGCGCTCAAAAGCCGCCGTGTCTGGACGACGCTCGCGATCAGCGCCATCGGCTTCGGCGGCATGTTCGCCGTCTACACCTATCTGGCGACGACATTGATCGAGGTCACCAAGGTCAGCACCGAGGTCATTCCGTTCTTCCTGGCGATCTTCGGCATCGGCGCCACGCTCGGCAATTTGTTCGTGCCGCGCTTCGCCGACCGCGCCTTGATGCCGACGGCGGGCTGCATCCTGGTGTTTGCCACAATGGCGCTGCTGGCGTTTCCGGTTGTCGCCGGCAACCCCTGGCTGCTCGCGATCGACATCTTTGCGATCGGCGCCAGCGTCGCGCTGGGTGCCGTCCTGCAGACGCGGCTGATGGACGTCGCCGGAGACGCGCAGGCGCTCGCCGCCGCGCTCAATCATTCGGCGTTCAACACGGCCAATGCGCTCGGCCCCTTCCTCGGCGGCCTCGCCATTCGCCAGGGGCTCGGCTGGACCTCGACCCGTCCGGTCGGCGCGGGGCTCGCGGTCCTCGGCTTGCTGATCTGGTTCATCGCCTGGCGCGACAGCGGCCCTGCACCGGTCGAACACGTCTCAGGCAGCGACGCCGCGCCACGCGAGGCAGCTCCGCTGAAGCAGGCACCGCCGCTGGCGCCGCGTGAGCGGAGCCGTCCCAAGGAGCCGGTGGCCTGATTGCAACCCGCTCAGAACAGAGCGGCGTTGAGAGCCTGCCCGTAGATCATCGCGGCGACGAGCGAGACCAGTAGGCCCGCGCCCGAGAAGATCACGAGGATCTTCAGAGTTTCGACGTCGACATTGGTTCCCGTCGCGCGGGATATTGCTCTTGCCAGTGCAGCAATCATCGCCAGCTCCGAAGTCGGCCGCGTGGACACGGGGCCTGACTTCATCTAGCGCAGATTGGCGAGGCCGCCTGTGAAGCAGATTACAGGTGTTTTTGGCGATCGACCGGAACCTCAATGAGATCGCCGACGCGGAAGTAAGCCATGTGCGCGACCGCTTCGGCACTGTGGTAGTCCCCAAATTCCGCCGTGGCTTCCTTGCCGGCATACATTCGGGCAATTCCGGCGCCGCCGGGGTGATGGGGTGCCCACTCGGTAATGTCATAAACTTTCCCCGAGATGATGACCCAGCAATCGTCTCGGGTGTTGTGCCTGGCGACCTCTTCGCGCGTGACGCGGCGCGGAGCGCTGGCGGGAGAAGCTGGCTTCCATAGCGCGCCGGTCACCGTGGCGTAGTTGGTCTTGGCGGCGCGGCGGAAATCCCACGGCCCCAATCTCTTGTAAGGCAGCTCAGTGCCGATATTGCGGGCATCATAGGCGTAGATCCAGGAATCGTCCTCGCCGCCTCGCTTGTCGTGAGCAAACGCCGGGCTCACCCGCTCGTCCAGCTTCTCGAGCAGTGCCTTCTGCTCGGCGGTGTCCTTTGCTCGCAGATGATCGAAGGCGAATTTGGAGCCGAGTTGGAAGCGGGTGGCGCGGTAATGCCGCACGCGCTCGTAATGCAACAACGCTGTCGCGACATCGCCCTTGTGCAGCGTGAAGGCGCTGGCGAGCGCAGCCGCGTCCTCAAAGGATTGCGCAGCGCCCTGGCCGAAAGTTGGAAGCATTGGGTGCGCCGCATCGCCGAGAAGACAGATGCGGCCCTGGACCCAGGTTTCGAGGGCATCGCGATCGTAGAGGCCCCACTTGGTCGGGCGAACGATCGCCCCTGCAAGAGCGAGCAGGTCCTCGCGACTGGGGCTCCCCTCGAATGCCTCGCCCACCTCGCGAAGGATCTCTTCCCGACCGACGGGAAACCAGTCGCCCTCCTCTCGCTCGAACGCGGCCGAGTCGGGCTCGTAGCGGGCGATCCACACGTTCAACAACTCACCGCCGCGCACCCAATATGTCGTTGCCCCGCTCCTGTCATTGCGGTGGCGGTCCATGCTGAAAGAGTCGATCGGATTGTGGTCCAGCGCGCTGCCATCGGCCTTGCGGAGCGAGGCGACGACGGCTCGCGGAATGAGGCCACGAAAGCAGGTCACCTCGGTCCAGCGCTTGGGACGCGGGTTCGGCCACGCCAGTTGCAGCGTGCCGGAGTTGATGCCGTCCGCACCGACCAGGACCTCTCCGGTCGCGGTTTGGCCGTTCGAAAACGTCGCCGTGACCTCGCCGTCGGTCTGACGTAACTCGGTGAGCCGACAATCCATGTGCACAGTGATCGGGCACGGTGCCCCGCTATCCGGGCCGAATTCGAACACGCGCTTGTAGAGGCACATCAACAAGTCCAGCCTGTGCATGTGATGAAACCCGGCGCCGTCGCCCGCAGCGGTAACGTGATCGAACGGCCGCTTTGTCACGCTGCCATCCGCGTTGAACTGCCGTGTGGATTCCAGAATAGCCGCCCGGCCGCCGTCGATCGCCCCATCGGGGCCCTTGGGATCTCCCCCATCGAGGTCGACGCCCAGCCAACGGCATATCCGGGCCCCGTTGGGTGGAATGTTCAACCCGGCACCCGCGGTGCTCGGCACTTTCGTTTGCTCATAGACATGGATCGACGCGAACACGCCGGATTGTCGCAGTGCCAATGCCGACATCAACCCGCCCATCCCCGCACCGACGATGACAGCGCGCATCCTGTCTCCCTTCCGGGTTAAGCGACGCACCGATGTCCTGCCTCTCGGCGAGGGCAACGCGGATGCCGTCAAAACAGACGAGCAAGACTAGCCGCGAGCGAACCGGCGATAAAGCGGCTTCTCGCGTCGGCAGCGTATGCGCGCGCTGCACAATTGCGAAGGGTCAAATCCGGCTGAACGTCCGTCTCGGGGGACATCCTCCAGGGATCTGTGAGCCCCGCGCTAGTCGCGCGAAATCCGCGGCGTCGACGGCGTGACGTTGCCGGGCGTGTGGAACTCGAGCCGCGCCCGGTTCTCTTCGCGCACGCCCGAGATGTCGCCGAACTCGACATAGGTTTGCGCGTCCTGCTTCCATTGCGGCCATGGCGTTGCCGGCGTCGCGGGATTGCCTGATCGCGCGAAGGTCACGAGCGTATCCATCATGCGCTCGGACAACGCACGATCGAACTCGGTCCAGTTGCGCGTGGTGCGGAATTTGTTGAAGGCGTCCAGCGTTCCGAACCAGTAGGGCACATCAGAGGTGTGATAGGCGCCGATCCTCTGCGGGCTGTCGAAGAATTCGACACCCGGCGCGAAGGGATGCACGCGCGAGAACATGTACATGTAGAACGGCGCCTTTCCGGTCCTCGCCTGGGCCTCGGCCCAGTTGCGCGTACCGATCTCGACCAAGCCCTCGCGCGCGGCGAGCAGGCCCATGGCCTTCGCCTCGGCGTCCGTCTTGGCTGGATAGAGCGCGAGGAAACGATCGGCCTGATCGCCGTAGAGTTTTTTCGCAGCGGCGACGTAGGCCTCGAGCGTGCCGGCAGTGCGAAGGTCGTTCGAGCTCTCGTCGCTCGTGAAGCCTGCGACGGTCGCCACATCGTTCTGCTTGCCGGCCGCAAAGATGTTCGGGACGGTGTCAGGCAGCACGTAGCCGTCAATATCGAGCGGGACCGAGATCGTTCCGGCGCAGCCGAGCTGGCAATCCTTCTGGACCGCCAGGATCTTGTCAGCCTGGATCAGCCGCATCTCGGCCAGCGAGGACGCGCCGAGCGCCGACTGCACCTCGAGACCGATTTTCTCCGCGGCAGGAAGCGCCGGGAATTTAAACCTGACGTCGAACATGCTCAGACTCATCGCGAAGCCGCGATTGAACAAGCCCTTGGCCAGCGGGCTTGCCTCCAGCGCCGACACCGACATCGCGCCGGCCGACTGGCCGGTGATGGTGACGTTGTCAGGGTCGCCGCCGAACTGCGCGATGTTACGCTTGACCCATTGCAACGCCGCGACCTGGTCCATCAGGCCGTAATTGCCGGACGCGTGATTTTGCGATTCCGCTGTGAGTTCCGGATGGGCAAGATTACCCAGGATGCCGACGCGATAATTGAAGCTGACGAAGATCGTGCCCTTCTTCGCAACGTTCTCGCCGTCATACATCGCCATGCCGCTGGAGCCGAGCGTGAAACCGCCGCCGTAGATCCAGACCACCACTGGCAGCTTGGCGCCGGGCTTGGCATCCGCGCTCGCCCAGATGTTCAGATAAAGGCAGTTCTCGCTGGTCGCTTCCTCGCCGAAATAATGATTGAGATTGTGCCGGCGAAGCACCTGGATGCATTCCGGTGCCAGCCGGTCGGCATGATAGACGCCCTTCCACGCCTCGACCTTCTGCGGCGCGCGCCACCGGAGATCGCCGAGCGGCGGCGCGGCAAAGGGAATGCCGAAATAGGCCTTTACATTCGACGGCAGCACCTTGCCGGACACGGCGCCGCTGTCGATGCTGACGGGGTCGCCGGGAACGGGCGTCGCGACGATCTGCGCGGCGACGGGCGAAGCCACCAATATTGTCAGGAGCGAAGCGATCGAGATCGCGGACCACGGAGCGTTCTTGTTCAAAATGCTCATACGGCCTCCCTGATGTTCTTTTTATCGTTGTCGCCATTGCTCAGTTCCGCCCACAGGCGGGAGCGCACGCCTTCGTTGAGGGGAATAATATGAAACGGCTGGCCGAAAATGGCGAGCGGCTCCTTGCTCAGCTCGAACCGTGGCCAGGCTTCCGCGACATCGGGCTGGCCCGACGTCACGAAGCGCAGCAGGCTGGTTTGAAAGCGCGCCGCGACGTCTATATCGGCAGGTGTCATCGAGCCGCCCTTGCGCTTCAGGATCGGGCGGTCGATGAACTCAGGCAGATGCGCCCAGAGGCAGGCATTGTCGGCGCCATGCGTCGGTCCTTGCGACAGGAACGGCTCCAGCGCCGGGCGATGGTCGAACCGGCTGAGCCACACCATGCCGCCGGCGGCCGCGTGGCTCCGCGCGAGATCGGCCATCGGGCGATGCCAGAACGCGTCCGATAGCAGCGCCTCGTACGGATCTTCATCGGGACGCGCCGAGCCGCGATAGCAGGCCAGCAACCGTTCCCAGCCGGCATCACTGAGCGCGACACGCACGTTTCGCTCGGTGGTGCGGATCATCGCGGCCGGAGGCGTGCTCTTCAGGAACATCACCATCTCGTCGCGGCAGGAGCCGAGCCAGAGTGGAATGTCGCGCAAGGCGCCCCTGGCAAAGACTTCGCGCGGCTCGCGCGGAATCACGAGGCCATCGAGCACCGGACCGAACACGGTGCCGGAATCAGTTTCCTCCGCGATGCTGCGGCCGACGCGTTCGACGGCTGCGAAGAGTTTTGGCAGCGGCACGGATTCGATCGCACGCGGGTCTTGCTCGAGCTCGAGCGCGGCCAGCACGCGGCGCGCGACGATGTCGGCATGGTCGGCGCTCATGATGTTGCGGCCGGGCGCGCTCAGCGCCAGCGCGCGGGCGAACTTGCCCTTGGCCTGCGGCAGTGTCGCCAGCGCGATCACCATGGACGCGCCGGCGGATTGGCCCGACAGCGTCACATTGTCAGGATCGCCGCCGAAATTGGCGATGTTGGCGTGGACCCAATCGAGCGCAGCAAGTGAATCCGAGATCGCAAGATTGTTGGCCTCGGGCAAGCCGTGGCGATGCAGCTGCAGGAAGCCGAGCGGGCCGAGCCGATAATTGATGGTGACGATGACGGCCGGGCCGTGCGCGGCGAGGAAGCTGCCGTCATAATCAGCGCCGCCGCCGGTGACGAAGGCGCCGCCATGGATGAAGAACAGCACCGGGAGCAGGCGATCGGCGCCGACAGGTGTCCAGATATTGAGGCTGAGACAGGATTGCTCCGGCAGATCGAGATGTCCGGGCTGCGGCGCGTAGGGGCCGTAGTCGGTGCAACGGCGCGGCTCCGTCCAAACAATCGGCGGCGTCGCCTTGGCGAAGCGCCGCGCGATTGCGAACGGCACGCCCTTGAAAGCGCGGACGTGGCCCTGCTCGGCCCCGATAACAGGGCCGAGCGCGGTGGGAACAGCGTTGGTCAACATCGATCTCTGTCCCGTCATGCGCTCACGCGCGCCGCCTGCCGAGATCGGCGATGTCGACCTTGTGGGTCTCGCGCGCGGTTGATGCGGCCGCGGCCGAAGCAACGCAGCAGCCTGCGACGAAGATCGCAACCGGGATCCAGCCGTTCGGGCCTTCGCCGACGAGACTCGCGCTCACCAGCGGCGTGAAGCCCGCGGCGAGGAAGCCGAGCTGGGTGCCGATCGCCGTGCCGGAATAGCGCACGCGCGCTTCGAACATCTCCGCATAGAACGACGGCCAGATCGCGTTCGGCGCGGAATAGATGATGTAGAGGCCGATCGCGGCGGCGAAGATCGCAGGCGTGCTGCCTGACGTCACCAGCATGAAGTAAGGGAACAGCAGCACGGCGCAGCCGAGCACGCCGCCGATGAACACCGGCTTGCGGCCGATCCTGTCGGCGAGCAACGCCCAGAGCGGTTGCGCGAACAGCGCCACGACATTGCCGAGCACGCCGGCCCACAGCATGGTCGGACGCGCGACGCCGAACTTGCTGGTGGCATAGCCGAGCGTAAACACCGCGGTCATGGTGCTGACGGTCGCGATCAGCGCGCAGACGATGACGCGCAGCACATCGGGCCAGTAGTCACGCAGCAGCGCGACGACGGGAAAGCGCGCCACTTGCGCCTTGTCCTTGATCTCCTCGAACACGGGCGTTTCCGGCATGGTCCGGCGCACGAGGTAAGCGACCAGCAGCACCAGCGCCGAGAGCAGGAACGGAATGCGCCAGCCCCAGCTCAGCAGCTGATCTTCCGGCATGCTGGCGACGGGAATGAACACCAGCGTCGCCAGGATCGCGCCGGCCTGGGTGCCGCTCAAGGTCCAGCTCGTGAAGAAGGCGCGGTTGGAATTGGCGGAATGCTCCAGCGTCAGCGAGTTCGCCCCGCTCTGCTCGCCGGCCGCCGACAGGCCCTGCAACAGGCGCAGCAGCGTCAGGATGATGGGCGCGGCGTTGCCGATCGTCTTGGCGTCGGGCAACAGGCCGATCGCCAGCGTCGAGAAGCCCATCACCACCAGCGTGAACAACAGCACCGTCTTGCGGCCGATGCGGTCGCCGAAATGACCGAGGATGACGGCGCCGACCGGACGCGCGATGTAGCCGATGCCGAACGACAGCAGCGCGAGCAGAGTCCCGGTCGACGGATCGACATTGGCGAAGAACACTTTTGGGAAGATCAGCGCCGCCGCTGTGCCGTAGATGAAGAAGTCGTAGTATTCGAGCATGCTGCCGACGAAGCTGACCAGCGCGGCGCGCTTCGGCAGCTTATTTTGCGAAACGCCCGCGCTATCGGGCGCGTGCAGCGATGCAGTTGAGGTCAAGCTCATCAATCGTCCTCCCCGTGTGGCGGTCGCGGCTCGCGTCGTGCCCGTCCGGCTTTGCGCGCGTTTTTGCTTTTGGTTGCCGCAACCTTAGTTTCGATCCATAATGTACGAACTAGTACGTTTATGCAAGATCGCATCGAAAAACGTCGGATTGGGCGAAATTTGCCTTCACCTTCAAGGTGATCCATAGAAACGGGCGGGAGAAACAGTGATGCTCAAGCGCATGCCGGCCCCATCCAAGCGCACCAACGACCCCGAGCGCACCAAGCGCGACATCCTCGAAGTGGCGATGGCCGAATTCGCCTCGGAGGGTTATTCCGGCGCCCGCGTCGATGCGATCGCGGCGCGGACGCGCACGTCCAAGCGCATGATCTATTATTATTTCGGCGGCAAGGAGCAGCTCTATCTTGCGGTGCTGGAAGAAGCCTATCGCAGCATCCGCGCGCTGGAGGACCAGCTCGATATCGAAAGCTGCGACGCGCGCGAGGGCCTGCGCCGGCTGATCGAGGCGACCTTCGACCACGACGAGCGCAATCCGAATTTCATCCGCCTCGTCTCGATCGAGAACATCCACCACGGCAAGCATCTGAAGCAGAATTTGCAGCTGCGCCAACTCAACGCCAGCGTGATCGCGACGCTCGACAGCATCCTCAAGCGCGGCCGCAGCGAGGGCGTCTTCCGCGACGACGTCGACGCCATCGATTTGCATCTGGCCATCTCCTCCTACTGCTTCTTCCGCGTCGCCAACCGGCATACGTTCGGTGCGCTGTTCGATCGCGATTTGAGCGAGCCCAAGGTGCTGGCGAGGAGCAGGAGCCAGATCGTGGAGATGATTTTGGCGTGGCTGGAGAAGAAGTGAGCGCTTTGCAAAGACCTACGCGTTGAGACGCTGGTCGCCACACAATCTATGTCATGCCCCGGCTTGACCGGGGCATCCAGTACGCCGCGGCCGCTCGGTTCGACTACAACTGTCTCTGGAATACTGGATCGCCCGCCTTCGCGGGCGATGACACCGAGAATGGAGCCCTCACCCGCTCCTCTTCTGCCGCGCACTCGCCGCGAGCACCAGCAGGAACGACACCGCCGTCATCAGTGTCGAGATCGCCGCGATCGTGGGATCGATCTCGTCGCGGAGCGCGGTGAACATGCGCTTGGTCAGCGGCTGGTATTGGCCACCGGAGATGAACAGAGCGACGATGGTCTCATCCATCGCCGAGATGAAGGCGAAGATGCCCCCCGCAACCACGCTGGACTTGATCTGCGGCAGCGTCACCGCGAAGAAGCTGCGCAGCCGGTTCATGCCGAGGCTGCGCGCCACCATCTCCTGCGCGGGATCGAAGCTTTGCATACCCGCGAGCACCGAGATGACGACGTAAGGCAAGCCCAGCATCACGTTGGCCAGCACGAGGCTGGGCATGGTCGCGACCAGGCCGACCTTGGCATAGACGAAGAAGATGCCGATCGCGGTGATGATAACAGGCACCACCAGCGGCAGCAGCAATGCCATGTGGATGATCCGCGTGATGCGCAATTTCGACTGGCTGATGGCGTAGGCAGCGGCGACACCGCACGGCGTTGCGATCACCACGGTGAACAGCGCCACCGTCAGCGTCACGCGCGTCGCCTGCATCCAGGCGGGATTCGAGAAATACTGCTGGTACCAGCGCGTCGAGAACGACGGCGGCGGGAAGGTCAGGAAGCGCGCGCTGGAGAACGAGATCGGCGCGATGATCAGCACAGGCAGGATCAGATAGAGCAGCACCAGCGCGCTGATCACATAGAGGGCAATCCGAGCGGGCGAGATGCGTGTCATTTCTGCCCCAACACGCGATCGAGCGAGATGAACCGGCTGACGACGAAGAAGATCGCGAGCACGCCGAGGAGCAGAACCACCGCAACCGCGCTCGCCGCCCCGAACTGGTTGTAGAGCTCGACATTGCGGCTCACCAGCATCGACACCATCACGGTGCGGCCGCCGCCCAGCAATTCCGGCGTGATGTAGAAGCCGAGGCAGAGCACGAACACCATGGTGCAGCCGGCGAGCACGCCGGGCAGCGACAGCGGCAGGAACACGCGGAAGAATGTCAGCGACGGACTCGCGCCCAGGCTGGCGCCAGCCTGCATGAGATCGCCCGGGATCTTCTGCATGGTGGCGTAGAGCGGCAGCACCATGAATGGCAGCAGGATGTGCACGGTTGCGACCACCGTGCCGAAAGTGTTGTGGACCAGCGCCAGCGGCTCGGAGATCACGTCGAGATAGCGCAGGAATTGGTTGATCACGCCGGTGCGCTGGAGCAGCGCCAGCCACGCATAGGCCCGCACCAGCACTGAGGTCCAGAACGGCAGCACCACCAGCGACAGGATCAGGATGCTCCAGCCCTTCGGCACCGAATTGGCCAGATAGGCTACGGGATAGCCCAGCAGCAGTGCGATCACCGTCACTGCGAGGCTGATCTCGAAGGTCAGCGCGAAGCTGCGCCAGTAGATGTCCTCGGTGAAGACGCGGCGATAATTCTCCAGGGTAAAACCATCATGGTAGATCGACTGCCAGGCCAGCCAGCCGACCGGCAGCACGATCAGAGCCAGGATCACCAGCAGCGCGGGCGACACCAGCGCGAGCATCAGGCCGTGTTCGCGGCGCTGATGCTTTTGCGATGGATCTGGCACGGAAGTCGCCAAGGCTGACCTCGCCTACTTCTGCATGAACGACGCCCAGCGCTTCTCGGCAGCTTCACCCGCGGGCGAGGACCACCAGGCGTAGGACATCAACGCCTGCTTCGCCGCATTGGCCGGTTCGCTCGGCAATTGCGCGGCGCGCTCGGGCTTGATCACGTTGGTCTCGAACGCCTTGGGATTGCCCGGACCATAATCGATTTGCAGCGGCAGATTGGCCTGGTGTACGGGATCGACGGCCTCGTTGAGGAACTTGACGGCAGTGTCGAGGTTCGGCGCGCCCTTGAGGATGCAGAGCGAGGTGCTCTGCAAAATGCCCTGGTTGTAGGTGAAGGCGACCTTGGCGCCTTCCTTGGCGACGGCGCTGACGCGGCCATTCCAGGCCATCTCCATGTCGACCTCGCCGTCATTGAGCAGCTGCGCCGACTGCGCGCCAGAGGTCCACCACACCGTGATGGCAGGCTTGATTTCCTCCAGCTTCTTGAAGGCGCGGTCGACATCGAGCGGATAGAGCTTGTCGGGCGCAACACCGTCGGCCATCAGCGCCGCCTCCAGCGTCGCGAAGGGATGGTTGCGCAGTGCACGGCGGCCCGGGAATTTCTTCACGTCCCAGAAATCGGCCCAACTGTTCGGCGCGTCCTTCGGAAACGTCTTTTGGCTGTAGGACAGTACGCTGGAATAGAACTCATAGGAGACCGAATAGGGACTGCGATAAGACTCCGGCATCGCCCCGCCGTTTGGAATCTTCGAGAAGTCGAGCTTCTCGATCAGCCCCTGCTCGCCGCCACGCAGGCAGTTGCCGGTCGGAGTATCGACGACGTCCCAGATCGGCTTGCCGCTGCCGACCTGGGTCTTGATCGCGGGCCAGGCGTCGGGAATGGAATCCTGGTTGATGGTGATGCCGAGCTTCTTGGCAGAGGGATCGAGGATCGCCACCGTCTGCGCCTCTTGATAGGCGCCGCCTTGCGAGACGAAGGTGATCTGCTCGGCCGCGCTTGCCGAAGTGACCAATCCGATTGCGCTCAACAACGCACACCCAAATCCAAAACTCTGCTTCGTCATCATCCTCGCCTCCTTCAAAGTGATCTCACCGACCGATCGCATCGAGAAATTGGTACCAGCCGGCGACCATGCGCACGGCGGGCTCGCGCAGCGGATAGAACGGAATGGCCTTCATGCGGCTGACGTCGAGCAGTCCGACGTCGGGCGTCTCGCCGCGTGCGAAGGCGGCGAGATAGCGGCCCATCAGGCTCGACATCGCAACGCCCGCACCGTTGTAGCCCATCGAGACCAGCGTGCGATCGTCGATCCGGCCGATATGCGGCACCGAGTCCAGCGTCATCGCGACGAGGCCCGACCATTTGTATTCGAGCGGAACGTCGGCCAAATCAGGGAAGATGCCGACCATCGCCCTGCGCAGCGCGCCGAAGGCGGCTTGCGAGTCCTGCTTGCCGAAGGCGCCACGGCCGCCAAAGATGACGCGATTGTCGACCATGCGGAACCAGCGCATCATGCGCTTGGTCTCAGTGTAGGTGCGTCCCGTCGGCATCAGTTGCCCCGCGAGATTGCGCGGCAACTGCTCGGTCGCAATGAGGGCGCTGCGGAACGGGATCAGCGTGCGCTGCAGACGCGCGGTTGCATTGATCAGATCGGAATAGCTGTTGGTGGCGATGATCGCCTGTTTGGCGCGCACCGCGCCTTGTGGCGTTTCGGCGACGATGCCGCCCTGCTCGCGCCGGAGCCTGATCGCCGGCGATTCCTGGAAGATGGGAACGCCGCGGCGCGCCACGCCGTCGGCGAGACCGCGCAGGTAATTCAGCGGATGGATGCCGCCCGAGCCGGGATTGAGCACGCCGCCCACGAAGATGTCGGAGCCGGTCTCCTCACGCACGCCGTGCTTGTCGAGGATACGGACCTCGGCCGAGCCCATCTCGCGCGTCATCCAGATGGCTTCGTCGATCGCAGCCTTCAGCGTCGTCTCGTTATGCGCGGCCTTGACCTGGCCGGTGCGGGTCAGGTTGGCAATGGCAATGCCGTATTCGGAGACCAGCTCTTCGACCATGTCGGTCGATTCATGCGCGATCTCGTACATGCGCCTGGCCATGGCGCGGCCATGCGCGGCGTCGATCTCGCGGAACGACAGGCGAAACTTTGCGGTGATCACACCGCCGTTGCGGCCACTCGCGCCCCAGCCCGGCCTGACGGCCTCAAGCACAACAGGCGCGAGCCCGCTCTTGGCGATGTGGTGCGCGGCGGAGAGGCCCGTATAGCCCGCGCCGATGATCACCACATCCGCCTTGTGCTCGCCGGACAGCACCGGAAAGGCGCGCGCCGGCTCCGCTGTGGCTTCCCACAACGAGTTGGCCGATGGCAATGCGCTCCAGTCCCGTGTCATGCCGGCACTCATCCCTTACGCCGGCCCGATGGCGGCGTCAGCCAACGCCTTCAACGTCGGAAAGTGGAAGTCCGGCTTGGTCAGCGTTTCGACCGCGGGCGTACCGCCGAAACCAGCGATGCCCTGGCGGCGCTCGATCCAGCACACCTTATAGCCGAGTTTCCGCGCGATCCCGATGTCGTGGTACTGGCTCTGCGCCACGTGCAGGATGTCGGACTGCTTGTAGCCGAAGGCCGACTGACGGCCCCTGTTGTAGGCGAAGAATTCCGGGTTCGGCTTTGCCACGCCGGTGTCGTCAGCGCAGACGGTGTCGTCGAAGGGATTGCCGAGCGCATGCGCGTAAGCTGACAGCGCAACGCGGTCGGCATTGGTCATCGCCACCAGGCGGAATTTCGTGCGCAGGCGCTTCAGCGCCTCGACCGAATCCGAGAACGGCCCCCAGCGCAGCACCGAGAGCTGGAACATTTCGCAGGACGCATCATCCGCCGGCAGCCCGAGCTCGGTGGCGAGATGGCGATAGACGTGGAACATGACTTCGCTGGAGCGCTCGTAATGCTTGTCGCGGCCGCGCTTGTATGGCTCGAAGATCTGCTCGTCGCCAAGCTCGGCGGGGGTCTTGCCCGAGATCTTGCGCACCGCGTTGAGCACGCCGGTCTCGAAATCGATCAAGGTGCCGACGACGTCGAAGGTGAGAACCTTGAAATTGCTGAACGCGGCTTGGGTCGACATGTGCTTCTTCTCTCAGGTTGCAACAAGGTTTCAGTCCACCCGGGGCACGACGATGGTGTCCTCGGGGTGGAGAGTGACGGTGAGGCTGCCGCCGAGCGGCGGAATGCGGCCATAGGCCTGGTGATAGCTGGGCTGGCGCAGGCTGAGCGCGATCCCGTCGGCGAGCGCCAGGAAGATGCGCAGGCTCTCGCCCTGATAGATGATGTCGGTGACCGTTCCGGTCAGCCGGTTGCAGGCGGCATCCTGTGCGCCGTCGTCGATCAGCAGCTTTTCGCTGTGTACGGCGAGCATCAGTGCGTCGCCATTGGGAATGGCGCGGGCACTGCGCAGCAGCGCGTTGCCGAGCGCGACGCTTGTGGCGTCGACGCGGCGTACCGGCAGCATCGTCGCTTCGCCGATGAAACTGGCGACGAAGGAATCGGCGGGGTGGTCGTGCAGGCGCGCCGGCTCGTCGATCTGAATCAGCCTTCCGTCCTTCATCACGGCGACGCGGTCGCTCATGGTCAGCGCCTCGCGCTGGTCATGGGTGACGTAGATGATGGTCGCGCCGATGCGCTTGTGCAGCGTGCGCAGCTCGATCTGCATGGTCTCGCGCAGCTGCTTGTCGAGCGCCGAGAGGGGCTCGTCCATCAGGATCAGGCGCGGCTCGAAGATCATGGCGCGCGCCAGGGCCACGCGCTGGCGCTGGCCGCCGGAGAGCTGCGCGATGCCGCGTTCCTCGTAGCCGCCAAGGCCGACCATGCTGAGCGCCGCGCGCACCTTGTCAGGCCAGCTCGCTTTCGGCAGGCGGCGTGCGCGCAGGGGGAAGGCGACGTTCTCGCCGACGCTCATATGCGGGAACAGCGCGTAGTTCTGGAACACCACGCCGATGTCGCGCTTGTGCGGCGCCATGTAGGTGACGTCGCGGCCACCGAAGAGAATCGTGCCCGAGGTCGGCAGGATGAAGCCGCCCAAGATTCCAAGCAGCGTGGTCTTGCCGGAACCGGAGGGACCGAGCAGCGAGACGAACTCGCCGGCGCCGACATTGAGGGACACATCGTCGAGGGCGCGAACGGCACCATAGGCCTTGCTGGCCGACCTGATCTCGACGCTTTCCGCTCGTTTGTCCAACGATCGACCTCGCGCAATCCCGCAATGGCGTGCCTCACTGCACGCCATAAGCCTGCTTTATAGACAGGGTTTTGGAGCATTCGGAGGCGCGGCGTGCACCGCACCAAATCTGCTCTCACAGGCCCTGTGTTTAGGCTGTCAGGTCAATGACACCAGACTTGCGAAAATCCGGCAATTGCCAAATTCTCACGCGCCTCATAACATGACGTTATGCCTGAGCTCCGCCGCATGCTGCCCTCCAGCAACGCCCTGTTCGTCTTCGACGCGGCGGCGCGCAATGGCAGCTTCACGGCTGCCGCCGCCGAATTGAACGTGACGCAGCCGGCGGTGAGCCGCATGCTCGGGCAATTCGAGGAGCATCTCGGGGTCCGCCTGTTCGACCGAAAAGCGGGCCGCGCGGTGCTCACCGAGGAAGGCGAATTACTCTATCGCCGCGTGCTCGAGGGCTTTCGCAGCATCGAGACCGGGCTCACCGAGATCGAGCGGCGCCGCAAGGGCACCGAGACGGTGACGCTGTCGGTCTCCTCCGCCTTCACCACGCATTGGCTGATGCCGCGCATCGACAAGCTGCAGAAGCAGTTTCCGCAAGTCGATCTGCGCTTCCAGCTCATCTCCGGCGCGCTGCGCGGCGCGGTCGAGAATGTCGATCTCGGCATGCGCTTTCGCGATCGCGACGAGCCGTCCTCAGGCGGCATGCTGGTGATGAAGGAGGTGATGCTGCCGATGTGCAGCCCTGCCTATCTCGGCGAGACCGATCCCGCCGAGGGCAACACCATCATCCGCCTCGCCGAGACGCCGGGCGACTGGGCCGCGGATTACGCATCGCTGCTCACCGGACGCCGCGGCGCGGCCAAGGGGCTGAGCTTCACCGATTATGCCGTCGTGGTGCAGGCCGCCCTGCTCGGCCAGGGCATCGCGCTCGGCTGGCTCACGGTCGCCTCGCACTGGCTTTTGACCGGCGCGCTGGTGCCGGCCTCCGACAGGCTCACCACCACGCGCCGCATCTGCGAATTCCTGCCGCCGCGCAACCGCCCGATGCGCCCCATCGCCGCCGAGATCCGCGACTGGATCATCGACCAGATGCACAGCGAGATCGCGGCGATCGACAAGCTCTATCCCGAGCTCGGCGCGATGGCGGCGTGCTATTGAGAGCAACCGGCTGGTGGTCCGCTCGCGGACCGCAGCGACTTTCTCGCCCGAAGCGCGATGAGATTAGGATGGCCCGCCGGGTACTCTCGGCGCCGTCCTTCAGCTCGCATCCAGCGGCCATTTCGGGCGCCGGATCTTGCGGTATGGCAGCGAAGTGATGTCGCGGGCCACGACGCCGGGCGCGTCGACCATGATGACGCGCGTGGCAATCGGCTCGAAGGACGCGCGGAAATGCTGCGATGACTTGACGACGACGATCTTGCGCTGCGCGGGATCGAGCCCGAGCTGGGTGAAAAGGTCGACGCCGAATGCCTGGCAGCGGTAGGTCGAGAGCACGACCTCGACGCCGTCAGAGGCGATCAGCGCGCAGTCGCCGAGCTTCGCCGGCGTTCCCGCAAGTCCCGTCATGACCATGTCCGGCTTGAGCGCGCGGATCTCCCAGACGGCATCGACAGGATCGCCCGACAATGGCCCGATCTTGCCGCCGATGCGTAAAGCGAGGCGCGCGCCGACGCCGGCATCGAAGGCGATCCGGACCGCGCCCGGATCCCACAGCGGCCCGAGACAAGCGCTCGCGACGTTGCGATCGATGAGCCGCCGCAGGATATAGGTCGAATCGCCGGGTGCGCCGCCGCCCGGATTGTCGCTGCCATCGCCGAGCACCACCGTGCCATCAGCGGCGAGCGCGGCGTCGATCGCGGCATCGATTCCGGTCGGCCGCTCGTTCAGCGCCTCGCGCAGGTTGCACAGCTCGCGTGCCAGGCGCCGCGCCACGTCTTGTCCCCGTGCGCCGTCCGGATCGACGGCGGCATCGCTATAGACCAGCATCTTGGTGCCCATGTCAGGCACGTCGCCCGATGCAAAGCCGTGCACGGGGGAGATGGAGACGATGCCGTCCTTGCCCTCGCGTGCGCGCACGCGGTTCACAAAACTCTTGCCCGGCTCGCGCGTGGTGTGCAGCGACGCGATCATCCCGGTGTCGATAACAGCGACGCGCAGCTCGAGGCGCTTCTCGGCCAGCGCCGCGCAGAATTCGACGAGTTCCCGCGCCCGCTCCAGGATGTCCGTGTGCGGATACTCCTTCCAGCAGATCAGGAGGTCGGCATTTCCAACCATCGCGTCGCTGAGATGGGTATGCGGATCGAGCGTGCCGCCAACGACCGTATCCGGTCCCACGATCTGCCGGACGCGCGCCAGGAGGTCCCCTTCGCAATCGTCATAGCCGTCGGCGACCATGGCGCCGTGCATGCCGAGCAGAACCATGTCGACGGGAAGCGCCGCCTTGAGATCCCCGAGGAGCTGGTCGCGGAGACTTTCATAGGCTGCGCGCGTCACGATGCCGTTCGGCACGGCTGCCGCCACCAGACCCTCGATCAGCGTCCAGCCGCGCGACGGCCCGACCTCCCGCGCGGCCCAGAGCGGGCCGCCATGCATCTGCATCGCATCGGGATGCTTCCCCGCCGGATAATAGGCGCGCTCGTGAAACGCCGACACGCCCGTCGGCATCGGCGCAAAGGTGTTCGTCTCGGTGGCAAGGGCGGCGGAAAAGACGCGCATGGGATGTCACTTCTCACATTGAGAAGCGCAATAACGCCCGCTATGGCGGCCCGGCGCAACCGTCTTTAATGCATGATCGCCCGGATGGCGCCGCGCAACTCAGCAAGGCCGCGCAGGCGGCCGATTGCGGTGTAGGGGGACCGCTCTCTCCACGTCATTGCGAGCGCAGCGACCTGTCCGCCGAAGCCTTGGCGAAGGCGGAAGCAATCCAGAGTCGTTCCGCGGAGAGATTCTGGATTGCTACGCTGCGCAGGGGAAAGGTAGGTTCGAGGTTGGACAGGCAGTCCCTTTTCGCTGGTGCGCCACAGAGGACCTGAGATGCTCAACCAAAGACTCAACGCTCACTATTCGGTTCTTGCGTTGCTGAGTCGCGTGGGCTTCTGCGGCGGCCTTGCAGTGATGCTTTGGTTTGTTGCCGCCCAGATGAGGAGCCAAAACTGGTTCACCGTGACCAGCTACATTGTGGCTGCAGCGATGGCATGTGCAGCCCTTGCGTTTTCTTATCTGTTGCTAACGGCGAGGGGCCAAGTCGTCGTTTCGATCGACGAGACGGGGTTCAGGGACGAGCGACTAACGTCCACAGCCATACCCTGGAACGTGATCCAGTCGGTGTCGCCGTACATTCCCAGCAGATCAAGGAGCGCAACCGGAATCGAGCTTGTGATAGAGCCCAAATTCAGGCAAACGATTCTTATGCGGCCGGCCGGTAGGCTCTTCGGGTGGGTGACCCGCTACAGTATTTCGGGGCCAGCCATTTGTTTGGACACGAGCATCTTAGATGCTGAGTGCGACGAAATTTCTCGCATTGCAAACTCTTACATGTCGGGCCGATCCTAAGCGAAGAGCCCTCATCCTTGCGCGGTGCCGGGCTGGACGAGACAATCAGTTCTGCATGCCCGCTGTTTGCTTATCGCTGCCGCAGCCCACGGCTGAGGATGTGTCGGCTGTCAGGGGTAGACCGGACCTAACGTAAACCGAGCCAAAACGTCGCTCATGACCCAAAGCGGATCTTTGCGCTGGCAGTTCTCGGCAGCTATGATGCCAGCCCATGAAGACAGCATCTGACATAGCAACGAGGCTTGTCGTCGATGAGACTAGTGTGCGTGTTCCTGTTGCTTGCATCGATGCAGTCCGTCGGTGCGCAGCAGCAAAGCTCGAAAATAACTTTACGCTGCACTGGAACGAGTAGGTTGGTGGGTAAGCCCGGAGCAGAGTTGGAATTTACGCCCCTCTCCAATCTCAGCATCATTGTGAGCGACGTCGATCGAACAGTGTCGTTCCAGGATAACATCGTACCGATCACGAAGATTACTCCCTTGCTTGTCGGGTTCAGCAGCCAATACGCGAATGGGAGGCCGACCATCTCTGGCCGGATCGATCGGCTGACCAAGAGCGTCGAAATCGATTGGACGTACGAAAACGTCGGCGAGAACACCCATTGGGAGCTTAAATGCCGTCCCGAAGGTCCCTTTCGTGATTGGGGATGAGCAGCTTTACCTAGTGAGTCGGTTCATCCTGACCGGGCATCATAGGGCGCGGCTTATCGATGATATCTGGGCCGACGTGCCACTTTCCGTTTCTGGCCCATCGCAACATATTGCGCTACCGCACGAACTTGTCGCTATAGGGGGCAAAGCGGACGCTGCTTTCGTCGCATCAAGCCGCCGCGTTTATGGGTCCGCGGCCTACATTCTCCCTCTCCCCGTTCTTACGGGGCCGGGACGAGCTCCGCTCGCCCTGAGAGGGTTGGGGTGAGGGGCTGCTTCCGCAATCATGGTGAGAGATGGACTCGCGGAGAGTCCCCCTCACCCGGAATCCGCGCTTTCAGCGCGCATTCCTCTCCCCACACGCGGGGAGAGGCGAAGTTCACCGATGCCCGATCGCCCTGATCGCGCCGCGCAGCTCAGCAAGACCGCGAAGGCGGCCGATTGCGGTGTAGCCGGGATTGGTGCGTTTGGTCGCAACGAGATCGTCCAGCATGCGGTGGCCGTGGTCGGGCCGAAACACGATCCTCTGATCGGCTGGGCGCCGCGCGTTCTCCTTCAGGAGGGCCTTCAGCACCGCAATCATATCGACGTCGCCGTCGAGATGATCTGACTCGCGGAATGAGAGCCCGTCGGCCTCGCGCCTGGTCGCGCGCAGATGGGCAAAGGCGATGCGCGCGCCGAAACGCTCGGCCATCTCAGGCAGGTTGTTCTCCGCGCGCACGCCGAGCGAGCCCGTGCACAGGCAGATGCCGTTGGCCCTGGACGGAACGGCGTCGAACAGCGCCTGATAATCCTCGGCAGTCGAGGCGATCCGGGGCAGGCCGAACAGCGGCCGCGGGGGATCGTCGGGGTGCAGCGTCAGCGAGACGCCGAGTTGCTCGGCGACCGGCGCGACGCGGGTGAGGAATTCGACGAGATGCTGCCGCAGGATTTTTGGCGTGATGTCGCGATAGGCATCCAGCCGGTCGCGGAATTGCGGAATGGTCAGCGGCTCGGTGGTCGAGCCGGGCAGCGCGCTGGCAATGACCATGATGAGATAGTCGATATCGGCCTGGCTCATCTTGTCGAACAGCGCTTTTGCGCGCGCCTGCTGCGCAGGTGAATATTCCTGCGGCGCCGCCGGGCGCTTCAGGATATGCAGCTCGAACGCCGCAAACCGGTCCTGATCAAAGCGCAGGGCGCGGGCACCATTCGGCAGCTCCCATTCGAGATCGGTCCGGCACCAGTCGACCACGGGCATGAAATTGTAGCAGATGATCTTGATGCCGCAGGCGGCCACCGCCTCCAGGCTGGCGATCCAGGCGTCGATGGATTTGGTCGCCTTAGCCCCGAGCCGCTTGACGTCGTCAGGGATCGGAATCGATTCCACCACCGACCAGATCAATTGCGAACGGCCCGGCTGGCCGTTCTCGATAAAATTCTTGCGCTCCTCGACGGCCTTGCGTGTCCAGGCCTCGCCGATCGGCACCTGATGCAATGCCGAGACGATATCGCTCGCGCCGGCCTGCCTGACATCGTCCAGCGACACGGGATCGTTGGGCCCGTACCAGCGCCATCCCTCGCGCATCATGCGTTGTCTCCAATCAGTTGGCGGTCAACACGACCTTGACGCTCTGCGAGCGGTCGAGCGCCAAGCGCAGGGCGTCGGGCGCGGTCGACAGCGGCCGCTCGGCGGTGACCAGCGACAGCACGTCGACGCTGCCCGCGCCGATCAGTTCCACCGCGGTCAAGAATTCGAGCCCGAAGCGGAATGAGCCGCGCAAATCGATTTCCTTCGCCATCACGGCATTCGACGGCGTCGGAATCTGGCCACCCGGCAGATTGCCGATCTGCACCACGACACCGCCGCGCCTGACGATGCCGATGGCGCTGGCAAGACCCGCGGCGGTGCCCGAAACTTCGAAGGCAACGTCATACGGACGTGACGCGGCCTGCGCCTTTAGGTCCTCTTCGCCGCCAGAGACGTTCTCGACATGGGACGCCCCGAGCCTGGTCGCAAAAGCCAACGGCGCTGGCGCGATGTCGGCCACCGTGATGTCGGCCATGCCGGCGCGGCGGGCGGCGAGCATGGTCAGAAGCCCGATCGGGCCGGCACCAAAGATGATGCCACGCTTGCCCTGGACGTTGCCGGCGCGCGCAACGGCGTGCAGGCAGACCGCGAGCGGCTCGGCGAGAGCCGCAGCCTGATAGGAGACGTGATCGGGGATCTTCACGCACTGCGCCGGAACCGCGTCGAAATAGTTGGCAAAGCCGCCCTGCATGTGCGGCGTCTTCGAGGCCGATCCCATGAAGTAGATATTTTCGCAGAGATTCTGCCGGCCCTCGCGGCAAGCTGTGCAATGGCCGCACCAGCGCGACGGATTGACGGCGACACGATCCCCGACCTTCAGGTTCGCGGCCGTGCCTGCGATCTCGACGACCTCGCCCGAGATCTCGTGACCGAGCACCAGCGGCGACTTCACCACGAAATCACCGGTCCGGGCGTGGCGGAAGTAATGCATGTCCGAGCCGCAGATGCCGCCGGCGCCGAAACGGATGCGCACCATGCCGTCGGCAAGTTTATCGAGCGGATGCTCGATCATGCGCAGATCTTCAGGTCCGAACAGGGTTGCGGCGAGAGCGGTCGAGGTCATCGATCAAATCCCATTGTGTCTGCAGCTTCGTTCACCCGTCCCGAAAATGAGACGAGCCATCTCATCGTCGCCGCGCGCTGCCGTTCTTGGGCTGCACGCCAGACGGTCGTTTTGGCTTCGCCGGCTGACCTTCGGATCGCGCCGCCCGCTTCCGTGCCGATGGCGCTCCTGCTGATGCCTCGGCACCAAAGCTCTGCGCAAAGCGCTCCTGCGAATGCGCGAGATGATCGCGCATGGCGTCGTGAGCCGACATTGGCCGGCGCGCCGCGATGGCGTCGCGCACGGCGCGATGCTCGCTCAGCGCCGCGAGCCAGGTGCCGGGGTTTTCGAAATAATGCGCAAGCTGCGTGAAGTAGGGATTGAGCCGCTGGTCGAACATCTCGCCGACCACGCGCACCAGCACGGCGTTGCCGAGGCATTCGGCGATCGCGACATGGAAGGCGCGGTCGTGGACCATCGAGGCTTCGCTGGGATGCTCGACGTCAGCCATTGCGACAAGGGCCGCGTCGATGCGGGCGACATCGTCGCTGGTCGCCACGCGGGCGGCCTGCTCGGCGATGGCGCTTTCCAGGAATTCGCGGGCGCGCAGCAGCTCGAACGGCCCCTCGAGGACGGCCGAGGGCACCGGCGCGGCGTCGACGGGCTCGGTCACATAGATGCCGGAGCCGACGCGAATGCGAACGCGCCCCTCCACTTCAAGGGCAATCAGGGCCTCGCGCACTGTCGGCCGCGAGATCTTGAGCTGCTCGGCGAGATCGCGCTCGGTCGGCAAGCGGCTGCCGACCGCGTACTCGCCGCTGTCGATCAGGCTTCGCAATTGATCGGCGACCTGGCGGTAAAGCCGTCTCGCCTCCACAGCTTCCAGCGGCACGCTGGCCTCCCCGTAGGGTCTCGCCGGGAAGGGTTGCTGCCCGGCGGCCCCGCCCATTTTGGATAATTGGCCTTACCAATTGACCTGATACGGCCGCCATGTCAAGCAGCGGCCACACAGAGGGGAGATGACCATGCGGCTTGGCCACGCCAATCTCGACCGGATGCCGCCGGCCATCCGTCGCCCGGCCTATGACCGTTCCCTGATCACGCCAGGCATCGTGCATCTTGGTCTCGGCGCGTTTCATCGCGCCCACCAGGCTGTCGTCATCGACGATTGCCTTGCCGCGGGTAGCAACTCATCGGTCAGCTCTTGGGGCATCGTCGGCGCGAGCCTGCGCAGCCCCGATACGCGCGACGCCCTCGCCCCGCAGGATCATCTCTACACGGTCGCCGCGCGCGCCGCCGAAGGCACCGCGCATCGCGTCGTCGGGGCACTGCTGGACAGCGTCGTCGCGCGCGAGAAGCCGGCCGCGCTGGTCGAGCGGATGGCCGATCCCGCCATTCGCATCGTCTCGCTGACGGTGACCGAAAAGGGCTATTGCCACACGCCTCAGTCAGGCGATCTCGACGAGCGCCATGCCGATGTCGTGCACGACCTCAACAATCTCGACGCGCCGCGCTCGGCGCCGGGCTTCATCGTGGCGGCGCTGGCCCGCCGGCGAGTGCTGGGCATTGCACCCTTCACCGTGCTGTGCTGCGACAATCTCGCCGCCAACGGCCAAACCGTGCAGCGGATCGTGACGCAATTCGCCGCGCTCCGCTCAAAGGAGCTCAGTCAATGGATCGCTGATACGGTCACCTTCCCCTGCACCATGGTCGACCGCATCGTGCCCGAGACAACCAATGCCGATCGTGACGCGGTCGCTACGGCGCTCGGGATGCGTGACGCCTGGCCCGTGATGACCGAGCCGTTCACGCAATGGGTGGTCGAGGATCGCTTTGCCGCAGGCCGGCCTGATCTCGCCGCAGCGGGCGTCGAGCTCGTCAGCGACGTCAAGCCGTTCGAGCTGATGAAGCTGCGGCTGCTCAATGCCAGCCATTCAGCGCTCGCCTATCTCGGTTACCTCGCCGGGTACGAGACCATCGCCGACACCATGCAGGATCCGCATTTCGCGCGCCTCGCCGCACAAACGATGGAAGACGCCGCAGTGACGTTGACGATGCCAGAAGGCACCGATCTTCCCGCCTATCGCGCCTCCCTGCTCAAGCGTTTTGCCAATCCGGCGCTGCATCACCGCACCTGGCAGATCGCGATGGACGGTTCGCAAAAACTGCCTCAGCGCCTGCTCGGGGCGATGCAGGATCGTCTCGCCAAAAACCTGCCGATCGCGACGCATGCGCTCGCGGTGGCCGGCTGGATGCGCTACGTCACCGCGTCCGACGAGCAGGGTCGCACCATCGACGTGCGCGATCCCCTCGCCGCCGAGCTGGCGGCGCTGGCGCGCGAGGCAGGTCCCGTCGCGGAACGGCTTGCACCCGCGTTGCTCGGCGTCACAAAAGTGTTCGGGCCGCTTGGTGGCGAGCCGCGCCTGCGCGAGGCTGTGACCGCAGCGCTCGGACGTCTCTACGCGGAAGGTGCGCGGCGCGCGGTGGAGACGCAGATTTCGGCGTGACCAGAAAGTGGGCAGCGATGTTGCGCTGCGTTCAAAGTCGGACTGAAGTCGCGCTTGATTTTTGCCTCCCATTGCCCCACCCGAGAGATATGGCAAAGGACAACAAGGTCATCGCCGCGAACGCGGCTTTCTACGCCGCCTTTTCGACGGGCGATTTTGACGGCATGAAGCGGATGTGGGCGGATGACGATGCCATTTCCTGCATTCATCCTGGCTGGCCCGCGATCGTCGGCCACGCCACGGTGATCGGAAGCTGGCGCGACATCCTGCAAAACCCTGAGAGGCCGCAGATCGTCTGCGCCGAGCCGCAGGCGATCGTCGACGGCGACAGCGCCCGCGTGCTCTGCATCGAGATCGTCGACGGAACCGCGCTGGCCGCCGCCAACCATTTTCGCCGCGTCGGTGACGACTGGCGCATGGTGCATCACCAGTCGAGCCCGATCGCACAGATTGTCGAGCAGGCTGAGGACGATAGAGCAAGCCACCGGGTGCACTGACGGCAACCTTCACGCCGGCGTGATGTACTGTGCATGGGGTTGTTTTTCAGTGTCGTGTTCGTCGGTGAGTTCCGACAGCTCGTCCAGCACGAACCGCGCCGCGCTGAAATCATCATCCCTGAAGTAGATGCTGCGCGTGATGAGTACGGGAATGTGGGCTCGCGAGGCCGCGACCAGCCCGTTGGCGGAATCCTCGATCGCGACGCAATCCGAAGGCGCCAGCCTCAGCCGCGCCTGGACCTCGAGATAGACATCCGGCGCCGGCTTCTTGTGCCTGACATCATCGCCGGCAACGATCGCCTCGAAATCAAGAGCCCAGCCCGCCCCCAGCGCACGCGACAGCAGCGCATCGATATTGCCGTGCGAGGTCGTCGTCGCAATCGCGATCTGCTGCCTACGCGCCTTTGCAGCCGTGAGCAGCTCCGCCACGCCGGGCCTTAAGGGGCAGCAGCCGGTTTCGATCAGCTCGGCGTAATGCGCGGTCTTGATGCGGTGAAGCTCGGCGATATCGGCGTCCGACAAGGGCGGGGCGACCTGTTGCCTGGCGTGGAAGGCGCGGATGCGCTCCTTACCGCCGGTCACCCGCAGCAGATCGCGGTAGGCGGCACGGTCCCAGTGCCAGTCGAGACCATGACGGGCGAAGGCGTGGTTGAAGGCGCGCCGGTGCAGTTCCTCGGTCTCGGCAAGCGTCCCGTCGACATCGAAGATCAGCGCGACCGCGTTCCGGATCAGTTCTGCTGCGCCCGCTGGAGCGATCGCTTCCGCCTGCATGGTCGACGCCTCCCGTGAACGGATGAGCATCGCCTGCACCGGCGGTCGCGTAAAATCGCAATATCTTTTGCCGGACCCAAAAATCTCTTATGAGCGAGGACGCGCGGGCTCGCGCGAACGGAACTCGGACCACGGAAGACGCATGCGGCTCTTTATCCTCGGCCTCGGCTATAGCGCCCGGCACTTCATCCGCAGGTTCAGCGGCAACTTCTCGCATGTCGCCGGCACGGTGCGCGATCCGGCCACGCGAGACGACCTCGTCGGCATCGAGCTGCATGGCTTTGCCGGCAGCCGCCCCGCTGACGCGACGGTCGACCTCATCCGCGAGGCCGATATCCTGCTCGTCTGCATCCCGCCCGGCAGCAGCGGCGACCCCGCACTCGCGGCGTTCGGCGATGTGCTGGCGGAGGGCCGCCGCAAGGTCATCTATCTCTCCACCATCGGCGTCTATGGCGATCACGCCGGCGGATGGGTCGACGAGAGCACGCCGCCGCAATCTTCCCTCGATCGCGCGCGGATGCGCGTCGCGGCGGAGCAGGCATGGACGGAGACGGTGCACGGCAATGTTGCGATCCTACGGCTTGCCGGCATCTACGGACCTGGCCGCAACGCGCTGGTGACGCTGCATGGCGGCACCGCCCGGCGCATCATCAAGCCCGGCCAGGTCTTCAACCGCATCCATGTCGATGACATCGCGAGCGCCATCATGGCCGCGATCAACCACAGAAATGGCGGCACCTGGAACATCTGCGACGACGAGCCCGCACCGCCGCAGGACGTGATCGCCTATGCCGCGCAGCTGATGGGCATTGCACCGCCGGCCGAAGAAGCGTTCGCAACGGCCGACATGTCGGCAATGGCGCGCAGCTTCTATGCCAGCAGCGCCCGCGTCTCCAATGCGAAACTGAAGCGCCAGCTCGGCGTCACGCTGGCCTATCCGACCTATCGGCACGGCCTCGATGCGCTGTGGCGCGATGACGAATTGCGAAAGTAAGAGGGCGGCCAATCGGCCGCCCTCTTCGAATTCGGCGTCAGCTCAGGACGCCATATTTCTTGAACCAGGCTTGCGCCTGCGCCCAGGCATCTTCCGCCGCTTCCTTGCGATAGCTGCCGCGATAGTCGGCATGGAAGCCGTGCGGCGCTTCCGGATAGATCTTGAACTCGGCCGTCTTCTTGTTCTCCGCGAGCGCGGCCTTGAGCTGCTCGACCTGGGCGACCGGAATGCCGGTGTCGGCGCCGCCATAGAGGCCGAGCACCGGCGCCTTCATCTCGGGCGCAAGCTGCATCGGGCTCTTCGGCCACAGCGGATTGGGCGCATCGACCGGCGGACCGTAGAAGGCGACGCCGGCCTTGAGCGTGCCACTATGGGCGGCATATTCCCAAACCGTGCGGCCACCGCGGCAGAATCCGATGATGCCGAGCTTGGCAGTGTCGCCGCCCTGCGATCCCGCCCAGGCCACCGTCGCATCGAGATCGGACAACAGCTCGGCGTCCGGCTTGGCGTTGACGATCGGCAGCAAGTCTTTGATGTCGGTGATCTTGGTGAGGTCCGTGCCCTTGCGGAAGTAATAGTCGGGCGCAACCGCAAAGGCGCCGAGCTTGGCGAGGCGCCGCGTCACATCCTTGATGTATTCGTGCAGGCCAAAGATCTCCATCGCGACGATGATCACCGGCGCCTTGGTGTTGCCGGCGGGCCGGGCAAAATAGGCCGGCATCTCCTCGGAACCGACCTTGATCTTGGCGTCGCCGGCCTGGAGGCCGCTGGTGTCGGTCGTGATCACCTCGGCGCGGACGGGACCTGCCGCAAGCGTGTAGCCGGCGGCGACGGCCGCGGTGGCGCTCATGAATCCGCGACGCGAGACCGGGGCGACTTTCGTCAACCCGACCACGTCGGCCGTCATGGTGGGTTCAATGCTCATTGGTCGATCCTTCCTGATGCCTTGCCCTGGTATCTTGCCCTGATCCTTCAGGCGACGCATTCGCCGACAATTGCCGCCGAAACGCAAATCACCAGCCTGCGAGCTTTCGCCCGGTCAGGTTCTCCGGGTCTTCGCCGGCGCGGTCTCGGGCATCAGGCTCATCGCCACAAGCCCGACGATCCCCGCGAGCAGCAGGTACCAGGCCGGCGCCAGCGGATCTCCGGTGACATGGAGCAACCAGGTGACCACGAGTTGCGCCGTGCCGCCAAAGCTTGCGATCGCAACCGCATAGACGGTAGCGAATACGCCGCCACGGATGTTCTGAGGCAGCGCCTCGGAGAACGTCGCATAGAAGGCCGTGAACGGCAGCGAGCCGATGACGGAGAGCAGGCCGAAGCCAGCCAGCAGCGACAATGTGCCGGGCACATGGACGATCCAAAGGAAGACCGGATAGGTCAGCAGCAGCGCTGCGAGCTGCGGCCAGATCATCACCGGCTTGCGGCCGAGACGATCAGCCAGCCCGCCGCCAACCAGCGCGCCCACGAACTGAATGCCGTTGCTGACGAGCGAAACCGCAAACGCCAGGGTCGACGAGACATGCAGCGTGTTCTGCGCATAGGTCGTCATGTATTGCGTGACATAGGTCGAGATCGTGCCGCTGGCCAGAACCATCAGCGCCAGCATGATCAGGCCGATGTGACGGCGGGCCAGCGAGAGATGGCCCGTGCTTTCCTTCGCCACGATTCCGGCTTCCGCCTGCGGGATGGTCTCCGGCAAGGTCCGACGCATCCAGACGCCGAACGGCAGGCAGACCGCGCCGATCAGAAAGGCCACCCGCCAGCCATAGAGGTCGAGCATCTCCGGTGCCATGGTCTTGCTGAGGATCACACCGACCAGGGCGCCTGCCGTCGCCGCGATCTCCTGGCTCGCCGGCTGCCATGCCACCACCAGCGCCCGATGTTCAGGCGGCGCGATCTCGATCAGATAGGCGGTGGTGGGCCCGACCTCGCCGCCGAGTGCAAAACCCTGCACCAAGCGGGCCGCGATCACGATGACCGGCGCAGCAAGCCCGATCGAATTGTAGGACGGCGTGAACGTGATGGTCAGGATCGCAACCCCCATCAGCGCGAAGCTCAGCAGCATGGCCGGCCGCCGGCCGACCCGGTCGGAATAGATCCCAAGCACGATGCCGCCGATCGGCCGCGTCAAGAAGCCCGCGCCGAAGGTCGCCAATGACAACATCAGGCTGCCGTACTCGCTGCCGGTTGGGAAAAAGGTGTGGCCAATCTGGATCGCGAAGAAGCTGTACGTGATGAAGTCGTAGAACTCGAGCATGTTGCCGACAGTGGCAGCCAGCGCGGCGCGTCTAACGCTGAACGGTTCGATTTGCTCTGTTCCTAACGACACTTGTGAATTTCCCGGTACGATTGTGTGCCCGATTTAACCGGGTAGCCGCATTGCGTCGCAACATCCATTAACCGAAAAAAGGGGTTCTCGCGCCCCTCACCGTCCCGTCCCGAGTTGCACATTGTGTGCATCTTCGCGCAATTCGAAACGTTTCAATGCAAAAAACGGGCGCGATCGTGGCCACAGCGACACATGATGTTGCCCGAAGACAGCGGGCCCGCGCCATTTGACTGAAATTTTCGGATCAGTCGAGCCTTGCAGTTTACTCGAACTTTCTTTGTGACGATCTAGTTCCACTCGCGAATGTTCCATCTCCAGAACGGAGAGAACCAAGCGCGGCATGTCATTCGTCTCGCGCGAATCAACGCTCATTCTGACCTGCAGCGATTGCGCCCTCGAACGCTCAATTGAATAAAGCTTTATCCGATCTGGCATTGAAATGAATTTGGCTCGCGAAGCGATTGAATTGTTGGGACAGGTGGCGCGGATCCTGTGGTTTGAAGGCACCAAGCATGGCATGCGCGATCGCGAGTGGATGGCGCTGCGTTTCCTCTCCCGTGCGAACCGGTTCTCACGGACGCCTTCGGCGCTGGCAAGCTATGTCGGTACGACGCGCGGCACCGCCTCGTTCATCATCGGCGAGCTCGAACGTCTCGGTTACGTGGAGCGAACACGCTCGTCCAAGGACAAGCGCTCGGTCATGCTGAGCGTGACGCAGCAGGGCAAGAAGTTTCTTGCGCGCGATCCGGTCAACGGCTTGGCCGACGCCTTCGCCGTCCTCGATGACGACAGCAAGCTCCGCTTTCGCGACACGTTGCGACACCTGCTCGATCAGGCGGATGCCGCCGAACAGAGGCATCATACCGACGTCTGCAAGCGATGCATCTTCCTGCGGGAGGATCGCACCGCTTCCGAGATCAAGTCGACAGTCGAGTTCACCTGCCGGCTGTTTCGTGCCTCGATCGCCGAGGCCGAGATCGAGCTGCTATGCACCAGCTTCGAGCATCACCGACAATAGAAGCGTCCGCCGCTTACTTGCGCGCCGAATAGACGACACCCCCGCCGCTGGTTTCCACCACGAGACGGCCGTTCTCGTTCCTGATCTCCTCGATCCGACCGAGATTTGGGACCTGCTGGCCGAGCACGGCCTCGACGACGCCGTTCGGGCCCTGCAAGATCGCAATGCCCTCATAGGCCTGGCGGACCGACCAGCCCTTGACAACCTTCCGCGGCGCTGAGCTCCGCTCGACCGGAGCCACCGAGCCCGTGGTCTCCGGCGCGGCAACCGACGCCATCACCGGCATCGCTGGCGACGGCTGCGCGGCGACTTGCACCGGCGCCTGGATTTGGGCCTGAGCAAGCCGGTCGAGCTTCGCCGTCGAAGACGAGCTGACCCGCTCGATACGATCCAGATTCTCGGCAAACCGGCCGAAACGATCGCTGGTTGCCTTGCTCGACTGATCGACCGCGGTGCGCAGGCCATCGAGATTCTCCGATACGCCGGACAATTGCTTGCGCAGCTGGGCGACCGTGTCGCGCAGATTCCTGATCTCCGCATTGGCCGCGACATTGGTCTGGCCCGGCTGCGTCGTGAGATAGGCGATGACGCCGGTGCACGCGCAAACCACCAGAATGGCGGCAACCGCCAATGTCGCGAGCGGCGCGACCCATGTGGGGCGCGGCGGCGGCGGCTTGGCCACGATCACCGCCGGCTTGATCACCACCGGCGCAGGTTTCGGTATTGCCATCTTATCAAGGCGCGCCTTGGCACGAATGCGCTTCAATCCCTCGAGCGCCTCTTTCGCTGCGGCTTCGTCGCTCGACACTGATGCAGGCTTCGCCCCTGCCGCGGGCTTGGCCGCGCGCGCATTACTATTGGGCTTTGTATCGCGTGTTTCCGGAGCAGGCTTCGCCGCAGCGGTCAAATCCGCCGCTTCAGCGGGACGCGTTTTTCCATCGGACAACATTTGAAAATGCTCCGTTCGTTTCGATCCGTCGAACGAAGCTAGTTGGCGAAGCTTGCCTGAAACGTGCGCATCGGAAATCTTTCGTCGCGCATGATGCACGCGCGAGCCTGACGCATCATGCGTGAGTCAAAAGTGCGACTCGAAAGACACACACTCGCCAAGATTTTGCCAAGCTGGAGTCTCGCCGCCATACGTGAGTCGAATTGTCGCACGTGAGTGCATGGCCAAGAGAGTCAATCCGGGGTTGAAAATCCTCGGTATGACGGCGCGGTGACACGACTCAAAATGGCTTTATTTATACGGGTATAGGAACTTTATAACCGCCACAGTGCAAACTGGTTCGGATTTTAAATCAACTGATACGTTCGAACATACAAAGAAACAACTGGAAACAAACCAACAGCATCAAGCACACGTAGCAAACGCTTTGTTCCGCACGCTTGATCGGAAATCGGCAATTGTTACGGTCTGTCTCAAGTGATTCTCGCCCGTTGGCGAGGAGATCGACTGAGTTCAGTGGCGTTCGGACGCGATGAGCAACGTAACGCAACTGTACCAGGTCGCGGTCTCAATTCGCCCCGCAAGGTGATCCGTAAGACACCCGCCGGGCTTCACGCAGTAAGCGTTCAGTATCGAGTCGAAGTAGCAGGCCCACACACGTGGGCACTGAATGCGTAGGGCTGCCCGCGAATATCGAAACCACAATAACGGTTCGCGGGAGGGAATATCGTCAAACAGCATGGCTGCCGAGCCGGGGCATCACAACAAACCTCCCGGCCACAGCAAGTGCGAAACAGGGGCGAAAGACTGATGTATATTATCGTTGATGATCGCGAGAGCGTCACGAACAGCTACGTAGGAGGGCTCGTTCGCGAAGGCGTATCGTCGATCGGCTTCTCCTCCGGAGAATTCTGGGACTGGCTGCAATCCGCGAGTGAATCGGACCTGGCAGCCGTCGATGCCTTCCTTCTGGGGGACTGCGATGCCCGCGGAAGCCTGCCACGGGCGATGCGCAAGCGGTCTACGGCTCCGATCATCGCCATGAGTGGCCAGAAGATGCTCAAGAACACGCTGGAGCTGTTCGAATCCGGCGTGGACGACGTCGTCCACGTTCCGATCCATCTGCGTGAGATCCTCGCCCGAACGGCCGCGATCGCTCGCCGCCGGGTGGGCGAGTTGCCGAGGCCCTGCGAGACCAGGATCCAGGTCTTCTTCAACGGACGTGACCCCGAGATCGCGGGCCACGCCCTGACGCTGCCCCGCCGCGAACTGCGCATTCTCGAATATATGGTCAGCAACCACGGCAGGTGGATCACCAAGACGCAGATCTTCAACGCGGTCTATGGCATCTTTGAATCCACCTTCGACGAGAGCGTGATCGAGAGTCACGTCAGCAAGCTGCGCAAGAAGCTCCGCGACCGCCTCGGTTTCGATGCGATCGTGGCACGCCGCTATGTCGGATACCGGCTCAACATCCCGGCCAATGAGACCATCGACGAGCCGATGCAGGAGCTCGACGAAGTCGGCATCCTCCTGAACCGGGCCCATGCCGCCCCGGCGGCCTACCCGGCCGGCAACTGAAGCAGCGAGCCCGGCTCACAAACGACCACCGGCCCCTGCGGGACGCTCCCGCAGGGGCCGGTTTGCTTTTAACGGCAGAGATGTCGTGCTGCCGGCGCGACTTCGCGGACCAGCGCACTACGGCTTTTGCTGGAATTCTTCCTTGGAGACGTAGTTGAAGTCCTCGACCAGGACGTCCTGGACGACGTCGGCCTGCATGCGCTCGTTGACGCGCTGCTTGATCGCCGAGGTGAGGCCGGAGAGATCGTAACGGGCAAGCTTCCTGAAATCGAGCTTGTCGTCAGCGTAGATCCTGCGGAAGGCCTCGTCGACCACGAACGGCTCCGGCGGGACGGTCAGCTGGTGCATAGTCTTCGCCTCGACGGTGTAGACGAAGCGCGCGACAATGTAGCCCTGCACGGCGCCGCCCTCGACCATGGGCACGCTCAGCGCCCGCGTCTTCTGGTATTGCAGTCCGTCGAGATATTCGTCCTTCGCGGGCAGCAGGCTGCCATTTTCCTTCCAATAGGCAACGCCGTAGCTCGTGCCCGCGGTAAGGATGCATACCCAGAGCCCGGCCAGCACCAGCTTGATCATTTTCCGTCCTGCGCTGCGCGACCGGTGTACGTGCCGTCGGATTCAGCCTCCTTGATCGCCCTGACGATGATGCTCGCGACCTCGCGCACGGCGTCGTAGTGCATCTCGAGCAGAGAGCGGTTTCGCTCGAGTTTCTCGCGCAGCCGCTGGATCTCCTCGGTGATTTCGATTTCTCGGCCGAGATGCATCCGCGCCCGCATCAGCCGGACGAATTCCAGCATGCTCCGGCTCTTGCGCGCGCTGAAATCGTCGAAATCGACCTTCTGCCCCGTCGCGAGCGCAGTGGTCTCCTCCTCGATGATGTCTTCGAGCCGGCGAATGGCGACCAGCAATCCGGCGACCTCTTCGGACCGCATCGCCTCCAACCTTGCCGCATCGGCATCGTCGGGCGTCATGCCGCTGCCGACATCAGGCAGGAGCGCCGGCAACAGAACGTCGCGCGGCTCAGCCTCCGTCACGGCCTCGATGTCCAGGACGTGTTGCTCAACGACCGGCTGCTCCATCACCTGGGTCGTCGCGCCTTGTTCTACCTGCATAGCAAATTCACCCCTCAAATTTCGTCACCCATGTCCCAGATTCATCAGCCCGACTTGCCCGCGACCTCCGGGCCTGCCGGATGCGCAGAGGCGAGTTGCTTGGCAATTCCGATCCCCTTGCCCTTCGCCAGCTGGGCGCCGAGCTGCTCGGCCAGCATCGATTTCCAGATGCCGCCCGCGGTGCCCTTGCCAAACACCTCCTCCGACTCCTTCGGCAGCATCGTCTCGACGAAGGTCTGGAGGACGAATGCCTCGAACTTGCGATAGACCTCGTCCGGGCCCGGCTTCTTGATCACCTGCACCGGCGGTCCGTTCACCACGCCCGATTGCGCCTCGGCCACCCTCGTCGCGGCTTGATCGGCCGCCTTGCTGGCCGCCGCATCCATCGTCGCAGCAAAATCGGCGTCCGACGATTTCAGCGACTCGAGCTTCGCAGTCGCCGTCCGCTGCGCAACCGGATCGGCGGCATCGAGGACATCGAGAACGAGGTCGGATGTCGGTGTCACAATCATGTCTTGGTCCGCCTGGCTGGCCGCGGCGTCAGATCGCGCGCGGCGGCGTGTGTTCCCACCATGTCTTCGAGCGAGCGCTTCTCGGCGTCGCGCAGCTTGTCGGCGAGCGCCGCCTTGGCGACGTCCTCGAGCTGCTTCACGCGCCGGGTCTCCGAGCGGACCTTGTCGAGCTGCATCGCAGCGCGCTCCTGCACGGCGCGAGCGCCTACGCTCGTCCTGTTGAGGCGCCGCGCGATCGAATCGCTCGACGAGCCCGCCGGCGCCTTGCCTTCGTTCAAGGTCCCCACCAGCCATGCCTGTTCATCTTGCATGGCCTGCTCCTCCTGGCGCATTTGCGCGAGCTGCCATTCGGACAGCCGGAGCTGAAGCTTCACCAGCGAGACGATGCGACTGAGCTTGTCGGCGCGCGAGGTCATGTTTCGTCATCCCGCCAGCCATGACGACAGGCCGAGCATGAACTGCGCCAGCAGTTCGTCGCTGGTCAGGTAAAGCAGCAGAAAACCACCGAACAGGACGAATGGCACCGAGACGAAATACACCGGTATAGCCGGGGTCAGCTTGTTGATGAGACCGACCGAGAAATTGACGATGACGGAATAAACGATGAAGGGGCTGGTGATCCGCAGCGTCAGCACGAACGCGTCGGCGAGACGGCTCACCAGCTGGTTCAGGGCCATCTCGCTGGTCAGCTTCTCGCCGGGATGCCAGACGTCGTAGGAGTTCATCAGCCCGCGCAACACCTGCCAGTGCTGGTCGGTCAGAAAGAACAGCGTGGTGACGGCGGCCATGATCAGCGGCACCACGGGCGGCGCCGGATCGGTGTCGCCGACAGGCGTGCCCGGGATGCTGCTGAGCCCGATCGCGCTCGCCATCACGGTGAGCATGGTCTGGAGTGCGAGGAAGAACACCCGCCCGCCGAGGCCGATGACGCTGCCGACCAGAAGCTCTGTGCCGATCAGCAGCGCCAGCGTCAGCGGCGAGGCGCCGTCGACGAGCGGTTTCAGGATGGCGATAAGGATCGGCGTCAGTGCGAAGGTCGTGACCAGGGCAACGAACAGGCGGATCTGCGGCGGAACGTTCACGCTGGAATAGCCGGGCACCAGCATCAGGCAGGCGCCGATACGGCAGAACACGATGAACGTGGCGAGCACGTTGTCGGTGAGGCCGCCGATCACGAAATGGCTCCAAGCGCGCGGATCTCGGCGCTGCGAGCGACCTCGACATGCGACAGGATTGGCAAGGTGGGGAACACCCGCTCCAGAATCATGCGGACATAGGGCCTGGCTTCCGGCGTGACCGCCAACACCACGCTGGTGCCGTCCTCGGTGAACTTCCGGACCGCGGCGCTGACTTCGGTCGCGAACTGCTCGATCAGCCGCGGGTCGGCATCGAACTCGACGACGTCGCCCTTGGCGTCGCGTTTCAGACTCTGATGGAAGGCAAGGTCCCAGCGATTGCCGAGGCGAAGGACGTTGAGCACGCCGTTGTCGGAGAGGTCGCCGCAGATCTGCTGGGCAAGACGCATCCGCACGTGCTCGGCGACTTGCTCGGACCGCCGCACATGCGGCGCGATCTCGGCGATCGCTTCGAGGATCAGATGCAGGTTCCGGATCGAAACCCGCTCACCCAGCAGGATCTTCAGGATCGCCAGCAGGCCGGAATAGGAGATCTGCGATGGGCAGAGATCGTCGACCAGGCGCTTGTACTCGGGCTCGAGCCGGTCGAGAAGCCCGCGCATGTCCTTGTAGGACAGCAGCTGCGATAGGTTAGCCCTCAGCACTTCGCTTAAGTGCGTGAGCAGGACCGACAGATTGTCGACCGGCTTGCAGCCCTGCCGCTTGACCTCTTCGGTGAAGGCTTCCGTCACCCACAGCGCCTTCATGCCGAACGCGGGTTCGATCACCTCGTCGCCGGGCACGTCCGGTTTGCCGTCCTTGTCCACCAGCACCATCACCTCGCCGATGCGGAGCTCGCCATGGGCGACGCGCGTATCGTGGATCCGGATCTGGTATCCCTTGGGGTCGATCGACAGATTGTCAGACAGCTTGATCTCGGGAATGACGAAGCCGTACTGCTTGGCGAACTTCTTGCGGATCTTGGCGACGCGATGGGCAAGCTCGTTGCGCGAACCGAGCAGGTGAACCGACAGATGGCTCCCGAGCGACAGCTCGATCTCGGCGGTCTTGAGCGATTCCTTGACCGATTCCTTGGCCTCGTTCTGGGCGCGCTCTTCCGCCTTGCGCGCGTCTTCTTTCCGCTCGCGCGCTGCCTGCCGCTTCGGCAGCGAATAGCCGACGAAAGCCATGACGCCGCCCAGCAGCACGAACGGTGCCATCGGCAGCCCCGGCATCAGGGCAAGCACGAACATCATCAAGGAGGCCGCCGACACCGCGCGCGGATAGCCACCGAGCTGCCGCAGCACCGCCTGCTCGGCGGAGCCCCTGGTGCCGCCCTTGGACACCAGGAGGCCCGCCGACAGCGACACGATCAGCGCCGGCATCTGCGTGACCAGACCGTCGCCGACCGAGAGTTTTGTGTAGACGTCAGCGGCGCGCGACAGGGTCAATCCGTGATGAGTTACGCCGATGATGATGCCGCCGAAGATGTTGATCGCCGTGATGATCAGGCCGGCGATGGCATCGCCGCGCACGAATTTCGAGGCACCATCCATCGCGCCGAAGAAGGAGCTCTCCTCCTCGAGCTCGCGGCGCCGGCGCTGGGCTTCCTTGTCGTCGATCAGGCCCGCGGAAAGGTCCGCGTCGATCGCCATCTGCTTGCCGGGAATGGCATCCAGGGTGAAGCGGGCGCCGACTTCGGCGATACGCGTGGCGCCCTTGGTGATCACGACGAAATTCACCGTGACCAGGATCGCGAAGATGATCAGACCGATGACGAAGTCGCCGCCCATGACGAACTTGGAGAAGCCGGCGACAACGTGGCCGGCAGCGGTCTCGCCCTCCCCGCCGCGCGACAGGATCAGGCGGGTGGTCGCGACGTTGAGCGCGAGCCGCAGGATCGTCGCGATCAGGAGCACTGTCGGGAAGGCGGAAAAATCCAGCGGTCGCTGGATCCACAACGCGACCATCAGGATCAGCGCCGCCAGCGCGATCGAGAAGGCGAGGCCGAGGTCGATCAGAACAGGGGGAATCGGCAGGAACAGGATCGTGAGCATGGTCACGATACCGCCAGCGAAGAAGGCGTCCGCACCAAAGCGTCGCGGGTTCGGCAGGCTAGCAGCTAATGTATCGGCCATAGGTCACCGGGCGGCAGGGTCCGCCCTGCAATCTGCCCCGCAAAGCTTACGCGAGGGTGGTGGCCGGGCCTGGCCTGCGGATCAGAAGCCGTGCTCGATCCGCGAATAGACCATCTCCGTGAAAGTGGAGAGATGGGCGCCGATGAAGGAGCCGGAGATGGCCACGACCACCAGGATGACGATGATCTTCGGAACAAAGGTCAGCGTCGCCTCCTGGATCTGGGTCAGGGCCTGGATCAGCGCGATGACAATGCCGACCAGCATCGCCGCGCCGACTGCGGGTCCGCACGCAACGAGGATGGTCCAGATCGCTGCCTGGACGAGGTCGAGGGCGTCCCGCTCGTTCATGGCTAGTTGCTGATCGTCAGACCAGGGCCGACCGCGACCTTGGTGCCGTCCTGGAGGGTCGCGACGGAGCCGTTGCTGTTGATCGAGATCGACGCGACCTTGCCGGTGAAAGTCGCGCCGGTCGAGTCGGTGAAGCTGACGTTCTTTCCGATCAGCCCGTCCGCCTGCGACAGCGATTGGGAGGACAGCAGCGAATCCAGCTTCGTGTTGGTTTGCATGGCCTGCTCGACCGTCGACAGCTGGGCGAACTGGCTCATATATTGCGACGTATCCGTCGGATTGGTCGGATCCTGGTTCTTCATCTCGGCGATGAGGAGCTGAAGGAAAGTGTTGTAGTCGACACCGCTGCTCGACGGCGTCGAACCGGACGAGGTCGAGCTGGTCGAATTGGTGCTTGTGGTATCGGTCACGCTGGGAACGTTCATGAGCCTCTCCGCTGTCAGGCAGCCTTGATTGGAGATTCGGTGGTGGTGCCGGCCAGGATCGCCTCCTCCAGAGGGAACAGCGCCCGGATGCGCTTGAGCGCCTCGAAGTAGCGGGATCCGCCGACCATCTCGTCGATCGCAGCGAGCCCGTCGAGCATCTCGCGGTTCTCGCACACGGCCAGCAGGGCTGCGTGGTGCTGCCCATAGAGCGAAGCGGCGGCAGCCACGTCCGTCGGATTCATCAGCATGAGCTGAACGATGAAATAGAGCTGGCGCATCGCCGTGGTGGCGTCGGCGGCCTGCATCACCTGCCCTTCCAGCAGGAACATCACGTCATTGACGAGCTCCAGCGAGACCTTGCGGTCCACGCGCAGCACCGCGCCGTTGATGTAGACCCGTTCGCCGGCCCGCAAGGAGATCTTCATTAAAGCGCGTCTCGGATCAGGCGGTTGATTTCGACGAGCTGCATCACGTCGTTCGATCGTTCCTCGCGAAGGCGATCGGCTTCCTTGACGACCCACAGCCCGATCGAGATGATGTCGGCGCGCAGCTGCTCGGGCAGCCCGTTCTCGGGATGCGCGAGGTCCTCGATGAAGATGGTCCACAGCCGCCGAACGTAGAGCAGGCTCTGGACCTGATCCTCGATGCTGAAGCGCTGCTCCTTCTGGAGCCGCTCCAGCCGGTCGATGCCGAGGCTGAGCGCCTGGCGCTCGCGCCCTCGCGCCTCGTAGCCGCTGTCTTCAACAACCGTCTCATAGGCTTCAAAAGTCATCCGTAATACTCTGCGCAGGAAATTGCAGGAAACTGAAAGCGAACGCGACCGCCCTTGGGCTCAGAGATAGTTGATGAGGCTGATCTTCTGGAGCTGCGAGGTCAGTGCGAGTGCCGTCTGGATCTGGGTCTGCAGCGTGTTGACGCGCACAGACGCTTCGGTCGGATCGACCTTCTCCATGCCGACGATCTGATTGTTCAGAATGTCCTTCTGGGTCTTCAGCTTGTCGGTCGCGTTGGTGATCCGCTGCTGGACCGTGCCGACGTCGCCGCCGAGCGTCGCAAGGTCCGTGATGGCGCTGCCGACGAGGCCGATGGCCTTGTCCACCACCACCTGGAACGTCGACTGGTCGAGGTTCGCGTTCCCGAGATCGGCCATCATGGTGTAGGCCTCGGCGAGCTTGCGAAAACCGGTCTGGTTGGCGCTGACGGACGTATCGGCGATCTCGGTCGTCGAGATGCGGCTTTGCATGACCTGGTCAGTGGCCGACGACCAATTGGTGTTCCAGGCCGGGCTTGCGAACTCGGCGTCGAACGGGCCGTTGAGGAATGTCTGCATCTGAGCAGGCGTAATGGTGTTCACGCTGGCCGAGGATTGCGTGAAGCCGAAGGCCGCAACGAAATCGGCATCGACTTTGTTCTTGCTGGCCGAGCCGGCCTGGTAGGCCGTGATCGGCTGGTTCTGCGTGTTGATGCCCGAGAACAGGTACGAGCCGTTATAAGAAATGTTCAACGCGCCGATCAGGTCCTGGAGATTGGAGGACGCCGGCGGCAGGATGATCCGCCCGCCACCGTCGGTGCTGCGGGCCGCGATCAGGTCCTTGAGGAAGTCAGTTGCGGTCGTGCTGAGCTGGGTGATGCGGTCCTGGGTCACGTCCAGGCGCCCCCCGACGAGGCCGTTGGTGTCGACGAGCTGATCGCCGAAGCTCAGGTCCGCCCGCAGGGTGACGTCGCCACCCGTCGTCGCACCGAGCTGGAGGCCGACATCGGCGAAGCGGCCGGTGGTCGCTTCCGTCGACGCCTTGCTCAGCGCAGCCTGATTGTTCGTGATCGAATACCTCAAGGACGAGTGTAGCACGAGGGTGGAAATGTAGTTGGCGCTCATCATCACGGATTCCCCACGGCGGCTAGCAAGGCTTGCAACATTTGGTCGACGGTCGAGATGATCTTCGACGACGCCGAATAGGTACGCTCGACCTGGAGCATCAACGACATTTCGTCGTCCATGTTGACGCCGTTGACGTTCGACAGCGCTGTCGTGCTGCGGTCCAGCAACGTGTTCTGGTACTGGGAATTGTCGTTGGCGGTCTTGCGCTGGTTCTCGATCCAGCTCGTCGATGACGACGCGTAGTCGATCAGGCTGCCGTTCGGCTTGCCCTGCGTTGTGGCATCGAACGGCTGCGACGCATCCATGTTGCCGATGAGCTGCTGAAGCCGGGCCGAAAAGCCGCCGCTACCTGCCGTGTTATAGTTATAGGCCGGGCTTCCGCTGATCGCGCCGTCGCGCAGCAGATTCGGGTTGCCGCCCTGGGCGGGATCGACCGACGCGGCGACCGAAATCGTGCCGGCCAGGCCAACCGAAACGGTGGCGCTGGCGGGCATCGTCGGTGAGCCAGGATAAGTGAAGAGACCGGGAACGTCGGGCAGCGCCGCGCCGGATTGGTCGCTTTCCTTGAAACTGTTGATCAGGCCGCGCGCGATCTCGTCGAGCTGGCTCTGATAGGTGACCGTATCGGTGTCGCGCAATTGGGCCAGGCCGGCGAGCTTGCCTGATTTGATCGGCATCACCGAATTGGCACCAGTCACGGGCACGCCGTCGATGAAGACCGCGTTACCCGTTGTGCTCGCCGAATAGGCGTTGGTCGGAGCGAAAGTCACCGCCCGCGCCGTCTTGTCGAAGAGCACCGCGCCGCTGTCGGCGTAGAGGGCAGCATCGCCGTTGGTGCGGATCGCCATCGTGACGCCGACCTCCTGCGACATTTGCGAGACGATGCTGTCGCGCTGGTCGAGATAGTCGGTCACGTCGTCACCGGCGATCGTACCCTTCACGATCGCAGTGTTGACTGTCTGGAACTGGGAGAGCAGCTGGTTGATGTTCTGGACCGACGTTTTCATGTCGGCGTCCGCGCCCTCGCGCACCGACTGCACGGTCTGGGTCGCCTGGTTGAGCGCGGTCGCCATGTCTTTGGCGGACGTCACGGCGGCCTGCGCCAGCGTGGTGTTATCAGGCGCGTTGGCATATTGCTGCAGCGCCTGCTTCAGCGCATTAAGCTGCGCCGTCGGTGACTGGTCGAGCTGCGGATCGTCCACCGTGGCAGCGGCGATCTTCTGGAGACCGGTATAGATCGCGCTCTGCGTGGCGGCTGCCGAGGTCGCGGTCAGAACGTTGCTGTACAAGCCCGAAGAGGCGGCGCGCTGGATCGCCGCGACATAAACGCCAGCGCCGGGAAGATTATCCAGCTCGGTGATCTTGCGCGAATAGCCGGTCGAACCGGCACCGGCGATATTGCGCGAGATCGTCGACGACTGGATGCCCGACGCCATGAGCGAGTTGCGGGCGGAGTCGAGCGCTGAGGTAAGGGACATGGCGTGCTCTTGAACGTTCTCTTGCCCGGGATCGGCGCCGCAGGACTCAGCGCTTCAGGTTGACGACGACGTCAAGCAGATCGGCGCCGGTCTGGAACGACTTCGAGTTCGCGGTGAAGCCGCGCTGCGCCGAGATCATGTCGGTCAGCTCGCTCGCAAGATCGACGTTGGAGTCTTCGAGAGCGCCGGACTGGATGGTTCCGAGGCCACCCTGCCCGGCCAGACCGACCTGCACGTTTCCGGATTCGAGGTTCGGCGAATAGACATTGCCGACCTCCGGCGTCAGGTGATCCGGGCTCGGCACGGTGGCGAGCGCAACCTGGAAACTTGGCAGCTGGGTGCCGTTCTTGAGCACGGCGGTCACCACGCCCTTGCTGTCGATATTGACTTTCTCGACAGCGGACGGCGCGTTGCCATCGACGGTCGCCTTGAAGTCGAAGCTGGAGGCGACCTGGGTCATGACCGAGAGGTCCATGGTGAAGGCCGAGCCGCCGGGAACGTTGAACGCGAGCGTCTTGGGGCTCGCTGCAGCCAGCGCGCCCTTGCCGGCCGCGGTGACGTCGAAGCTGAATGCGGTCGCGGCTGAGGGACCGCCCGTCAGCAGGCTGGCGCCGTTGTAGACTTCAATGTCCCAGGTGTTCGCGCCAGTTTTCGCCGCATAGACGTCGAGCGTTACGGCGTTGCCGATGTTGTCGTAGGTCACCATCGACGTTTTCGAGGTGTAATTGCTCGGACCAGCTGCAGCAAGCGGGGAAGCGACATTCGCAGCGCTCGGGTCAAGATTGGCGGCCACGGTCGCCTTGGTCGAGGGCGAGGCCTGCAGTGCCATCTGGTTGACGTTGATAACCTGGAGACCGCCGAAGCCGTTAGCGGCAACGTTGGGCGCGGCACCGTTCTGGATGTTGTAGCCCATCAGCTGGAAGCCGGCGGTGTTGACGAGATTGCCGGTGCTGTCGGGCACAAATGAGCCGGCACGCGTGATGAAGTTGTTGCCGTTCGCATCCTGCACGACGAAGAAGCCGTTGCCCTGAACCGCGAGGTCCGTCGTCGAGGTCGTGAACTGAAGATTGCCGGGATCGGTGATGGCGTAGCGGACCGTGGTCTCGACCGCACCGGAGTCGTAGTTGCCGGAGCCGCTCTTCAGGATCAGCGAGGAAAATTCCGTCGAAGCGCGCTTGTAGCCGACCGTGTTGACGTTCGCGATGTTGTCCGAGACCGTCGACAGCTTGTTGGATTGCGCATTCATCCCGGAAACGCCGGTGCGCATAACACCATACAGGCTCATGTAGTAGGCTCCTTTGGTAGATTGTCGTTACAATGGGGGGTCTTGCTTGCGCGGGGCTGATGGTTGGCGGCGATGCACAACTTCATACGATGGCTTCGTCAGCTCACGTCGTCTTCGGCTGGCAGAACGAGCGCGCCTTGTCGGTCCACGCGCCGAAGCCGCTGGAGACGAGATGCGCAACGATGTGGCAGACGTAGCGCTTCTGCGCCGGTTGATTGTTCGGACCGGCATTGTAGCGGGCGACCGCCATGGTCCAGCTTCCCTCGCGCTGCTTCAGCTCTTTCAGGAAGCGCGCGGCGTAGTCGACATTCTTCGCCGGATCGAACATCGCCCGCACCGATGTGAACTTGTCGCCGTGAAAATAATGGTTGATCTGCATGCAGCCGAGATCGATCAACTTGATGCCCCTGGCCCGCATCGCCTCGAAATTCGCGATCGCATCGTCCATGTCCTTGGCGAACACGGTCTGGCCTTCGGCACCGAGCGCGTAGGGATAGAGCGCGCCGCGACGGCCGGTCTCGGTGAGGCCGACGGCATAGAGAATGCCGAGCGGAATTCCGTGCTGCTGCGAGGCGCGCGCCATCTCGCGCTCGCAAGGTCGCACGGTGTCCGTCGCCGCCGCGGCGGCGCCGACGTCACAGATAAACAGGGCCGCGACGAGACTGCGGCGCCACGTCCTGGTCATGGCGTGCCTCCTGGTTGGGCTGCTGGTTCTGCCGGGCTTGCCTGGGGCCGCTGTCGGACTGACCGGCCGACGTGCCCGCACCGCCGAACGCGCTTTGCGACTGCGATGATTGCTGTTGTTGGCCCGAGAGTTGCTGCTGCGACTGGCCCGACCCGGCCTGGAATCCGTCGAGCGAACCGTGCTGCACCGGCGCGACGTCGGCGACATAACCCGCCGACTGCATCAGGTCGCGGATCTGGTCGCGCTGCTGATCCAGCATCGTGCTGGTGTCCTTGCGTTCGGCGGCAAGCTGAACCGACACCTCGTTGCCGACGAGACGAAGACGCACGGTGACATTGCCGAGATCAGGCGGCTCGAGATTGACGGTGAGGATCTTGAGCGGCCGATCCGGAGAATTGTTCTGTGCGCCCGCGAGATCTGTCGCGGCGGACGCCGCCGGCGCGGGCGCGTCCTTGAGCTCCGACACGACAGCGTTTGCGACCTGCTGGGTCGCGCTCAACTGTCCCACGGGAGGCAGATGGGTCTCCTGCTGAACCACCGTGACCTTGGTCGTCTCAGGCAAGGCGTCGCGGCCCGCAGACTTTGCGGCACGCTCGACATTCGCTGCGACGGCTTCGAAGCCCGGTGTTGCCGGTATGGCATTCATCTGAACGGCGCTTCCCTGTGACATCGGCGCAGCCTGTGCGCCTGCGGCTGGCTGTCCGTGCGCGTGGGACGTATCGCCGCCGGAACGTGCCATAGCCGAAGGAGCGGAGGCGAATTGGCCGACGTCTGCCGCCGCCTTTGCGTCGCCAATACCTTGCTTCGCCACCGAGGGACGCTCGTCCCGGGTCGACGCCTCCCTCTTTTCGCCGGACGGCCGTGGTGTCTGCACTGTCACCGCCTGCGCGGCGGCAAGCTCCTGCCCCATGATCGCCGGAAGGCCCAATCTGGTCGAGACATCCGACTTCGCGACCTGATCGACCTGCTCATGCTTGTTCGACGATTTGGTCTCCTCGGTGCGTTCATGCACCGGTTCGTCCTTCGACGTGTCACGCTCGGTCAACTGGGTCACGCGCGGGCGTGCTGGGGCAGCCTTCGCGGTCGTGTCAGCTCCCTGATCGTCCAAGGCCCGCTTGGCCATGTTCGAGACGGTGTGGAGCAGATCGTGAAACGAGGAATCGTCGGCGGTCTTGGCGCCTGATGTTGCCGCGCCTTTCGTCGACCGGGTCACCCCGCGCGCAAGGCTTTCGGCGAGACCAGCGAAGAGTTGTCCGGAGGTTCCACTGAGCTTGGTCATGGGCGGTGATCCCTGGTGAGAAGCTCCAGTTCGCCGAGCTGCGACTTCGCACGCGCGAGCATCGCGTTCGACGAGGCGAGATCGATCCGTGCCGGCGTCGGCGGCGGCTTGTCGGCCGTCATGACGGCAGCCGGACCCGTGATCGACTTGCGAATGTCGAGGGCGAGCTGGAGGGTTGCGTTGAGGAGCAGGACATCGCGCTCCGCCAGCTTCGACCGGTCGAGCGCCTTCAGCTCGGCAAAGCCGCCGTCATATTCGTCGGTGAGCGCGCGGGATGCGCCGCGATAGAAATGTGCTCGCTCCCGATCGGGCGTGGCGTCGGCGCTGAGCGTCAGCGCTCGCTCGGCCGCGAGGCTGACGACGGCGAGCTTGCCACGGATCAGCGCCCCGCGCGCGATCACCAGATAGAGCTTGAGGCGGCTGGCGCGATCGACCTGTTCCAGCAGCGCCGAGACCCGTGCAAAGCGACGATCGTCCAGCGCAAGATTCGATTGCGTCAGGCCCGTGGAGAAACGCTGCCAGAAATCGCCTGCATAGACCGAGTTACGGTAATGACGGATATAGGCCAGCGTCAGGAACTCGAACTTGTCGAAATCCTCGGCCTGCCCGACCAGAAGGATCTCGCGCCGCAGCGCCGCCTCTTCGACCAGCGTACCGGGCAGCAGCAGGCGTGCATCGTCCAGACGCTCGATCGCGAGCGAGGCCTCGGACCGGGCGAACAGCGCGCCCTGGACCAGCGCCACCTGCCCGCCCATGCCGGACGCGATCGTCCGCGGCTTGACATCCTTGAGCAGCTCCCTCGCCTCGTCCTGCCGTCCCTCGACATAAGCGAGCGCGCCGTCAAACAGCGCCTTGTCGACGTTGATCTTGTCGCGCGGCAGCTTGCGGACGATCTGTGGCGCGCCGCCGGACAGCAGATAGATCACGAGCGCCTGACCGTTCTGTGGGCTGCTCCACACGGTCGGATTTGCGGCGAGAAATTTTTCGCCAATCTGGCGGATCAGTGCGATGTGGCTGCCATGCGCCGCGGTATCGCCATTGGCGATGCCGTCCTGTACCGCCTGCAGCGCGCGGACGAGCTCATAAGGCTCGCCGGACGATGGCGCTGGATCGGAAAAGGCACGGGTCGCCGCCAGCGACAACAGCATCAACAGCACAGTGCGGAGCAGCGGTCTGGTCAAGGATGCTTCTCCCGGATCAGGATCTCGATCCGTCGATTTTGCGCAGCCCCAGGATCGTGCGGAAGTTTTGGCCGCCGGTCGGCATATCCTTCGACATGCTCGATCCGCTGCGCATCGATGCCGGAGCGGACCAGCATGTAGTAAGCCATCTGCGCGCGCGCCGTGGACAGCCGCCAATTGTCGTAATTGTCCGATTTGTAGGGCCTGTTGTCGGTGTGACCACGGACGATGATCATGCCGCGACGCTTCGCGATGAGCGGGCCGATCTTGTCGATGACGCGGACCAGTTCAGGCCGCGGCTCGGCCGAGCCGACCGCGAACATTCCGAAACTCGCATCATCGGTCAGGCTGATCAGCAGGCCCTCCTCGACCTGGCGGACCTCGGCGACCGGCCCGGCGCCGGCCTTGATGTCCGACAGCGCATCAGCAATCGCGGACTGAAGCTGCTTCACGGTCGGTTGCTGGGTCTGGGCGGTGTCGCGCGCCTCGGGCTCCTTCGAGGCATCGGTCGGGCGCGCCTGCGGCGCGGCGTTGGCCCGGACATTCGCTTGCGGGCTCGGCTGCACGCCCGCGTCGCGCGCAGACGATGATGGGGCCGGCCCCGGCGGCAGCAGCGGCGACATGCTCGTGGACGACGCCTGAGCGTCGGGAGCCACGCTGCCGCCGGCATCATCGGTCCTGCCACGGCGCGGCTCGCCCTGATTTGTGTTGGCCGGATTGTCACGCGCCGAAGCACTCGTCTTCGGCTCGCCCTCCATGATCCTGTCAGCTTCCTTCGACGCCTCGGGCGCAAGCTTCCAATAACCGGGGTCGAACGGATCACGATAGGCGTCGCCGCCCTTGAGGCCGTCCTCTTCCGCAGAGGTCAAGGCGCCGGCGCGCCGCTGGCCGGAGGCCTGGTTGGAGCTTGCCGCGATTTCGGCGAGCGTCGCGTAGGGATCGCGGAAAAGGACCTTCTCTTCGTAGAAGGGCGGCTTCTCGGCGGTCGGGGAGTCGCCGCGACGCTCCTCGTTCGGGCCGGCCGGCTGGCGCTTGCCGTCCTGACCGTCGAAATTCGTCGGCTCCTTCTTGGACAGATCTTTCAGGCCCTTCGGCGCGGGCGCGTTCTCCGCAAGCTTGATCGGGTTGAAATAGCTCGCGACCACCTGCTTCTGGTCCTGGTTCAGCGCGTTGATCAGCCACATCACCAGAAAGAACGCCATCATCGCGGTCATGAAGTCCGCATAGGCGATCTTCCAGACGCCACCGTGCGCCTTCTCGTCTTCGAAGGCGCTCCGCCTGCGGATGATAACGAGCTCGTGCTTGACCTCCTCCATGGTGTCGCTACCGGCGTGCCTCGTTCAGCCGGTCGACCCAGGTCGAGATCTGCGTCTCGATCGTGGTCTGATCGGCGAGGACACGCACCTCGACAGTGTCGGCGGACTGGTATTCGATGCCGGTACGGCCGGCGAGATTGAGTTGCGTCCTGACGAGATCGATGAGCTCGCTGGGTCCGGTGACGCGGAACACCGACACGGGCGAGTTCGAGGTCAACGCCGCGATCTGCTCGACCAGTGATCCGATCGCCTTGTCGCGGACGGCTTCGGCGAGGAACGGCAGCAATATCCGAGCCACCGAGCTTGCGATGTTGCTCTCGATCTCGCGGCAGGCGGCGTCGAAACCGTTGACGATCGCGACCGCCTGCTGGTCCGACCATTTGGCTCGCTCCTCGCCAAGCCGGATCGCGCTGCGGACCCGCTCTTCGGCGAGCTTGGCTTCGCCCTCCGCAACACCGGCAGCATGGCCGCGCCGATAGGCGTCTTCGAGAAGATTGACCGGAGCTGCTTCCGGCGCGGGCGGCGGTTGAAGTTGCGGCTGCGATTGCGCCTGGCGTTCCTGGCGCTGCGGTTGAGGCTGTGGCTCGCGCCGGACCTCCTTCTGCTTCGTCAGCACGTCCTGGATCTTGGGCGGCGGAGGCGGCGGCGACTTGGTCCGCCCGTTAGCGTCGAATTGCGTCAGGAGTTTTCCAATTGCCGCGTTCATGCCGCCTCCTCGCGTCGCATCCAGTCCTTAAGGATTGCCGCCGCCTGCATCTGATCAAGGCGAACGATCTGCTCGAGCCGCTTCTGCGGCGTACGCTGCATTTTGCCTTCGAGGTCTTCGACAAGGTTGAGCTCGGGATCCTGGCCCTCAGCCAAGGCGAGGGCCGTGGCAGCTTCGAGCTCAGCGGCTTCGGCCGCCTCGCTCTGCTCCTGCGCCGCGCGATGGGTCAGGATGCCGTTGACCGCGGGCCGAAGCCCGAACCAGACCAGCATGGAAGCGACGGCCAGGATCGTCACCGCGTTGATCACGCTGCCGAGTTGCTTGTTCATCATCTCGACAAAGCTGATCGGCGGAACCGGCGCCAGATCGCGCGAGCCTTCCACGAAGTCGACCGCCGTCACCTGGATCTGGTCGCCGCGCGCCTTGTCCAGTCCGCCGGCGGTTGCCGCCAGCTGGCTGATCTCGGCGAGCTTGCTGTCGACGATGGCCTGGTTGGTCTTGTCGCCGAGGTCGGCGACCAGCCGCGCCCGGTTGACCAGCACGGCAATGAAGAGCTTCTTGACCGAATAGCCGTCACTGACCGTCGTCGTGGTCTTGGACGAGACCTCGAAATTGGTGACGTCTTCGCGGCGGGTCTTGTCCTCGCTGGAGTTCTTGGTGCCGCCTGCGTTAACCTGCTGGTCCGGCAGGTTTTGCTGGACGGTCGTCGGCGTCGAGCGGTCGGCGTTCGATGACTTCTCGTTTTCGCGAACGTTGCGTACGGAACGCTCGGCGCGTGTCTCTGGATCGTAGACGGTCTCGTTGATCTGGCGCTTGTCGGTCGAGAGCTGCGGCGAGACGCTGACCTCGAAATTGTCCAGTCCCAGATAGGGCGTCAACGCCTTGCGGATGTTCTCCTGCACCATTCCGCCGACGGTCTTCTGAAGGCTTGCCATCTTGGTCGGTGCGGCACTGGCTTCGTCTTCTTCCGCCAGCAACATCGAGCCGTCGGCATCGAGCACCGTGACCTTGTCGCGCGTCATGCCGGGAATGGCGGCCGCGACGAGGTGGCGGATCGACTGCGCCGTCCGCGCCTCGATCGCACCATCGGTGCGCAGCACGACCGATGCAGAAGGCGGTTGCTGCGTCGCGCGGAACGAACCGCGCACCGGCATCACGATGTGCACCCGCGCCGCCTTGACGCCCTTCATCAGCTGTACGGTGCGTGCGATCTCGCCTTCGAGTGCCCGCAGCTTGGTGACCTCCTGCATGAACGAAGTGAGCCCGAGCGAACCGATCTTGTCGAACAGCTCGTAACCGGAATTGGCGCTCGTCGGCAGCCCCTTCTCGGCGAGCAGCATTCGCGCCTGCGCGGTCTGGCTCGGTCGCACCGACACGGCATCGCCGGCCGCATTGATGTCGAAGCTGATGTTCTGCTCGCGCAGCGCGGCCCCGATGCGCGTCACGTCTTCGCGCGTGAGACCAGTGTAAAGCGTTTCGAATTCCGGCCGGCTCAGATAATAGGCGCCGCCGACCACGGTGACGAGGACGGCGAAACCGATCAATCCCAAGGCCATCAGACGTCGCGGCCCAAGTTCCAGCAGATTGTTGAGCAGCTGCTGTAGCTGCGCGCGACTGAGCATGTGACCTCGTACCAATGCGAATGGTGAGGACACTCCGCTGCCAACCTTGTCTGAAGGTTGCGCGAACACGCGAATATGTCGCTTCGCGGGCGAGGCGCTGCAATTTTACTGGAAGTTCGGACGCCGCAACCGATTCGACGGCGAGGCGCGAGCGCCGACGCGGACGGCGCGTTGCCTTGACGTCCGACGTCAGGAAATCAATTGCGCGCACATCATGTGCCGTCACGTCCGCCGATCACGGCGGGACCGTGCTCCCGGGGGAGCACGGTCCCTTTCGAAGCCGAAGCTTACTTGAACAGCGAGAGGATGCTCTGGCTGTTCTGGTTGGCGATCGAGAGCGCCTGAACACCGAGCTGCTGCTGGGTCTGCAGCGCCTGCAGGCGGGTGGATTCCGCGTTCATATCGGCGTCGACGAGCTGGCCCACGCCTCGGGTCACCGAGTCCATCAGGGTCTTGACGAAGTCCGTGTTGGTCGCGAGGCGGTTCTTGACAGCGCCGAGGTCGGCGGCGGCCGAAGCCACCGAGTTGATCGCGGCAGTGACCTGCGTGATGTAGCCATCGAGCGTGGTCTGGTCAGCTGCCGAGTCGGTCAGCGTGCTGATGCTGATCGTGTCGACCGATGCGCCGGCACTCACCTTGTCCAGGATGCCGCTGGTCGACGAAGTATAGAGCGAATAGTTCGAGATCGTCAGCGTGATGGAGCCGATGGTCGGCGTTCCACCGACGCGCGAGAACGACGACACCAGGTCGAAGGTCGCGGGCGTCGCCGTCGTCGTGCTCAGCCAGTTGACGCCGTTGAAGGTCGCCGCCGCGGCCGTGCCCTTCATCTGCTGCTGGATCTGGGTGATGTCGGCCTGGATCTTGGTGCGGTCGATACCGGCGGTCTTGGCTTCGACCAGCAGCGACTGCAGCTTGGTGAGGCCGCCGGTGCTGTCACCGACCACGGCGGTCAGCGCGGTATATTCGGTGTCGACGGTCGCGGCCGACAGACCGAGCGAGTCAGAGACGGCGGAGAGCGCGGCGTTGTCGGCGCGCATCGAGGTTGCGATCGACCAGTAGGCGGCGTTGTCCGACGCGGTGGCGACGCGCTGACCGGTCGAGATCCGGTTTTCGGTGGTCTGCAGGCTGGAGCTGACGTTGCGCAGCGTCTGCAGCGCGGTCATGGCGGCGGAGTTGGTGAGAAGGCTAGAACTCATGTTTTGACGTCCCCTGAAAACGAATTGAAATTGTTGGGACATACCGGGCTTGCACCGGTACGACGGGACGGCATCATGCCTTTGGGCTGTAAAAAAGCGCGCTCAACCTGTCGTAACGGCGGCGATAGCACGCGAAGTTTGCGCGAAGCTTGTGGCGCTGTGACCGTACTGGACTGGACTGGAGCGGCAGTTCGAGGCGCCAAGTCGATATTCTTCTCCCGCGCGAACAACGTACCCCGAAATGAAAGAGCCGCGCTTCGCGAGAAGCGCGGCTCGCTCAGATCGTTTTCAGACTTAGCGGAACAGCGAGAGGATGCTCTGGCTGTTCTGGTTGGCGATCGAGAGCGCCTGGACACCGAGCTGCTGCTGGGTCTGCAGCGCCTGCAGGCGGGTGGATTCCGCGTTCATGTCGGCGTCGACGAGCTGGCCGACACCGCGGTTGACCGAGTCCATCAGGGTCTTGACGAAGTCGGTATTGGTCGCGATGCGGTTCTTGACGGCGCCGAGATCGGCGGCGGCCGAAGCCACCGAGTTGATCGCAGTGGTGACCTGCGCGATGTAGCCATCGAGCGTGGTCTGGTCGGCCGCCGAGTCGGTCAACGTGCTGATGCTGATCGTGTCGACCGACGCACCGGCGCTCACCTTGTCCAGGATGCCGCTGGTGGACGAGGTGTAGAGCGAGTAGTTCGAGATCGTCAGCGTGATCGAGCCGATGGTCGGCGTGCCACCGACGCGGGAGAACGACGACACCAGGTCGAAGGTCGCGGGCGTCGCCGTCGTCGTGCTCAGCCAGTTCACGCCGTTGAAGGTTGCCGCATTGGCGGTGCCCTTCATCTGCTGCTGGATCTGGGTGATGTCGGCCTGGATCTTGGTGCGGTCGATGCCGGCGGTCTTGGCTTCGACCAGCAGCGCTTGCAGCTTGGTGAGGCCGCCGGTGCTGTCACCGACGACCGCGGTGAGAGCGGTATATTCGGTATCGACGGTCGCGGCCGACAGACCGAGCGAGTCGGAGACGGCGGAGAGCGCGGCGTTGTCGGCGCGCATCGAGGTTGCGATCGACCAGTAAGCGGCGTTGTCCGACGCGGTGGCGACGCGCTGGCCGGTCGAGATCCGGTTTTCGGTGGTCTGCAGGCTGGAGCTGACGTTGCGCAGCGTCTGCAGCGCGGTCATGGCGGCGGAGTTGGTGAGAAGGCTAGAACCCATTTTGATGTCCCTTGAAGATCGAGTTGTTTTGGGGACATACCGGACTTGCACCGGTACGACAGGGCGGCGTCATGCCTTTGGGCTGCGCAATAGCGTTGAGGGCCCAACCTGTCGTACGGCGACCGTAGCGCTCGAAGCTTGTGCGAGGCTTGTGGCTCTGTGTCCTCACCGCAACAGGGAAGCCAAAGTTGCGGCGTGCCCTGGACGTCACGTCAAACGAAAGGGCCGCGCTTCGCGAGAAGCGCGGCCCCCTCAGATCGTCGTCAGTCTTAGCGGAACAGCGACAGGATGCTCTGGCTGCTGCTGTTGGCGATCGAGAGCGCCTGAACGCCGAGCTGCTGCTGGACCTGGAGGGCCGACAGGCGGGTGGACTCCTGGTTCATGTCGGCGTCGACGAGCTGGCCGATACCGCGGGTCACCGAGTCCATCAGCGACTTCACGAAGTCGGTGTTGGTCGAGATACGGTTCTTGACGGCGCCGAGGTTCGCGGCAGCCGAAGCCACGGAGTTGATCGCGCCAGTGACCTGCGCGATGTAGCCATCGAGCGTGGTCTGGTCGGCTGCCGAGTCAGTCAGCGTGCTGATGTCGATCGTGTTGACCGACGCACCGCCGCTCACCTTGTCGAGGATGCCGCTGGTGGACGAGGTGTAGAGCGAGTAGTTGGCAACGGTCAGGGTGATGGCGCCGGTGGTCGGCGTGCCGCCGACACGGGAGTACGACGACACCAGATCGACCGTCGTCGGGGTGGCCGTCGTGGTGCTGAGCCAGTTCACGCCGTTGAAGGTCGCCGCAGACGCGGTCGCCTGCATCTGCTGCTGGATCTGGGTGACGTCCGCCTGGATCTTGGTGCGGTCGATACCAGCCGTCTTGGCTTCGACCAGCAGCGACTGCAGCTTGGTGAGGCCGCCATTGCTGTCACCGACAACGGACGTCAGAGCTGTATATTCGGTGTCGACCGTCGCGGCCGATAGACCGAGCGAGTCGGAGACCGCGGAGAGCGCGGCGTTGTCGGCGCGCATCGAGGTTGCGATCGACCAGTAGGCGGCGTTGTCCGAAGCGGTCGAGACGCGCTGACCGGTGGAGATGCGGGTCTGCGTGGTGGCGAGCTGCGAGCTCACAGACCGGAGGGTCTGGAGAGCGGTCATCGCGGTCGAGTTCGTAAGCAGGCTTGACATTGCGAATGTCCCTTTATGTACGCGTTACATTTTCACGAGGGGACATACCGGGCTTTCACCGGTACGGAGGGGCGGCATCATGCCTTTGGACTGAATGTGGGTGGGGTCCAACCCGCCGTGACGCTTCGCTAACACGCCGAATCTTGCTTCCGAATTAAGGCCAGCTTGAATTCTTCAGCCAAATCATATGGTTAATATTACTCTTTACTAACCTTAACGATTCCGGTGGACCGATGACCGCTCTCAAGAGAACGACCGGACCAATCCCGAGGCAAGCAGATTCCACCCGTCAATCAGCACGAAAAACAGCACCTTGAACGGTAGCGCGAGGATCGACGGCGGCATCATCATCATGCCCATCGACATGGTCAGCGTCGCCACGATCATGTCGATGACGAGGAACGGCAGGATGATGAGGAAGCCGATCTCGAACGAACGCCGGAGCTCGGAGATCATGAAGGCCGGGATGATGACGCGCATATCGACGCGCTTGTCGTCGAACTTCTTGCGGAAGCTTTCCGCTGCGAGCGACTCGAACGTCTGCAGATCCTTGTCACGGACGTGTGCCAGCATGAACTCGCGGAACGGATCGCTGATCTTCAGATAGGCGTCCTCCTCCGAGATCTCGTTCTTCATCAGCGGCTGCACGCCGGTCTCCCAGGCACGATCGAACGTCGGCGCCATGACGTAAAAGGTCATGAACAGTGCGAGACTGATCAGCACGAGGTTCGGAGGCGTCGTCTGAAGGCCGAGCCCGGCGCGCAGGAACGACAGCGCCACAGCGAACCGCGTGAAGCTCGTCACCATGATGAGCAATCCCGGTGCGACGGACAGCACCGTTAGCAGCGCCATCAGCTGGATGATGCGGCCGCTGGTCGAGCCATTGCCCGGCGGCAACAGCGAGTTGAGATCCGGGATCTGGGCGAATGCCACTTCGGGCAGCACAACCAGCAACAACGCGAGCAGCAGGACTTTCAATTTCACTGGATCACCAACGTCTCAATGATCAATTCGCGGACCTTGCCGGACGAGCGGATGCTGGCGCGTTCGGACAGGTCATCGCGCAAATGCTGAAGTCCGCGCGTGCCTTCGAACTGCGTCACCGAAGCTGACCGCAGATAGGTGACGATGTCTTCGCTGATATGGGCAGCGAGGATGCCGGCATCCTCGTCACTCATGCTGTCGGTCACCATGGAGGCCTCGACCCGGGCCCAGTTGTTGGCCGGCGCCGCAAGATTGGTCACGATCGGCGACAGCTTTCTGAGCCGCGCGCTGCCTGAATAGCTCGACGCAATCGGAGGCGGGATGGCGCCTTTCTTTGCATCGGCGACGCGCTCGGCAGCAGCGAACAGATGCAGGCCCGCAAGCGCGCCGGCGCCAATCGCGACCAGGGTCAGCACGACGATGGCTGCGATCAGGCGCATGACGCCCCCTGCTTCCATGACGCGTGAGCCTCAGAACGGTGCCACGGCATCATAGATCCGGTGTCCCCATCCTGGTTGCTGCACGTCAGACAGATTTCCACGGCCGCCATAGGAGACGCGCGCCTCGGCGATCTTCTCGTAGGAGATCGTGTTGGTCCGCGAAATATCCCGTGGACGCACGATGCCGCCGACATTGAGCACGCGCATCTCCGTGTTGATGCCGAATTCCTGCGAGCCGCTGATCATCATATTTCCGTTTGGCAACACGTCGGTGACGACGGCCGCGATGGAAAGCTTGATGTCTTCGGAGCGGTCGATCTGACCGTTGCCTTTGATCTGCGTATTGGTGTTGAGGTTGGCGTTGGCTTGGCCCTTGTCCTGCCATCCCGCGACGTCCATCAGCCAGTTCAGCCCGAACTGGACCTGCGAATCGCGCGAGCGGCCGGTCTTGTTGTCGAGCTTGGCCTTGTCCTGCATCGAGATGATCACTGTCACGACGTCGCCGACGCGGCGCGCACGGGGATCGCGATAGAGATCGGTGCCGTCGTCCCACGTCGAGCGATAACTGACGGGCGTGCGCATGCGGGGCGTCACCGGAATAGGCTCGGCTGGCGTCCTCAATCCGCTGCCCACGGGCGACAGTTTCGGGCCGGTCAGGATCTCCGCGGGATCATGGGAGCACCCGGCAAGGAGCAACAGCGACAGGATGAGGAACGGCGTCTTCATTTACTTGGTCTTCCCGTCATCCACGCGACGCATTCCACCGAGCAGGTCAGCAAGATGCGCTGCGCGCCCGGTCTCCATCTCGTTGAAAATTGCGCTCGAGCTCCTCGGGCTCAGCTTTGCGAGAACCGCCGCGGCAGTCTCGTCCGCCATGCCGGCGATCTGGGTCGCGGCCGCGTCGGGCTTCATGCGCGAATAAATCTCGACGACGCTTGCTTCGGCCTTCTTCAGGAAGTCGTCGCGCAACGCCATCCACTTCTCGTACTCGACCCGCTTTGCCTCGACTTCCGCGATCCGCTCCCGCAGCAGGCTTTCGGCTTTCTCCAGCTCCTTCAGCTGCCAGGCGAGCCTGGCGTCGACGGCGGGATCGGCCACATTGCTACAGAATAGCGCCACTTCGTTGTCCGGAGGCGCGCCAGCCTGGGCGGGCGCTGGTTTCGGCGGCGCCGTGACACTGCCGGACTTCGCCGGACGCGTCGGCAGAGGTGCGGGAGCCGGTGCTGGAGGAGCCGCCTCCGGCACTGCGCCGGTGGTTGCAGGCCCTGCATCCTCAGCCGCCCAGGCCGTGGCCCGCGAATTATCGCCTGGAACAGACGTAGCCTGCGCATGCGCCTTCTGCGGTCCGGGCGCACGGGCGCGTGCAAACGAGAGCAGATTGAGCGGCTTTGACGGCTTCGGTTCGTCGAGCGCGAACGCAGGCAAAGTGTTCGCGAGCACGAACACCGTCGCCAGAAGGAGTTGCGCTTTGTGATCCAGCTTCAGCATCGGCCCGCGTGCGATTCTCGGTCAGGACCTGAGCATTGAGCGACCAAGCTTGCACGACGCTTATGCATCATTGCACGATGACTTCAGCCTGCAGCGCGCCGGCCGTCTTGATAGCCTGGAGGATCGCGATGATGCCTGATGGTTTCAGTCCGATCTGGTTCAATCCGCGCACAAGACGCTGGAGATCGACACCGCTCAGGATCGCCACCTGCGATCCAGCCTCGTTGGCTTCGACCACGGTCTGGGGTACGACGACCGTCTGGCCTTGCGAGAACGGCGCCGGCTGGGACACGACGGGCAGTTCGGTGACACGAACCGTCAGGTTGCCGTGCGTGACGGCGACAGTCGATATCCGAACGTCGCGCCCGATAACCACCGTGCCGGTACGTTCATTGATCACAACCCGCGCCGGCGTGTCTGGCTCGACGGTGAGCTCTCCGATCTCGGCGAGAAAGCGAACGGGGCCGACATAGCGCGGCTTGGACAGCACGATCGTCCGATAGTCGCGCTCAAAGGCGATCTGGGCACGGTACCGTCCACCGGCATAGCGGTTGACGGCATCGAGGATCCGCGTCGCGGTGACGAAATCGGGGTTCTTCAGCTCGAGCACCAGGAACTCCATCTCGTGGAGACTGCCCTGTACCTCGCGCTCCACCAGAGCGCCATTCGGAATGCGGCCCGCGGTCGGCGTGCCCTGGCTGAGGTTTTGGGCCTGGCCTCCGACGCTGTAGCCGGCGACGGTGACCGCACCTTGCGCCACCGCGTAGACCGCACCATCGGCCGCGCGTAGCGACGTCATTACCAGCGTGCCGCCGAGCAGCGAGGTCGCATCGCCCAGCGACGACACCGTGACGTCCATCCGTTCGCCCGGGCCGATCGAAGGCAGCAGGTCCGCGGTCACCATCACGGCTGCGACATTGCGCGTACGCAGGGTCGTCGGCCGCGACTGACTATTCGTGCTGCTCGTCTCGTTGCGGACATTGATGCCCATGTTCTCGAGCATCGACTGCAACGATTGTTCCGTGAACGGCGCGTTGCGCAGAGTGTCGCCGGTGCCGTTGAGGCCGATCACAAGGCCGTAGCCTACGATCTGGTTCTCACGCAGGCCCTTGATGTCCGCGATGTCCTTGATGCGGACGGCAGCGTGGGCGCCGGCGGCGGAGAAGATCAGCAGGAGCGCGATCAGGACTCTGGTCATGTTCCGTCTGCAACCTTGACAGTGCCGTCCGGCTGGACGATGGCCCTGATGATCACGCCCGTGTCGGTGTTTCGCACGGTGATGAGCGAACCCGGCGCACCGGATTGCATCGCCGATCCGTACGTCACAATCGACAAGCCGGAGTCTTCGACAACCACCTTCACCATGGCGCCGCGGGCGATGGTCCAGGGATCCTCCACTGAATTCGTGGGGATCGGCTGGCCCGGCAACAGCGCCCGTCGCGCCATCCGGCCGACGAGGACCTGACGCCCTTCGACGAACATCGCGACACCGAGCGCGTTCTGATCGAAGTTGCGTTCGGTGATCATGTCCTCCCTGATCAGCTCGCCGGCGCGGATCGATACCGCCGGCACGGGAAGCCGCTTCTCGTCTGCGGCGGCACACCGCGTGAAGACGAGAACCAGCAGCGCGGCGGCCAACGCGCGCACGATCAGGCCTACCCTGTTCAACATGGACACACCGAACTAGCGACTGAGACCCTTCGATACCGTCTGGGCCATGTCATCCGACGCCTGGATGACCTTGGCATTCATCTCGTAGGCGCGCTGTGCCGAGATCAATTCGGTGATCTCCTTGACGGGATCGACGTTCGAGGCTTCGAGATATTGCTGGTTGATCTTGCCGTAACCGGCATCGCCGGGCAGGCCAACCACCGGCGCACCCGACGCTGTGGTCTCGCGATAAAGGTTGCTGCCGAGCGGCTCGAGGCCTGCCTCGTTGGCGAAATTGGCAAGGTTGAGCTGGCCGATCTGGCGCGGATTGACCTCCGTATCCAGCTTGGCGAACACCTGCCCGGTCTGGTTCACGGTGACCTGCACCGTGCCCTGCGGCACCGTGATGTTGGGATCGAGCAGATAGCCGTCCATCGTCACCAGCTGGCCGGTCGCGTTGGTGTTGAACGAGCCTGCGCGGGTGTATTGCACCTCGTTGTTCGGGCCCAGCACCTGAAACCAGCCCCGGCCATTGATCGCGAGATCGTACGGATTACCGGTCTGCGTCAGCGCGCCCTGGATGTGCAGCTTGCGGATCGCCGCCGACTTGACGCCGAGACCGAGATTTGCGCCTTCCGGAATCGGCGAGGAGCCGTTCACGTTTGCAACGCCCTGCATGCGGTCCATCTGGTAGAACAGATCGGTGAATTCCGCACGCGCACGCTTGAACGACGTGGTGTTGATGTTGGCGATGTTGTTCGCAATGACTTCGATGTTGGTCTGCTGGGCATTCATGCCCGTAGCCGCGATGGCGAGCGATTTCACTTAACCCACTCCTTCAGATCAAATCGACATCCGAACGACTTCCTGGTAGGCCTGCACGACCTTGTCGCGAACTGCGACCGCCGTCTGCAAGGCCTGCTCGGCCGACATCAGCGCTTCGACGACCCTTCGCGTCGATTCCTTGCCTTGCATCGCCGAGATCGACGCTGCCTCGCCCGTCTTCAGCGTCCCGATCGCGTCCGTGGTCACCTGCTTCATCACGGAATCGAAGCCGACATCGTCGGCGGATTGAACGGCGGACGTTCCCGTAGGCGCGATGGTCTGCGTCTCGCTGGCGCGAGAGGCCGCCTGCCCTGCGGTGATCGCGGTGGATGAAATTGCTTCCAGCAATGTCAGCTCCTCAGCAGATCGATGGTCATGCCGAGCATCGATCTCACCTGCTTCACGACCTGGAGATTGGCCTCATAGGAGCGATTGACTTCGCGCATGTCCGCCATCTCGATCATCATGTTGACGTTGGGCATCTTGACGTAGCCGGCCTTGTCGGCAGCGGGATGACCCGGGTCGTACTCGACGCGATACGGCGTGGTGTCGACCCCGATTTCCTTGACTTTCGCCAGCTGTGTGCCGGAGGCCCGATCGAGCGCGGCATCGAAGGTGATGGTCTTGCGCTGATAGGGGTCGGCCCCCGCGCTGCGCCCGGTCGAGGTCGCATTGGCGAGGTTTTCTGAGACGACGCGCATGCGCGTCGATTGTGCCTCGAGCCCCGAGCTCGCGACGGTCAATGAAGCCGATAGAGGGTCAAGCATGTCGGTTCACCTCAGGTCTTCGCGCTGGTCAGGACCATGCGATTGAACGAGCGCACGATCGCCGAATTCATCGAATAGTCCCGATTGACGTCGCTACCCTTGATCATTTCCTGCTCCAGGCTCACGGAGTTTCCGGAGTGGACGACGTCCCAGCTGTCCTTCTTGGCGGTGGCCCGCGTGTCGGTTTCGGCGGGGGACAGCTGCATGTGGGCGGGCGAGGTCGTGGCCAGCCTTACCGGCACCGCATCGAGCACCTTGTTGAACGGTTCGACATCGCGCGCCTTGAAGCCCGGCGTATTGGCATTGGCAACGTTGGTGGCAATCGTCGACTGACGAAGCTCGAGCCAGCGTGCCTGCGACGATGCGAGTTCGAAGAGAAACAGTGGTCCCACGACAGCCCCATTTTGGTTCATTGGAAAGAACCCTAGAGCGTTAAGCTTTCGTCAAGCTGTTGCGCGGAGCACCATCCCAGGGATTCTACTGAACCTTCGCGGGCCGCGGCGCCTGCTTCGATTGCAGGAAATAGATGATCTCGGCGACGGGGCGGAAGAATTCGGCCGGGATCACCTGATCGACCTGCACCGCTTCGTAGAGCGCGCGGGCGAGCGCCTTGTTCTCGATCACCGGGATCTTGCTTTGCTCGGCGACCTCGCGAATCTTCAGCGCGATCACGTCTATGCCCTTGGCCACCACGAGCGGCGCCGGGTTTTCGTCGCGGTTATAGCGCAACGCGATCGCGAAATGCGTTGGGTTCGCGATCACCAGCGTCGCGCGCGGCACGGAGGCGATCATGCGTTGGCGCGAGCGGTCGCGCGCGAGCGAACGCAGGCGCGCCTTGATCAGCGGATCGCCTTCGGCCTGCTTGTGCTCGTCCTTGATCTCCTGCCTGGTCATGCGCAGCTCGCGCCGCCAGTGGAAGCGCGCCCAGGCGAGATCGATTGCGACCAGTACGATCGTCGCGATGCAGATCGCCGACACGATCCGCATCGCGATGGTGAGGATCATCTCGGGCAACGCGACCGGATCGGTGTACATCGCCTCGAACGCCCTCGCCTCCGACGAGCGCAATACGAAGCAGACGACCGATGTCACCGAGACGAGCTTGAACATCGACTTGGCGAACTCCACGAGACCCTGAGTTCCGAAGATTCGGCTCCAGCCGCTCGCCGGCGAAATCCGGGAGAAGTCGGGCTGAATGCGCTCCAGCACGAGGCGCGGCGCATTCTGCAGCAGCGACGCTGCGAGCCCGAACACTGCCAGGATCACGACCGGTGGCACCAGGAAGCGCAGGGCCTCGAGGCCGACCACGGTGAGCAGGTTCTGTGCGTCCGCACCGGTGCTGAGAGGGAAGCCATCGGGCTCGTCGAGAAAGCTCTTCAAGGTCGGGGTCAGCTGCTGTACGCCCTGGCCGATCAGGAAAGACATAATCACCATCAGCGCCGCGATGGACGCGAACAGGGATGCCTCCCGAGAGACCGGAATCTTGCCCTGTTCGAGCGCATCGCGGACTTTCTTCTCGGTCGGCTCTTCTGTCTTGCTCTCCTGGTCGGATGTCTCTGCCATGCCCGTTCAGCGGTCAGCGGAAGACCAGCTCGTCCTCCTGATCGGGGTTGAGCTCGATTTCACCCTTCTCGGCGAGGTCGAGCGCGAGATCGGTGATCACGCGGCGCGCCTCCAGCACGTCGCGCTGGTTCGACGGCTCGCCGATGGCGAGCTCGGACTCGACGACGCGGCGAACGCGCGAAGCGACCGCCGACAGGATCAACTCGCGGAAATGCTTGTCGGTGCCCTTCAGCGCCACGACGATGCGATCGGTCGGCACCTGGTCGAAGATCATGGTGCGCGCCTTCGGCGCCAGATTGATGACGTCGTCGAAGGTGAACAGCAGCTCCTTCAGCACTTCGGCCGATTTCGGCCGCTTCTCCGACAGGCTCTTCAGCATGTCTTCGATATGACCGCGCTCCATCTTGTTGATGATGTCGGCGACGCGGGCGTAGGTATCCGCGCCGAGGTTGCGGGCGAAGTTGAGCGTCAGGTCTTCGTGCAGAGTCTTCTCGAGGACCTTCATCGCATCGTCGACGATCGGCTTGAGGCTGAGCACCCGCCGCATCAATTCGTTGCGCAGGCTCGACGGCAGCTGGCTCATCACCTTGGCGGCGCAGGACGGTTTGACCTTGGACAGGATCAGCGCCGCGGTCTGCGGATGCTCCTTCGATAGGTAGGTCGCCAGCGAGTTTTCCGACACCGACGAGACACGGTCCCACACCGATCGGCTCGAATTGCCGAGCAGGTCCGACATGATTGCCGTGACCTGGTCGGCCGGAAGCACGTCGCCGAGCACGGCTTCGAGGCCGCCGAGGGTGCCGAGAATGTTGGCGCCCATCGAGAATTGCTGGGCGAACTCCTCAACGATCGACTCGAGCTCCTGGGCCGTGATCGGCCGCAGCTCGGCCGCGGCCTTGGTGACGATGCGAATGTCCTGCGGCTCGAACTGCGCGAGCACGCTGGCGGCCGCTTGGCGGCCCATGGCCAGCAGCAGCGCCGCGACCTTTTCCGTTCCGCCCAGCGTGGCAACGCCGCGCTGCTTGATGGGAGCGACCGGTGCCGCCATGGTCAGGAATCACCCTGCCCCAGCGGTCCGACAATCTCGGTCAGCGAGACGCCGAAGCGGGAATTGTCTTCCTCGACGACGACCACTTCGCCGCGGGCAACGACGCGGCCGTTGACCACGACGTCGACGGGCTCGCCGACGCGGTGATCCAACGGGACGACGGCGCCACGGCCGAGCTTCATCAGATTCGCCACCGGGATGGTGGCCGATCCCAGCACCACCTGCATGGTGACGGGAATGCGCATGATGGCATCCACATTGGCGAACTTGCCGGTCTCCTCGGCGGTGCGGGCGGCAATCTCCGCCAGCCGCTCGAGCGGAGAAGTCTCGGCATCGTCGGATGCGGTTGCGGATTCGTAGTCGAAGGATTGCGCCATCTGGTATCGCCTCTTGGTAGTTCCGCTCCCGGAGCGTCGCAACGCTCCGATCTAACTCTTCGGCCGCTTCGGGCCCTAATGCTTGTTGGCCTCAGGACCATTCGCGGTCACGGCGCCCTGCAGCCCAGTGCGTGCATCGAGTGCCGCGATCGCCTCGTGGGCTTGATCGATCTTCGCGCTCAACACATTGGCAAGCCGGCCCAGATTTGCGGTGGAATCGTGCGCCGCGGTAATCACGGTGTCGAAGGCGCCGGCGGTCTCGTGAACGATGGTCGAGAATTCGCCCTGATAGCTGCGCAGCTTCGCGAGCTCGCGGTGCATCCGGGTCACCCGCATGCTGGTGAAGGCCAGCGCGATCAGCAGCACCGCATCAACGAGATAGGATATCATCGACGAACTCCCGCTTCTGATCGACGGGATCTGCCACCTGCATGGCGTAGTAGCCATCGAGCTGGCCGATCTGGCACCAGAACAGCACCTGGTTGTTGCTCTCGAGCCGCGCCAGCGTGCGCGGCGTGGCCTCGAGCTCCAGGATCTGCCCCACCTTGAATTTGACGACGTCCTCGAGGGTGATCATCTTCTCGTCGAGCACAGCGCTCAGCGTCACCTCGGTGCGGTGAACTTCGCTCTCCATCTGCTCGCGCCAGCGCGGATCGGCTGCGCCGCCCTCGCTGACGACGACGTGGGCAAGCTTTTGCCTGAGCGGGTTGAGCGCGGAGTGCGGTATGATGAGGAACATCTGGCCGCCGCGATAGAGCGCCTGCAGCATGATGTTCGCGCAGATCGACATGTTGCCGCTGCGCCCGATCGCCAGCGACGCCATCGCCGTCTCGACCCGCTCGACGCGGAAGGTGACGTTGGAGGTGCCGGCGAAAGCGGCTTGCAGCGCCTTTGCGAACCGATCGAACAGCGCCTGGACCAGGCGGATCTCGATGTTCGAGAAAGTGCGTTCGACATCGAGCGGGGGCTCGGCGCCATCGGAGCCGAACATCGCCTCGACCATCGTGAACACGAAGTCACGGTCGAGCATGATAATGACGCGCGAATCCCACTGCTCGGCATAGAGCACGGCGGCGACCGCATTGCCTTCGTAGTCCTTGATAATGTCGCCGACGCGGTCGTTGGTGATGCCGTTGACCGAGAAGTAGCAGGGCGTGCCGGCCATCGGCTGCAGGCTGTCCGTGCACGATGCCGCCATGCGATCGAAGATCACATTGAGCATCGGCATGCGTTCGATCGAGATGCCGGCCGCGTCCAGCAGGTAGTTCGGCAACTGCTTGCGCTGATCGACCTCGACGTCTTCCATCCTCATGCGCGTGCAGCCTTGGGTTCAGCGTCGGTCACGACGGCCTTGGGACCTGCGATCGTCTCGTTCTCGACGACATCGATCGACGGCCGCTCGGAGCTCGCGATCATCTTGCGGCCGTGCTCGACGGCGATCTGCGGCATGGCGCCGTTCATGAACGCCAGCAGGGTCTGCTTGACGATGATGTAGGGCCGGCACTTCTTCTCGCGCGTCATCTTGATCTTCAGCGCGAAGGGCGAAATGATGCCGTAGGACAGGAAGATGCCGGCGAAGGTGCCGACCAGCGCCGCGCCGATGAAGCCGCCGAGCAGCTTTGGCGACTGGTCCAGCGCGCCCATGGCTTTGATGACGCCGAGCACCGCCGCGACGATGCCGAGCGCCGGCAGCGCCTCCGACACCACCACCAGCGCATGATAGGGCGTCAGCTTGCTCTTCACGATGGTGTGGATCTCCTCGTCCATCAGCGCCTCGATCTCATGGGTACGGGCATTGCCCATGATGATGAGGCGCACATAGTCGCAGATGAACTGGAGCAGGGACGAGTCGCCGAGCACGCTCGGGAACGCCTTGAAGATCTCGGAGGACGAGGGATCGTCGATATGTGCCTCGACCTCGTTGCGGCCCTTGCCGCGCAGCTCGCGCATCAAGGCATGAAGCGCGCCGAGCAGGTCAAGATAATAGCGCTGGCCGGGCACCGCGCCGGTGACGGCCTGCATGCAGGCGACCCCGGTATCCACCACCGTCTTCCACGGATTGGCCACGATGAAGGTGCCGACCGCAGTGCCCATGATGATCACGAACTCCCACGGCTGCATCAGCACGGCCAGGTGCCCGCCCATGGCGGCAAATCCGCCAAGCAGTGCTGCCACCGTGATGACAATCCCCACGAAACTGCCCAACGCGCCGCTCCATCGCCGATCCCATCGGGAATATCTAGTTGGCGACGCTTGCGCGAAGCTGGCTTGCACACCCCTTCCGGCCTCGCCAGCCCCGCGCAAGCAATTCGCGGCAGCTTGAGACGATGTCGCAGCAGCGACCAGAGGGGCGCGTGCCATGCTATCCACGATCGCGGATTACACCAGGCTGACAACCGACATGAGCAAGTCGCTGACTCAGGTTGAGCAGCAACCGGACGTCAGCCGCGATACCGCCTACTATCTTGCCAATATCGGCAAGGTGAAGAGCATCGACGATTTCCTGAACAACTATAAGCTCTACTCCTATGCAATGAAGGCTTTCGGCCTGGACGACATGATTTACGCCAAGGCGTTCATGCGGAAAGTGCTGACCGAGGGCGTCGCGACATCGAACACCTTCGCCAACAAGCTGAGCGACAGCCGCTACCGGGAGTTCGCCGCCGCCTTCAACTTCGCGGCGCTCGGCGCCAATGCGACCCAGAGCACCGCGGCCACATCAGGCACGACCAGCCAGTATGCCACCCAGACACTGGAGCAGGACGCCGGCGACCAGAATGAGGGCCTGCGGCTGGCGCTCTATTTCACGCGCAAGGCCGCCTCGATCACGAGCCCCTACCAGATCCTCGCCGACAAGGCCCTGACCCAGGTGGTGCAGACCGCGGAGGGCTGGTCGTCGATGATCAGCTCGTCCGATATCGACATGCAGGCCAAGATGATCACGGACAAGATCAACCTTGCCGATTTCAAGGACCCGACCAAGGTGACCAAATTCGTGCAGCGCTTCGCGGCGATGTGGGATGCGACCCAGGCCCAGAGTGATAGCTCGACCAACCCCGCGCTGGTGCTGATCACCGGCGCCTCGACGTCGTCGGCAAGTCTCGACACCGATATGCTCACGACACTTCAGAACATCAAGTTCAGCAGGTAAGTCATGCAATCGGCTCTCTACGTCGGATTGTCGGCCCAGGTCGCGCTCGAGAAGCGCCTCCAGACGATCGCCAACAACGTCGCCAACGTCAACACGTCGGGCTTTCGCACCGACGTCGTGAAATTCGAGACGGTGCTGTCCAAGGCCGGCGCCAACCCGGTCGCGTTCTCCTCGCCCGGCGACAACATCATCTCGCGCGAGCAAGGCAACATCACGGAGACCGGCAACCCGCTCGACGTCGCCGTGGTCGGACAGGGCTGGATCGCCTTCGCCGGCCCCAACGGCACGGTCTATACCCGCGACGGCCGCCTCCAGATCGCCGCCAATGGCGACCTTCAGACGGTGTCGGGTTTCCCCGTCATCGATTCCGGCGGCGCGCAGCTCACGCTCGATCCCAACGGTGGACCGGTCTCGATCTCGCGCAGCGGCGCGATCACCCAGGACAACAACGAGATCGGCACCATCGGCCTGTTCAATATTCCCGCCGATGCCAATCTCGATCGCTACGGCAATTCCGGCGTCACGCCCGACCGGCCCGCGACCGCCATCGCCGATTTCAGCCGCGATGGCTTTAAGCAAGGCTATGTCGAGGGCTCCAGCGCCAATCCGATGATGGAATTGACCAAGCTGATGTCGGCCTCCCGCGCCTTCGACAGCACCAACTCGCTGATCGACGGCACCGAGAGCGCGCTCCGCAACGCAATCCAGACGCTGGGCGATCCTAGCAAGTAGACGTGCGCGTCGCGCGTAATTTTGGGGTGGACTGTTTCCTTGAACGCTCTTCGGCAACTTGAGTGGGCGATGCTCGAGCTCGAGCAGAGCACGCCATTGGCAAGCATCAGCGGCGCGATCTCCGAGATCGCGCCGACGCATTTTCGTGTCTCCGGCCTGTCGCGCTCGGTCAAGCTCGGCGAGCTGATCGGCGTCAATACCGGGGCCAAGCCCCAGATCGGCGAGGTGGTGCGGATCGACAGCGACGGCATCGTGGCCAAGCCGTTCGACCGGCATTTCGCCGGCGGGCTCGGCGCGGTCGCCTACCGCATGCCGCCGCTGTCGTTCGCGCCGGGTTCGAGCTGGAAGGGCCGCGTTATCAACGCGCTCGGCGTGCCACTGGACGGAATAGGGCCGCTCACGCCAGGGTCGAGGGCCGTTTCGGCCGAGGCGGAGGCGCCGCCGGCCATGAAGCGGGCGCGCGTGCACAAGCCGCTGCGCACCGGCGTCCGCGTCATCGACCTGTTTGCGCCGATCTGCGCCGGCCAGCGCGTCGGCATCTTTGCCGGCTCGGGCGTCGGCAAATCGACGTTGCTTGCCATGCTCGCCCGCAGCCAGGGCTTTGACACCGTCGTGCTGGCGCTCGTCGGCGAGCGCGGCCGCGAGGTGCGCGAATTCATCGAGGACGTGCTCGGCAACGACCGCAACCGCGCCGTGACCATCGTATCGACGGGCGATGAAAGCCCGATGATGCGACGGCTGGCGCCAAAGACGGCGATGGCAGTGGCCGAATATTTCCGTGACCGCGGCGAATCGGTGCTTCTCATCGTCGATTCGATCACCCGCTTCGCCCATGCCGCCCGCGAGGTCGCGCTGGCGGCCGGCGAGCCGGCGGTGGCCCGCGGCTACGCCCCGACGGTCTTCACCGACCTGCCGCGGCTCTTAGAGCGCGCCGGACCCGGCGAGGAAGGATCCGGGACCATTACCGGCATCTACTCCGTGCTGGTCGATGGCGATGATCACAACGAACCGATCGCCGACACCATCCGCAGCACGCTGGACGGGCACATCGTGCTCTCCAGGCACATCGCCGACCAGGCGCGATATCCGGCGGTGGACGTGCTGGCCTCGGTTTCGCGCCTTGCTCACAACGTATGGGACCCTGAGGAGCGCGAATTGGTGAGCAAATTGCGCTCCCTGATCGCCAAATACGAGGACACTCGCGACCTTCGCCTGATGGGCGGGTACCAGTCGGGACGCGATTCGGGGCTCGACCAGGCTGTCGACATGGTGCCGCGAATCTACAACGCCATGCGCCAAGACGCCTCGGCGCCGGCGAGCGCGGATCCGTTCCGCGAGCTCAGGGACATGCTCAAGGGCGACTAGCGGCACGGCTTGCCGGCCGCGCGCGGCGCGTGCCCTCGCTTCCTGCCTGCGACCCGCGCATCGTGGCACAAACTGCATAGGCGCTCGTTCGCCGGCGATGTCAGTCGCGCGAATCTCAGCCGTTAGGATGAGACGATCAGCATGGTCGCGGAAGACGACACCCGGATGATGCTCCAGGCATAATCCCGCGACAACCGCCGCGTGCATTCCCTGCAAATTCCCCTGACGCTGCGTTGGCGATTTCCGAAGCAGATCGCAGAAGTTGTGGATGACTTTCGTGTTGCGCGTCGCCTGTCCTGCACAAGCTTCGATCAACTGCATCAACGACAGACAGCAATATGCGTGCAATCCGGCACGCGTAGAACTACGTGATCTGGCTTGTTTCACTGCGTATTGCGTTCAACTTCATGTGTCCCAGAGAGCGAGATTGTCTTGAACATTACATTGGTCTGCAACGACATTCGTTCTCGAGTACTCTCTCTACTTGATTTTGTTGAGAAGCTCATTCATCGTTTCGATGGAACATAAGAAACGTCTGCGTGTGACTTGAACTCAGGGGCTTCGGTTGAGCAATTCCGATCCATCGTCCAGAAGTGACGGCAACTCGGGCTTGCGTACGACGACCTTGCGGTTGGCATGGCATCGGCGGCACCGTTTCTTGCGCAGCATCCTGCGACGCTCATCAGTCCGGGGCGAAAGCCTCGCCATCCAGGCCTTTGTGTTGGGCATGAGGCACTCATCGGACGCGGCTGAGCATCCGGCTTTGCGCAAGATATTCGTGCGCCATGGTGGAAAGCGGCTTCGGGGCGCCGCACACGCGATTCCCGGGGCAAGGTAGGAATTTATGCCGTTGGCACGCGAAGCAGTCGAGCTGCTGGTTCAGGCGGCCAGAGCCTGGTACTTCGAAGGTAATCAACACGGATTGCGCGATCGGGAGTGGATGGCGCTGCGCTTTCTCGGCCGCGCCAATCGCTTCTCGCGCACGCCGTCCGCGCTTGCCGGGTTCATTGGCGCGACCAGAGCAACCGCGTCGCAGATCGTGAAGACGCTGGAGAGCAAATCCTTCCTGGTGCGAAAGCCGTCGCAGGAAGACAAGCGCTCTGTCGTTCTGCACGTCACGCCGCAGGGCGAGAAATGCCTGAACCAGCATGACCCGATCAATCACGTGTTGAATGCGGTCAATTCGCTCGGCACCGAGGAATGCGTAAGGCTCCGCGACTCGCTCCGCGAGGTTCTCAATCATCTCGATGCGGCCCATCAGCGGCTCGACGCCAGCATCTGCCGCGATTGCATGTTCCTGGCCGAGCGCAGCCCCGGCACGGGCAAGGGCCGCACCACCGCCGAGTTCATGTGCCGGCTGTATCGTGCGCCGGTCTCGCTCGAGGAGACCGAGCTGCTGTGCACCAGCTTCGAGCGCACCCGCGACCGCCCCAAGATCGAAGATCATTTCGATCGCGCGCGCGTGGCAAGCCAGGGGTGAGGCTGTAGTGCGGGAGGGTGGGCAAAGGCGCAAAGCGCCGTGCCCACCATATGCTTGTAGTAGGCACGCTTCCGCTTTGCCCGTCCTACGATATCGTCGCCTGCGGCAAGCAGCTCCAATCACGGACACACTTTCGCAGCATCGCGGCGCGTTTGCCCGAGCTTTGCTTGATCTCTCCACCCTCTCAATCGAGAGGGCGCAGGGAAGACCGGGTGCCGGCGCGGTCTGCTGCGCGAAAAATGTAGCGCAAGAAGACCGCACAACAGCATACAGGTGAAGCCCAACACACGGCCTTCCCTGCGCGATGGTTTGACGGCTTATGCCGTGCTCTCCCGGGAGCCGAATTCCTTCTGGCCTCCCTCGCCTCGCGAATTAGCGATGTGGTTGATCCGGTTGGACGCTCCACACCTCCGCGACAGGCTTGACCGTAGCGACGACGGCCGAGACCACACGGTTTTGCCGTACGCGCGCTCGCCAGCGCCACAGAGGCTTTCGGCAGTGTGCACACGCGCCGCAAAGCATGTTGGCACGACGAACTGACAGCGCCGCTCGTCCACACGCGGCTTCGGGCTCACAGGGACTACCCACCCTGCCCGCGCCATCTCGTGCCGACGCTGCCGCATCCACCGCAAGCCCGGCTCGCGAAGCGTGACGACGTACGATCGCCCCTCAAGGTGAACCGGGATGGGCGACACATACGTCATTTCCGAATTTCGGTAAAACGAAATATTTTCACCGGCGCGGATTGACAGCCCTTGCGGGTGTTTTGCCGTTGGGGCGCCCGCCCCCGGATGATCGAGGCGCGCCGTTACTGCGCGCCCGATCCGCCCTGCACGATCTTCTCGTTCAGCTTCTGGTCGACGGTATCGACCGTGCGGTCGATCTCGGCATTCGGCGCACCGAGCTGGTGCGAGATCAGCTTCACCAGCAGGTCGACGCGCTCGATGAAGGGCGCGCCGCTCGCGACCGCCCGCGCCGCCGATGACGGCTTCAGCAGGCTTTCGGCGGCCTTGGCGTATTTCGCAAACGGCACCTGGTCCGCGGGATCGGCGCCGAGGCGGCGGGCGATGGCATCGACATGGTCATAGATCGTCTGCGAGCGCTTGAGGTCACCGTGCACGGCGTCGCGGATCGACTGCGGTTCGTTCGGCGTGATGCAGCGGTAGTTGCCGGTGAGCAGCATCGACCATTTGGCCAGCGGCACGAACAGGGAATCAAACACCTTCAGCTTGACCGGCACGTCCTTGCCGTCGAGCGTCACCGCGTCGATGTCGGCCTCGAGCTCGCGCAGCACCTTGTTGTGCTTCTCGTCGGCAAAGACCGAGGCCTTGAAGTTGGTGGGCAAGCCGACATGCAGCACGTTCGCGGCTTCCTCCGGCGGACGGAAAGCCTGCGGATCGGGCGAGCACAGCGTCACCAGCCCCGGCTCGAACCGCTCCCACACCTGCGCATTGGTGTAGGCTTCCTCGAGATCCATGTCTGACAGCGCCGGGATACGCTTGAGATAAGGTAGCGGCGGCATGTTCATGATCGACAGGCACGGCAACTTCGCCGCGGCGATCTTGACCATGAGCATGCGAACCGTGTGGTTGGTGTATTGCGGCTCCTGCATTGCAAGGCCGACGAGATCATAGCGGGAGACGTCCACATTCTGCGGCGTCACGGCGTCGAGCTTGCCGGGCAGGTCGCGCGAGAAAATGGCGCGGTGGACCGCCTCGTCGCGCAGCTTGATGCGCACCTCGGTGCCGTCGCGGTTGATCAGCTCCGCGGTCTTGGCGCGGCAGACCAGGGTCACGTTATGCCCGGCCATCAAGAGCTTGGTGCCCAGCAGGGAACCGTAGGAAGCTCCCAGAATCAGAACGTTGCGCGCCATGATCGTCCCCTCGAAAATGTGTGTGATTTTTGAGCCCCGGCCGTTGTCCGCGGGTGCGTTGCAGCATCTAAGGCAAACTGGGCGGGGATGGCAACTGGGATAATGCATACAAGGAGCGCCCGATATTCCGCTGTGCGGATAGCGCCGGCAGGCCGATTCACTTCACCAAATGCGATTTACCCGAAATATGGATGCATCGCTGATCCCGCCGTCATCCCAACCCGCACTTCTACGGCTTTCAAATCCCAACAGAAATTCCGCCGTGGGCAACGCGACGTGTTCCCTCGTGTTTCGCTCGACGCGTCCCGCTTCGATTGATAAGCCGCTGTCCGCGAATGACGGGGCTTGAGTCGGGGACATGACGGTTGCGATCGAGATGGGTCTGACCACGGCGGGAGCCGGGGCGGCCATGGACCTCGAAGAATTGCTGGCGACCCGTCTCCTGGTGCAGGGCAATTCCGGCTCCGGCAAGTCGCATCTGCTCAGGCGCCTCCTGGAGCAGAGCGCGCCCTGGGTGCAGCAGGCCATCATCGATCCCGAGGGCGATTTCGTCACGCTGGCCGAACGCTTCGGCCATCTGGTGATCGACGCCGAGGATCACACCGAGCGCGGCCTGCAGGTGGCGGGCGAGCGCGCCCGGCTGCATCGCGTGTCCACCGTGCTCAATCTCGAGGGGTTGGACGCCGAGAATCAGATGCGGCGCGCGGCTGCGTTCCTTGGCGGCATGTTCGACGTCGAGCGCGACCATTGGTACCCGATGCTTGTGGTGGTCGACGAGGCGCAGCTGTTCGCGCCGGCGGTTGCCGGCGAGGTGTCGGACGAAGCGCGAAAATTGTCGCTGGGCGCCATGACCAATCTGATGTGCCGCGGCCGCAAGCGCGGCCTTGCCGGCATCATTGCGACGCAACGTCTGGCCAAGCTCGCCAAGAATGTCGCGGCCGAGGCGTCGAACTTTTTGATGGGCCGCACCTTCCTCGACATCGACATGGCGCGCGCCGCTGATCTGCTCGGCATGGAGCGGCGGCAGGCCGAAGCCTTTCGCGATCTCGAACGCGGGCAGTTCATGGCGCTGGGACCGGCGCTATCGCGCCGCCCCTTGCGCCTGAATATCGGCCCAACCGAAACATCCCCGCGCAATTCGACGCCGCGGCTGATGCCGCTGCCCGAAGCGACGCTGGAAGATGCGCGCGCCGTGATCCTGGCTGCGCCGCCGCCGGACGCCAGCCGGCCGCAGCGCCGGCCTGCGCCTGATCTGCTCGAGCAGCTTCGTGCGGCCAAGGCGGCAGCGCCTGAAATCAGCACTGAAGAGGTCGAGGAGCCGGTCAGTGCCGCAGAGCTCGCCGAACGGCGCGAGCGCGTGGACCGGACGTTGCGCGCGGTGCTGGCCGCGCCCGATGCCGGCTTCCGCGCCATCGGCGTGCTCTATCAGGAGTTCGTGGTCCGCTGCCGCATCGAAGGCCTCGGCGCGTCCGTGCCTGACCTTACCGAATTCCGCCGCATGCTGACGCATGCGCGCGCGGGCCTCGGCACGGACATTGCCGGGGACGATTCCTGGCGGGAGGTGACGCTGCGCGCCTCGATCCTGCCCGACGACATGCAGGGCGTGTTCATGATGCTCGCGCGCGCGGCCAAGGAAGGCTGGCCCTGCCCCGGCGACATCGCCATCGCCCGCGCCTATGGCTCGCATTCGCTGCGCCGGGCCCAGCGCCTGCTTGGCTATATGGAGGAGCAGGGCCTGATCGTCGTTCAGCTCGACGGCGGCGGCCGCCGAATCGTCACACTGGTGGAATTGGCCTGGGCGACCGCACCTGGCGATCCCAACGGCGACGATCAGCCGGCCGAGCAAATGCCGAGCGCGGCGTCGGCCTGACGCCGTCACGCCGCCGCGAACATACGGCGATAAAGTAGGCTCGAGACGAGCCAGGCGATCCCGAACAGCGCGATCACCGCGAAACCGACATTGGCGAGCGACTCGTTCAGGCTATCGACCAACGCCCACACGCCACCATTAAGTCCAAGCCGGTCGCTGATCAGGCCAAGCGCCTCGATGCCGCCGATCAACAGCGCGACCGCGACGGACGCGCCAGTGATCGTGAGGTTGTACCAGAGCTTGCGCATGGGATCTACGAAGGCCCAGCGATAGGCGCTGACCATCAGCGCGGAGTCGGCGGTATCGACCAGCGCCATGCCTGACGCGAACAGTGCGGGGAAGACCAGGATGTCGGCGAGCGAAGCACCACGTGCCGCTTCGGTGGCGGAGATGCTGAGCAGCCCGACCTCGGTTGCGGTGTCGAAGCCGAGGCCGAACAGCAATCCGAGCGGAAACATGTGCCATGGCTTCGTCACCAGGCGGAACATCGGGCCGAGCAGGCGCGCGAGAAAGCCGCGATGCGCGAGCAGCGCCTCGAGCCCGGCGGCGTCATGAACGCCCTGCTCGCGCGCGGCGCGAAAGGTTCGCCACAGGCCGGCGAAGATGACAAGGTTGATCGCGGCGATCGCCAGCAGGAACAGCGCCGACACCGAGGTGCCGATCAGGCTGCCGATATCCTTCAACAGGCTGCCACCGCCAAGGCTGACGACGCCGAGCGCGAGCAGCATGGTCGCGATCACGACCACAGTGGAGTGACCGAGCGCGAAATAGAGACCGACGCTGCGCGGCGCATCGCCCGCCTGCATCAGCTTGCGCACGACATTGTCGATGGCGGCGATGTGGTCGGCATCGACGGCGTGGCGCAGGCCGAACACCCAGGCGAGCAGCGCAGTCGCCATCACCGCCGGCAGCTCGCCGAACGCCGCGAAAGCCCAGGCCCATACGGCGACATTGGCGGCGACGAGGCCGCCGAACAGCAGCACCATTCCGGGCTCAGCCGCCCGCACAGACCATCTCGTCACGTCACGCATTCCGCCGCGCGCCCCATTGCGTCAACGGTATGATCTTTTCAGATAATTGTCACACTGACCAGCGCAAAACCCGAACCGCCGAGGCGGCATTCGCGCATAGCCGCCTTACGCGGCTTCGCTGCCGCCGAGATAGGCGTCGCGCACGCGAGGGTCATCCTTCAGCGCGCGCGCCGGGCCCGAGAGCACGATCTTGCCGGTCTGGAGCACATAAGCCTCATGCGCGATTTCGAGCGCAAGGCTGGCGTTCTGCTCGACCATGAAGATCGAGACGCCGTCCTGGTTGATGGTGCGGATCAGCTCGAGCACGCGGTCGACATAGAGCGGCGACAGGCCCATGGTCGGCTCGTCCATCACGATCAGGCGCGGACGGCTCATCAGCGCGCGCGCCATCGCCACCATCTGCTGCTCGCCGCCTGACAGCGAGCCCGCGCGCTGCGACAGCCGCTGGCCAAGCTTCGGGAACAGCGTCAGCATCTTGTCGAGATCCTGCGCCACGGCGTCGCGGTCGCTGCGCACGAAGGCGCCCATCAGGATGTTCTCGCGGACGCTCATGTCGGCGAACAGCCGCCGCGCCTCGGGCACCGAGGCAATGCCACGGCGGACGATCTGCGGCGTGGTGAGGCTGATCAGCGAGGCACCGTCGAACGTCACCTCGCCCGAGCGTGGCTTCACCAGGCCAAGAATGATCTTCATCGTCGTCGACTTGCCGCTGGCGTTGCCGCCGAGCAGGCAGACGATGTGGCCGCGGCCCACGGTGATGGACAGGTCGAAATGCACCTGGGCCTGGCCATAGAACGTGTTGACATCAGTCAACGCCAGCAGTGGTTCGGGTGCGCCCGTGGTCATGCCGCACTCTCCTGCTCCGCTGTTCCTGACAGCCCGTGGCCGAGATAGGCCTCGATCACCTTGGGATCGCCACGCACCTGCTCGCCCGGCCCTTCCGCGATCTTCTTACCCTCGTCCATGACGATGACGCGATCGGAGAGCTGCATCACCATCTCGAGCTTGTGCTCGATCAGGAGAATGGTCAGCCCTTCTGCTTTCAATTCGGCGACGAGCGCCTGCATCTCCGCGGTCTCGCTCGGGTTCATGCCGGCGGTCGGCTCGTCGAGCAGCAAGAGACGCGGCTTCAGCGCGAGTGCGCGCGCGATCTCGACGCGGCGGCGGTTGGCATAGGACAGGCTGTAGGCCGGCTGGTCGATCCGCGGCAGCAGCCGCTCACCGAAGCGGGCGAGAATGGCTTTGACGTCTTCGCGCAGCCGCTCTTCCTCGGCCTTGACGCTTGAAGGACGCAGCAACGCCAGGCCCAGCTCCAGCAGCGGACCGATCACAGGCACGGCCGGCTTCACGGCACGCAAGCGTGTGTGCGCGCCGATCAGGACGTTGTCCATGACACTGAGATTGCCGAAGACGCGGCCGAGCTGGAACGTGCGCGCGATGCCCTGCGCGGCGAGCCGCTCCGGCGAAAGGCCCGTGATGTCCTGCCCTTCGAAGCTGACTGTGCCCCCATCCGGCCGATCGAGCCCGGTGACCAGATTGAACAGCGTGGTCTTGCCGGCGCCGTTCGGGCCGATGATGCTGACGAGCCCGCCCTTGGCGAGATCGAGATCGATGCCGTCGACGGCGGTGAGGCCGCCGAAGCGGCGCGTCAGCCCGCGCAGGGACAACAGCGGTGCGAGCGCCTCCGCCATCAGATCGTCCCCAACAGGCCTTGCGGCCTGAATCGCACGAGCAGGAGCAGCACGATGCCGTAGATCAGAATGCGGTACTCCGCCGCGATCCGGAACACTTCGGGCAGGCCGACCAGCGCCACTGCGCCGAGAATCGCGCCGACGACGTTGCCGAGGCCGCCGAGGATCACGACCGTCAGCGCCAGGATCGATTGCTGCGTGTTGAAGGTCTCGTGATTGATGTAGGAATAGAGATGCGCGGCGATGCCGCCACTGACGCCCGCTGCGAAGCCACCGAAGATGAAGGCGAGCGACTTGTAACGGTTGAGGCTAAGGCCATAGGCGCGCGCGGCGATGTCGTCATCGCGGATGGCACGAAAGCAGCGGCCGAGATGCGAGCCCAGCAGGCGCGCCTGAAGCAGCGCGAGCACGACCATCACGGCGAAGGCGAACCAATATACCGAGGCCGGGCTGATCAGGTCGTAGCCGAACAGCGAGAGCGGCGGGATGCCGGAAATGCCGATCGGCCCGCGCGTGACGCTTTCCCAGTTCAGGATCACCAGCGACACGATCTCGCCGATGGCGAGCGTCGCGATCGAGACGTAATGCCCGCGCAGGCGAAAGGATGGCGAGATCAGGATCGTGCCGAGTGCGGCGCTCATCAGGCCGCCGGCCATGATGGCGAGGCCAACAGGCACGTTCAATGTCAGCGACAGCAGCGCGGACGTATAGGCACCGATCGCGAGCAGCGCGGCGTGTCCGAGCGAGACCTGGCCGATCGTGCCGGCCACCAGCGTCAGGCTGAGCGCGAGCATACCGAGCAGCCAGGCGTTGATCAGCGTCTGGAGGATGTAGAACGACACCGGCAGCAGCGGCAGGATCGCCAATGCGACGATTGCGACAGCCAGGGCCCAGCGCGGAATACGCACTGGCCGGCTCGGCGCGATAAAGGTGCCAGTGAGTGGCTCCGGCGGCGCCTGCCGGGCGCTGGCAAACAGGCCGTTCGGCCGCAGCACCAGCACGACCACCAACAGCAGGAAGGCGAACAGATTGCGATAGCTGGTGCCGAACACGGCGACGCCGTAGCTCTCGACAAGGCCAAGCAGCATGCTGCCGATCACGGCGCCGGGCACATTGCCGGCACCGCCGACCACCTCAGCCACGACGCCCTTCAGCGTCGCCTGCAGGCTCATCGCGGTGTCGATCTGGTTGTAATACATGCCGACCAAGAGGCCAGAGACACCACCGAGCGCCGCTGCGATCCCGAACACCGTCTGGTTGACGCGGTTGACATCGACGCCCATCTGCATCGCGGCGTCGCGGTCCTGCGAGGCGGCGCGCACCGCCCAGCCAAGCTTGGTATAGCGCAGGAACACGAACAGCAGCAGCGCGCTGGAGATCCCGACGCCGGCGATCAGCAGATCCAGCGGCCCGATGGTTCCGCCGCCAACCTGAAATCGCACATCCGGCAACTGGCTCGGCAGCGCGCGCGGATTGGGCGAGAAGGTCAGCATGACCAGCTGATCGAGCACGAAGCTGATGCCGATGGTCGCCAGCAGCGGCGCGATGCGCACCGAGTTCTGAAGGGGCCGAAGGCCGAACCGCTCGATGATCAGCCCGACGACCGCGGCCACCACCGCGACGACAATGATCGTGAGCGGCAGCGGCGTGTGCAGCTGCACCACCGCGACCCAGCCGATATAGGCGCCGACGAGGTAGATCGAGCCCTGCGCGAAGTTGATCAGCCGGCTGACGCCGAAGATCAGCGCGAGCCCGACCGCAACCAGGGCGTAGACGTTACCGACGATCAGCCCGTTGATGGTGTAGTCGAGCCAGGAAGACACGCAGGGTTCCTAATGAAGGGAGAAAGGCCGGAGCTGGAGCTCCGGCCAAGAGATCAGGTCGGCTTGCCGTCCCAAAGCGCGAACTGGCCCTTGCGTACGACGAGCTCGGCATTCATCGCGCCCTTGACGCGCCGGGTGGCGACGTCGAACGTCGCGGTGCCGAAGATCACGCTCGGGACGTCCTTCACCTTGGCGAAGGCATCGCGGATCGCCTTGCGATCGGTGCCGCCGATCTTCAGCACGGCCGCGGCCATGTTCATGGCGTCATAGGCGTAGGCGTTGAAGGCATCGGGCTCGAGACCATTGTACTTCTTCTTGAAGCCGGCGATGAACTTCTGCACCTCGGGCCGCGGATCTTCCGGGAAGTAGCGCGTGCCGACATGGACGTCCTCAACGGCATCACCGCCAAGCTCGATAAACTTAGGTGAATAGACCGAGCTCGCGGCGCAGATCACCTGCTTGAGCCCGACCTGCCGCGCCTGGCGCGCGATCAGCGCACCGTCGGAGTAATAGGAGATCAGGACCAGGCCATCGGGATTGGCATCACGCACGCGCACCAGCGTGGACCGGAAGTCGCGCTCTTCGGCGATATAGCCTTCGGTGACGACGATCTCCGCGCCATATTCCTTGGCGGCGTTGTTGAAGTAGTCGCGGCTGGTGCGGCCCCAATCGGTGTTGAGATGCAGTACCGCTAGCTTCTTCAGGCCGAGGCTCTTCACCGCATAGCGCGCCAACAGCGGCTGCTCGTCGGCCTGGCTGACCGACGTGCTCCACATGAAGTCGCCGCCCTTGGTGAAGTCGGGATGCGAATTGGTAAAGCCGAACTGCACCAGGCCGCCGCGCTGATAGATCGGCGAGGCTGCCATCGAGGCGGGGCTGGAAAAGTCGCCGAGCTCCAGGACGATCTTGGGATCGGACACGAATTTCTGGGCGATCGCGACCGATTGTCGTGGATCGCTCTGGCTGTCCTCGAACTGATAGGCAAGCTTGCGGCCATTGATGCCGCCGGCGGCCGTGATCTCGTCGAGCGCGAGATCAAAGCCCTGCTTCCATTGCGTGCCATATTGCGCGTTCGGCCCGGTCAGCGGACCGCTGACGCCGAGCATGATCGGATCGGTGTCGGCGAAGGCGCTGCGGGAGGAGACTGCGCCCGCCATCATGGCGGCCAGTGAGCCCTTGACCAGGGTTCGGCGATTGATGTTGCTCATGCACGGCTCCATCCACTCAGGTGTTGAAAACAAGCAGCAAGTCTTGTGCCGGTGAAATTGCCTATTTCGAGGGCTCGCCCAGCGACAGCATGAGCCGGTTCGCCCAGTTGAAGAACGAGGCGCCGTTGATGACGTCGACGATCTCGGCATCGTCAAGGCCCGCACTGCGCAGCTCCTTGATGTTGTCAGGGCCAAACGCGATCGGCGTCGCGGCCAGCGCCACCGACGCCTTCACCACGGCGTTCCAGCGTTCGCCGAGATCGGCCTTGACGCCTTCATCGAGCAGCTTCTGCACGTCCTCGCGGCGCTTGGAATAGGTGCTGGCGAAGCGCGCATGCACCGAGGCGCAATAGATGCAGCCGTTGTAGCGCGAGGTCGCGGCCGCCGCGAGCTCGCGCTCGGCGCGCGGCAGGCCGTCGGCGACGTTGTAGAAGATGTCCTTGTCGGTCTTGGTGCGGGCTTCCAGCACCTCGGGATCGCGCACCAGCAGGCGGAAATATTCCGACTTGGCGCGGGCGCGGTCGACCAAGCCGTTGAAATGCCGTTCGGTGAGCTCGGCCTCCGGCAATGGCTCGATCCAGGAGACCCAGCCGAGCTCATCCTGGGTAAAGACGACGGGCGGATTGACGGTGGCGCTCATGATGGCGGCCTCCTCTTATGCGTTCGCGGCGGCAAGCGTGCGCAAGCCGCTGACGACCCGCACCTGGAACGACAGGAACGCGACGAGTTGGGAGAAGGTGACGATGCCGGTGGTCGACCAGCCGGCGGCGAGCAACGCCTTCATGTCGCTGGATGCCGCATCGCGCGGCCGGAACACGAGCAAATGCGCATGCTCGAGTGCCGCGACCAGCCGGGGGCTGAGGGCGGACTTGCTCGCGGCGTCCACGCGATAAATCAGGCCTGCCGTGTTCTCGATCGAGAGCGGTCCCGCCGGAAACGAGCCATAGGGGCCGGAGGTCTTGCCGCGTGCAATCTCGGCGTCGATCGCCTTAACCAGAGCCGCGCCGCCGGCGGTCGCGGCAAGCTTGTCGCGATAGAAGCTGGCAACGGGAGACTCGCCATGGAGTCCGGTCACGAAGGCCGCGACCGCGGCGCGTTCGAGCAACGAAAAATCGCCGGCATCGATCGGTTCGAACAGCGAAAGATAGCTCTTCTGCGCGTTTTCGCGCGCTTGCATGCGCTTTCCGCGAATGGCGTCCAGCGCCGATCCCGGCTCGATTCCGACAAGCGTGTCGATGATGTCAGGCGTACTCATCATAAAGCCTCATGCAATCCATCAAATCCGACTAGCCGGCCAAGGCCACTTCGGGCGCTGTCCTGGTCCAGCCCAGCGCCGGCGCAACCTTCTCCGCGACCAGCTCGATCGAGCGCAGCACCTGGGGGTGCGGCGCATCGACGGAATGGACCTGGAAGACGAGGTCGGTGATCCGCTCCAGCGTGGCGTCCGTGCGCAGCGAGGCGATCACCTCGCTAGCGCCGCCGACATGGGTGTCGAACGCCGTGATCATCTCCTCCAGTGTCTCGCCCGGGGGAAGGTGACCGCTCTTCATGAATTGCGGGAGCGCCCGGCGTAGCCCGATATCGGCAAGCCGCATCGCTTCGCGATGATCGTCCGCGACAAAGACGCTGCGCGAGGCCATGATGCGCGGCTCGGCCCCTGATGGCAGCGCTTCGAGATAGGCGTCGATGATCGGATTCTGGATCTCGGCGAGGGTAGCGTTTGGCGCATCCTTGGTCCGCGGCTGGGTACGCGAGAGCAAGAGGCCGTCGCCGGCCTTGCCGGCGCGGGCGCCGCCCGCCACCGAGAAAGTCGCCTGCCAGATGCGCTTGTCCAGTTGCGGCCGCTGCGGGTAGAGCGTGTCGCCACCGTCGAGCGGCTTGCCGGTCAGTGCCTTGCGGACCACCTCCAGATTGCGCGCAAAAATCTCGTTGCGCTGAGTGCCATCGAGGCCGAAGGCAGCGAACGCCGATGGGTTACCACCGGTGCCGACCCCGAGCTCGAAGCGGCCGTTGCAGAGTAGATCGAGGACAGCTGCGTCCTCCGCCACCCGCACCGCGCTCTCCAGCGGCAGAGTGACGATGCCGGTGCCAAGGCGGATGCGCGAGGTCTGGGCTGCGACATAGCCGAGGAAGGCGAAGGGCGACGGCAGGCCGCCCTCACGCTCGTGAAAATGGTGCTGCGCGATCCACGCGGAATCGAGACCGGCCTTCTCGGCGCGCACGATCTGCTCGGCGGCATTGCGATAGCGCTCGGCCGGCGGGGCCTCATCAAGCAGGCGCGTGAAGAATCCGAGGCGTTTCAGGTTTGCAAAGCGTTTCATACGACCCCGTCGGGCGAGAATGGGTCCCGATGATGTCGGTTGCTGGAGCAGGAAACAAGCGGGCAATGTGCAAGGCTGCCCGCCGGGATCGGTACCCCACGCAGAACTTTGGCTAGGCAGGCTGCCTACCAGCTCGGCAGCACCGCGCCCTTGAACTTGGTGAGGACGAACTCCTTGATCTCGGGTGTGTGGTAGCTGTCGACCAGGGTCTTGACCCAGGGCTTGTCCTTGTCGGCGCTGCGCACCGCGATCAGGTTCACGTAGGGTCCCTTGGGGTCCTCGCGCAGGATCGGATCCTTGACGGGATCGAGGCCCGCCTGGGTTGCATAGTTGGTGTTGATCGCGGCGGCGTCGACGTCGTCGAGCGCGCGCGGGGCCTGAGCAGCGTCGACCTCGATGAATTTCAGCTTCTTGGGATTCTCGGTAATGTCGAGTACGGTCGGCTTGAAGCCGACACCGTCCTTAAGCTTGATCACGCCCTTGTCCCGCAGCAGCAGCAGGACGCGGCCGCCATTGGTCGGATCGTTGGGGATCGAGACCTTGCCGCCTTCAGGAATGTCGGCGAAAGCCTTGTGCTTCTTGGAGTAGACGCCGATGGGGAAGTTGACGGTCAGCGCGACGGACTCGATCTTGTAGCCGCGATCGGCCTTCTGGTTGTCCAGGTAAGGCTGGTTCTGGAAGGAATTGGCCTGGATCTCACCGGCATCGAGCGCGGCGTTCGGCACCACATAGTCGGAGAACTCGATCAGCTGGATGACGAGCCCCTGCTTGGCGGCGATCGGCTTCACGGCCTCCAGAATCTGCGCATGCGGACCCGGCGTCACGCCGATCTTGATGGTCTCGGCTGAGCTTGCTGCCGACCAGGCGGCGAGCACGGTTGCGAGGATCAGGGCGGGGCGAAACGACATCTTGGTCTCCATGACTCAGCGACAACAATTGGAACCGTATTCGCTTCTCCGCCGGACGAAATCAATGAAATGGAAATTCATATTTGGCACCGGCGGCGGGCAACGCTTCTCCGTTCGCCGCGAAATGGGAAATGAACGCAAACTGAGGCAGGGGCGAGCGGCGCGCAACCCTTCCTAGGCGCGCGGCTCGGCGCGCCAGGTCGACGGTGACAGCATGATCCATACGCAGATCGCAGCGTAGGCCGCGAGCGATACCGTGACCATGGTGGCAAGCCCGGTCATTCCTGCCCCGAAGCTTGCGACAGCGATCCAGCCGCCACCAGCCGCAATCAGGATGCGCGCGATGGAGCCGGCGAGCGGGCCCAGCGCGCGGCCCGTGCCCTGGACCGCGAAGGAGGTCACGAAACCAAAACCCAGCGCGGCATAGGCCGGCGCCACGATGCGCAGGTAAGTCATGCCTTCGCTCACGACGCCTGTGTCGTGGCTGAACAGATGCAGCCAGGCGGTCGGAAAGATCGCCACCAGTAGCCCTATCGAGCCGGTCATGATCATGCCGGCGGCGCCGCTGACCCAGCCGATCCGTTGCGCGCGCGCGGTCTGGCCCGCGCCCATATTGACGCCGACCATGGTCAGCGTCGCCGTGCTGATGCCGAACAGCAGCGGAATCATGATGTAGTCGAGCCGCGAGGCGATGCCGTAGCCGGCAAGCGCGGAGGTGCCGAACAGGCCGACCGCACCGGTGACGAGGATGACGGTGAGGTTGGTCAGCACGGCATTGAACGCGGTGGGGATGCCGACCTTGAGCATGTCGCCAAAGATCTTTGCACGCAACGGCGCGATGTGCAGCCGCAGGCCGGATGCGCCCGAGGACATGTAACGCAACAGGAACAGCATCGCCGCACCGTAATAGAGACCGAAGGCAATGCCGGCGCCGCCGATGCCGAGGCTTGGGACGGGTCCGAAGCCGAAGATCAGCAAAGGCGAGACGGGAATGGTCACGATCGCGCCGATCAGCGTCACCAGCGCAGGCACCTTGACGTTGCCGGAGCCGCGCAGCGCGGCGGCCTGGAGGTTCACGATCCACACCGGAATGGCGCCGGCGAACAGATAGCTGGAATAGGTGACGGCCGCATCGAGTGCGCCGTCTCGGCCGCCGAGCGTTCGGAACAGCGCCGGACCGCCGAAGTGCACCCCAAGCGTGAACAGCCCTCCCGCAATGATCGCAAGCAAGATGGCGTGGAACAGCGCCGCATCGGCATCGTCGCGGCGCCCGGCGCCAACCGCGCGTGCCACCGACGAGGCGACGCCGGAGCCGAACCCGCCATTCGACATCATGGTCATCAGCATGAAGATCGGAAACACCAACGCGGCGCCCGCCAGCGCATCGGTGCCGAGATAGCCGACATAATAGGCTTCGGCGATGTTCACCGCCGTCTGCGCCACCAACACCATCACCGTCGGTGCCGCGAGCTTGATCAGCGTCGGCAGGATCGGCGCGGTCAGAAGCGCGGCGCGCCGCGGGTCCGCGGACGTCACTGCCGGGCGAGGCGCTGCCGCGCTACGCGCCGGGACCTCCATGGTCGGCATTGATGATGCGGCGACGTCCTCGACTGACATTCCTGAGGTCCTGTTCCGTTCCGAGGCTGCCGCAGCAGCTATTGAATTATAATCATAATGTATTATTATGATCGTAATGCAATAGCTAATCGCTCACGATGTCGTGGCCATGGATTTCAGGCCGGGCATCGGGAGGGAGTTGAGGCCATGCGCTACGAAAAAGGACACAAGGACGAAACCCGCCGGCACATCCTCGATGTCGCCTCCGCCCAGTTCCGCGAGAGCGGAATCGCCGCGGTCGGCCTCGCCGGCATCATGTCGGAGGCCGGTCTCACCAACGGCGCCTTCTACACCCACTTCGCCTCCAAGGAGGATTTGGTGCGGGAGGTGCTCGTGGACGTGCTCACCCGGCGCCAGGAGCGCCACAAGGCCAATCTCGAGAGTGGCATCGCGGTCGAAACCGTGATCCGCGACTATCTCTCAGCGCGTCACCGCGATCGCGCCGACAGCGGCTGCCCGACTGCCGCGCTGGTCGCCGAGATCGCGCGGCATCCCAAGGCAACACGCGATGCCTTCACCGGCAAGGTCTCCGACATCGTCGGGCTGATGGCGGAGCAGATCAGGCAAGGCACCGCAGACGAGCGACGGCGCAAGGCGATCACGATCTATTCGACCATGGTCGGCGCACTGCAATTGGCGCGCGCGGTCAACGACAAGCAGTTGTCCGATGAGATCCTGGAGAATGCGGTGGACGCCGCGGTGACGATCGCGAACGCGCGCTGACGCGCTCGCACGTTCGGCTGCCATGTGTGGCTACACCGGATCAAACGCCCGGATCGGCGGCAGGTTGCCGGTGAATTTCTCCAGCTCCACCGTGGTGAGCTGGCCGGTGCAGCCCTGCGCGAAGGACGAGGTGCCGATGTCGCGGGTGAGCACGTTGGGATTGCCGTGAACACAAAGCGGCGCGTCGTCCTCGGGGTCCATCGGGTCGTACCACGCGCCGGTCGGCAATTGCACGACACCGGGCGCGATGTCGTCAGTGACATGCACCGCGGCCAGGCACGCGCCGCGCTCATTGAACAGGCGAATGATGTCGCCGTTCTTGATGCCACGCGCGTCAGCATCCCGAGGATTCATCCGCGCGACTTCGCGGCCGCGATGCTTGGCGCCGAGCGAATGTCCGCCGAAATCAAGCTGACTGTGCAGCCGCGTTACCGGCTGGTTAGCGACGAGGAAGCACGGCGCCCCAGGTTTGGGCATATCGGTCTTCTCGAGCCACACCGGATGGCCCGGACAATCCGCATCGCCATGGCCGGCGATCTTCGCGGAATAGATTTCGATGCGTCCGCTCGGCGTCGGCAGCGGATGCGCGACCGGGTCCTCGCGGAAACTGCGCAAGCGGCCACCATCGTCGGGCTGCTGCGGCACCACCAGGCTGCCGCGCTTCCAGAATTCCTCGAAGCTCGGAGCCTCCAGGCCGCGCTTGGCGAGCGAGGCGCGGGTCGGCTCGTAGAGATGCTCCAGCCATTGCCGCGAGCTGCGTCCCTCCGTGAAGGGCTCACGGGCGCCGAGGCGATCGGCCAGATCGGCGAAGATCTCGTAGTCGTCGCGCGCGAGCCCAAACGGCTCGGCGATGCGGTGCATCGCGACCATCAGGGGATCGTTGCTGGAGTAGCCGATGTCCTCGCGCTCAAGCGTCATAGTCGACGGCAGCACGATGTCGGCATGGCGCGCGGTCGCGGTCCAGGCGAGCTCGTGCACGACCAGCGTGTCGAGTTTCGCAAAGGCCTTGCGCAGGCGGTTGATATCCTGGTGGTGATGGAACGGATTGCCGCCGGCCCAATAGACCAGGCGAATGTCCGGATAGGTGCGCGTCTCGCCATTGTAGCGATAGGTGTTGCCGGGACTGAGCAGCATGTCGGCGATGCGCGCCACCGGGATGAAATCCCTGACACCATTCCGGCCCTGCCCCAGCGTCGGCCCGGGCACGTCGTTGACGCGGCGGCCGTAATAGCCGATTGCGCCAAGCGAATAGGCGTAGCCGCCGCCGGGAAGGCCGATCTGGCCCAGCGCTGCCGCCAGCACCATGCCCATCCAGACCGGCTGCTCGCCATGCTCGGCGCGCTGGAGCGAGTGCGAGACGGTGATCAGCGCGCGCTTGCCGGCAAGCCGGCGCGCCAGCACGCGGATCGCGTCGGCATCGACACCGCAGATCGCGGCGGCCCATTCGGCATGCTTTGGCTGACCATCGCTTTCGCCGGTGAGGTAACGCAAAAACACCGGCCACCCTTCCGTGTAGCGGTCGAGGAAGGCCTGATCGTGTAGGCCTTCGCTGACCAGCGTGTGGACCATGCCGAGCATCAGCGCGGTATCAGTGCCGGGGATGCAGGTCATCCATTCGGCGCCGGCCTCGACAGGCAAATCCTCCCGCAGGGGGCTCATCAGGATGAACTCGCAGCCGCGCTTGCGCGCCGCTTGCATTGCACCGCGTTCGACATGCTTGCTGATCGAGCCGCCGGCCACCATCGAATTCTTCAGCGCCATGCCGCCGAATGCGAGCACGATCTCGGTCTCTTCAGCAATCTGCTCCCAGGTGACGTTGCGTTTGGTGATGTCCTCGTAGCCCGCCATGATCTGCGGCAACAGCACGGAAGAGGCGCCCGACGAATAGGAATTCACCGAGCGGACATAGCCGCCCATCGCGATGTTGAGGAAACGGTGGACCTGGCTCTGCGCATGATGCAAACGTCCGGCGCTCGACCAGCCGTAAGAACCGCCGAACACGGCGCCGGGGCCGCGCGTGTCGCGGATGCGCGCCAGCTCATCGCCGAGCAGATCCAGCGCCTTTTCCCAGCTGACGGAAACGAATTCGTCGCGGCCCCGCCTGTCATCGGGACCGGGCCCGCGTTCGAGCCAGCCCTTGCGGATAGCGGGCTGCGCAATACGGGCCTGATGGCGAAGAGCGCCGGGGAAATTGTCGATGATGCCATTCGGATCGGGATCGCCGCCATAGGGTCTGACCTCGAGCCCGGCTTTGCCGTTGCGCGCCGAAAACACGCCCCAATGCGAGGTGTGCGGCTTGAATCCATCCGACAAATCGAGGCCGGGGTCGGGGAAGCCGATCGTATCGTCCATCGCGTGGCCCTCAATCGCGGAGCGCCGCGCAGGCAGCTCCGGTTGCATCGTTCGCCAATATAATGAGGCCCGCGCGTGCAGGGCAACGGAATACCGATGCGCGGAACCGCGCGCATGGCCGCATCCCACGGATCGCACGACAACGTGCGGCACGTTCCATCTAAATCCGTCATCCCCGCGCAACGGCGAAGCCGTGTCGCTGGGGTGACGTCAGGAACTTTGGCTCGCAGCCCCAATATCGGCGTTGAGAGTGCGGAGAGCCTCAACTCTGCGCGTCAACATGGCTCGTCCGACCGGACGACGCCGCCTGCTGCGCGGCGTAAGCGGACGCAGCCGAGGATGTCGGTGAATATTGCGCGAAGGATTCGGTGAGCTCCTCGGCCGCCTCGGTGAGCTCTTTCATCACGCTGGCGCTGTCCGATGCCTGATTGCCGGAGGAGTGAACGACCTCGAACGAATATCCATTCGGGAGATCGACATGGATCTTGTCGAAGACCACGGTATCGGGCGTGTCGTCATTCTGCCTTTGGGCGGTCGCGGAGGACGAACTTCCCGATACCTGCCGGTCGGCGAAATGTTGCACGAACTCTTCGATGGATTTGAGCGCGCTACTATCCAGGCCGCCGCCGCCGAAATGGACGAGGCCGACCGATATGCCGTTCGGTAGGTTGACCTTCACTTCATCATATGGCGTCCCGTCGTTCATCAGCGAGGCGAAAGTCGAGACGTCCCCTTGCGAACCGTCGGTCGATTTCGACGGGCTGGCGGATGACGACGAACTCGCCGCGCTTCCACCGACGATACTGCTCGTGCCGCTAACGCTCATTCCAAAACTCCACTGTCACTGCGAACGCACGTTCTGCGTGCAATGCGCATGCCAGAAGCGAGAGCGCTTGCAATCAAGGGGTTATCATGAATTCCGGGCAACAGATCTTTCACGCCGGCAAATCCGTCCCGGCAGAAGCTGCCGACCTGCAGACACATGGCCCACTCGAATTCGCGCCTGCTATTTCGCCGCGGGCTATTCGCACTTTGTGGGCATTGCCGCCTCGCGCCCGATGCAACATGATGGGTCCGCCGGTGACGACTGTTCTTGTGGCAGGTGGAGGTCATCTGATGGACGAAAACGATATCCGCGGGCTCATTGCGGAAGTGAAGCAGGGCACGCTGTCTCGACGCTCGTTCATCCAGAGCTTGGCCACGGTCGGGATCACGGCGCCAATTGCGAGCCAGATCCTGCTCTGGAACGACGTGGCGATGGCTAACGCCACACTGGCCTACAAGCCGACGAAAGCCGGCGGCGGCGGTCCGCTCAGGATGCTGGTCTGGCAGGCCCCCACCTTGCTCAATCCGCATTTCGCGCTCGGCACCAAGGACCAGGTCGCCTCACGAATCTTCTTCGAGCCCCTCGCCGGCTGGGACAAGGAAGGCAATCTCATCCCCTGTCTTGCCGCCGAGACCCCGACCAAGGCGAATGGCGGCCTCTCTGCTGACGGCACCACCGTGATCTGGAAGCTGAAGCAGGGCGTGAGATGGCATGACGGCAAGCCCTTCACCGCCGACGACGTCGTCTTCACCTGGACCTATGCCGCCGATCTCGCGACGGCCGCCTACACCACGGGCTCTTACAAGGACATCCTTGTCGAGAAGATCGACGACCACACCGTCAAGGTCACCTTCAAGGCACCGACCCCGTTCTGGGCCGACCCCTTCGTCGGCGCGGTCGGCCAGATCCTGCCGAAACATCATTTCGGCGACTATGCCGGTGCGAAATCGCGCGACGCGCCGGGCAATCTGAAGCCGGTCGGCACCGGTCCCTACAAATTCGTCGAGTTCAAGCCAGGCGATTTGCTCAGGGCCGAACGCAATCCCGACTATCACGTCAAGAACCAGCCTTTTTTCGACACGTTCGAGATCAAGGGCGGCGGAGACGCGGTCTCCGCGGCGCGCGCCGTGCTGCAGACCGGCGAATACGACTACGCCTGGAATTTGCTGGTCGAGGACGAGATCCTCAAGCGCATGGAGACGGGTGGCAAAGGCAGGGTCGAGTACACGACCGCCGGCGGCATCGAGTTCATCATCCTCAACACCACGGACCCCTGGACCGAGGTCGACGGCGAACGATCCAACGCCAGGACGAAACACCCGACGCTGTCCGATCCGGCCGTGCGCCGGGCCCTCAACCTGCTGATCGATCGCGAGGGAATCCAGAAATTCATCTACGGCCGCGCCGCGATCGCCACGGCGAGCTTTGTCAACCAGCCCCCGCAATTCAAATCAGGCAAGCTGAAATACGAGTTCAACATCGACAAGGCGAACAAGATTCTCGATGAGGCCGGCTGGAAGATGGGCGCCGACGGCATCCGCGCGAAGGATGGCAAGCAGCTGAAATACGTCTTCCAGACCTCGATCAACGCACCGCGCCAGAAGACGCAAGCCATCATCAAGCAGGCTTGCCAGAAGGCCGGGATAGAGATCGAGCTCAAATCGGTCACCGCGTCGGTGTTCTTCTCATCGGACGCCGGCAATCCCGACACCTACACGAAATTCTATTGCGACATGGAGATGTACAATGCGACGCAACCGCAGCCCGATCCGGAGCGATTCCTGAACCAATGTGTCTCTTGGGAGATCGCCAACAAGGACAACAAATGGCTCGGCCGCAACGTCTCGCGCTGGTCCGATCTGGACGCTGACAAGGCCTACAAGGCCGCGCAGAACGAGCTCGACCCGGTCAAGCGCGCCGCGCTGCTGATCAAGGTCGACGAGATCTTCTGCGAGGCCAACATCTTCCTGCCGTTGCTCTCGCGCTACATCGTCGGCGGCGCCGTCAATGGCCTGATGACAGATATCTCGGGATGGGACGTCACGACGTGGAATATTGCGAGCTGGTATCGGAGCTGACGGCACGCGGCTGCGAACCCGGCTCTCTCAAAGCGCCGGGTCGCATGCCGTATTTGCGCATGATGGCCTTGCTCAGGGCACTTTCGGATGCGTAACCGACTTCATGGGCGATCTTCGCGATCGGGTCTAATGTGCCGGCAAGGCGCTTGCGTGCGACCGCCAGTCTGAGATCGGACAAGAACGTCATCGGCGCCGCGGCTGCGCGCTTCTGAAAGGCGCGCACCAGCGTCGCACGCGAGGCGATGGCAACCTCAGCCATCTCGTCGAGCGTCCAGTCGCGGGCGAGATCGCCAAGGATCGCCAACACGACCCGGGCCGTGGTGCGGTCCTGCAAAAGCGAAAGCGTGCCGTTGCCTGAAGCCTGCCCGGTCAGGTGGTCACGAAGCATCATGACGAACAGCGCCCTCGCGAGATCGGCCGCGACCATCTCTGAGCCTGCCCGCCCCGCATCCAGTTCTTCGCGGATGTCGAGCAACAGTCGCCGAAACCTCTCCAGCAGCGGCTCCCCGGCCGTGCGCAAGATAATCTCGTCGGGAAGAGCCGCGATCAGCGGATTCTCATCCGAGGTTTCGAACAGGAACCGGCCGCAGAGCAGCTCGGTATCGACCGCAGCATCGACCGTGGCGCGCTGACGCACTCCATTGCGGATTTCGGTCGACACCCGCCCTACAGCGCCCTTCACCTCGCTCCGCACCAGATGACTGTCACCGTGAGGCAGCAGGAGAATGTCGCCGGCCTCCAGCCTTTGCGGACCCAAGCCCGGCCTCTCGACCACGCAGGAGCCACGCGTCACCATATGGAATTGCGCCCATCCCCTGCCGTTCGCCGCGTGGGGTGACGCCCAGCTGCCGCCGAACCGGCAGGAATCCTCGATCACCGGGCGGATCCTGAACAGCGGCACCATGGCATTCAACAGTTCGGCTGCTTCAGCCTCCGACATCAGCACTCCTTGATCCGCCCAGACATGAGCCCGAGCCGCCCGGCCATATCCGTGAGCGGCACGCGCCCGCACATTCGAGGCAACAACACCAATGGAGGTTAACATGGCAATGCTCGACTGGAACACCTATCGCCGGCAGCTTGTCGCCGGCGTCGGCGAGATCGGAAAGCTCTCGCCGGAAACGGTCAAAGGCTACGCGACGCTGAGCGGCGCCGGCGTCAAGACCGCCCATCTCGACGCTAAGACGCGCGAGCTGATCGCGCTCGCCGTCGCCATCAGCCTGCGCTGCGACGGCTGTATCACTGTCCATGCCGCCGAAGCCAAGAAGCACGGCGCGACCGAAAGCGAGTTGGCCGAAGCGCTTGGAACCGCCATCTCGGTCAACGCCGGCGCGGCTCTGGTCTATTCGACCCGCGCGCACGAGGCGTTCAAGGAAGCTTGAACAGCGCAAAATGAGGGAGCGCGCCAGGCTCACTCCTTCTAACACAACCTAACAAGCAATCTTCACAGCGTGCGGTAAACGTCGCGCAATGGACGCGATCGGAATTTCCAAAAAGCACGACGACCGATGGGAGATCGTATGACGTTCAAGACGCCAATCGAAATGTTGTCACGGCCTGCGAATATGTCGCGCCGCGGCTTCGTAGGAGGACTGTCGGCTGGCATTTTGGGCGTGGCCGCGACCGAGGCGGCCGATGCCGAATCGCTGGCGGATGTCCCCGATCGCGGGCCCGGAGCCGAGCTCGGCACACACAGCGAACGATCCCACTTCGTCAAGATTGATCGCATCCCGGAGGCCTCGCCAGGCAAGCGCAATATCGATCCCAGCGACGCCATCAATTCCAAGACGCCGCATCAGAAGCTGGTCGGCAACATCACGCCGACCGATCTGCATTACGAACGCAGCCATTCCGGCGTGCCCGATATCGATCCCGCACAGCACCGGCTGCTGATCCACGGCATGGTGCAAAAGCCGCTGGTGTTCAGCGTCGACGATCTCAAGCGGATGCCGTCGATCTCGCGTGTTGTCTTCATCGAATGCACCGGAAACGGCTGGGAAAACTGGAAGAAGGCCGACCCTGAGCTGACGGTGCAGAGCACGCATGGCCTCGTCAGCACCAATGAATGGACCGGCGTACCGCTCAAATTCCTGATCGACCTCGTCGCCAAGGACAAGGGCTCGACCTGGATGCTGGCCGAGGGCGGCGACGGCGCCGGCGTCGACCGCAGCATTCCTCTCACCGACGAGATCGTGAACGAGGCCTTCGTCGCCTACGGCCAGAACGGCGAGCCGCTGCGGCCCGCGCACGGTTTTCCGATGCGGCTGGTGATGCCGGGCTTCGAGGGCAACCTCAACATCAAATGGCTGCGCCGGCTCAAATTCGGCAACGCGCCATGGATGACGCGCTGGGAGACGGCGCGCTACACGCAGTTGCTCGCCGACGGCAAGGCACGGCAATTCCAGCTGCGGATGGACACCAACTCCGTCATCACCCAGCCCTCGGGCATGATGCAGATCCAACCAGGATACGTCAGGATCTCCGGCCTTGCCTGGAGCGGCCATGGTAAGATCGCAAAGGTCGAGATCTCGACCGACGGTGCCAAGACCTGGAAGCAGGCGCAGTTGAGCCTGCCGGTGCTTCCCAAGGCGCAGGTTCGCTTCCAGATGGATTGGGTGTGGGACGGCAAGCCGACCACGATCGTCAGCCGCTCCACCGACGACCAAGGCAATGTCCAGCCGGACCGGAAATCCTTCATCGCCGCGATGGGGACGAATGCGCTGTTTCACTACAATGCCCAGCAGAGCTGGAGCATCGACGAGGCCGGGAGGGTCCGCAATGTCCTCGCATAGCAAGGTGCTTCACGCCGGCCTCCTCACCGCAGGCCTTCTCGCGGCGCCCGCGCTGGCCTTCGATTTCGGTCGTCCGGCAACGCCTGACGAGATCAAGCTGTGGGACATCGACGTCGGTCCCGATGGCAAGGGCCTGCCTGCTGGCAGCGGCACCGCAACGCAAGGTAAACAGATTTTTGCCGACAATTGCGCGGCCTGTCATGGCGAGAACGGCCAGGGCGGCATCAAGGATCGTCTTGTCGGCGGACAGGGCACGCTCGCCTCCAACATGCCGGTCAAGACCGTCGGCAGCTTCTGGCCCTATGCGACGACGCTGTTCGATTACATCCATCGCGCCATGCCGTATCCGACGCCGGGCTCGCTCAGCACCGATGAGACCTACGCCGTCACCGCCTACATTCTGAGCTTGAACGGCATCGTTCCGGCAGACGGCAAGGTCGACAAGGACTCCTTGCCGAAAATCAGGATGCCCAATCGCGACGGTTTCGTTCCGGATCCGGAATTCGACCCGGCGAAGCTGTTTCACAAGAAGTGAGCGCGTGAGCGTGAAGCTGTCGACATTGATAGGTATCGTCGCGCTGATTGCAGCGACATGTTTATGGGAGACGCAAGCCATGGCCGCGGACGGACTCATCTCCATCAAGAGCAATTTTGGACCTGAAGACACGATGAAGCGGCTCGAGGCCGAGGTGAAGGCCAGGGGCCTCACCGTGTTCGCTCACATCGATCACGCCGCGGGTGCGGCCGCCGTCGACCTGACGCTGCGACCGACCGATCTGCTCATCTTCGGCAATGCCAAGGTCGGCACGCCCTTGATGCAACAAGCGCAGACTGCCGGCATCGACTTGCCGCTTAAGGCCCTGGTCTGGCAGGACGAACAGGGCGCGACCTGGCTGTCCTACAACGATCCGGCCTTTCTCGCACAACGTCACGGCGCCGGCGAGCCGGCCACGCCCGTCGTCGCGGCGCTGACCGGCGCGTTGCATGCGATCGCGACCAAGGCCACTGCGCCATAGTGTGAGGAGGAATCCATGACCAGCACCGACCATCGACCGGCCGTCGCGCCGTCGGGCTCTGAAGGCGGCAAATTTGCCAGATGGGCCGTCATTGCAGTGATGTGCGCACTACTCCTTGCAGCCTGCATTCTCGGCTATCTCGGCTGGACCAGCACGGATACCAGGGTTCCGGAAGCAGGTTATGTCGCATTGGCGCTCGGCGCCGTGTTCTCGCTCATCGTCGGCGCCGGCCTGATGGCGTTGGTGTTCTACAGCAGCCGCCAGGGCTATGACGAGCCGGTAGTGCTGATCTCGGAGCCAGAGAGCGATCCGGAAAACAGACGCGACGCTCAGCGCTGACGAGGCGCCTCGACACATGATTGCGGCGCGGAACTGGGCTGCGCTGCAGCCTCTTGGATTTTCGCCAGATCACAGGCTAGGTCAGGCTCGATCCGGAATGCTGGGAAGGCCTCGGTGTCAATCGAGGCTTTTTTTTCGTGACCGGGCGTGTCCCACTGCAATCGTTCGACATGAAGCTATACGACAACAGAGCCTGGTTCCTGGTGCTTCCTGCGCTGGTCATCGTGACCTTCGTCGGAATCGTGCCTCTGATTGCCGTCACCAATTACTCCTTCCAGGACCTGTTCAGCCTGAACAATCCGTATTGGGTCGGCGTCGACTGGTACCGGAACATCGTAACCTCGGAACGATTCTACGCAAGCCTCGGACGCAGCTTCCTGTTCTCGGCGATCGTGCTGTCGATTCAGCTTCCACTCGGCATCTGGATCGCGCTGCTGCTGCAGCGTTCCAACCAGTTCATCGTCAGCACCGTCCTCGTTCTGATCACCGTGCCGCTGGTGGTGCCCTGGAACATGATCCCGGTGATCTGGCTCAACTTCATCAATCCCAATGCGGGTCTCGCCGGCAAAATGCTGGCGTGGCTGGGCGTCGGCTTCGATTACAAGTTCAACGCCTTGCACACCTGGATCGTGCTCGTCGTGATGGACACATGGCACTGGCTGGGGCTGGTCGTCGTGCTCGCCTATGCCGGCATCTCCAGCATTCCGCCCGCCTACTACCAGGCCGCCGCCATCGACGCCGCCTCGCAATGGCAGGTGTTTCGCTTCATTCAGCTTCCGAAGATGAAGACCGTGCTGTCGATGGCCGTGCTGCTTCGCTTCATGGACAGCTTCATGATCTATATCGAGGCGTTCCGCATCAATGCAGGCGGCCCTGACAGCGCCACCGCATTTCTCAGTCTCGACCTCGGCGAGGAGATCCTGTCCTTCAACTACGGACCATCAGCGGCCCGCTCGATCGTCTACTTCCTGATCGTGCTGACGGTCGCATGGACCTTCAAGGCGGCGACGAGCGCGCCAGCGCCCGCGGTGCCGCCGACCCAGGAGCTCACCACGTGAGGGCGCCGTCGTCGTGGGGGCGGATCGCCCTGTTTGCCGTGATCGGCGCCTTCATTCTTGTGCCGCTGGCGCAGACGATCATCACCAGCTTCGTCTCGACGCTGCCGAGAGCCGGGATCGCGGAGGGGCATTTCAGCCTCGTCAACTACCAGAACATCCTGCATTCGGCCGCTCTGAAGGACTCGATCGTCAACTCCATCATCTATGTCGTGCTGAATGTCGCGCTGTGTCTCGGCGTCGGACTGCCGGCCGCCTATGCGTTCGCGCGCTACGGCTTCGCCGGCGATCGCCAGCTGTTCTTCCTGCTGCTGGTGTTCCGGATCACGCCGACCGTCGTGCTGTCGCTGCCGATCTTCGTCCTGTTCGCTCAGATTGGCCTTGCAAATACACCGGTCGGCATCGCGCTGGTCCATTGCGTCTTCAACATACCGATCTCGATCTGGATCCTGGAAGGCTTTATCTCGGCGGTGCCGCGCGAGTTCGACGAGACGGCGTTTCTGGATGGCCATTCGCTGCCAAGCTTCTTCTTTCGCCATCTCATTCCGGCGATTGCGCCCGGCATCGGCGTCGCCGCGTTCTTTTGCTTCGTCTTCTCCTGGGTGGAGGTGGTGCTGGCCCGCATCCTGACCACGACCGGCGGCAAGCCGATCACCATGGCCATCAACGGCCTGTTCGGTTTTCGAACCGATTTCGGGCTCGTTATGGCCATGACGGTGCTCGCTGTCCTGCCGGGAATCGCGATGATCTATTTTGTGCGCAATCACCTTGCGAAGGGTTTTGTGATCCGGACTTGACGTCGTGGACTTGTTCGTGGGGGCTTGGTCAGCACCAACATCTAACCAATTGAAAAAGCTGAATTCTCTCGCCGGCTCATCACGGACGCTTTTATTCTCCCTTAGGTTGCGAGATCGCCCGCAGGAGACCTCTGTTGCATGCCGGTGTGCTCGAATGCGCATCGCTTTGCGTCGTCGGGTCGGCCGTCCGTTGACGAGATTGAGGCAAATGATACGATTTAACGGTGCCCGGCCTTGTCGATCGAACCGGGCGCTGGAATGAAGGCGTGAGGGGCCAGCCCTGTCGTGCCAGACGTCGCATGTGCGTTCTGCCCGTCATGCGTCCCGCACGCGGAAAAAGAAACGGTAACGGCGCGTATCGGGGCGGCCTATTGGAGGGTGAGGCAAAGTACCGGGGGAGCCCCGCTTCGGCTCGGACTTGAGCTCGCGCTTGGGCTCGGCGGCGGCATGGTCTACCGACATGAACCTTTCATCGTTTATGGGTACCGGCTGGGCCCACGGTCCGCAGGTTCTTTGCGACGAAGAAGGGATTCTGCTGTGCCGCACCTCCCGCGAACGCATTGACGGTGAACGGCAGGTTGTGCTGGCCGTCGTTCCCGCCGCCGAGCATCCAAGCCCGCAAAGCCTCGACCGGCTGGCTCACGAATTTGCACTGAAGGACGAACTGGACAGTGCCTGGGCGGCGAAGCCGCTCGAGCTGCTGCAGGATCACGGCCGCACCATTCTCGTCCTCGAGGATTCCGGCGGCGAGCCACTGACCTGGCTGACCGACGCCCCCATGGAGACGGGCAGTTTCCTGCGCCTCGCGGTCCAGATCGCCGCCGCGCTCGGCAAGGTCCATCAACAGGGACTGGTGCACAAGGATATCAAACCGGCAAATATCCTGGTGAGCCGCAGCAACGGCAGCGTGCACCTCACCGGCTTCGGCTTCGCAACCCGCCGCCCACGCGAACGGCTGTCCGCAGCCGCGCAAGAGCAGATCGCCGGTACGTTCGCCTACATGTCCCCCGAGCAGACCGGGCGGATGAATCGCTCGATCGACTCCCGAAGCGATCTCTACTCGCTCGGCATCACGCTCTATCAGATGGTCACCGGCTCGTTGCCATTCGTCGCTGGTGATCCGATGGAATGGGTGCATTGTCACGTTGCAAGAGAGCCGGAAGCCCCGGCCAAGCGATGCGGCGACGTCCCCCGTGCGGTGTCCAGGCTGATCATGAAACTGCTCTCCAAGATGGCCGAGGAGCGCTACCAGACCGCAGGCGGCGCCGAGAGGGACCTGCAACGTTGCCTTTCCGAATGGGAGCTTAGGCATCGCATCGAAGACTTCCCGCTGGGCGAGCACGACACGCCCGATCGGCTCCTCGTTCCCGAGAAGCTGTACGGACGAACGGCCGAGCGCGAGATGCTGTTCGCCTCGTTCGAGCGCATCGTCAGAAGCGGCGCGCCCGAGCTTGCGCTGGTCTCCGGATATTCCGGCATCGGCAAATCCTCCGTCGTCAACGAGCTGCACAAGGTGCTGGTGCCTTCGCACGGCTTGTTTGCGTCAGGCAAATTCGACCAGCACAAACGCGACATCCCCTACGCCACGCTTGCCAAGGCATTCCAGGGCCTCGTCCGACCCCTTCTCGGCAAACGCGAAGCCGAGCTAAGCGAGTGGCGCCAAGCCCTGCAAGACGCGCTAGGTCCAAACGGACAGCTCGTCGTGGATCTGGTCCCGGAGCTGAAAGCCGTCGTCGGTGAACAGCCGCCTGTCCCGGAGCTGTCGCTCCAGCACGCGCAAAGCCGCTTTCACCGCGTACTCGAGCAGTTCATCGGCGTGTTTGCGCGGGCCGAACATCCCCTGGTGCTGTTCCTCGATGATTTGCAATGGCTCGATATGGCGACGTTCGAGCTGCTCGAGGACATCCTGACCCGGTCAGAGCTGAAGCACCTGATGCTGATCGGCGCTTACCGCGACAACGAGGTGGATTCCGCTCATCCGGTCATGCGCATGCGCGAGGCGATCAAGGCGCGCGGTCGACAGGTGGTGGAGATCACGCTCGCGCCTCTCGGCCGCAGGCATCTCGGCCAGTTGCTTGCCGATACGCTACGTTGCGAGCCCAGACAAGCAGCGCCATTGATCCAGCTCGTGCACGAGAAGACCGCAGGCAATCCGTTTTTCGCCATCCAGTTCATGTTCTCGCTGGTCGACGAAGGCCTGCTTGCCTTCGACCATGATGCGATCAGCTGGTCCTGGGATCTCGAGCGCATTCACGCCAAGCGATACACCGACAATGTCGTCGACCTCATGCTGGGGAAGCTCACCCGGTTGCCCCTGCCGACACGCACGGCTCTGCAGCAGATGGCCTGCCTCGGAAATGTCGCCGAGGTGCCAGTGCTTTCGGTCGTGCTCGGCACCTCCGAAGATCAGGTCAACGAAGATCTGTGGCCCGCCGTTCGCCAGGAATTCGTAGAGCCGCAAGCTGGCACCTACCGCTTCGTCCACGACCGGTTTCAGGAGGCAGCCTATGCGCTGATTCCGGAGCAGGAACGGGCTGCGGCGCATCTGCGCATCGGCCGCTTGTTCGCAGCGAGAGCCGCGCCTGATACCGTCGAGGACGACGTCTTCGAGATCGTCAGCCAGCTCAACCGCGGCACGGCCTTGATTACCGCACCCGACGAGCGCGTCAGGCTGGCGGAGCGCAATCTGCTGGCTGGTCGCCGCGCCAAGGCCGCGACGGCCTTCACCATGGCGCACGCTCACTTCGCGGCTGGCGAGGCCATGCTACCCCGGGATCGCTGGGAGCAACATTACACGCTCAGTTTCGCGCTGGCCCTCCAGCGCGCCGAATGCGAATTCCTCGCAGGCGACCACGCGGCTGCGAACTTGCGTCTCGTAGAACTGGCTGAGCGGGCCGCCACCCTGCCCGATCTCGCGGCAGTCACCCGGCTGCGGATGGAGCCAAGCGATCGCGACGTCGAGACCGCGCTCGACTATCTGCGACGCGTCGGTATCGACTGGTCCGCGCACCCAACGCCGGATGAAGTCCAGCGAGAATATCAGCGGATGTGGCAGGCGATCGGTGACCGTCCGATCGAGGCCCTGCTCGATCTGCCGCAGATGGCCGATCCGGTCGCGCGCGGAACCATGGATGTCCTTACGGTGCTGGTTTCGCCAGCCTGGTACATCGACGAGGGCCTGCGTCGCCTGATCATCGGACGCATGGCCAATCTCAGCCTGCAATACGGCAACTCCGACGCGTCGTGCCTCGCCTATATCGTGCTCGGCACAGTGCTCGGCCCCGACTTCGACGACTACGCTGCCGGCTATCGTTTTGCCAGGCTCGGCCTCGATCTGGTCGAGACGCGCGGACTGGACCGGTTCAAGGCCCGCGTCTATCTCGGCTTCGGCAGCTGGACGCGAGATGTGAGGACAGGCCGCCCGTGGCTGAAGCGCGCCTTTGACGCCGCGCAGCAAGTCGGCGACGTGAACTATGCGAGCTTCACCCGTCATCACTTCCTGACGCACCTTCTCGCCTGCGGCGACCCCCTTGCCGAAGTGCAACAGGAGGCCGAAGCGGGGCTCGATTTCGCACGCCGGGCGCGTGTCGACCTTGCGGCGGATCGAATTATTGGGCAGTTGCAACTCATCCGGTCGCTGCGCGGCCTCACCACGAAATTCGGCAGCTTCGACGATGCCGCCTTCAACGAGGCGCAGTTCGAACGTCGTCTCGAGACGGAGCCGTACCTAGAGCAGGCCGGATTCTGGTACTGGACCCGCAAGCTGCAGGCACGTGTGCTTGCCAACGATCCCGCCGCCATCGCCGCCGCAGCAAAGGCCGACAAGCTCTTGTGGACATCGAAAGCACTGTTCGATCGGATTGACTTCCACTTCTATGCGGCCTTGGCCGAAGGCGCGTGTTGCGAGGTCGCCGCCCCGGGCGATCGAGCCCGGCATCTCGACGCACTGATCCGCCACCACCGCGAGCTTCAGCAATTGGCCGAGATCAGCCCGGAAGACTTCACCGACCGCGCCGCTCTCATCTCGGCTGAAATGGCGCGCATCGAAGGTCGCGAGCTCGATGCGATGCGATTCTACGATCGGGCGATCGCCGCGGCGCACGCAAACGGCTTTCCTCAGAATGAGGCCATCGCAAATGAGCTCGCCGGGCGCTTCTATACGACGCGCGGCTTCGACAAGATCGCCAATGCTTATCTGCGCGACGCCCACTACGGATTCATTCGCTGGGGAGCCGAGCCGAAGGTCAGGCAGCTCGAACACCTCTATCCTCGGCTCCACGTCGCCGAAGATACCGGCTCCGGAAGCCGGCTGACCATTCAGCATATGGACGTCACCACCGTGGTGAAGGCGTCTCAGGCCGTCTCAAGTGAAATCGAGCTGCCGAAGCTGATCGAGACGCTGATGAAGATCGTGCTGCAAAACGCCGGCGCCGATCGCGGCCTGCTGATCTTGTCGCGGCACGACGGCTTCCGCATCGAGGCGGAGGGCCAATCCAGGGGCGACGAGTTCACGGTCGCGATGCGTCAAACCTCGCTCTCGACACCGGATTGTCCGGAGGCCCTGTTGCGCTACGTCATTCGCGCGCAAAAGCCTCTCATCGTCGACGACGCGACGCGGCCCGATCCGCTCTACGGTGACGACTATGTGCGTCGCCGACATCCAAGATCAATGCTTTGCCTGCCACTGCTGAAACAAGCCAAGCTCATCGGCTTGCTGTATCTGGAAAATACGCTGACGACGCACGCCTTCACGCCGGATCGTGTGGCGGTGCTGGACCTGCTCGCGGCCCAAGCGGCGATTTCGCTGGAGAACACGCTGCTCTACCGCGACCTTCAGGAGCGCGAGGCACGCATCCGCCGGCTCGTCGATTCCAACATTATCGGCATCCTGTTCTGGGACGGCAGCGGCGACATCAGCTACGCCAACGATGCCTTCCTGAGCATGACCGGATATTCCAGGCAGGACCTGGTCTCGAACGCCATCCGCTGGAACGATATGACCCCGGCGGAATATCGCGACGAAGACGCGCAGCGGGTCGAGCAGCTCAGGACATCGGGGCAGACCGCCTCGCGGGAAAAGGAGTTCATCAGGAAAGACGGCAGCCGCGTGCCTATTCTCATCGGGTCCGCCTCGCTGGCCGGGTCGTCCGATCAATGCGTCTCGTTCGTGCTCGACCTCACCGCGCGAAAGCAGGCCGAGGAAAAATACCGCCTGCTGATGGAGCAGGCGCACGACGCGATCCTGGTTCTTGACCAAAGCGGCCGCGTGATTGAGGCTAACCGCACGGCTGGTGTGATGCTGGGGCGGGCTCGGGAGCAGATCATCGGCCTGCCGTTCCGATCCATCCTCGTTCCGGCTGACGCAGCCGAGGTTGCCAGCCTGCTGGCGCCGAATTCGACCGGCCTGCTGCAACTTCGCCTGCACGGCCCCGACGACAAGGGCCTCGATGTCGAAATGTCTGCCGCTCACGTCTCGACGGGCGGCCAGGAGCTGATCATCGTGATCGGACGCGACATCAGCCAGCGTCTGCGCCTCGAGCAGCAGCTGCGCCAGGCGCAGAAGATGGACGCGGTCGGCCAGCTCACTGGTGGTGTCGCCCATGACTTCAACAACATCCTGACTGTTATCACCGGAACCATCCAGATCCTGATTGACGGGCTTGCGGATCAGCCTGACCTCGTCGCCATTGCACATATGATCGACGACGCCGCCACCCGCGGCGCCGATCTGACGATGCAGCTCCTCGCATTCGCGCGAAGGCAGCCACTGCAACCCCGCAACGTCGACGTCAACAATCTCATTGTCGATACCGCAAAGCTGCTACGGCCAACGCTGGGCGAGCACATCGAGGTCGGCTCCACGCTGCAAACGGATTGCTGGCAGGCGTTGATCGACCCGGGCCAGCTCTCGACCGCCCTGATCAACCTCGCCGTCAACGCCCGCGATGCAATGATAGGCGGAGGCAAGATCTCCTTCGGCAGCGCTAATGCCAGCTTTGGCCCGGACAATTCGGGCCCCGACGACACTATCGGCGACTTTGTCCTCGTCACGGTGAGTGATACCGGCACGGGCATTCCCAAGGCTATCCGGGACAAGATCTTCGAGCCCTTCTTCACGACCAAGGAGCTTGGCAAGGGAACGGGCCTCGGCTTGAGCATGGTGTATGGCTTCATCAAGCAGTCCGGCGGACATATTAGAATCGACACCGAAGAAAGGCTGGGAACGACCTTCAGCCTGTACCTGCCCCGCTCGACGCAGGCCGCAGCCTCCGCGAGCGTGATGACGAAAGGCGAGCTGCAACGCGGCAGTGAAACCATCCTTCTGGTCGAGGACGACGAGCTGGTCCGCAACTACGTCGAAGCGCAGCTGAAGAGCTTCGGCTATCGCACGATCGCGGCCGCTAACGGCCCGGAGGCCCTCGCGCTCGTCGACCAAGGCACGGCCTTCGATCTGCTTTTCACCGATGTCGTCATGCCCGGCGGGATGAACGGCCGCGAACTTGCCGATGCCGTACTCCAGCGGCGCCCTGACGTGCCCGTGCTCTATATGTCGGGCTATCCGGAAGCCGCCATGATGCATGACGGTCGACTCGACCCGGATATCACCCTGCTGAGCAAGCCGTACCGGCCCGCAGATCTGGCGCATGCCATTCGCCAGGTCCTCGACTCGCGAGGACGTCCCGGCCCTACACGTTGAATACCACAGCGATCGACAACTCCTCCGCTCGCACCTACCCAAGCTTTGCCATCCTCAGCTCGCGGACAGATGAATCACATTCCACGACGCCGGCTTGAGCGTCGTCTGCAATCGTCCACCATCGAACGACACATCCTGCAGCGGCGCCGGCTTGACCTTAGTCGGCGCGGTCTTGGTATTCGTTGCCTTGAGATCATCATGCCGGAGCTCGAGCCGCTCGCTCACCGTCAGCCTGCCGAAGCTTCTCGCCTCGACGCTCACCTCCATCTCCTGCCTCAGATCCCGATTGAGCAGAAACAGCGACAGGCCGCCATCCTCTGCCGCCACGGCCGCGATCTTCAGATAGGGCACGTTAGGCACGGGAAAAAATTGCTCCTGGGTGCCACGGGGATCGTAGTAGTGGGAATCGTAGGTTTCGGACTCCGCCTGCGCGCGCAAGACCTTGCCGCGGCCGAAGCGGGTCATGTGCGCGAACGGAAAGAAGGTGGTCTGGCGCCACGCGCCGCCGCCCGTCTCGGTCATGATCGGTGCGATGACGTTGACGAGTTGCGCGAGGCAGGCGACCCTGACCCGATCGGCATGATTGAGCAGGGAGATGCAGGCGCCACCGAAGGCGAGCGCGTCCTCCATCGTGTAGATTTCCTCGAGGATCGGCGGCGCCACCGGCCAGCCTTCCTTGACCCGGTCGGCGCGATTGCGCCGCGTTCGGTACCAGACGTTCCATTCATCGAAGCTCAGCATCAGGCGCTTGCTGGAACGCCGCTTGGCGGCAACCGCGTCGGCGATCGCAACGACCTCGTCGATGAAGCTGTCCATCAGGTCGGGGCTGGCGAGAAAGGACGCCGTGTCCTGCTTGTAATTGTTGAGATAGGTATGAAGGGAAATGTAGTCGACGTGATCGAAGGTATGCTCGAGGACCGTGTCCTCCCACTGGCCGAAGGTCGGCATGTTGCGGCCCGACGAACCGCACGCCGCGAGCTCGATGGTGGGATCTATCCAGCGCATCATCTTGGCGGCTTCGCGGGCGAGTGCGCCGTAGTCGGCTGCGCTCTTGTGCTCCATCTGCCAGGGCCCGTCGACCTCGTTGCCGAGGCACCACAGCTTGATGTCGTGCGGCTTGTCCCAGCCGTGGGTGCGGCGCAGCTCCGACCAGGCCGTGCCGCCCGGATGATTGCAATATTCGACCAGATTGCGCGCAGCATCGCCGCCGCGGGTGCCGAGATTGACAGCCATCATCGGCGCGACGTCGGCGGCCCTGCACCAGTCCATAAATTCATTGGTGCCAAAACTGTTCGGCTCGGTGCTGAACCAGGCGAGGTCAAGACGGGCCGGCCTCGTCTCCAGCGGGCCAACGCCATCCTCCCAATTGTAGCCCGAGACGAAATTACCGCCGGGATATCGGATGAGCGTCGGGCCAAGCTCCTTCACCAGCGCGAGCACATCCTTGCGAAAGCCGCTTTCGTCCGCGGTCGGGTGGCCGGGCTCGTAGAGGCCGCCATAGACGCATCGACCGAGATGTTCGACGAACGCACCAAACAAGCGAGGGTCGGTGTGACCGATGGCGAAGTCGCGGTCGATCAGAACTCTGGCTTTTCTCATGCTCTCCTCTCAGGTGCTCCGGGGCTGAGACCGTTCATGTTGGGCGTGACGATCGCCGGGGCGCTGGCGACCTCAGGCAATAGCACGGCTTCGCGCAACTGGCGCGTATAGGGATGCCGGGGCGCCTTCAGCACCGTTCGCGCATCACCGCTTTCGACGACGCTGCCCTTCTGCATGATCATGATACGATCGCTGATGTAGTAGGCGGTCGCCAGATCGTGCGTGACATAGATGATCGATATCCCCAGCTCATCCCGCAACGTCTTGAACAGATTGACGATGGACATGCGCAAGGACGCATCGATCATGGAGACCGGCTCGTCCGCCACGATCAATTTCGGCTCGGCCAGCAGCGCACGGGCGATCGCGACCCGCTGAAGCTGTCCGCCGGACAGCTCGTGCGGGTACCGGCCACCCACCTCCTTGAGCGACAAGCCCACCTTGTGCAACGCCGCATCGACGGCCACCGCAGCCGTGCTCTCACCTGCCGCGCCAGCAAATCGAAGTCGCGTCATAAGCAGATACCGCTCAACCCGCTTCAGCGGATTGAAGGATTCAAACGGATTCTGAAAGATCGGCTGCACCTTGTGCATGAATGCCAACCGAGCAGCACTGCCGCCCATCGCCGCAAGATCAGTGCCGTCGAGCACCAGTCTGCCGCTGGTCGGTGTCTCCATGTTGAGGATCATTCGGGCAAGCGTCGTCTTGCCGCTACCGGATTCGCCGATGATCGCCAGGATCTCCGGCTGCCCGGCCGCAAGCTGCATGCTCACCTTGTTCACCGCAACGATCTTCTCCCGCGATAGCAGCCTTCCGCGGGCGAAAGTCTTGCTGACCTCCATGACATCGAGCAGCAGGTCATTCATGCGCCGTCGCCCCCGTTGACGGCGAAGCACGCCACGCGATGCCCGGAGCTCGCTTCACGCATGACAGGAACCTCACGCCAGCAAATCTCGCTTGCGAGCGGACATCGCGGATGGAAGCGGCAGCCCGACGGGGGATCGGCCAGATTTGGCGGAGCGCCGGCAAGCCCCGCGCGTGGCGCGTCCTCGCCGATGCGCGGAAGGCTGGAGATGAGGTTCTTGGTGTAAGGATGCAGCGGGTTCCGGAAGATCTCCGCGGTCGCGGCCTCCTCCACGAGGCGTCCGGCATACATGATGGCGAGACGGTCGGTGATATGCGCATGTACGCCCATGTCATGCGTGACGAACAGAACCGACGAGCCGGTCTCGCGCTGAATGCCGCGGATCATGCCGAGCACCTCCTTCTGCACCACCACGTCGAGCGCGGTGGTCGGCTCGTCGGCAATGATAAATCCGGGACGGCAAATCGTCGCGAGCGCAAGCGCGGCGCGTTGCCGCATCCCGCCCGAGAGCTCGTGTGGAAAGGCTGTTAGCACTGACGGATCGAGTTTGACGCGAGCCAAATGGGCGACCACCAGTTGCTCGAACTGCTTTAGGCTGCCGCCGATATGCGGATAGGCGAAATCGACGAACGAGGATCTGACACGACGCACCGGGTTCAGAACGTTCATTGAACCCTGCATGATGTAGGACAGGTGCCGCCAGCGAATCCGCTCCAATTCCGCCCGCGCTGCACGGTGCAATCCGCCATAGCCTGAGAGAAACGCAAACTCCATGCTGCCGCCCACGATCTCGAGCGGGGGCTTGATCGCACCGGCAATGCTCTTGATCAGCGTGGTCTTGCCCGAGCTCGATTCCCCGGCCAGACCATAGATCTCGCCGCGGCGCACGGTGAAGCTGACACCATCAACCGCCCGGATGCCGCGCCTGACGCCGGCATGGCTGGTCCGATAATAGGCTTGCAGATCGCGAACGACGAGAAGCGGCTGAGCCTCTTGATCCCCGTGCGGCTGCTCGACGCTCGCGTGCATCACGACGCCTCTCCCGTGCTCCAGAGGCGGCTTCTCGGATCGATATGGGCGTTCACCGAGACCGCGAGCAGGAACAGCCCGATGAACGCCATGATCACCGCGATGGTCGGAAAGGCGATCCACCACCAGATGCCCGCAACCATCGCCGTGTGCTGGTTGGCCCAATAGATCATGCCGCCGATCGTCGGGGTGTTGATGTCGGTGAAGCCGAGCACGGCAAGCGTCACCTCGAGCCCGATCGACCACACCATGTTGTTCATGGTGGTGGAGAACAGGATCGGCACGACATAGGGCAGATGCTCCTCAGTCAGGATCTGCCGCGTGGTCATTCCGGAGAACAGGCTGGTCTGGGTGAACTCACGCTGCCGCAAGCTCATCACCACCGAACGGATCAGCCGCGCATCGTAAGCCCAGCCGAAACAGGCCATGATCAGCGCCAGCATCAGCCAGGAGATGCGGTCCCGCATCACGAAATAGAACAGCACCAGGATCGGCAGCAGCGGGATGACGATGAAGGTATCGTTGACGGACATCAGCGCGCGATCGACCCAGCCGCCCTTGTAGCCACTGACGAGCCCGACCGCGAGCGCCACCAGGCGGCTGACCAGGGCCACCGTCCCGCCAAACAGCAGCGTATTCCGGATGGCGAAGCTCACCTGCCAGAATACGTCCTGGCCGCGCGACGTGGTGCCGAACCAGTATGTCAGCGACGGTGGTAAATCGGGCGGCACCACGTAGACGCTGTCAGGCGGATATGGCGAAAAGCTCGCCATCATGGACAGCAGCAGGACGACGGCAACCAGCGCGAGCCCGATCCGGAATTCGGTCCTGTAGCGCAGGAGCTCGCGGATAAAGGCGACCATCAGCTGACCTTCACCCGGGGATCAAGCAGGGGGTACAAGAGATCGATCGCGAGCACGCCAACGGATACACTGAGAATCGAGATGGTGGTGACGCCGAGGACCAGGCCGTAATCACCGGCATAGACGGCATCGACCAGGAGCGAGCCAAGACCTGGATAACCGAACACCTTTTCGGTGATCACGGCCCCGTTGAAGATTCCACCGAGCGACATTGCGAGGCCCGTCACCTGCGGCACGAGCGCATTGCGCATCACATAGGATGTCAGGATGCGCCAGGAGTTCACACCGGCAAGCTCGGCATAGACGACGTAGTCCTCGGCGAGGACATTGGAGACCAGCGAACGCATGCCGAGGAACCAGCTCCCCACGCCGATCAGGATCAGCGAGAGCGCCGGCAGGACGGCGTGTTGCAGCACGCTAAAGACGAATTCGGGTGTCAGGGTCTGCGGCAGATTCATCGTCGCCCCACCGCTGATCGGGAGCACCGGCCAGATGAAGCCGAACAGGATCAGCAGCAGCATGGCCAGGATGTAATAGGGGATCGGATGAAGGCCCATGGCGATCACCCCCATCAGCTTCAGCCCGCGGCTCTGCCGGTAATAGCCGGCAAGCCCCCCCAACAGATTTCCAAGCACCCAGGCGATGAGGGTCGAAACCGTGAGCAGGCACGCCGTCCAGGGCAGCGCACGTCCAATCAAAGTGCCGACGGGGGTCGGAAATGCCGACAGCGACGGGCCGAAATCGGCGCTCAGGATTCGCTTCCAGAACGTCAGATATTGTTGAACGGGCGTGCCGCCGAGACCATAGAGCTCGCGCAAGGACTTGCGCATCTGCTCGATCGCATCAGGCGCCGTGTTGCCAAAGGAGGTCACCGCCGAGATCGATTGCTCGACCGGATCGATCGGCGATGCATGCGTGACGACATAGGCGATGTTGATGCCGATGAAAACAACGAGCAGGAACTGCGCGAGCCGGCGGCCGACATAGTCGGCGTATCCGCTCATGGCAGCACCTGCGATGCTCGACAAGGTCGCCACGGCAGATGCGGGCGCTGCGGAATCATCGCGTCCTAGCTTGCCGGCTTCAGCCGGACGAACATGTAGCGCGAATTGCCCCAGTTCGGCACGGGATTGGTGTAGGGATTCTCCGAGGTCGGGAAACCGGTCCAGTAGGTCTGGTCCATCGCGGTGAACACGTTGTAGGCCATCAGCGGAATGGTCGGCATCTCCTTCACCGCGAGCTTGATGTAGTCCTTGCCGAGCTCGATCGACTTGGGATCGTCGAAACCAACGGTACGGATTTCCTCGATGATCTTGTCGAGTGCTGGACTGGACCAGCGCTGCCAGTTGCGCAGCGGTTGCGGCTTGCCCGGCTCGGCGACGAATTGCGAATGCCAGCTGTCGAGGAAGTAGGACAGGTCCGGGTGGCCGCCCAAGGTCTCGACGCTCCAGCCGATGAAAGTGTCGAAATCACCGGCGGCCCGCCGCGTCGGCAGCGTGCCTTGCGCGACGTCGATCTTGGCGTCGATGCCCGCCTGCTTCCACAGCTGCACGATCATCGTTCCGGCCCGCGTCATCACCGGACGCAAATCGCCCTCGACCATGACGCGGACACTGAAGGGCTTTCCATCAGGCGTGATCCAGGCGCCGCCGCGCTTGCTGAAGCCGGCCTTCTCCAGAAGCTCCTGCGCCGCGACCGGATCCGTCCTCCACCAGCCCCGGCCGAACGCCTTGGCGATCTCTGCCGGATCGGTCGGGATCTGCTCGCCCATGGACGGCCGCAGCATGTCGGCAATCTGCTTGCCGATGGTCGGATCGTACGGCTTGATCTTGCGTTTTCCGGTATCGATCTCGAAATTCTTGAGCCAGTCTTCCATCGGCGCGTGATAGGTGGCCGGATGAGTTCCTGTCGGCGGCACGCCGATCGCCGATATGGTGGCAGCGCCGCGATAGGCCGCCATCGCCACGGCCTTGATGTCGATCAACAGCGCCAGCGCCCACCGCACATCAGGATTTTTGAAGTTCTCATTCTGGGTGTTGAAGATCACCGCGGGAAGCGTCGGATCGGGATGGCCATAGGGGAATCCCTTGAACCAGGCCCGCGTCGTCTTGCTCTGCTTGGCGAGGGCAAACATGCCCTCAGGCGCCATATCGTGGATCACGTCGAGCTCGTGGTTGAGTTGAGCGATCACCCGCTTGTCGGGCGGCCCGGGATCGACATAAGCGAGATATCTCGGACCCGGTTTGCCGAAGCGCGCCAGCGTGGTGCGCTGCCAGTCGTCGCGGAGCTGCCAGATGTACCATTTGCCGTCGGGATCATAGCTGTGCAGCACATAGGCGCCGAGCGAGACCGGCTTGTTGAAATCGAATTTGACGGGATCCTCGACCTTGTCGAAGATGTGCTTGGGCAGGATCCACACCGCGCCCCAGCGCACCGTGAAATTGGTGTGGAAGCGCGAGTTGGGTTTTTTGAGCTTGAACACGACGGTGTGCGCATCCGGCGCCTCGATGGAGGCGACGTTGCTCGTCAGCACCGCACTGAAGCGCATGGCCGGATGCTTGATCTGGGTCATCACGGTTGCGACGACGTCGTCGGCCGAAAACTCGACGCCGTCGCTCCAAAAGATGCCGCTGCGCAGCTTGACCGTCATTTCAGTGAAGTCGGCGTTGTATTGCGGCTTGTCGGCGGCCAGCGAGTTGTCCCAGACGCCGTCGAGACCGCTCTCGGGATCGATGTACCAGAGCGTATCAAGCGCAACCTGCTGCAGCCCATTGGACTGCGCGCTGGCGTTGATCACCCAGATGTTGAACCAGCCGGCATTCTTGACGGTGCCTTCCGGGTTCTCGAGGATCAGCAGTTCCTTCCTCGGAATGTTTTGCGGAATACCCTGCGCATGACCAGGTTCCACTGATGCGAACAGCAGCGATCCCAGCACACAAGCGGCCAGCAGCAATGCACTGATACAGCGCATGATGTCCTCGCGGCAAATTTCGTCCCGACGCCTTTTGCTTTGTCGGGATGCTAGAGGCGCCGGAGTCGCGCGACAACAGGAATCTTGTATGGGGGCGAACCTGCGCCGACGGCGTCTAGCCCAAATCGAACGCTTTTCGTCCCGCTGACAACGCCATTCGTCCCAGCACGCGTTCCTTCATCCCTGCTCCGGAGCCGGCGCCCCCCCAATCCTTGTCCGCCCGAACGGTTCGATCACAGTCGGGCTTCCCTCTCCGGGAGAGACCGGCGGTAGGACCAACGGTTTGACCAGCAGCAGCGGCAGGGTGCGAGACAGATGCAGGCAGGATACATCCCCCGAATTGGGCAGGGCATGATGGCCGTGCTCGCCACGCTCGTCGCGGTGCACGCCTTGCGATACTACGCCACGTTGGAAAACGTCTGGCTCGGCGTCGATCCTGATATCAAGGCCGTCATGTTGCGGGCGCCCCTGCAAGCGCTAACGCATATGCTGATAGCTCCTGCCGCCTTGCTGCTGGGACCGCTCCAATTCCTGCCGGGGCTCCGCGCCCGCCATCCGGCGCTGCATCGCTGGTCCGGCCGAGCTTACGTTCTGGCATGCGTCGTGGCCGGAGCAGGCGCATTGGCGACGTCACCATTTGCCTCGGGGGGATGGGTGGCTGGTCTCGGCTTCGGCATCCTCGCGGTCGTGTGGATCGGCACGACCGTGGCCGCCTGGATTTCAGCCGTGCGAGGAAGGCTCGAATGGCATCGCCTGTTCGTGCGCTTCAGCTACGCGATGACTTTTGGAGCCGTTGTCCTTCGCCTGCAGATTCCGATCGGTTACGCGTTGGGGTACGCCAGCTATGCCAGCATGTCTCCGGTCCTGGCGTTTACCTCGTGGGTACCCAACGTCTTGATCGTCGCTCTGTATTCCATCTTGGATGCACGGCGGGCTCGATCGCTATCCCGACCAGTGCCTGGACCCGCAGCATCGCCGACGGCCGGCTGAGCTGCTCGATCGTAGCGACAATCCCTTTCTGGCCCGACATCGGCGGATCGAGGAGGCTGCATCCCCTCCTCGATAACGTGATTCCGCTTCGCGAAGGCGCGGTCGACAACTCAGGTCCTTAACCCGCGCCTCGTTACTCCCGCGGTGTCCGATCGCTGCGTGCGGGCTCGTCGTAACCCTTGCGGCGGCTATAGAACATCAGTGCGGTCAGGCCGACGCCGATCACAAGCATCAGGATGGCAGCCACTCCGAGGATGACATTGCGGTAAAGCGGCATTGGTGACGTGGCTTGCCACACCGACGCGCAGTACCAGGTTGCCAGAACAAGAAGAGCTGCCAGAGCCGCAGAAAGGAGCCAATGCTTCGTGTTGCGCACAATTGCCTCCGTCATGGTGGCTCAGGATCCGCACAAACTCCGTGACATATCTGCCGCCGGGATCTGAGACCTTCGCGACAGCGTTCCTATCGCCACCGCCATCCGCAATGACGACGACCGCGGTGCCACCAGCAAACCCAGCGACGCTGGCGCCGGCGCGGCGGCGGGGGGCCCCAGCCGGGACCAGGTCCCCAGCCTGGACCCCAACCAGGACCGGGTCCCCACTGCGCCTGCGTCAGGGGGTCCGACTGCGTGGCGGCCTTGGCAAGGTCGGGAGCCATCGGCATCGCTTCTGCTGCCTCGATGAAACGAACCCCGATCGCGCCGATCGCTGCGGCGGCAACGGCGTTCCGGGCAAAGCCAAGGAAAGCTCGACGGTTGGGAGTGTCCATCATCTTTCTCCTCTTGTTACGCAGTCCTTCGCACAGCGTGAAGCGCGTAGAGCAGCCAGGCGAAGCCGTGCGAGATCAGATCGACGCCCAGCAGGAAGCCGAGCGCCCAAGCGCTGATGGTGGGAAAGCCAAACAGGATGAGCAGCCCGGCAAGGAGTGCGAAGAGACCGGAGACCAGCATCATCCAGCCGTTCTGCCGCCAATAGGCGAAACTCAGCACGCATCTGATGACGCCCGATGCGAACAGCGCGGCGCCGAGAAAATAGGTCAGGATCAGGGCGCCGGAAGCGGGCTCCGTCAGAAGCACAAGTCCGAAGGCGACATAGAGCGTGCCGAGCAGAGTCTGCCACAGGAACCCGCCCCACCCCCTGGTCCAGAAGGCATGGGCGATCTCGAACGCGCCCGCTGCAATTGCCGTCAACCCGATCAGCTTGACGCTGATGACAGTCGCGAACGCCACATCGCCGAGCGCCGCGACACCAGCACCGATCATCACGATGCCGAGGAGGACGCAGACCCACAGTGGAGGAGGACCCAGCGCTTCGATGCCGGACCGGCTGTCGTAGACCGTCATGCCATCCTCCTGATGCGCGCGATCATCTCCCTGGCATGGTAACTTCGAACTCGTACCCTCGACATCCGACGAAACCCTGAGCAAGGAAGCGGGAAATCCAACCAACGTCGCTCGCAGTCGCTCTGCTATCGCGTGCCGCGTGGACCCAACGTCAGATTGGTGACGCCGGCCGCGAGATTGATCCCGATCGACCGCTCGATCGACAGCGGTTGCAGCATGATGCTTCGGCGCGAACCGCCAATCAGAACGTTGGCTCCGAGGCCGGGTCCAAGGGCGATGGCGCCGCTCGCTCCCACGTAGTTCCCGCGCAGGGTGGCGGGGCCGATCCGGGAATTCCTGGCGAGGACGGCCCACGACAAGGTGCCTGCGGAGGTCACGCCAAGGTCGAGACCGATGCGCCTTATGCGTCCCTCATAGATATACTGCCGCTGTGACCTTCTCGCGTAGAACACGCAGCGCAGCGATTGCGCCGATCCCAGGACCAGCCCCACGCGCGGCTCGCTGAAGCACAACAGTCGGCCGACCCGGAATGCGTCGGCGCGGGCGGGCAAGACGGTGCACAACAAGACGAACGTGCCGATGAAGAAGAGCCGCATTGTTCGCATTCAAGCCTCCCTTTGGTTGTTGATGGCCCTTGTCGCTGGCGGTCTGTCCTGGCGAAGCCAGAACGTAATGCCGAGGCCGATCAGCAGCACGGCACCCAGCAGGAAGAAGAAGACGGACTGCTTCAGCCAGGATATCGCCGGGACGGCCACGCCCATCGCAAGGCCGAGGAAGGAGATTTGCAGCGACAGAAGGCTGACGCCCGCGAGGAACGTGCCGAGGGCGAGCAACGTCAGCAGGACGAGGCCCGTTGCGGGCGTCGGAAGCAACTGCTGCACGCCCGCCACCAGCATGATGTTCATGGTGACCAGGACGGCAACCCAATGCAGCGCCTGGGTCCAGATCAATCGGAGCTGGGCCTCCTTGCTCTCGGTCTCCGGCCATTTGGTGACGACGCAGACCACGCCGATGGACAGCGCCAGGAATTCCCAGTAGCCGACAAGAGGCTGGTGGGACACGTTGGTATAGGCGACGCCCGCGATGGCGAGCACCAGCGCCACGACATAGGGCAATTGCTGCCACAGGAAGTGAGCCATCCCCGAACGCGATGCGGGGCTCTCCATGCCATCGTTACGTTCGACATCGACGTCGCTCATGATCATCCACTTACAAATGTTTGGCGTTCAACGTCTGCTTGGGATCAGCGTCGAGCCAGTCCTCGACGTAGAACCGGATGATCGCAACCCGCCCGACGGCGACCAGGGGCATGGCGAGCGCGATGCCCATGACGCCGAACATCGCGCCCAGCAGGACGATCGCAACCAATGTCCAGGCAGGAGGAATTTCGACGGCCTGGCGCTGGATCAACGGGCCAATGACATAGCCTTCGACCGACTGGATGATGGTGTAGACGACGATGGCCCAGATCAGCAGTGAGGCGCCGAGCGGCATCGCCACGAGGGCGATCGGAATCGCGGCCACGATCGGCCCGAGATACGGGATGAAATTGGACAGACCCGCCTGCAATCCGAGCACGAAGGGACCGGGGAGCCCGATCAAGTAGAGCGCGATCCACACACACAGCGTCATGAGGATGATGCGGATCAATTGCCCGACGAACCATAGCCGCATGACGGCGCCCATCTCGTCCATGACAGCGCTTGCCCGCGCGCGATACGATCGCTTCATCAGCATGACGAGGCTGTCGCGGTGGCTGGTCGGATCAAACGCAAACAGGATCCCGAGGAACAGGATCACGAGAGCGCCGGTCAGCAGGCTCGATGCTCCGCCCAGCACGATCTGGGCGTGGCTGATGAACCTGCCCTGGTCGGAGAAAAGCCATTGCGAGAAATTGCGGCCGCCTTCCGGACCAAGCAGCTCCACGCCGTACGACAGCAAATGCGCCTGGACGATGTCGAGTTGGGTATCCATCACCTTGATCAAGTTCCGCGTCTGCTCCGGCAGCTTGCCCGCACCCCAGTCGAGGCCAAACCCCGCGATGGCCGATAGCAGCAACAGCACCAGCGTCAGCCGCCAGGCACGATTGAGCGGGATGACCGGCGCCAAGGCCCGCGCTGACGCATCGAGAAACGCCGCACACAGCACACCCGCGAAGATGAGGAGAAGGCTGGAGACCGTCTGCCAGATCAGGAACAGCGCGACGCCAGCGGCAAGCAGGCTCAGTCCCGTCCCCAAAATGCTGCGCGGTCCGGCATCGCGGGGACGATCAACCGGCTCGTCGCGCCGTGTGACCTCGGAATCTCTCTCGCCTGTACGCGCGTCGTTCATGGGTCGACCAATGCGCTGGTCCTATTGCGGCGCCTGAACCTGGCTGCGGACGCGGCGGCTGCCAAAATGCGGATGCGTGCCGCCGCGATGACGCCAGTAACGGTGCTTGGTCGGGGTCATATTGGTATTGGGCGTCGCGGTCTTCGTCTCTGACTTCATCTCGGATTTGGGCGCGGACGTGCCAGTGTCCTGCGCAGCGGATGTGGCGGGAGCATTCGACTGGGCCAAGGACAGGGTCGGCGGTGTAGCCGCCGCCATCCCGACCAGAATCAGGACCCCGTAGAGTGTGACTTTCATGTTCGCCTCCCAATGATCAGAGGTCGCTGGAATTCAGATCGATATGGCTCCGGTCGCGAGTGCATAGATGCCGGCGCACGCGGCGATCGCAATCGCCGCAAACAGGATGGCCTCGAGCGGTGTGAAGGTCGCTTCCTTGCGTTCGCGCTTCGCCAGAAAGAAGAGCAAGGTGCCGGGCACGTACAGAATGGACGACAGCAGCAGAAATTTGGGCCCGCCGGCGTAGATCATGCCGACCGCGTAAAGCGTCGCGATCATCGAGCGGATCCAGTCGACTACACGCGCCCGCTCGAAGGCCTTGTAGGTCTCGCCGCGCGAGGCCAGCTTCAGGCCATAGGCCGCGACAAGGAAGTACGGAACCAGCGTCATCGCGCTCGTCATCTTCAAGGCGAGCGTGAAGGCGTATTCCGCAAACCAGGTCACGAGGAGGAAGAGCTGGATGACGCAGTTGGTGAGCCAGAGCGCACCGGAGGGAACGTCGTGCACGTTTACGCGGGCGAGAAAGGAGGGCATGGTTCGATTGACAGCCGCAGAATGCAGGACCTCGGCAGCCAGCAGCGACCATGAAAGATAGTTGCCGAGGATCGAGATCAGCAATCCGACGCTGATGAACACGCCGCCCCAGCGACCAACCATCGCTTCCATGACGCCCGCCATCGACGGCGTCGGGAGGCCCGCCAGGTGTTGTCGTGGCAGTACGCCGTACGACAGCAGCGTCACGAGGACGAGAAGGCAGAGAACAGTCAGAAACCCGACCACGGTTGCAAAGCCGATGTCGGCGCGGTTCCGGGCATAGCGGGAATATACGCTTGCACCCTCGATACCGACGAAGACAAATACGGTCAGCAGCATCGTGCTGCGGACCTGGTTGAACACGTCAGAAAAATCCGGCGTTGCCGTTCCCCAGAAATTCCCGGCGAACAAATCGCCGTCGAGGGTGATCGCGGCCACGATAATAAACAAGAATATCGGGATGACCTTGGCGTAGGTCGCCACTGTGTTGAGCGCGGTCGCGCCCTTGATGCCGCGCAGCACCAGCACGTGTACGCTCCACAGCAGCACGGTTGCGGAGGCAATGGCGATCGGTGTCGAGCCGTCGCCGAAGACCGGGAAGAACGTCCCCAGGGTCGCCTTGATCAGAATGAGGCAGGCGACGTCTGCAAGACAGCAGCCGATCCAGTAGCCAACGGCCGAAGCGAACCCGATATACTCCCCGAATCCAGCCTTGGCGTAGGCGTAAATGCCGGCATCAAGGTCAGGCTTGCGCTGGGACAGCGATTGGAACACCAATGCCAGCATGAGCATGCCGGTGCCCGCGATCGCCCAGGCGATGATCGCTCCGAATGCGCCAGTGGCTCGTCCGAAGGATGCTGGCAATGCGAAGATGCCAGAACCGACCATCGACCCGATCACAAGGGCGATGAGCGCGTTGCGGGAGAGCTTCTGATTGGCCTCGTTCGTCGAAGGAGCCATGAGGACGGCCTTCCAAATCCGGGACGGAAGCCGGCACGGATGCCGGCCAATCCCGGTGAAGAGCCTAGAGGCACCCCTCACCTTCGGACATCAGGGATTCTCTGTAGAAGCCAGAGCCGGAAATCGGCCCGTGCCGGAGCTCTGTGAGCGGCCATCAGATCTTGGCGGCGCGGCAGCCGGGCCCTCATCGCGACAGCATGATGGCGATCCGGGAAGAGCGGCACGAGCTACGAATACGACACCGGCGCGGAAGAATTCGCCGGCCTTCGCGAGCTCGGCGGCGATCCGCTGGGCGTGCAGAACGGCTGCGTCATGATTGACATGGTCACATCCGATGCCATCGGGACAAAGACCGTATTTGTCGACGATATGGAAGAAGAAGCGCATGCCGCCGAATTAAGCCGGATCGCGGCCGGCTTCCAAGTGACAAAGCCGTAAGAGACCTACACCAAAGGGATGAGAAACGGCGCCGGATTGCGCATTGGTAATGAGCGGGATGGCTGCCGCGAAGGGCGGGGCGGCGGGCGGTTGCAGCCGCATACGTGGTTTTCGCCACCGGCACTCGGGTGATTGTCCGATGCCGTCGCGCGGGTGTGGAGGCTAGCTTGGCCGGGCTCCGCGAGTTCAGGAGGAGGCAAGCTATGACCAACTTCGATCAGAACCTTTCGAGATCAGGCGCGATCGGTGGCGGCACAACTGCGGTGGACGCCGGATTGCGCAATTACATGATGCGCATCTACAACTACATGGCTGCGGGTGTCGGCCTCACCGCTGTCGCCGCGTGGTTGACCTACCAGCTCACCGGCCCGGCGTTGCTGCAGAACCCGTTGATGTGGGTCTTTATCCTGGCGCCGCTGGCACTGGTGTTCTTCATCAGCGCGCGCATCAACACGCTTTCGGTATCAACGGCGCGCCTGCTGTTCTTCATTTATGCAGCGCTGGTCGGCGTATCGCTCTCGACCTTGTTCCACATCTATACGAGCGCTTCGATCACACGCGTATTCTTCATCTCTGCCGCGACGTTCGGGGCGCTCAGCGTCTTCGGCTACACGACGAGGCGCGACCTCTCCGGCCTCGGCACCTTCCTGTTCATGGGGCTCATTGGCGTCATCATCGCGAGCCTCGTGAACATCTTCCTGCAGTCAACCGGACTCGACTGGCTGATTTCGGTCGTAGGCGTCGGCGTCTTCGCCGGGCTTACGGCCTACGACACGCAGCGGATCAAGGCGATGTACGATGCCGGTGACGATGAAACCTCGGCAGGCCGCAAGTCGGTTATTGCGGCGCTGTCGCTCTATCTCAACTTCATCAACCTGTTCATGATGATGCTACGCCTGCTCGGCGGCCGGCGCTGAACGGCTGAAGGCATCCGTTCAGGCCGCTGGCCGCTCCGCGGCGGCGCTTGCGAGCGCGTCGCGCAGAGCCTGTTCCTTGGCATCGTCCAGCGACGTCTTCAGCACCGTCCCGCCGGCGTCCTTGATCTCCTTCAGCACCTTGTCGGCGGTCATATTCTTGATCAGGACGAACAGGGCGGCGTTGCCGGTGTGCAGTGAGCCAGACAGCTCCTTCATGAAGGCGTCGTCGATGCCGAAGTCGGTCAGCGCGCCGCCGAGTGCGCCGGATGCCGCGCCGACCGCGACACCAAGGATCGGATTGAGGAAAATCACGCCGATCAGAAGACCCCAGAAGCTTCCGGTCATCGCGCCCATCGCCGTCGTGTTGACGAGTTGATTGAGCTTGATGCCGCCGGACTCCGTTTTCACGGCGATGACGGCGTCGCTTATCGTGATCAGATACTCTTTCTGCAATTTGAGGAGGCGCTGACGTACCTCTTCGGCTTTCGCTTCGGACGGATACACGATCGCGACGAGATCGGACATTGAGACCTCCGTTTCCATTGGGGCAGGTCCGCTCAGGGCCGACTGGCCCCGACCGCACAGAGCGAGATCAAGAATAGAGCGTGAGCCGCCGACCCGGCATCCGACAAAACCCCGGGCGCGCCGGATGTTTTTCCGATCCGTTCAATCCGCTCCAAACATTGAAGCAGCGAGCAGCACCGTTACGGCGAGCATGCAGATGCCGGCCACCGGCCATTGACGAAGGACGCGATCACCCCGTTCGACAAGGCCGCCAAGCCCCAGACCCGCGCGCCGGAAAGGACCGAGCACGCTCGCCAGATCTTTCCAGGCCATCGTACCGACGAGCGGATGTGGCCAGGGACTGAGCAGGATCGCGAGCGCGGTACCTCCGAGCACGGTTATGAGCGATTTGACGAGCGATTCGACGCCAAACAGCTTCGATTCCAGAGCATACGGGATCGGCAAGTACGGCTGCCAAGGCAGCAGGCCAAGCAACAGCGAGCAGAGCGCCAAGGCAAGTGCCGCTAAATCGCTGCCGCGTCGCGGCCTCGCCGCGAGGGCAACCGGCTGATCCGGAGGCGAAAGCGCGTGGACAAGTACCAGCAAGACATAGGCGGCCGTGAACATCCCGCCAAACTGGAGCGCGCCAGCCCACCACCACTGTCCCGTCCTCGCAGTCTCCAGGAGCAGCAATTCCTTCGCCAGCGAAGCACCGCCCGGCTGAAGTCCCATCAGTGCGAAGCCGGCCAACGCGAAGGTCATGACGCTCAGGGGCAGAGCGCGCGCGGTGCCGCCGATCCCGGTGATGCGGTCATGGCCCAGGCCGGCGTAGATCGACCCGACTGCCATGAACATCGCCGCTTTCGCAGTGGCGTGGGAGATCGCCTGTATCAATCCACCTGCCAGCGCCGGTCCGGTGTCGAGTCGGCCCTGACCATCGAGGGCGAGTGGAAACAGTAGGAAGAGGTACCCGATCTGGGCCAATGTCGAATATGCGACGAGCAGCTTAAGCCGGTCCTGCCGCAGGGCGACGATGCTCCCCACCACGATCGCGCCAGCCCCCAGCGTTGCCAAAATCTGTGCAGCGGCAAAGCCCGGCAAGGCGAGCAGCACGTCGAACCATAGCCGCAGGAGGATGAAGAACGATCCCTTCACGACCAGTCCGGACAGGATTGCGCTCGCTGCGGCCGGGGCACCGGCGTGAGCGGGCGGCAGCCAGAGGTGCAGCGGAAACAGCGCGGTCTTTGCGAGGAGGCCGGACGTCATCAGCGCCGCCGCAATAAGCACGCCGGGTTCCGCGGAGACGCGATGCGACAGCAGCAAGATATCGAGCGTACCGTAGAGGCCATAGAGCAGAGCGGTGCCCATCAAATAGAAGACCGACCCGACCAACGCGAACAGAAGGTAGCGCAACGCGGCCCGAAGCGTGTCCGCGCGGCCCTCGAGAGAGACCAACGGCACCGCCGCGAATGTCAGCAGTTCCAAGGCAACGTAAAGGGTGAAGAGGTCGCCGCCGACAAAGATGGTGTTCAGCGCTGCCCAGATCGCCATCAACAGAACCCAAAATGCGAATGGTACCCGCCGGCTTCCTGCTGCAGGAGGAGAATCGGCCGCTGCATACACGCCGACCGCACAGATGATGATCGCCGTGGCCGCGAGCATCACCGCAGACAATCCGTCCGCGCGCAACGCCACTCCCAGCGGCGGCGACCAGGCGCCAAGAAGATAGACAATGAAGCCATCGCCTCGCGGCAAGGCAAGGAGAATGGCCATTGCGATTGCCGCTCCGACCGGCATGACGGCAAGGGCGATCTGCCGGACGTAGCGCTCGCTCAGCACGAACGACAACAGCACGCCCGCGACAGGCACAACGATCGACAGCACCAACAGATGGCCATCCGCGGTCGTCGCCAGCAAGGTCGCAGGGGCCGGCATCAACCACCAAACCGATCGGGGCGCGGCCTCGTCGGCGCGTCGCTATCCAGCGTGGCCGAGCCGGCAGTGTCGAACAGCCGCAGTAGCAAGGCGATGGCCAGGGCGGTCGCCGAGAACGCGACCACCACGCCAGTAATCACCAAGGCCTGCGGCACCGGATCACTGCCTATCCCTGCGACCGCTCCCCGCCGCCCAATCACGCCAAACAGGAGGAATACGCCGCTGCCAAGCAGATTGAAGGCGATGATCTTGCGGAGGGGCTGCGGATTGGCGATCACGCCGTAGAGACCAAGTCCGACTACGGCAGCAGCGCACAGTCCAAACACCGTCACGGTGCCCATGGCTCCGCGCTCCGTTCCGGCGCGCCTGACAGCAGCAGGCCGAGGGTTGTCGCGATCGTCAGAACCATCGCGACCTCGATCCCGAGGATCAGGGGCTTGGCCAGCGCCGGCGCATAGGACAGGAATGCAGCGCCGAACAGAAGGCCCGCGAGGCCGACGATGAGGAACAGGCCGGAGCCGGCCACCAGAATAAGCCGTAGAGGTCGGCTGCTCACGGGTGGCGTGTCCGCCAACCCGGCCATGGTGGCCAGCAGCCACATCGACGCGAGAATCGCGCCGCCCTGGAAAGCTCCGCCGGGATGGTTCGCGCCAGTCCAGAAGACATAGATCCCGACGACAATGCCGACAGGCGACAGCAGGCGTGCAAGAAAAGCGAGAACACCATATGGATCGGCCCGGTGGCGTGGCCCCGGACGGCCGCCCCAAGCGCTATCAGGTGCAAGCGACCAAACGCCGACGATGGCCAGCACGAGCACGACCTTCTCAAGCATGGTATCCATCGCCCGGAACGCCATCAGAACGTTGGTCACGGGATTGGACAGGCCTGTTGCCCAGGCATTTGCGACAGAAGCTGGAGCAAGCGACGGAGCAGGATCGGGCAGCAGCAGGACCGTGCCGGCGAGAGTTGCGGTCGTCAGCACCGACAGCGCTGCCGCGGTTGCCCGCAGCAATTTGCCCGGCGCCGCTTCCGCCATCGGTTCGGCATCGCGCAATCGCGCGGCCGCACCCAACAGCAAGACGCCGCTGAGCCCTCCGCCGATCGCCGCTTCGGTCAGTGCGACGTCAGCAGCATCGAGACGTACCCAGATGAGCGCGACCAGCAGTCCATAGGCAACGAAACCGACCGTCGCCGAAAAGGTCTCGCGAACCACAATCGTCCAGATGCCGAGGCCCAGCAAGACCGCAGCGAGCATGATTTCGAAAGCCGTCGCGATGCTCATCTGATCGATCCGCCTTGGCGCGCGGCGCGCGCAATCAGTTGCGAGACCGTCGCGCCTGCGAGCAGCCCGAGCAGCCAGATACTGACCAGCTTCAGCGCGTCTCGAAGACTATCTGCTTGCGGAAGCAATCCGAGCACGACGAGACCCAGGCCAAGATTGTCCGCCTTGGTGAGCGCGTGCAGGCGCGTCAGCGTATCGGGAAAGCGAAGTAGACCGACGGTACCGGCCAGAAAGAAGAACGCACCCGCCGACACGGCCGCAATGCTTATCATGTCGCGCACAAGGCTCATTCGTTCTCCGTTGATGCGGTCCCGTCGGCTTCGAACCGGGAAAGCCCCTTCTTGACGAACGCGATGGAAGCGAAGGTTGCCAAGAGCGCCAAAGTCAGCGCCACGTCGACTGCCGCAGGGACGCCCGCGACAGTGCCGAGCAGTAGCAGCGCCGCAATACCTCCGGTTCCGATCAACTGCGTCGCCATCACACGGTCGGCGTCTCCTGGGCCCCGCAGGATCGACACCAGCCCAAGCGCCAACATGGCCAGGATGAAGCCGACCGCGGCGGTCAGAAACTCAGTCATTGTAAAGCGCTCGAACCAAGGCCTCCTCCTCCGCAGCAAGCTCCGCAATCACGGGCCGTTCGACGTCGAGGCAGTGATAGAAGATCTGCGCGTTCTGATCTCCCGCAGGCACGGTGCCAGGAAGCAGGCTGGTGAGCGTTGCGAACACATTGCGACGCGGACCAGGCGGCAGGCCGGTTGGATAGGCGACAAATCCGGGGCGCAGCGGCAGCCGCGGATCGAGCGCGCGCCTTGCGACGTCCGCTCCGGCAACGATGGAGTGATACAGAAAGAGCAACACCAGCCGGCCGAGCGCGCGAGGCGAGAGCCGCGAGCTGCCAGGCGCCAGGAAACGCAGGCTCGTCCAGGTTGCCGCGCCGACAGCGGTCGCTGCAGCGGGAACGTCATCGAGGGTGGCGCCGGCAAGGACGAGCCAAAGGCAAAGAAACCATGCCGCGCGGGACGCCACGCTGACTCGGGCTGCGACGTGCGCACGCACTTCTCGTCTCCCCTGAGGATCCTACCATTGCGCGCGAAACGTTGCGCTCTTGATCGCACCTGCGATATCGGGTGATCGCCTGACTGGGTGTCGGGAATTCCCTAAAACGTCGCCGGAGCGCGTTGTTCACGCGCGCGCGCCGTCATTTGTCTGCGTCTTGTTAGCCGCGATTGCATCCAGCCACACCGGGTAGATTTACCGATGTGTGCGACCGATCCCTTGGGCAAAGCTACCAACGGGAGAGCCCGCGGAATCCCCAACCTCGGGAAAGCCTGGTCGGCAACATTTCCGCAAGTTGAGGGGCTGATGATCATGTGCAACCGCCGAACGACATCTCGGCAAGTCTTTGCACCAATCCTGATGGTTGCGGCCTCCGCGCTGATCCTGGCAGCGTGTGGACGCGATACGGAAACCAAGGAATCGCCGCCGCGTCCGGTCCGGACCACGACGATCGAGAAGCGCGAGAGCCTCGTGCCATTGACCTTCACAGGCCGCGTGGAGGCTGAGGACGAAGTCAGCGTCGCCTTCCGGATTTCGGGACGCCTGCTTGCGAACGACATCAAGGTTGGTGACAGGGTTGAGGCCGGGCAATTGCTGGCCGAACTGGAGCCGCAAAACGAGCTGAGCGGATTGCGGCAGGCGAAGGCTGCTCTTTCCGCCGCGCAGGGCCAGTTGACGCAGGCGCGCAACCATTACGAACGCCAGGAGACACTGTTGGCGCAGGGATGGACCACGCGCGCCAATTTCGAGGCGGCAACGCAGGCGCGGCAAACGGCCCAGTCGCAGGTCGAGGCGGCGGAGGCACAGTTAAGTTCTGCGCACGATCTCGTCAGCTTCACCGAACTGCGAGCCGACGCGGCAGGCAAGATCATCGCGACCGGGCCACCCGCCGGCGAGGTCGTTCAAGCCGGGCAGATGATCGCAAGGATCGCCAGACAGGACGGCCGCGACGCCGTCTTCGACATTCCCGCTCAGATGGTGAGATCGGCGCCGGCAGGCGTGCAGGTCACGGTCAGCCTGACGGATGATCCCAACGTTACGGCACAAGGCCGTATTCGTCAGATCGCAGCGCAAGCCGATGCCGTTACCCGCACGTTTGAGGTCAAGGTCGGTTTGACGGATCCGCCGGCGGCGATGCGGCTCGGCGCGACAGTCAACGGCCGAGTCGAAATCAATTCCGGGCCGACGATCGACATACCGGCAACCGCGTTGACGCGGATCAACCAACAGCCGGCCGTGTGGATTCTCGACCCGTCGACGAACGTCGTGGCTGCACGCAACGTTGAAATCCTGCGCTCCGACCAAGCACAGGTGACTGTCTCGCAAGGATTGGATGCCGGAGAGATTATCGTCACCGCGGGCGTTCAGGCCCTGCATCCGGGCCAGAGGGTGCGCGTGCTCGGGTCAGAGCCATGACCGGACTCAACCTCTCCGAATGGGCGCTCAAGCATCGCTCGCTCGTCGTCTATGTCATGATGGTTGCCGTGATCACGGGGGCCCTGGCGTATTTCCGGCTTGGTCGAAACGAGGATCCTTCGTTCATCATCAAGACCATGGTCGTTCAGGCGGCCTGGCCGGGGGCAACGGCTGAAGAAACAATGAAGCAGGTGACGGAACGGCTCGAGCGTCAGTTGCAGCAGACCCCCCATCTGGACTTCCTGCGCAGCTCCACCCGGGCAGGACTGGTCACGATCTTCGTCAACCTGGAAGGAAGCGCGAACGCAAGGCAGGTTTCCGATGCCTGGTACGAGGTGAGGAAGAGCGTCGGGGATATGCGCCATACCCTACCCTCAGGGGTCATCGGCCCAGGCTTCAATGACGATTTCGGTGACACGTTTGGTATCGTCTACGGCTTTACCAGCGATGGCTTCACCCAGCGGGAGTTGCGCGACCGTGTCGAGGATATCCGCTCCCGATTGCTTCGCATCCCGGACGTGTCGAAGATCGAGTTGATGGGCGCACAGGATGAGGTGATCTTCGTCGAATTCTCCAAGCAGGAACTTGCCACCCTGGGCATTGATCGGACGGCCCTGCTCGCCGCGCTACAAGCGCAAAATATCGTCCATCCGGCCGGGATGATCCAGACCAGCAAGGAAAGCATCTCCGTTCGGGTTTCAGGCAGCTTTCAGTCGGAGCAGGACATTGCCGCCGTCAACTTCGTCGCGGGCGGTCGCACCATTCGCCTGAGCGACATCGCGCAGGTGCGGCGGGGATATGTCGACCCGCCGCAACCGATGTTCCGGGTCAATGGCCAACCCGCTATCGGGCTGGCCATCGCCATGCGCGATGGCGGCGATATTCTAGCACTCGGCAGGAACATCAAGAAGGTGATGGAGCAGATCACCGCCGACCTCCCGATTGGAATCGAGCCGAGTCTCGTCGCCGATCAGGCCGTTGTAGTCGAAGGCGCGATCGGCGAATTCATGACGTCGCTGTTGCAGGCCATCGCCATCATCATGGTCGTGAGCTTCATCAGCCTCGGAATCCGTCCCGGCCTTATCATCGCGCTTGCCATCCCGTTGACGCTGGCCATCGTATTTCCAATCATGGAGATGGCCCGCATCGACATGCAGCGGATATCGCTGGGAGCGCTGATCATCGCGCTCGCACTGTTGGTCGACGATGCGATGACGACGACCGATGCAACGCTCACTCGGCTGGCGCAAGGCGACAGCAAGGTCGACGCCGCGACGTTCGCCTATCGCAGCCACGCCTTTGCCATGCTCGCTGGAACGCTGGTGACAATCGCGGGCTTCATTCCGGTTGGCTTTGCGGCGAGTTCGGCCGGCGAATATACGTTCTCGCTGTTTGCCGTCGTCGCGATCGCGCTCCTCGTGTCGTGGTTCGTTGCCGTGATCTTCACGCCGTTGCTGGGCGTGCTCATTCTTGTTCCACCGAAGCAGAAGAACTCCGCTGAGCCCGGCAGGATATTCCGCCTTTATCGGAGCTGTCTCACGCTGGCGATGCGCGCCAAATGGTTGACGATCGCGGTCTCGCTGGCGCTCTTCGTCGCCTCCGTTCTCGCGCTTCCGTTGATACCGCAACAGTTTTTTCCGTCGTCCGACCGGCCTGAATTGCTTGTGGATCTCAGCCTGCCCCAGAATGCATCGATCTTTGCCAGCGAAGCCGCAGCGAAGCGTCTGGACGCGGCTCTGGCCGGCGACCCGGACGTGCATCACTGGAGCACCAATGTGGGACGTGGTGCAATCCGCTTCTATCTTCCACTCAACGCAGAGCTTCCGAACGATTTCTTCACACAGGCGGTCGTCGTGGCAAAGGACGTTGCAGCGCGCGAGCGCCTGCATGTGAAACTGGAGCGTCTGCTCGCGGAGGAATTTCCGGCTGCGGTCGCGTCGGTTTCGCCGCTCGGCCTCGGCCCGCCGGTCGGATGGCCCTTGCAATATCGCGTGAGCGGACCCGATGTCGAGCAGGTACGTGAGTTCGCTCTCAAGGTAGGGCAGATCCTCGCTTCCGATCCCCGGACCAAGAGCATCAATTTCGATTGGATGGAGCCGGCGCGCGAGCTGCGCATTCGCGTCGATCAGGATGAAGCGCGTCGTCTCGGACTGAGCTCGCAGGCGATATCGACCGTGCTGAACACCGTGATTTCAGGCGCAATCGTCACCCAGGTTCGCGACGACGTCTATCTGGTCGACGTGGTGGCCCGCGCAGTCGACGAACAGCGCATCTCGCTGTCCAATCTGCGGACGCTTCAAGTGCCGCTGCCTGGTGGAAGGACCGTGTCGCTCAGCCAGTTTGCGACGTTCGAATTTCAACAGCAAAATCCGCTGATCTGGCGACGCGACCGCGTTCCGACGTTGACAGTGCGTGCCGACATCAACGGAGGATCGCTGCCGAATTCGGTGGTGGATGCTCTATCGCCAGCCATCGAACGGTTGAGAAAGACGCTACCCGCTTTTTACGAAGTGGTCGTCGGCGGGACCGTGGAAGAAAGCCGGAGATCGCAGGCGTCCGTACTCGCCGTGGTGCCCATGATGCTGTTCGTCATGTTCACGGTTCTGATGGTCCAGTTGCAGAGCTTTCCGCGGCTATTGATGGTCGCAAGCGTGGCGCCACTCGGCATGATCGGCGTCGTCGCCGCCTTGTTGCTCTCCGGCAGACCGATGGGCTTTGTCACGATTCTGGGCGTTCTCGCCTTGCTTGGCATGATCTGCAAGAACGCTGTGATCCTGATTGGCCAGATCGATGCGGAGCGCGCGCAGGGCAAGAGTCCCTGGGAAGCGGCGGTGGATGCCAGTAGTTCCCGCTTCCGTCCTATCATGCTGACGGCGGTATCGACGGTTCTCGGCATGATCCCGATTGCTCCAACCGTATTCTGGGGACCGATGGCCGTTGCCATCATGGGCGGCCTGCTGGTTGCGACCGTCCTGACCTTGGTCCTGCTGCCGACAATGTACGTGGCCTGTTTCGGCGAGAAGGAACGCGCCGGGGCACCTGCAGCGTCGCCGTCTTGAACCGTTGTTTCCGGCGAGGGAAATCCCGGCCCTCGACTAGGTGATCACCCGATATTCCGGGCTCCCCCCAAGGCGCATGGTGCAGCGACCGGGCTAGTCTATCGGCCAGGATGTAGCGCACCCGCGTGTCGCGAGGTCTTCCCATGACTGGGACGCCGTCAATCCAAAAGCTCTCTCTGTTCGCGTTGACCGCGATGGTGGTCGGCTCGATGGTCGGCTCGGGCATCTTCTCGTTGCCCCGCACCTTCGGCATCGCCACCGGCCCGTTCGGCGCCATCTTCGCCTGGTGCATTGCCGGCGGGGGCATGTACACAATGGCCCGCGTCTTCCAGTCGCTGGCGGAACGAAAACCCGATCTCGACGCCGGTGTCTATGCCTATGCGAAGGCAGGATTCGGCAATTATCCGGGATTCCTGTCCGTGCTCGGCTACTGGACGGGAAGCTGCATTGGCAACGTCTCCTATTGGGTCCTGATCAAATCGACGCTGGGCGCGTTCTTTCCGGTGTTTGGCGACGGCAATACCGTCGTCGCGATCATCGTGGCATCGGTCGGGATCTGGCTGTTTCACTTCATGATCCTGCGCGGTGTGCAGCAAGCCGCGGCAATCAACACCGTCGTCACGGTCGCCAAGATCGTGCCGATCCTGGTCTTCATCGTCATTCTCGTGTTTGCGTTCAAAGGCGACATGTTCCGCGCCAATTTCTGGGGCGGCGAAGGCATGCCTGACAAGGGTCTCTTCGACCAGATCCGCGCGACCATGCTGGTCACGGTGTTCGTGTTCCTCGGGATCGAAGGCGCCAGCGTCTATTCACGCTACGCCAAGGAACGATCCCACGTTGGCGCGGCGACGATTTTGGGCTTTGTGATCGTCACCAGTCTCATGGTGCTCGTCACCATGCTGCCTTACGCGGTGCTTCCCCGCGCGGAAATCGCCGAGATGCGGCAGCCGTCCATGGCGACGGTGCTCGAGGCGGTGGTCGGGCATTGGGGCGCGGTCTTCGTCAGCATCGGGCTGCTTGTCTCGGTGCTCGGGGCCTATCTTGCATGGTCCCTGATCTGCGCCGAGGTGCTCTCGGCGGCCGGCCGGACCAGGGACATGCCTGCCCTGTTCGGCACCGAGAATGCGAACAAGGTCCCGGCCGCGGCACTGTGGCTGACGAATGTGATCGTCCAGCTCTTCGTCATCAGCACCTACTGGTCCCGGGACGCTTTTGCGCTGATGCTCAATTTGACGAGCGTCATGAACCTGATCCCGTTTTTTCTGGTCGCCGCCTACGGTCTCCTGCTGGTCAGGCGGGGCGAGACCTACGAGAAGCGTCCTGACCAGCGCCGACGCGACATGATCTTCACCGGCATTGCCGTTATCTACACGCTGTTCCTGATCTATGCAGCCGGAATGAAATACCTGCTGCTGGCCGCCATTCTCTACGCCCCCGGCACGGCACTGTATTTCTGGGCACGCTTCGAGCAGAAGGCGAAGGTCTTTACCGCCGTCGAGTGGGGCATCTTCGTCGCAGTCGCAGCCGGCGCTGCTGTTGGGATCCACGGATTGGTCACTGGCTACATCACCATTTGAGCAGGCAACACCCGGGAGACTCCCCATGGTAAAGCAGACATCGGACACCTCGGTTCGGTTCGGGGTCCATTCAGAGGTCGGCCAGTTGAGGAAAGTGATGGTCTGCTCGCCCGGCCGCGCCCATCAGCGCCTCACGCCGTCGAATTGCGACACCCTGCTGTTTGACGACGTGCTGTGGGTCGAAAACGCGAAGCGCGATCACTTCGACTTTGTGCAGAAGATGCGCGACCGCGGCGTCGACGTCGTCGAGATGCACAACCTGCTGGCGGAAACGGTCGCGATCCCCGAGGCCAGGAAGTGGATTCTCGACAACCAGGTCGTTCCCGATCAGGTCGGTCTTGGTCTCGTCGACGAGCTCCGCTCCTACCTCGAAGGCCTCAAGCCGCGCGACCTTGCGGAAACGCTGATCGGCGGCGTGTCGACCCATGATTTCCCGGACGCGCATGGCGGCGAGACGCTCAAGCTGGTCCGCGAAGCGGCGGGCATGACCGAGTATCTGCTGCCGCCATTGCCGAACACGCTGTACACGCGAGATACGACCTGCTGGATCTACGGCGGGGTCACGCTCAACTCGCTGTATTGGCCTGCGCGCCACGAAGAGCCGATCCTCACGACGGCGATCTACAAGTTCCACCCGGACTTCGCCGGGAAGGTGAATGTCTGGTGGGGCGATCCGACCAGGGATCACGGACTGGCCACACTCGAAGGTGGCGACGTGATGCCGATCGGCAAGGGCAATGTGCTGATCGGTTTGAGCGAACGCACCTCGCGTCAGGCGATCAGCCAGCTCGCTGCGGCTCTGTTCAAGCAGAAGGCAGCCGAGCGCATCATCGTGGCTGCCATGCCGAAGTTGCGCGCCGCGATGCATCTCGACACCGTGTTCACCTTCGCCGACCGCGACTGCGTGCTGCTCTATCCTGATATCGTCAACAACATCACGGCGTACTCCTATCGGCCGGCCAACAATGCCACCGGCATCGAACTGCGGAAGGACGAAAAGTCGTTCGTGGACGTCGTGGCCGAATCGCTCGGCCTAAAGAAGCTGCGCGTTGTCGAGACGGGCGGCAACGCCTATATGCGCGAGCGAACGCAGTGGGACAGCGGAGCCAACCTTGTTTGCGCGTCGCCGGGTGTCGTGTTCGCCTATGACCGCAACACCTATACCAACACGCTGTTGCGCAAGGAGGGGATCGAGGTGATCACCATCGTCGGCGCCGAGTTGGGGCGGGGCCGCGGAGGAGGACACTGCATGACCTGTCCGATTACCAGGGACGCGGTGGACTATTAGGCGGATCGCATGGGATCGGCCGTGGCCGGGGTGTTACGGCCGCGCGCTGCTTCGGCATGCAGCGGAGCGCACCATCTCCGCGTGTCGTTCGCGAAGACCATTTGCAGCACTTGCGCGTCTATTTCATCGCATTTGAATTTCACTGTCGGACTGCGGCACAAACTGCATACTCGAACCTGACGGATGTCACAGATTCGAGAACTCGGTCCTGCAGCAGTGCAACTTTATTTGTATCATCAACCTAACGGTGTATAACAGCGGTGCCCCACGGGCGCGCATTCGTTCGCTTCGCCCAATTGGGCAGGTAGGAGACGCTCGATATTGAGATTCAGTGTCGAACGTCGCCGGGGACGTGAGTGCGTGCCGTGAAGCCACATAGCTCTTCCTCCAGCGAGATCGATCGTCCGGGCGTCAGGGAGTGGCTGCGGCTTGGGTCGGAACATACCAGCGACCGCCTGTACTGGATGTCCTCAGCCGATCTTCTCTTTGCGGTACGTCCCTCGCCTGGAGGCGACTTCGTGTACGAGGGGATCAATCCGGCGTTTGAGGCTCAGCTCGGTATTTCGTCGGAAGCCATCCGGGAGATGGACGTCTCCGATTGCCTGAGCAAGGAAGACGCCAGAACGGTTTGCAAAACCCTTCGCACCTGTCTCGCAGAAGGAACGGAGGTCAGGACTTGTCATCGTCTTGGATTCGGCAGTCAGCGGCAGAATATGGAGACGACCATCGTTCCGGTCACGGATCCCCTGACCGGGTCTACGGCCACCCGGTTGATCGGCAGCCATCGCCTCGTGCGCAATGGCGCCTTCGAAAACGCGACCGGACGCGTGGAGGGCACGCCGTCGAGTTTCAATTTGGCGTCCATTCAGGAGGATATCCAGCAGCGGATTGCTTCCGATCTGCATGATTCGACATGCCAGCATTTGATCGCTGCGAGCCTGGGCCTGATGCGAATCCGGCGGAGCCTGGGCGATCCGGTGAGAGCTGAGCGGCTTTGCCAGGAGATCGACGCATCGATCGACGAAGCGCTGAGGGAAATTCGCGCCTTTGCCTATCTGCTGCATCCGCAGGATCTGACGCTCGAGAGGCTGAAGGCCACGATCGAGCACTACGCAGATGGTTTCGCGGCGCGCACGTCGCTGCGGGTCACGACCAGAATCGCGTCAGACGTCGATCTGTTGCCTTACGAAAAGCAGCGCTCGATCCTGCGAGTCGTTCAGGAGGCCCTCACGAACGTGTTTCGTCATGCGAAGGCGACGGAAGTGGGTATCGTCCTTGATGTGGCCGAGAGCGAACTTCGGCTGACGATCAGCGACAACGGGTGCGGGCTTCACGCGGACCACGCCAAGCCGGGCGCGAAGGCGATATCGATCGGCGTTGGAATTCCCGCAATGAGAGCGAGACTCCAGCAAATCGGAGGTTCGCTCGACATTTGCTCCGATACGACAGCGCGCCGCTCCGGCACGATACTTCGCGCGGTGTTTCCACATGGACTGACGACGAACAGGCGCAACAAGCGAAAGGCCAGCACTGGCATACGAGAACCACAAGAACGCTATGAGGGAAGAAGAACACTGAACACCGGCGGCAAGCGAAAATAGAGCAGTTCAAGCCGGGCCGCCGTGTGAATGACCCTGGAGTCCTCTGACATGAAGCGTTTTCTTATCGCTGATGATCACGATGCCGTGCGATCGGGCTTGCGAGCGGTGCTCGAACAACGAACGGACTGGGAAGTGGTCGCCGAGGTGAACGACGGCGGCAAGGTGTTGAGCGCCGCAATCGAAAGTCAGCCGCATGTCGCGATCGTGGATTTCTCAATGCCGCGAATGACCGGCGTGGAGGTCGCGAGGCGGATCAGAGAATATCCGTTGCAGACGGAAGTCTTGATCTTCACGGTGCACAACTCCGGCCTGCTTGCAGAGCAGGCATTCGAGGCCGGTGCACGCGCGTTCCTGGTCAAATCGGATGCGAACAGATTGCTGCTGGCGGCCGTCGAATCGCTTCTGGTGCACAGGCGGTTTTGCAGCGTGAGTTGCCCGAATGGGGCGAACCGGGCATCCTGCGGCAATGCCGACAAGTATCACGGGCTCACTCCGCGCGAGCAGCTCGTCGTCAAGCTGGTCGCCGAGGGTTACAGCAACAAGAGCATCAGCGCGATCCTGAACCTCAGTGTCAAGACGACAGAGGCGCATCGGGCGGCGGCTATGCGCAAGCTGGACGTGAATTCAACTGCCGGCCTGGTCCGATACGCCGTACGGGCGTCACTCGTCGAGGCGTGAGGGCGCATTGGCCCCGGAGATGTCAGGGGCAAACGCGCCAGCTGAGTACATTCGCAGAGGCATTTCAGGGTTTTGTAGGATAACCCTGCGGCGGACGATCGATAGGATCGTTCGACTTTGCCGCCGCCGGTCATCTGCTCGATTGTGACTGGAAAGAACGACGCCCGTGAAACGCATCTTGATTGCGGATGATCATGAAGTCGTGCGCTCCGGGCTTCGCGCAATCGTTGAAATGCAGTCGAACTGGATTGTTGCGGGCGAAGCCAGCAATGGAGAGCAGGCCATTGCGTTGGCTTTGGAGGCGAGGCCCGACATCGTGATCGTCGACTATTCGATGCCCCTCATCAACGGACTGGAGGTCAGTCGCCGTCTCAGGGCGCTTCATCAGCGTACGGAAGTCTTGATCTTGACGATGCATGAAGACGAGGAACTGCTGACGGAAGCGGTTCTGGCCGGCGTACGTGGCTTTCTGTTCAAGTCGGATGCCAAGAAGCACCTCATTTTCGCAATCGAGGCGCTGCTCGACGGGAGACCCTATTTTACCAGCGCCCTTGTGGAGAAACTCCTGCACGACTACCAGCTCAACAAGCAGGGCAAGTCGGGCATGCTGCTAACGTCGCGCGAGCAAAGCATCGTCCAATTGATTGCGGAAGGGCATACCAACAGATCCATAAGCGTCATTCTGAAGCTGAGCGTGAAGACGGTCGAGACTCATCGTGCCTCGGCAATGCGCAAGCTCGGGATGTCGTCAACGGCCGAACTGGTCCGGTATGCCATCCGCAAGAAGCTGGTTGTGCCGTGACTATTAGATCTGCCCGTCGTTCAGACGATTGACAGGGTGGCGGGTGTTTTGCTCGACGAACCAAGATTGCAGTGGCCGAACGTATACGGTCAGGTGGCGCCCGCTGGGCGCAGCGTGATCCGGGTCAACTCGGAGGGGCGACCGAGCCGCAGCGCAAAGCCCGGCCACAAGCCGGTGCCGTTGTTCACATAAAGCGTCATCCCGTCGACATCGTAACGACCCGATACGAAGCCGGCGTTGGCGCGTGCGGCCAGCCGGTCGATCCCGAGGATCAATCCGCCGTGCGTGTGTCCGGACAGTTGCAGAGCCACGCCGAGCTTCGCAGCGTGCCGCGCGTCGCTCGGCTGGTGATCGAGCAGGATGACGGGGACGCCGTTGGGAACATCCTCGAGAGCGGCAGCATGATCCCTGACAGGCCCTCTGTGGCGCGACGCCCGGTCGGTGATCCCTGCGACAGCCAGTTGGCCACCGTCGCGATCGAGAACGATGCTCGTGTTTTCGAGCGACAGCAGTCCCAGTTCGGCGAAGCGCGCCATCCATGGGCCGTAGCCAAAGATGTACTCGTGATTGCCCGAGATCACATAGACGCCGTCGGTCGCCTTCAGATCCCGCAGTGGCTCAATGTCGGCGCGTCGCGCATCGAGCGTGCCGTCGATCAGGTCCCCTGTGATCGCGATCAGATCGACGCCGAGCTTGTTCGACCGCTCGACGACGGCGCGCGCCCATGAGGCGGGAAACAGCCGGCTGATGTGGAGATCGGTCAATTGCAGAATTGTGTATCCGTCGAATTGCCGCGGAAGTCCGCGGATACCGACTTCGATGTCTTTCAGCGGCGGAATCCGCATCGCCTGATGGACGCCGATTGCCGCTGCGACGCCGGCCAGCCCCGCCAATCCGTAGCGGACGCCATCGGGCGCGCTCACGATGCCGCCATGGATCAGCATTCCGACCAGAAGTCCGGCATCGAGCAGCAATTGCAGCAGCGCCAGCAGGACGATCGCGCCGAACGCCCAATTGAAGAGAGCGACCACTGGACGCGGAAACTCCGGAGAGAACACTGAACCCGACGAGAGCTTGCTCCACCGGTGAAACTGCAACGCGACCAAGATGAGCGCCGCCGCCACGATCTTGATCGAGAGCGGCAATTGTAGCGGCCAAATAAAGCGCGTCAGGATCAGCAGGTAGGCCAGGCCGAATATGAGCTGGGGAATCGGTTCGCTCCGGATTTGATCAGTGTGTAGTATGTAGGATTGGTAGAGCGAAGCGAAGCCCAACAAGGGTCTGTCCGCGGACGAGGGATGATGGGTTTCGCAAGTGCACGCCTCATCCTGAAGGGTCGGCGAAGGATGCGGTTCGCCGTCCCCATGGACGATCGATCGGGCCAGTGAGCAGATCGACACCGATTTCCCGAAGCGCGGAGCACGCCGCATCGATCTCAGTGACCGCTGATGGTCAACAGCACGCGTGGCCCTGTGGACGACGGCCTAACCGGCAACGGCGCGACGAGCGGAGGTGCGCGGGATGCGGCGCGTTCGTGCGTCAACGTCAGAACCGACGCTCCATGCAAGCAGACCCGGCGCCCTGCATCAGGTTCGGGTAAGGCCTATCAAGTTATCAAGTCGGAACTTGGGGAGATGATTGGTAGCGGGAGAGCGCTACCGCCTTTCCCCACACCAACCAAATCTACAATATCTCATCCATTCCTTAGCATGAGGCAGTTCTTGACCCCGAGGGTAAGCGCAGTTCTAAGCTCGTATGAAGCGATGTTGTAGGAGGTCTTGCCGGCGGTAGCGTTGAAGCGACCCTTTCTCGCGAGAAATCGAAGGCGCGCAATTTCGGTCTCGCTATCGGCTACGACTAGGACGCCGTAGCGGACAATGGTTACCAAATAGGGTGATGAAGAGCGGCCTAGTAGCGGAATCAGCTTTGCGAGATTGCGGAGGTTTGCGCCGTTGCGGCAAGGAGGAACTCGTCACGAGCGCCGAAGTGGTTTTTTGGCGGATGAAGTCGCCTGAAAAGAAGCGAGGGCCCGAGGCCCTCGCAGTCAGGGAGGAACTAGCGTTCAGAGATTCGATGGGAACTTCTCCTACGACATTGTCGGCATGACGAATTCGGCACCGGCTCGCATCCCAGTTGGCCAGCGGCTGGTGACCGTCTTCATTCGAGTATTGAAGCGAACGCCCTCGGGGCCGTGCATGTGGTGGTCGCCGAAAATCGATGCTTTCCATCCACCGAAGGAGTGAAAGGCCATTGGCACCGGAATTGGAACGTTGATGCCGACCATTCCGACCTTGATCTGATGGGCGAATTAACGCGCGGCATCGCCATCACGCGTGAAGATGGCGGTACCATTGCCAAATTCGTGTTCATTGATTATGCGCGCAGCTGTCGCGTAGTCCGGGGCTCGAACCACTGACAGCACAGGTCCGAAGATCTCTTCCTTGTAGATCTTTATGTTCGGCTTGACATGATCGAACAGGGTGCCGCCCACGAAGAAACCATTCTCGTAGCCCCGCATCCTGAACTTGCGTCCATCAACCAGCAACTTTGCGCCCTCGGCGGACGCCGGCATCGATATAGCTGCGGACCTTCTCCAGATGTTGCTTCGTAACGAGAGGCCCTATCTCCGCTTCGCGGTCGGTACCCGGCCCGACCTTCAAGCCTCGAACCTTGGGTTCGAGCGCGGAGATCAGCTTGTCCCCGGTCCCCTCGCCGACCGGCACGGCAACCGGGATCGCCATGCAGCGTTCGGTTCGCCGGCGGAGCCATAGGCGGCCCCTATCAACGCATCGACCGCCTGGTCCATATCGGCGTCGGGCATCACGATCATGTGGTTCTTGGCGCCACCAAGGGCCTGACAGCGCTTTCCGGTGTTTGCGGCCGTCGAATCGATGTACTGTGCGATCGGCGTGGAGCCCACGAAGTTGATCGCCGAAACATCGGGGTGATGCAGCAGCGCATCGACCGCCTCCTTGTCGCCTTGCACCACGTTGAACACGCCGTCCGGCAGACCTGCTTCCTTCAACCACTCTGCCATGACGAGCGACGCCGAAGGGTCGCGCTCAGAAGGCTTCAGAATGAACGCATTTCCGCAGGCGAGGGCGACCGGAAACATCCACATCGGAACCATGACCGGTAAATTGAAGGGCGTGGTTCCGGCGACAACACCGAGCGGCTGGCGGGTAGAATAGCTGTCGACGCGGGTACCGACATTTTCGGTGAGCTCGCCCTTGAGGAGCTGGGGAGCGGCCGTGGCAAACTCGACCACCTCCATTCCGCGCTGAACTTCCCCGAGCGCGTCGGAGTGAACCTTGCCATGCTCGGAGACGATCACGTCCGCAAGCTCACCTGTGCGATCCTCGAGGATTCGCAGAAACCGATTGAGCACACGTGCACGCCGTAAAGGCGTCGTTTCGGCCCATCCCTGCGCTGCCCTGCTGGCGGCGGATACCGCGTCTGCCGCCACCGCCCGGTCGGCGGCAACAACACGGCCCGTCTGCTCGCCCGTTGCCGGGTTGAAGACGGGCAAACTGCGTTCAGTGCCGCCCGGGACCTGCTTGCCATTGATGAAATGATTGATTTGCGTGATCACGAACGTCTCCTTCCTATTTCTGATCAAACCCGCGCCCTCAAGTCAGGCGGCTTTCATTCCCGCCATGTACTTGCCAATCAGGCGCTTGTCGGCGCCCTCGGCTAACACTTCATGGACGATGCGACCCGCGCTCATGACGAGGACCCTGTCGACCAAGCCAAGCACTCGTCGAGATCCTCCGAGATGAGCAGCACTGCGGCTCCGCCGTTCCGGGCCTTGAGGATCCGACGGTACGTTTCTTCGCACGCAACGAAGTCAAGACCGAACGTCGGATTCGACGCGACCAGCAATCGAACGTCCTGTGTGAGTTCTCGCGCCAGCACAGCGCGTTGAACATTGCCACCGGATAGGGCGCTCATGCTTGCGTTCAGGCCAGGGACCTTGACACGAAATTGTGCCACCAGCCTCTCGGCCTGCTCGGCGAGCGCGCCATAGTTCATTGCGATACCACGGCAGAGCGGCACCCGATCGAAATTGCGCAGGGCAAGGTTCTCGGCCAGCGACATGCGATCGATGCAGGCGTTCTTCAGGGGCTCTTGCGGCAGTCCATAGACGCCGAGGCGGGCGATTTCCTGTCGCGTACCGTTGAACGGTGAGCCGGACACGGTCATCGTGCCGCTGCGATCCCGCTGCCCCATCAGGGCCTCGACCAACTCCAATTGTCCATTTCCGGATACCCCGGCAATCCCGACAATCTCGCCTTCCCGCACCTCGAGCGAGAGATCTTTCACGGCGGGAAGACCATTGTCGCCGTTCACGCGGAGGTCGCTGATGGAGAGGACAACATCGGACTTTGGCGGTGATTTCGGCGCGTGCGGCAGCATCTTGCTGACGGGCTCTCCGATCATAGCTTCTGCCAGAGCGTCATCAGTCAAATCGGCGACGGCGCCCGTTCTCACCGACGCGCCTCGACGCAACACCGTCACGTCGTCGGCGAATCGGCGCACTTCATGGAACTTGTGGCTGATCAGAATAGCGCTGAGTTCGCCCATTCGTGTCAGGCTGCGAACATGGCCGAGCACTTCATCGGCTTCTGCCGGCGTCAGTACCGACGTCGGTTCATCCAGGATGAGTAGCTTGCGCCCGAGATAGAGCTGCTTGACGATCTCGGCCTTCTTCTCGCCCGCAGAGAGCTGCGAGACGCGTACGCCGAGTGGCACATGAAAAGGAAGCTTCTTGGTGACTTCGGCCAGCCGTCTCAGCTCGCTTTGCCAGTTGATGTAGGCGGGCAATCTCGCACCGCTGACGACGAGATTCTGCGCCACCGTCATCGACGGCACGAGAGTAAAATGCTGATAAACCATGCCGATGCCGAGTGCATCGGCGTCCTTGGGCGAGTTCAGCCGGTGCTCGCGCCCATCCACCTGGATGTGACCCTCGTCCGGATGGTAAAAGCCGACCAGGCATTTGACCAACGTGCTCTTCCTAGCGCCGTTCTCCCCGAGCAGCGCGTGGACGGTGCCCGAGCGGATCAGCAGCGATACTTTGTTCAGGGCGAGGTTCGCCCCGAAACGCTTCGTCATGTTCTTGAGCTCGACTTGCGGAACGCTCATCGGACTATCCTCCAAGGATGAATTCTCGTCACGGCGCTTCTCACCGGTGGAGCTTGAGCTCTCCCGGCGCATCGGCGAACGGAGCAGCCCGCGACGTCGACGCAACCATGATTGCAAGGGTCAGAATGTAGGGAGCCGCATTAAACAGGTAGTAATAGCCGGTCACGCCAATGCCCTGGAGCGCAGGACCAAGAGCGCCCGCCCCGCCGAACAGCAGCGATGCGCCAAGGGCGTTGATCGAACGCCAGCGCGCAAAGATGGCGAGCGCGACGGACACATGTCGTGCTCCGCTACACACGCTGGGGATTTGCCCTGCGAGTGGTCGGCGGAAGTGCCCGGGTCGCGAGGATGATCGGTCTTGCCGTGAATCGCTGGATCATCGGCGCCTCGGTCGTGGCAGGTGCCATGGCGGGAGTTGCCGGTGCAATCGAAGTGGCGGCCGTGCAGGGAACAGCCAACTCGTCACTCATGCCACTCGACAGGCCTTCACTCCAGCTCCCCGGATACGAAAGCGACAGGAAGCTGCCGCCAATGCCCGCGAGAAAGCCGCCCGCCATGGTCGCTATGATGCGCACCCGCAATACGGGAAAGCCAAGTGCGCGTGCCGCATCCTCGCTGTCTCCCACCGTACGCAGCATCAGCCCCCAGCCGGTCCTGATCAGGAAGACGTAGACCGCAAAGGCCAATGGAATTCCGACGAAGAACAGCGCGTTGACGTCCAGCGCAGCTCGCACCTGCGGTACGCTCGACCAGAATCCGAGCGCGATCGAGGGAAGCGGCGGCGCCTTGGGCTCGATCAACGGTTGCGCATCGAAGTCGGCGCCCAAGCAAACGGGCCTCCATAAATCCTCACAATCGTATCATTCGTCCCCATTATCCGAGGCGCCACCATCGGGGTGGCGGAAGATCGTAGATTGGCGTGCAAAATCGTACGATTGGTAGCGAGCGCCGCGAGGGCACTTGCTCTGAGACGTCGTTTCAAAGTATCGCGGAGCAGCTCAATGCAGCAGGTATCGAATAGCTGGATCGATGTGTGGAAGATTGAGGCTGAGCGAGCGCTGTTCGTCGGATACAACCGGGCGCTGACGAACTACTATGCGCGTGCTGAAGGAGGAGCGGGGCCGCGACCATCTGCCGAAACAGGAATTGGGAATGGACAAGGTCGTCTGTATTGAGGGCGCGTTTCACAACGGCGGGCTGCCGAGCTTTTGGAGTGAGCCCAGCGAGCGTACTCCGATGACGAAGGCGCGAGCGGGAGCACGGCGCGGTGCTCTGCCAAAGGCCCAACGGCCTCGGGAATCGCACCGGGTCGGGGCCCATCGGACGACGATCATGGCTGCGCTCGAGGCCTCGCCCCGATAGCACTATCGATGAACTGCGGCACAGCTTGAGCAAAGAGGGCCTATGCTTTGGCTATGGCACGATCCGCCGCTTCTTCGAGCGTCACAAGATCACGCGCAAAAAGAGACTCCCATGACGCAGAGCAAGACCGTCCGGACGCTTCGAAGGGCGCCGAGGCTTGCGCGAGAGCCAGGACAAGGTCGACCGGGATCGTCTCGTCTTCATGTGTGAGACCTAGGCATCGACCAAAATGGCGCGAACACATGGTCGCTTCAGGCGCGACGAACGCCTGCGGGCACCATGCCTCATGGCCACTGGAAAACGTGTCGTAGCCGCTCTCGCCAGATCGTGCGGCTCCAGTCTCTCCGATTGGACTTGGTGCTACTCGACGCCCGACTCCGGGCGGATCGACCGATCATCCTGAATTTGGGGGAGGGGTGGATCAGCCTTGCGCCTGAGCCCTTTGCCCCATCTGCATCGGGAGTGACGGTCGAATTGCGGTACAATGACGGGAGGAAGCGCAAGGAGTCGTCGACATCACGGACAGGCAGATCGTCGTCCGCTTGCCTGCGGCGCGCTTACCGCGGGTTCAGGTTCGCTAGATGTTTAGCCCCTGCCTTTGATGGGGCATCCTTATCGCACCATTGCAAGGAAGCGCCATGGGACATGATCTGAGGCCAGAAAACTGGACCATTTGTGATTAGAGTATTCGAAACTCTTGCGTCATGACGCTTTGCAACGATTACTTCGCGTGGCCGGCCGAAATAGGGACTTCGTCTCACGCATGCTTCAGGACGTCGCGGGAATACGATCCTTTAGAAGCACTATATAGTGGACCAAAGGCAGCCGGCCCAGGAGCACAGAGGCAATCCCCGAAGCTTGGAAAAAACGCTGTGGAAGCGCCGTCAAAAAATGCTTACGCTATCACCGTCAGTCAAAGGTCGTTCAAGCACGAAATTCGCTGGAGCCGATCCCCAGCACGTCCTCCAAAACAGGCGCCACAAAACTTACGACGGGAGATCGGTAACACTCGATGGTGTCATACCGAAGGAACAGACCGTGCAGGATATGAAAAAACGTCGGCTATTCGCGCGGCACATCGGCCGCTTCGTTCGGGAAGTATCAATGCGTTCGCTTGCTGCGTCAGTCGCCTTCACGTGCTTCTCATTTTCGCCTGCCCCGGCTTGGTGGGACGAAGGGCATATGCAAATCGCCTATCTCGCTTACAATGAACTTGTCCGGTGGTCAAAGAACACGGCGACATGCTCCTGAAACTACCGGATTACGCAAACTGGATCGCAGGCGCGCCCCAGGGCGCGGAAAAGCTGTACGCCTTGGTGCATGCCGCTACATGGGCCGATGATATCAAACGAAGGACGATTACTACGACGATCAAGTTAAAGATTCCACGGCGAAACAGATCGTCCCATATGGCCACCTCAAGCATGCCTATTGGCATTTCAAAGACGCTCTGTACACGCCGGACGGTACGTCCCTCCCGCAGCCGGATCCGGTTGATGCTGTCACGCAGCTCAAGGCTCTATTCGCTAAGCTGCCAGCCTCAGAGAGTGCTTGGGATGCTATGCGTTCCTACAGTCTCGCCTGGACACTTCATCTGGTTGGCGATCTACACCAGCCGGATCATGCAATTGCCGTTACACTGCGCAACTGCCCGACAATCGTGGCGACCGCGGCGGTAACGCAGAAAAAGATACCAGCCACGGGCGAGACGATCCTGCTTCATGCTTATTGGGATAGCTTGTTCGGCGGCTATTCGCCAGTGTTCGGAGCGATCACCGACGCCGAGGACAAATTCAACGGCCTCAAAAATGTCGTGCCAGATTCCGCGAAGGCTCAGATTCTCGATCCTGCCACCTGGGCCCGGCCAAGCAGAATGCTTATGCAGCTCCCATCCCGAATGACACGACACCGGTTCAACTAACTCGAGATTATGAGACCAACGCTCGCAACGTAGCTCGCAATCAGGCTGCGCTTGCCGCGGCACGATTGGCCAATCTGCTGAACCAGATGTTGAAATGAATTCGAGCGTCACACGCTGCGCTGCCAGGCGTTCGCCAAAGGAAAGCGGCGAGGCGGGTAGTCGCGCTGAGTGTTCGGCGCATATCGCCTTGCCTGCAAGTGTTCCTGGTATTGCGAAACGTTGAAGAATACTCCTCCTCCCCAAGCACGAGGCCGTGGCGGTTTGCATGCTGATCTCCTATCGAGCTGATTAGGCTCCATAGGAAAGACCGAAATTATGTGCAATTCGCCAGCCGGACGTCGTCCGAGAATCCCATAGATACAGGCTCCTGTTGCGCGAGCTGCGCACAATCACGGGGGTGTGCCTAATCCCGCTTATGTCGAGATTTACATAAGCGCGACGACCGGCCCTTCGCCGGGTTCCCGCCGCCGGCGGCGGTGATTACGCCTCGAGCGACCCACAAAGCGAGCATCCCCAGATGCATCTGGCGGTCTTCGCCGGCGTCCTGCAAGCCGGTTGCTACAAAGCCGATCAGAGAATTTTGCTTTCCGTTTATTGTCGGCGTCAGCTTACGGACAGCTAAGCTGCTTATCGGCGGCGTCAGGTCTAATGACCTGAACACAATGCAACAGCCATAGGAGTGTGGTCGCCATGGGCGGTCGAATTAACAATTGGTCGGATGCTCCATCCGCTGATGAGTATCATTACGCGAGCTCCCCGGAGCACAGGAATGCTGACTATTTCGCGGACGCGTTCGGTAGAATGGGATTGCAGGATTCGGGTGCCAGCTCATCCTCGCAGCCGAGTTATTACCTCACTTCAAGATCTCCCGTTGTTGAGATCGACCAAGCCGAATTCCGGGAACGGGTGAGGAGTTTTCATGGTGACGAGATCAATCATATCGCCAACAATCCGGAGGAATACTCAGAATTTGTATCCGAAAGAGCCAGGCGCACCGCGGATGTCGCTAGCAGTTACGCGATACGAAGGGATTCTGATGCCGCGCGATATTACAGCTACCAACTGGGAAATAGGAGCGTCGGCCTCCAACGAACGGAAGCCGGATTTCCTATGGCGACTGAGTTCACCAGCCAACGGTGGCGAGAACAGTTCCCCGGACGAACTGACGTCACATCAATCGTGGATTTTCAGGTTGCTCATCCGCTCGTCGGCAACGCCGGCGATATTCTGCTTGAGCACCAACTACAGCAAGACGGCGAACGGCCGCTGGTGAACTGGCGTCCTGCTAATGATGAAGCGAGAGCCCGTGCAGAACAAATGGGCTTCGTTCATGTAGATCACAATGATATGGTACTCGATCCCACCCAGTCCAGACAGTGGAGATACAGGGATGGTGAATGGCAACGTGCAACCAATTCTCCGATGTATCTCTCCAAAATCAAAACGCCGAGTGATGATGAACCTTCACCAGAGTCCGATTCGGATGGAGACTTTATGTGACGTGAGATCTCCACCAATCGATTGAGGTGGAGCAGGAGCGCAGACCAACCGACACCTGCGGCTTACGATCGAGCGTTGGACGGAACGAAGCCGAAGTCAAATTCGGCTCAATCCGGAGGTGCGCTGTACTGACCGCACCGCGGCAGTTTAGGAGAGTTGGTGCCTGTAACAGCAAAAAAGAAAATCCCGGCTTCCAACCGGGGTTTTCGACTTTGGCCCGGGCGGGAGAAGCGGATTGCCTATGACATGCGCGAGCGCCATTGCGTCCGCGCCATCAGAATTGCGGGTACCACGCATCATCATCGGGCAGCTCCCATTCCCGCAGGCCGGCGACGTATCTGGTCAGAGCGATCACGCCCACGATCGTGGCTGGCTTCGAACGGATGAGCACATTTGCATGCTCCGTGAGAGCCAGGTTCGTTTGGCCGGTGACTTCGTCGGCGGCAGCAAATTCGGCACCATCCTCGAGCATAGCCGAAAGCGACGCCGCCGCATCGTAGTGCGCGGACAGCTCGCGGTGGCGCTCGATTACTACGAAGATCAGATCCCGATCGGCTGCAGCAACCGACGGCGTGTAAATTTCTTGCGATGACAATGTTGGCCCCGAGCAAATATGAGGCGCCCGTAGCCCTTGCCGGGGAAGGCTATGAATGTTTGACCGTCCCCAGGCACTACACGTAACTTCAGATCGAGCGTGAGGGCCGCCATGCCAATCCTTTGAACGGGAAAATTGAAGGCGCCGAAATCGTCGAACAATCCAAACAGGCTAAATCTCGCCAAAGCCGTCGGTCGTGTTGCAGACACCGATACGGAGTCAACCGACGCAGCCGCGACGTTAGCAGCGCTGTCATGACTAAAGTCGGCGCACATTACTCGTTGTGCGCTGGTTTCTGCGCAGCCAAGCGCTGTCAGTATGATCATCGTCGATCCGATCTCGGCGTATATGGGCGGCAGCGATGGCAACGGCAACGTCGAGACCCGGGAAGTCCTGGAGCCGTTGGCCGACATGGCTAACCGCCTGGGCATCGCCGCGGTCGCCGTGACGCACCTCAACAAAGGTGGAGGTGGGAGCAAACAGAGCGCCCTGAACCGGTTCGCCGGGTCGGTCGCGTTCGTGGCTGCAGCTCGAGCTGCGTTTGCCGTGATTGAAGATCTCGATGACGACGAGCGGCGGTTCTTGCTCCAGGCCAAGGACAACCTGGGGAAGAAGTGCAAGGGGCTGACCTTTCGGCTCTAGCGGCGCCTGGTCGGCGACGACGTCATGTCATCGAACGTCATGTTCGAGGGCGACCACGTCAGCAAGTCGATCGACGAGGCGCTGTCTGCCTCGGAGAACCGCGGAGCCAAGAAGGGCCGCGATCATTTTTTATCAATCGAGCCCGTCTGCAGGCGCTGTCTGCTCTTTACCCGAGTGTCCCGCTGGGGCATTTTCCGCGTGTAGTACGCGCGGGAGAGAACGCGCTAGGGCACCTCAAACTCCCGGGCTGTCCGAATTGTCGGATCACCATGAGATGGTTTCGGTCGGAGTTGGTGCGAGACACTCCGGAATCGATAATTGCCCACCTTTTTGTCTGCCCAAATTGCAGGCGCGCTCAGCGCGACCGATACAACGCACGCCGGTTCCGTTTCGCCGTACAAAAATGGGCGCCCTCGTTTCCGTGTGATCGAAGGGGGACTGTAAGGTCGCCGCCTTAGCCGTCTATCGGCCTCGGTCCACGTCAGACCGATCACCTCGCTCCTCCGGCAGCCGGTTATCTGGCGGATGATGTCGGCCGTCGTGACGTACTTCCCGTCCTTTTTGCTGCTATTTCGCAGTATCTCGCCAATTATCCGATATTTCGGCTTCTCTGAGCCGGCGGCTCCGCACGTTGTCCGGCTTTCTCAGACCAGGGATTGATGGCGATGATTCCCGCCTCGACGGCGTACGTGAGAATGCCGCCAAGAAGCCCGACCGTCCGCGTTGCCACTGCGAACAATGACTTTCCCGCGTAGCTTTTTTGTCTTGACCGAGGCTCGCGTCTTGCCGGCCATGATATCCTTCAGTACCTTTGATGTCGGCCTTGGTTTGTCCTTCACGCGCCGCCTGCTGAGAAGCGGGATGATCTGGCGCTCGAATGCGGCGGGTATCGGTGATGATGGTACTGGGCTTCTTCGGCCGTTCACCCTTTCCTAGGATAGGGCCGGCGTTCAGATCGTTGAGATAAGAGCGCAGAGCTCCTTGACGGTGATCGCCTTGCGATCGAGCTGGCGTTCCTCCGCCGGATTGTCGCTCTGTGCGGCACGCCCCAATTGGACCTTCCCCTCCTGCCTCGGCTTTTGGGCGGTCCAGACGCCATGCAAGCCAATGGTGTGGCGGCGCGAGCGGCCTAGTAATCTGTATTGGATGACGCAGCTACGCTTGGCCGGAAGTGAAGATGCGCAGACCGAAACCAGCAAAGGTCACGTCGTGTCGCGGATCCAACACGATCTCCAGATCGTCGTCCTTGCGCCGGCTCAGAGCGGTGTTGCTCATGCTCGCTCCATCCGTCGCATCGGGCCACGGCGTTGCGTCGGACCAGACCGCGGCAGCGCGCGCACGCCGCGCCTCCTCCGCGTTCAGGCCGGCGAACGCTGGTCTCGCCCCTGAGGGTCGCTTCGGTAGCGGGTGGCTGAGGTCTGGTAGTACCGCGTGGACATGGCCGCCACGGCCTCGATTAACGATCCCCACGGCGCCGGAAAGCACTCTTCCGCCGTCACCCGGTACAGCATGCGCGTATAGCCGGCCAGCTCGTCGTTGAGGAACTCCACCGCAGGCATAGCTGGATAGCGCTGAAGCAGCAGGATCGCCGCGTTGTCGGCCTCGCCGGCCAACGTGTCCTTGTCGCGTCCGTGCAGATCGTTCTGCAGGCGCCCTATCACAGAGATGAGTCGCAGGACCTGGCGAAACGCCGGACGCGCGCGCAAGGTCGCCATGTCCAGCCCCCACAGCAACGACAGGCAACAGAACACGTTGGCGTAGGCTATCGAATCGATGCCGTTATGCAGGTACTCGGCGTAGGACCAGCGTTCCGGCCCTGCCGCCCGCGCGTGTCCGGCGCGGAGCGCCGCGCAGTAGCGCCTAGTATCGGCGAGAAGCTGAGCATAGTCGCGATGATCGTAGGCTAGCGCGGCCAGCGAAGCGCGCAGCACAGCGCAGCCCTCGAATCCGGGGAGCGCGCACGGCTCGCCCTGCCCCAGCGCCAGCTCTACCGCGGCGAGCTGCTCCGGCACGATCAGGCCAAGGTCGTTGCAATCGTCGAGCCAGAACAGCAGCGCCAGTTCGCGATAGAACGCCACGATAAGTGTTTCGTCCTGCGGATCGCGACCGGTGCGGGCGCTGATGTCACGCAGGCTCGAGCGGATATGCTGCAGAATGTACTGGCCGCCGCTGACCGCTTCCACGGCATACTCGTCAGCGAACCCGGTCAGGGAACGCCCCCACTCCAGCACCTGATGCAGCGCGCGTTCTGCCGGGATCATGGGGTCGTTCCTGCTCTCTCGGTCAGGACGCGCCGCCCCCAACGAAGCGCCAGCCACAAGCCGGCGAGTTCGGCCACGCGCACGACCCGAGTGGGGCAATACAGTTCCTTGCCGATCCACAATGGCGTTTTCGGCAGTGCATGCGCCGCATGGCGGGCGAGCATCCACTCTAGCGCACGCGCCACCACCTGTGCGATGCGCCGGCGCCCTGTGGTTTTTTCTCTCTCGTCCATCACGCGTAATGCGAACAACGCATAGGCGGTTTCCTCGAATGTGGACGCGCGACCGGCGCCCCAGCCGCCGTCGCCGCGCTGCGCCTGCAGCAGCGCCGCCAGCGCGCGCTCGTCCCGCCACTGGGGCTTGCCTTGCGCCAGCGCAGCGACCGCATGCGCGGTGGGATACAGCCACGAAACGTGCCATTTTTCCTTGTCCCAGAGACCGTGCGGGTTGCGATTGGCCTCGACGTAGGCGCTGCTGCCGGCGGCGGACTTTCCCAAGAGTCGCAACGCATGCAGGGCGTGGATGTTGGTCGACAGCGATGCATTGCGCTCGCCGGGGAAGGTGACGAACAGCTCGCCGATTTCAAAATGGCGCAACGCATCGACCGCCGCGTCGCGGCCTGCAAGGTGCAAGACGCATAGCGCAACGGCCGTGTCGTCCGCATCAGCCGCGAAATGCAAGGCCGGACCCAGACCGCGCACGCTCAGGCGGGCGTCGAGCTGCGCGACAATCACGCGGACCGGCTCGGCGAGCGCGGGATGCGCGAACAGCCCGGCCAGATGAAGGGTGTACAGCGACCAGCATGGCTCGAACACATTGATCGGCCACACGTTGGGAACGACGCCTTCGATGCCGCTGCGCGTCGCCCGCGATGCCATCTGGAGATACGCATCCGCGCGCCCGACCTGTGGCGTGCTTCCCCGCGTCACGGCGTACGCACGCCACGCGGCGGTGGCCGCCGGACTGATGCCGATGCTGCCCTCGTCATCCGGGTATGCGGTCGTCGGCGACGTCCCCCAGGCTTCCCAGGAGTGCAGCAACGGATGACCGCTCGGCAACATCGCCAATGCCCGCAGCTTGTCCAGGCACGCTTGTCGCAACGGCAACAGCGCTGGATGGCGCGGAAACGCCGCGTCACCCAGCAAGGATGCGGCCTCACCGCAAAACTGCGGCAGGATCAACTCCGCGCCGATCGGCGCGTCTTCCGGCACCGCATGCGCGTAGGGATCGGGTTGGACCTGGAGGAACCGGATTGCAGCCCGGACAGCGTCGGCAGCACCGGGAAGAGGATCGGCACGCTGCAATGCCAATAACGCTGCCCAGGTGGGCACATGCCGGAACAGCGGGAAGTCCGCGCTTCCCCATCCGCCGTCGGCCTGTTGCTGCGCGATGAGCCACGCGTATGCGTCCTGCCGACCGGTGACGTTGCCGTGGAAGCGCAGCGCCCGCGCCGTGTCGTAGACGGACGGACCAACGCTGCCGCCATCGCTCATTTCGCTCAGCAGGCCGCGCAATTCGGAAAGAATCTGTTCGGACAGCGCGTTCACGATGGATGTTCCTTATGCAGACGATTGAAGAGAACCGGAATCGGGCAGACGCAGCCCATGTCGCCCGCATGCTCGTCGCGTAGGCAGCGCCGGACGCCGCCCTGCTCCGGCGCGGCGAGGTCCCCGATGCTCGCGCCGGTCCGCCGCGTAGGCTTGCGCGCGGGGCGCCGCGTGCGCCGGGGCGGGCGATCCGCACCGCGACTCGGACAAAGTGCAGCATGTATCTCTCGCCGGTCATCGCAGCGGCACGAGGGCGCCTCCATCCGGACGGGCGCGCTCATGCGCATGGCGCGTGCTTGAAGAGATACGCGTTGGCCCGCTCTAGGAGTTGCGCCAACCGTTCCGCACGCGGCCCCAGCGGCGCGATGGCCTCCCCGGCATCGCGCAACAGATCCAGCGCGAACTGGCGTGCTGCCTGCAGTCCCATGATCGACGCGCAGGTCGGCTTCTGCGCCGCCGCGTCCTTGCCGGGGGTCTTGCCCAGCATCGCGGCATCCGCTGTCACGTCGAGAATGTCATCGATCACCTGCAACGCCAGGCCGAAACAGGCGCTGTAGTGATCGAGCGCACAGTACAGCGCAGCGTGCGCGGCATTCTCCGCGAGAGCGCATAGAGCGCCCATGCGAACGGACGCGCGCACTAGCGCTCCGCTCTTCATCCGGTGCATCGCCACGATCCTGTCCAGTTCGACGTGCTTTCCCACCAGAGACAGATCCATGGCCTGCCCGCCGGCGGCACCCTCGGCTGACACCGCCCGCGCCAGTTCGCGCACGAGCGCAATACGGTTGTCGCCCGGCGCGTCCAGGCTCGCCAGGGTCAGGAAGGCGTGCGCTTGCAGCGCATCGCCGACCAGGATCGCTGTAGCTTCGCCGAACTTGACGTGCACGGTCGGAAGGCCGCGGCGAAGCACGTCGTCGTCCATCGCGGGCAGATCGTCGTGGACCAGGGTGCAGGCGTGTATCATCTCGATGGCGGCGCCAACGTCATCGAGCATGTGCGCCGGCGCGTCGGCCAGTGTGCCGGCAGCCAGACAGAGCAAGCCGCGGGTGCGCTTCCCGCCATGCAAGGTGGCGTAGCGCATCGCCGCCATCAGCTCGGTCTCACCGTCGTGTTGGGCGCAGAGAAGACGCGCCAGCACCTGTTCGACCCGGTTTGCGCCCTCATGCATCCAGATTTCGGGCAGCAGCCCGCCGGATGCGCCCCGCGCCCGCGCGCCCCATCCGCCGAGCGCGGAATCACCACTTCTGTCATCCTGTGGCGTAGAACCGGTCTGCATGTTGTTCATGTCCTTGTCCCTGACAGGCGAGCTGCCGCGGTGTTGTCTGCGTCGCACCGAGCGCGCGCCGAGTGCAGCAATCCCGCGCCTCGCCAGCGCCGCTGCCTCACCACAGGGGCATGTGATGCCAGCTCATGAGAATCCGATGCGGATAGTCATGGACGGATGTGCGGTCGGGTAATAGCGCCGGCCTTTTTCGACGCCGTTCAGCAACCGCGGCCGCGTCCCGCCCTCGTGCATGGTCAGCGCCAAGGCGATGCAGAACTGCACCAGTTCCAGACAAGCCAGGTGGTAGCCGACGCAGACGTGTGGGCCGGTACCAAACTGCAGCATGTCCACCGGCCGGATAGGCTCGGTGCGTTCCAGCCAACGCGCCAGGCGAAACTGATGAGGCGCCTCGTACAGCAGCTCCGAGGTCGAGAAATGCAGCACCGGGATGCATAGATCAGTGCCCGCGGGAATGCGCCGTTGGCCGAGTCGCAATTCACGCACTGCGCGACGCACCAGGAGCGGCGTCGGCGGATGCATGCGCAGCGTCTCGCGGAACAGCGATTCGGCGACCGGACACTGCGCCAAGTCCGCGTGCCGGGTCGGCACCGCGCCCACGCGTTGCGCCTCCTCGACCAGAGCGTCCCACAGCCCAGGCTGCCGCGCCAGCTCGATTACCATCCACGCCATAGTCGACGCCGTGGTGTCGTGACCACCGAGCAGCAGCAAGCGGATATTGGCGACTAGGACCTCATCGGAGGGCGCATCGTCGCTCCGATCGAAGGCGCTCACCATGTCGTTGATCAACCCGGTGGGCGCGGCATGTTCGCGCGCGTCGCGAACGAACTCGTGCAACCGCGCATCGATCCAGTCTCGGGCGGCGCGACCGCGCCGCAAGGGCAGTCCGGGCAGGTCGACCGGGGGCGCGACGATCAACTGCAGCAGTTGCCGGTACTTGCGACGCCATTCCGGCAGGTCCTGCGCGGGGATTCCCATGAGGCTGAAGATGAGTTTGAGCATTAGATCGCCGGTTTCTCGCAGGATGGTTACGTCGCCCCGGTCGCGCCACCTCTGCACCCGCGCCCGGATGACGGGCGCGAACAGCTCACCGATGCCGGCCTGGGTCAGCGCCGTGGGCAGGAACGTCGCCTGGATCGCGCCGCGCGCCTGCCGGTGCGCGCCGCCGTCCTGGGCGACCAACGTTCCACGAAACAATTCGGGCGCGATATCTTCGATCAGCGCCGAGGACACGTCCTTGTGCCGGAGCAGTGCGATCGCATCCGGATCCAGACAGGTCACCATGTGTCCGGCAGGGCCGAAGTCCAGCCAGAAGTGGCTGCCCAGCGTCCGTTCCGCACGCCGCAGCAGGCGCGGTAGGTCGCAGACGATAGCGGGAAGGTGCCCGACCAAGGGGAAAGCGCCGGGCACGACCGGGATGTCGTGCCGCAGCCGATCTCGACGGTTCAGCGGGTTGAGCAGCATGTCCATCACCAGCGCGGCGACGCAGCCGCTTCGGCGGTCTCGCCGGAAGGCGGCGCGGCGCGGCTGTTTCCACCGTCGGCGTACGTCGGCACATGCGCCAGCATGCCGCCGTCGATGCACACCACTTGGCCGGTGATGAACGCAGCATCGTCAGAGAGTAGGAACGCCACCAGCGCGGCCACGTCTTCGGGGCGGCCGACGCGCGGCAGGAGCTGGTGCCGGCGCAGATGCCGTTGCGTGCACTCGTCCAGCTTGGCCAGGAGACGCTCGGTCATGATGAGACCCGGCGCAACCGCGTTGCAGCGGATCTTCGCATGACCGTACTGGGTGGCGAGCGAGGCCGATAGCATGTTAATCGCCGCCTTCGATGCGGCGTAGGACGTCAGTGTGGTGTCACCGCTGAGCCCCTGGCACGACGACATGTTGACAATCGCGCCACCGCCGCGGGCGATCATCCCTGGGATGGCCCGCCGGCAGCAGAGCAATGTGCCGCGCAGATTGGTTGCCATGGTCTCATCCCAGACCGCCAGGTCCAGGTCGAGGATCGCCCGGTCGCGCGGAGTCAGATGCATCGCGCCCGCATTGTTCACCAGGAGATCGACCGCACTGAAGTGCCGCTCCGCCGCATCGAACAGCGCTGCCACAGCCTGCGACTCGGCGATGTTGATGGCCAGAGCCAGCGCGTGGCCCGCCTCGCCCGCGATTTGGGCGGTACAAGCCGTGGCCGCCGAACCATCGACGTCGGCGACCACCACTTTGCCGCCCTCGCGCGCGATTGCGAGGGCGCATGCCTTGCCGATCCCGGCGCCGGCGCCGGTCACCACGGCCACCTTGCCTTCAAACCGTCCCATTGTGTCCTCTTGGATTGCGTTGGTCTCTCGCGGCATGCCGCTCCGCGTCCGCCGGAGAAGGCGCACTGTCGGCGCTGGTGCGCTCGTCACGGCTAGCTTCGCTTTTGATGACCCGAATGGCGGCGACCGGGCACTGGCTGGCTGCGAGCCGCACGGCCGCGTGCAGCGCCTGCGGAACTGTCGCCGCCCCGCACACTTCGGCCACGCCGTCCGATTCGCGCTGGCGAAAAATACCCGGTAGCGTCACCGCGCACTGTCCGCTGGTTCCGCACAGATCCTGGTCGACTAAGACTCGCATCGCAGCCCCTGCGCATGCAGCAGCACCGGCAGCGCGCGGAACGTCCTAAGGAATGCGGAGGGCTCCCGGGTCGGCAGCCCGGCCAATGTCAGCGTGGGGAAGCGCGCCTGAATCCGCGGCAAACTTTCGGCCAACTGCACCCGGGCCAGTTGCGCACCGAGGCAGAAGTGGATGCCGTGGCCGAAGCTCAGCATGATCTTCCCGTCGGTCGACATGCCGGGACTAGTGCCGTAGAACCGGGCAGGATCGAAGCGGTCGGGATCGGCGAAGGCGTCGGGATCGCGATTCCCAGACGCGATCAGCACGCGCACGTCCGCGTTCTTCGGGATCACCACGCCGCCTAATTCGATGTCGTGCTGGGCGATACGCGGAATGGAGCTGAACATGGCGGGCGCGTCGCAACGCAGGACCTCTTCGACGAATGCCTTCACCCGCATGGCGTCTCCCTGCAGCCAGTGCCGCTGTTCGGGATAGGCCAGCATCGCCAGGACCGCATGGTCGATGGTCGCAGCAGTGGTGACGAAGCCACCCAGCAGCATGCCCCACAACATGCTGATCAACTCCGCATCTGAAAGCGTGTCGGCATCATCGTCGTGTGCGAGGACCAGCATCGACACGATGTCGTGGCACGGATCGGTGCGCTTACGCTGTATGAGAGCGCCGAAGTAGGCCTTCACTTTGGCACTGGCCGCGTCCGCCGCGGCGAGCCGGGAATCGCGGCGTGTGGGCTCAGGCCTTCCAGAATGGCGCCGATGCCCGCGGCGAGCCCGAACATGTCGTCCTGGGGCATGCCGAACAGTTCGGCGAAGACCAGTATGGGCAAGGCCAGCGCGAATTCCCGATGCAGGTCCACGGCCTCCCCGCGCTCCAGCGCGGGCGCCATGCCGTCCAGCCGCGCTTCGACGATACGCGCGATGCTCGGCCGCAGGTTGTCGATCTGGCCCATGGTGAAATCGCGCGAGATCAGCCGCCGCAGACGCGTATGCGTCGGTGGGTCTTTCATCGCCAGCGTGGAGGCCAGCAGATTGAGCGACAGGCTGGTCGCCGCATGCGGAAAATAGCGCGCCAGTTCGCCCGGCGCCGGTCCCCGAAACGCATCGCCCGTGGCCTTGAGGGCCCAGTAGATGTCGGCGTGGCGGCTCAACAGAAAGAGGCCCGACGCCGCGCGATGCACCGGGTCGTGCTCGCGCAACCACCGCATGAACGGATACGGGTCGTGGATCCACGCTGGCGACGCCAGTTCGGCGAACGCGTCCCGGCATGCTGCCGTGGTTTCTTGCACGTCCATCTTCGTTACCTGTTGGCTGGCTGATCTGAGCGGTGCAGGCAGGTGCGCCGGCAAACCGCGGACACGATTGCGCCCCCCAGCGGCGTCCGCACATCACCAGAAAACCGGGAACTCCTCGAACCCGCCAGTGATGATCTCCTTGCGCAACTTCAATTGTTCGGGCGCGACGGCCAAGCGCAGCGCGGGAAAGCGCTGGAAGATCGAACCGAACACCGCCTTGAGTTCCAGCCTGGCCAGCTCTCCGCCGATACAGGAGTGCGGACCGTAGGAGAACGCCAGGTGCGGCTTTTCCTGGCGCCCGATGTCGAAGATTTCCGGCGCGTCGAAATGGCGCGGATCGAACGACGTTGCCGGCAGGCCGACCAGCACCTTGCTCTCGGCGGGAATATGCACGCCCGCGATGGTCACGTCGGTTTTCGGATAGCGCATGACGCCGTCCCAGCCCGCGCCCGGCGGATACATGCGCAGGATTTCCTCTACGGCCTTATCCACCAGGGATGGATCGCCGACCAAGCGTTCGCGCTGTTGCGGATGGCGGAACATCGCCAGCAGGCCGCATTCGATCTGCGCGACGGTGCTCTCGTGCCCCGCCACCAGCATGCCTGCCGCCAGGCCGATCGCTTCTTCCTCGGTAGCCTTGCCCTGGTCGACCGCCGCGAGCAGATCCGTCAGCAGGTTGTCGCCCGGATTCTGGCGCTTGTCCCGCATCTTGTCCCGAATATAGGCGCGCAGTTCTTCCCAGGCCAAGCGCGACGCTCTGCGCGGGCCGCTTTCATGCTGGTGCGTCATCACCTCGTCGGACAGCGGAGCGAAAAAGGCGTGATCCTCGTAGAGCAGGCCCAGCAGGGCGCTGATGACCATCGCCGGAAGCGGAAACGAGAGGTGGCGCCGCAAGTCGGCGGGCTGGCGCTGGGCCGCCAGGTTCTCGAACAACTGCGCAGCGATCGCCTCGACATGCGGCGTCAGCAGCTTCACCCTGCGGCTGCTGAAGGCCGGCGCGACGAGCGTGCGTAGCCGGACATGCTCGCCCCCCTCGTGCGACACGAGCCACCCCGGCGAGCCAAGAATCACCGAATCCGGGGTAAACGCCGTCGGCGGCATTCCCGCCGGCCGGAACGCCGCGTCGGACAGCGCCGCCTTGGCCTCGTCGTAGCCTGTCACCCACCAGCCCTCGTGCCCGGACGGGAAACGCACGCGGTGTATCGGACCGTTGGCGCGTAGCGCCAACATCTCGGGCGAGGGCTCGATGTGATCGACGCGCCACATCGGCAGCATCGGCAGGGGTTGTTCGGACACGGTAGCACTTCACTCTCTAAGCGATTGGGGGGGCGCAAGGTGCCCACAGGCGCTACGGTCACCGACTTTACGTGCGCTTGCGTTCACTTCTGTTGTTCGATGATGCCGCGGGGAAGGAGACCAAATCCTAGGGCGTCAAGTTGGCTTTAGCCAGCTACCAAATCTTGTAGTAGCCTCCTAAGCTAAGCGCCTGGTGCCACAAAACATATGCGGAAACTCTGTCGCTACGCGCTACCATACGGAAACCTATTTCAGATGGGTATCCGCCTATGTTGGTTGGCGTCATGCGCGTCTCAGAACACGGACCTGCAGCGCGATGCGCTGCTCGGCTCGCCATCGTGACCTCGCTAGAAGGACAATTGGGTGGCGTTCCACTCGCTGACCGAGAACCTGCACGGCGACGCCCTCGGGCGAATTCCTGTTCCGGGTGCACCGCGCTAGCACAGAGCGCGCTTTAATCTAGGACCACGTTGCCAGCTACTTGCGCACGTTCGCGTTGGCACCATTGCCAAACTCGAGAACCGCGTTCTCGTCGATGAAATACGCGGTTGCGGAATCCGGCGCGGCGCAACCTCGCCCGCCTCAGCTTCGTCATCGAACCCAAGGGCCGGCTAGCTCTGCCAGCGCCCGCTTCAGACACGGCGTGAGATACGGGCACCCTCGCTACGGCTTATTCGAGCGCGGCCTCAACCTGATCGTGCGTCGGCGGTGGAAAATCCTCGACAACCTCCTCGGCCGATTGCCCATGGGCGAGGGCGTCCACCATAGACGGGAACTCTCGTGGTTTTAATGATGGGTTGGTTGCGATCACCTCCGACTTGTACCCATCGACGCAGTTCAGACGATGAACACGGCTTTGAGGTCGGCGTCGATCTTGCCAAGATCAAGGACTAATTCGCCAAAACGCGCCTCGGTGCGAGTCGAACGACAGCTGCCGGATCGCTTCATACAGGCGAGCCGGGTAAGATCTCTGAAGGTCCATGAATGCCTGGCTCAGCCCGCAGGAAATAGCTACGGAAACACCAACCCAACGGCAGCTCGACGGACTGAAGCGGCTGAGTGGAATTGCCCGCGTCCCAAATAAATCCGAAGCCGTCACGTCAAAAGAGGAAGCGGAGAAGCTCTACGGGAGCGACTAAAACTGGCAGTTTTCTCGCATATTGACTTGCGTCTATCTCGACGACCTCCAACGGAGAGCCTTCATGTACATACCAACCCACTTTCGAGATGACGACATCGAGAATATTCGAGCGACAATCCGCTGCGCCCGATTGGCCAACCTAGTCACAGCGACATCAGATGGGCCACTTGCGACGCCTCTTCCGCTCTTCCTCGACGAGAGCGAAGGCGAACACGGCGCACTATACGGGCACCTGGCGAAGGGCAATCCGCAATGGCGCACGGCCCGATCGGAGAAGCTCTGGCGATCTTTACTGGCGCAGAGGCTTATGTGACGCCATCCTGGTATCCTAGCAAGCGACAAGCTGAACATGTGGTTCCGACATGGAATTACATCGCGGTCCACGCCCATGGGCCGATTGAGTTCTTCGAGGATCCCACTCGCCTGCTTGAGGTTGTGACGCGTCTGACGAATATCCATGAGACATCACGTGCGACGCCCTGGGCCGTCAGCGATGCTCCCGCGGATTTCATCGGCGGCGCCCAGTTGCGTGAAATCGTCGGCGTGCGCATCCCGATCCCCATGGTCGAAGGCAAACGCAAGATGAGCCAAAACCGCCCCACGCCTGATCGTATTGGTATCGCCACCGGCCTAGCGGCGAGCAAACTGGCACGGGACCAGGAAGTTGCAGCTCTTATCTTGGTTCAGGACTGAGACGAAAATGTGCATGACCAGCAGCGCCGCAGCCATCTTACATCTACAGCTCTCACGAATCCCAGCGGTCGGGCCATCAATTAACTCGCGAAATTCACGAACGAAAACGTCAGCTCGGGCTTGCCGCACTGTGCAGGCACTTGTCCGTATTCTGACAGAGGCACAATCTGGTGTCACGTCCAGCACAACGCGCATAGTAAGTGTCCAGACTTTCGAAAGCCCATCCGACTCTGCGGCTCCCTGCGCCGCCCGGGATGGCCATTGCTCAAAACAAAGCAATCCAGAAAAGAGCCGCGGAGGCAGCAATGCTCACGCTCTGCAAACTCCATCTCGCCCCCCGGAAGCAATTACATTGTTGAACCAAGTCGCGCACAAGTGACAACGACTCGGAATGGAGACTCACGTCAGCGACATTTTGACAGTTGCGCGCCGCGCAACTCAGTCTAGGAGCATGAGCAAGCAAGAGCCGCGACGCTTGTATATGCAGGCCAATGATTAGTCCCCAGAAAGAACCGTCATCGTCATAGTGAGCGATATGCCAGTTGAGACGGAACTTGCCCGCAATCTCGGTCTCGTCAACGTATCAATCGTGGGATGATATGTTTTCGAGGCGCGCTTCCGCGCGGCAGGGCCGGACTACATAATTCATGACCACCATAAACTATTGCCAACTCAAGATCTGCCGTTTGCTCGCTCCTGCTGTCGCTTCGCGATGCTTGCGTTTTGCTTGGCACGATGCTTGCTGAAGATCATTTGTCCCAAGGGGTGAGGAAGAACTGCAAGGGCTTGGAAAAGTAAGATGAGCACAAACGCTTTGATCGGAGGCGCCATTCCGAGCACCGATGTTGTGAAACGTGCAGCGCGCATCGGCGCCGAAGTCAAAAATATCAAGCTATCAGGCGACCTACCGGACCACACGATCGCCGCGATCAACAGCTTACTGCTCGAGCACAAGGTGATCTTCTTCCGCAATCAAGGACATCTCAATGACGCTGAGCATGAGCGCTTTGCCGCTCGTCTCGGAAAGCTAGTGCCACATCCGATGCTCGGTGCTACCAAGGGAATGGCGTCGCTCCTCGAACTGGACTCCACTCGCGGCGGCGGTCGTGCCGACGTTTGGCATGCGGATGGGACCTTCGCCGACGCCTATCCCAAGATTTTGGTCCTGCGGGCCGTTGTAATGCCAACGTTCGGAGGCGACACCGTATGGTCGAACACCGCTGCCGCTTATCTTGGTCTGCCGCCGCCGCTACAACGGCTTGCCGAGGCCCTCTGGGCCGTTCACAGCAACGTCTTCGATTACGCCGGGATCGCGCGGGTCCGCGAGGTCGACAAGAAACATTTTGACGAGGTGTTCACCAGAACAGTTTTTGAGACCGAGCATCCCGTCGTACGCGTCCATCCCGAAACGGGCGAGCGGACGCTAGTGCTCGGCGCCTTGGTGAAGGACTTTATTGGAATCCGCAAATACGATGGACAAAAGCTGTTCGATCTGCTCCAGTCTCACATCACTGCGCCCGAAAACACTGTGCGTTGGAATTGGTTAGAGGGCGATATTGCGCTGTGGGATAACCGCGCAACGCATCATTACGCGGTCAACGATTACGGGAACCAGCATCGCGTCGTACGTCGGGCCACGATCGAGGGTGACGTGCCTCTCAGTGTCGATGGCCGGAGCAGTGTAACGCGAAAGATGACCGAATAACTGCACGTCGACGCCCAGCGCCCCCCGGCTGAAAACTGGGAAAAATTGGTAATCGGAGTTGTTTCGGGCAAACTCGAAAACACACTTTGCGACGCCATATCTCAGCTCTTGATGCCAACTCGGCAGCGCTTCGCTGTGCTGGCAACTATTTAGCGTGGGCAACGGCTTCGAGGAAACCACGAGCATCACTGTCCTTCGCCGGCGGCCGGTACGTGACCTTCACGTTTCAGTTTAGAAAATCCGCGGTCAGTAGCCATGAAACGCGCCAGCATGGGCGCGATCAGCTTCGTAGGATCGACGCGTTGCCCGTTTTCGCGTACCAAAGCCTCTGCATAGGCAACGAGATCCCGATGCACCGCTGCCGGAAGCTCAGTGGTGACCTTGACCGGCTTGTCGTCTGGAAGCGCTCCTATTCTAAGTTTCGGCATCGCTCATCCTCCGTATGGCGGAAGTATGAGGTCGCGATTGACGAGAACGCGAACCGGGAAACCAGGTCGTACGGTCAGCGTGGGCTGGATGTTGAGACTGCGCCGAACCACCTGCTGTCCGGTCTGGTTCAGCGAGTCCGAGGCGCCGTGCCGCAATGCCTGGATGATTGCGCTGTCGTTGCTGTTGGTGTCCGAGCCGGCACCCAGTTCGGTTCCGACAGCCAAAAACGTCGAAAGTGCCGCAGCCTTGAACAGCTCACCCCAGTGATTGTCGACCTCGTCTTCGAGGCCTGCATATCCGGCAGTGTCAGCACCAGGCTGACGCTCGAGAACGATAGAACGTCCATTCGGCATGATCAGCCGTGTCCAGACCAGCTGGACGCGGGATTGGCCGAAAGCGACCTGGCTATCGTAGACCCCGATCAGACGCGCTCCCTGGGGCACAAGCAGAAAGCGGCCCGTCGGTGTGTCAAAAAGATTCTCGGTGATCTGCGCGGTCACTTGGCCTGGAAGGTCCGATCGGATTCCGGTGATCAGGGCTCCCGGAATAACCGTCCCAGCCTGCACGATATACGGTGAGACTGGCTTGGTGACGCGATCAGGACTGACTGTGCGACGGTCCACAGAGGCGTTCACGAAGGCAAGCTTGCGGTCCTGACCGTTTTGCGCATTTCCGTCGTCCCCGGTGCCCGTCGCGCTCGCAGGCACTACGCGCTCGTTTCCAACCGCCGCAGCAGCGGACGGACGCACTTCTCGACCATTGGCCGAAGCGAACAGGTGACTGATGCGTGCTGCTTCGGTCTCTTGATCCCGACGTTGCTGATCCGGATCAGTGCCGATCATCGGCGACTGGCCTTGAGCGGCAAGTATCGGTCGACTGAGGTCCCCGGGGAGTGGCGGACCAAGTTGCGGGATTGGCTGGCGCGGAACGCCAGCATAGTCCTTCGGCAGCGTCGTAATGCCGTCGGCAACATTGTGGTGGTCGGTGCTGTAAAGCTCATCGGCCGCTTGATTACGGGAGCGAGTGCTCTGTAGCGACCACAGGACCGCTCCGCCGATGACAAGTAGGGCAACCGCGCTCCCGCCGGCTAAGACCTTCCGCGACAACCGTGTCACGCGCGGATGCTCTGCCCTCAAGCGGAAGCTCCTGGACTGCTCCTCCTGTGTAGCCGGCGGAGCAGCTCGCTGGTGATCGGCTTCATTCCGGGTATTCATGACGACGGCCTCCCGTCGGTCCTGACAATCCTAACCTTCTGCTGGTGTTCACCGCCAAGCCGCAGTTCGGCGGCCGCAAACAGCCGATCGACGATCAACACGTTGCCGTAGGCGCGATAGTTGACGAGTTCGGTCTTGCCTTCCGGGCCGATGACAAAGAGCGGCGGCATCTCGCCCTGCACGATGCCTTGCGGGAATTCGACATAGGCCTTGCGGCCATCGTCATATGCGGCGAGCGGCCGCCAGGGAGGACTGTCCCCTTCGATGGCATAGCGGAAGATACGCTGTGCCGGATCGGGAAGAACGGGTTTCAGAGCGACCGAACGCGATCGTTCGCGTACCGTTTCAGGATAGTACCAGGCAACGGATGGCATGTATGGCCGCTCGCGCGAGCGGAGCTCAATCAGATACGTGCGCCGGTCAGTATTGACGACGAGATTGGTCTCGATCGACGCTCGGGTAGGCTTGACTAGGATATGGACGCGTCGTGTGTCGCCGCTCCCGCTCTCGGTATCGCCCACCACCCAGCGTACGGTATCTCCAGCCGCGATCGGCCCTGATCCCGTCAACTGTTCTCCCTCCTCGAGCGCGATATCCGTGATCTGCCCAGGCGCGGCGTAAATCTGATAGAGCGCTCCCGGACTATAGGCGTAGATTTGCGCCGCATTGAAATACCCCCGCTTGCGCGGTTCGACGCGGGCTGCGTTGTTTGCAGTCTCAACCCGGCTCACGGGTTCGGCGTCTTCCTTTCCTCCCGGCTTGCCTCCAAGAGCCGGCTTCCAGAGGGGTGGAACGTGAAGTGGTCGCGATCTGTCGTCGAGAGTCACCGGCGTCACCGGTAACGGAGGCACTTCAGCGTCATAGCTGATCTCCGGCGGGATATAGGTCGCGCACCCGCCAAGCATTGACGAATAAAGCAGGAGAGCGTGCAGACATGCTCGCTTCGCGGTCACAGAATTGAGCCCACCTTGCACGAAGGGGTGCTTCGAATGAACGTGAGACGGCGTCTTGGTCACTGGTTCAACTCCTTCGACCAGTTGATGGCGCGGACGTAGACGCCAAGGGGATTCTTGCGCAGCCGTTCGGCATCGCGCGGCGTCTCGATCACGATGGTGAGAATGGCAGTCCAGCGCTCAGTCGAACTCAGCGAGCCGTTGTCATAGACGCGCTGGGTCCACGCGATGCGAAAGCTCTCCGACGATGCTCGAATGACGCTCGATACGTCCACTGAGATTTGGGACTTGCCCAGCTTGGCAAAGGGGTCATTATTGCGCGCATAGTCGTTGAGCGCAGCCGCACCGCGATCGGTTGTAAAATCATAGGCCCGGAGCCAGTTTTGGCGCAGAACGATGCCGTCGGCCGGTAGGCCTCTGACATCCTCGATAAAGCGCGCCAAATGGTAGGCGATCTGCGCATCACTCGGTTGATAGTCAATGTTGGCCGGCGCGACCCTTTGGGCCTGGCCGAGATGATCCACTTCAACCACCCACGGCGTGATCGAGCCTTGGCTCGATTGCCAGACAAGGCCACCCCCGAGACCGGCCGATAGCATTAAGCAACCGAACGCCATCAGGCGCCAGTTCTTGGCCTGCACGCGGGCAGATCCGATGCGCTCGTCCCAAACCTGCGCTGCCTTCTGATAAGGCGTGATCGGCTCGGGCATGGGCCCGTAGTGTACTGATGGCCGTTTGAACATCGATAGTTGCCCCTGAGATCAAGTGATCGCTTTCGAGTGGTGCGATGGAAGGGTTTGAGACGTTGTGCTGTACAGCGGAGGTGCAGTGGTGCGTCTCAGCGCTCTCCTTCGGACAAATCGACGGAGGAGCCGCTGCCACCATGATCGCCCGAGCGGACGGCCTGGCTAGCGGCGGAGGCACCATGCCGAATAGCCTCGGCGCGCTTCATGCGTCGCGCCCAATCGGGCTGCCCTTCGGCCGAGGTGCTCGCGGTCTGCGCACCGGCTTCCCCACCCCCGCCGAGCGCAGCCGCTGCACGACGCAACGGGCTCATGGTAGCGGAGGCACCAGCTTCGGCGACGCCGGCGAAGCCGCTAGTCCGGTAAGCGGATTTTGCTCCGCTCATGACAGCGCCGCCACCGCGCGCGGCACCTGCGATCGCGCCGCCAGCGAGACCGGCACCGCCGCCGGCGAGGCCCGCGCCCGCCGCAACAATGCCGCCGGCAGCAAGGCCTGTTCCAATCGCGGCGCCAGCGCCGAGTTGCGGTCCGCCTGACACAAGGCCGTTTGCGATACCCGGACCGAAGATTCCGAGACCCAGTAAGGATAGCGCCGCGAGCACCAGTGTCATCGCGTCTTCAATGGTCGGCTGTGCGCCGCCGAAGCCCGCGGTGAACTGTGAAAACAAGGTCGAGCCGATCCCAACGATGACGGCCAGGACCAGGACCTTGATCCCTGAAGAGATGACGTTGCCCAAGACCCGCTCGGCCGCGAAGGCAGTCTTGCCAAACAAGCCAAAGGGAATGAGGACAAAGCCGGCCAGCGTGGTGAGCTTGAACTCGATCAGGGTAACGAAGAGCTGGATCGCCAGAATGAAGAAAGCGAGCAGCACCACGATCCAAGCGAATAGAAGGACGACAATCTGGACGAAATTCTCGAAGAAACTGATGTAGCCCATCAGGTTGGAGATTGATTCGAGCAGCGGTCGGCCGGCGTCGAGTCCTACTTGAGCGATCTTTCCCGGCCTCATGAAATCGGATGCGGACAGGCTTGCACCCGATGCTTTCAGCCCAAGACCGGCGAAACTCTCGAAGACGATGCGCGCCAAGCTGTTCCAGTTGCCGACAAGGTAGGCAAAGACGCCCACAAAGAGCGTCTTCTTGACGAGGCGCGCGATGATGTCTTCGTCCGGCCCCCAACTCCAGAACAACGCGGCAAGCGTGACGTCGATCGCGGCAAGGGTCGCTGCGAGATACCCGACGTCGCTACCGAGCAATCCGAGACCGCTGTCGATATAACGCGTGAACGTTTCCAGAAACTGGTCAATGATCCCCGCACCCGTCATGGCTTGCTCGCCTCAGGTGTCGCCAAGTTCGGGTATCCCTGTGGAATCCGGCTTTGGTCCTTTGGAGCAAGCGCAACGCCAGCGGCGGCATCGTCGTGGCCAGGAGCTGCGGCACTACCTATCTTGCCAAAGAAGCGACGGCGGTTTTCGTCCCAAACGCCCTTACAATGCCGATAATCCGCTGTTTCTTCCGGAGTGACGCCGCGGCAGCGCGCGAGGTCGGAGCTGGTTGCATCGGTCGTCTGCTCCGCCTTCGGTGCCGGCGGAGAATTGTCTCCGCCACGCAGCTGAATCGTGCAAGCAGCGACGGCCACTAGGCCGATTGTCGTAAGCAGCGACAGAGCCTTGAATGCCTTTACGTCGGTCATTAGTGGAACATCTGCACGTTGAATGATTGATAGCCCTGCCCAGGTGTCAGGAAGCGCCGAAGTTGTTCTCGGGCCTGATCCTGGGCCGAGGCGCGCTGAGCCGATTCAAGGCTCTGCGCCCTGCCCTGTGCCGTCACGACAGCAGTGAGGTCGGCGAGCTGCTGCGCGTTCAGCGCAAGGATTTGATTGCCAGCCTGCATTGCCTGCAGCGCGCCGCTTGCGGCTTGGCTAGACATTACGAGCGCGGACGTCTGGATGCGGTTTGTATCGAGGTTGCCAACGATTCCTGCCTGGACGCGAAGCGCGTCCTGCGTTGCTGCGTAAGTATTTTGCCACCGCGATTGAGCGTTGGTGACTAGCAACTGGCTGGATTGGTTGCCAGCGGCCGGCGCGTAGCTGGTCGAGAAGGCGCGATCGATCTGCTGGATGTCGTAGGCAATGCGCTGGGCCTGGGCCAGCAATTGCTGAGTGCGCTGGATCGAAGATTGCAGTTGCCGTAGCGACGAGTACGGCAGGTTTGCCAGATTCTTCGCCTGATTGATCAGCATCTGCGCCTCGTTCTGCAACGAGGTGATCTGATTATTGATCTGCTGCAGCTCCCGCTCGGCCGTCAGGACGCTCTGAAGGTAATTGTTGGGATCGAAGACGATCAGCGCCCGCGCAGGCCCGGCGACGCCGAGCGAGAGAGCGATGGTGCCAGCGATCAGAAATGAACCAAGTCGTCTCATAGCGATCTCTCCAGATTGACGAGATTGGGGATCAGGTCGAGAGCCCAGGCGACGCCACGGTGTTGAAGCCAGGCCGGCACGAAGCCGTCAGGTCCATATTCGGCGAGCAGTTGCGCGATGGCAGCCTGGTCTGTCTTGGAAGAGGCTGCGGTAAAGGCGAGCGCGACCTCACCAAGGCCAAGTTCGAACATCCGGTTGCCCCGACGCGACTGGCAATAGTAGTCGCGCTTTGGCGTTGCCCGGCTCACAAGCTCGATCTGGCGGTCATTGAGGCCGAAGCGGCGGTAGATGGCGGCGATCTGCGGTTCGATTGCCCGTTCGTTCGGCAGCAACAACCGTGTTGGACAGCTCTCGATGATCGCCGGAGCAATCGCAGATCCATCAATGTCCGAAAGCGACTGTGTGGCGAAGATGACGGACGCGTTCTTCTTCCGAAGCGTCTTCAGCCATTCCCGGAGTTGCCCTGCAAAATCCTCGTCATCAAGGGCAAGCCAACCTTCATCGACAATCAGGAGTGTGGGCCGGCCATCGAGATGATCACCAATACGATGGAAGAGGTACGCCAGCACGGCCGGCGCAGCACTCGTTCCGATCAAGCCTTCGGTCTCAAAGGCCTGGACCGACGCCTCGCCGAGACGCTCGAATTCAGCATCAAGCAAGCGCCCGGAGGGTCCGCCCAGGCAGTATGGTTGCAGGGCCCGCTTCAGGGAGTTCAATTGAAGCAGGACGGACAGGCCCGTAAGGGTCCGTTCCTCCCTCGGCGCCGAAGCGAGAGATGTCAGCGCCGACCACAGATGATCCTTGACCTCCGGGGTGATCTCGACCTTTTCCCGAGCAAGGATTGCGCAGATCCATTCCGTGGCCCATCCGCGTTCGGAAGGATCATCGATCCAGGCCAGCGGCTGCAGGGCGACGGGTTGTTCACCTCCGTCGGACAGTGCGCCACCGAGATCATGCCAGTCACCTCCCATCGCAAGGGCGGCCGCCCGGATCGAAGCACCGAAGTCAAACGCAAAGACCTGAGAGTTCGGATAACGCCTGAATTGTAGCGCCATCAGCGCGAGCAGCACTGACTTGCCAGCGCCTGTCGGTCCCACCACAAGGGTATGGCCGACGTCACCGACGTGGAGTGAGAATCGGAACGGCGTTGATCCCTCGGTCTTGCCGAACAGAAGCGGCGGCCCCTTAAAGTGGAGGTCCCTCGCCTCACCGGCCCAAACGGCCGACATCGGAATCATATGGGCGAGGTTGAGAGTTGAGATCGGCGGCTGCCGCACGTTGGCGTAGACGTGGCCCGGCAGACTGCCGAGCCAGGCTTCGACGGCGTTCACCGCCTCGATCATGCAGGTGAAATCGCGACCCTGAATGACCTTCTCGACCAGCCTCAGCTTTTCATCGGCAGCATTGGGATCGCGATCCCAGACGGTAATGGTTGCCGTGACAAAGGCCTGTCCGATCTGATCAGACCCCAGTTCCTGCAACGCCGCGTCGGCATCAAGCGCCTTGTTGTGGGCGTCGGTATCGAGCAGCGTCGACGCCTCGTTCGTCATGACCTCTTTGAGGATGGTGCCGATGGATTTTCGCTTGGCAAACCACTGCCGACGAATCTTGGTCAGCAGCTTGGTGGCATCGGTCTTGTCGAGCATGATCGCTCGGGTCGACCAACGATAAGAGAATGGCAGGCGATTCAGATCATCCAGAATTCCCGGGGTCGTCGCGCCCGGAAAGCCGACAATCGTCAGAACTCGCAGGTTGGCTTCCCCCAGCATCGGCTCAAGCCCGCCGGTCAGCGGCTGGTCCGCCAACAGCGCATCGATGTACATCGGAATTTCGGGCACGCGAACGCGGTGACGCTTGGTGGAGATCGCCGAGTGCAGGTAGGTCAGCGTGTCCTGATCATCGAGCCAGGTGCATTCCGGCATGAACCCTTCGACGAGTTGCAGCACGCGGTTGGTTTGATCGACAAACCCGCGGAGGGCCTCGCGCGCGTCTGCTCCAACGGTCCGATCGCGGCCCTCATAGAGCAGGCGCTCTGCCTTGGCGGCTCCCTCCTCCGGCGGCAGATAGAGGAAGGTCAGAAAGTAGCTGGACTCATAATGGGCCCCCGCCTCTTCGAATTGAGCTCTGCGCTCGGCGTCGACCAGTGCGGACGCGACATCCGGGAAGGTGTTCGGAGGATAGGCCCCAGCAAAATGACGCTGCGCCTCAACAAATAAGGCCCAACCAGATCCCAGACGGCGCAGGGCGTTGTTCAGGCGACTGGCGGCGCCGACAAGCTCTGCCGATACCGCGCTGTCGAGGTCAGGCCCCCGGAACTTCGCCGTCCGCTGGAACGAGCCGTCCTTGTTGAGGATAATTCCCTCGTCGACCAGGGTCGCCCAAGGCAGGAAGTCGGCAAGGCGCGCGTTGGAATGGCGATATTCGGCAAGATTCATCATGACAGAGGACTCAGGTGTTGAGATGTTCGGGAATGCGCAGATGTCGACGCACCACATCGACAAAGGCGGGATCGCGCTTGGCGGCCCAGACAGCGGCCATGTGGCCGATGAACCAGAGGACAAGCCCAGCAATCCAGAGCCGAAGTCCGAGCCCTAGGGCTGCCGCGAGCGTGCCGTTGACGATCGCGACCGACCGCGGCGCGCCGCCCATCAGGATTGGCTCAGTGAGCGCGCGGTGAACGGGCACGACAAAGCCTGCCACCTGATCATCCATCAGATCACCACGCCGCCACCGAAAGAGAAGAACGACAGGAAGAAGCTCGAGGCGGCAAACGCGATCGACAGCCCGAACACGATCTGGATCAGCCTGCGGAAGCCGCCCGACGAATCTCCGAACGCGAGGGTCAGCCCGGTCACAACGATTATGATGACGGCAATGATCTTGGCGACCGGCCCCTCCACCGACTGCAAGATCTGGTTGAGCGGCTGCTCCCACGGCATGTTCGAGCCAGCCGCCCGCGCCGGCGGGGGTGCCACAAGCACCGCGCCGAAGGCGGCCAGCGATGCACCTCGAAGAAACCGAAATTGCTGACGCATGTCAGTCTCCTGCTGTTGAAAGGTTGTAGTCGCCGGCGGCCCCGAGCCCGGTGACGAAGGCGAGCTCAGCGAGGCGACGATCACCGCCGCGCCCCACAAGCACAGCGACGAGGTTGATGGTCTCCGCGATCAGGGCGCGCGGAACCGTGATGACGGCTTCCTGGATGAGTTGCTCGAGCCGGCGCAGCGCCCCAACCGCGCTGCCCGCATGGATAGTCCCGATGCCACCGGGATGACCGGTGCCCCAGGCCTTAAGCAGGTCGAGCGCTTCGGCACCGCGAACCTCGCCAACCGGAATACGATCCGGACGCAATCGCAGCGATGAGCGAACCAGGTCGGAAAGTGTGGCGACGCCGTCCTTGGTCCGCAAAGCTACAAGATTGGGCGCCTTGCACTGAAGTTCGCGCGTATCTTCGATCAGCACGACCCGATCAGCAGTCTTTGCCACCTCGGCCAGGAGCGCATTCGTCAGTGTGGTTTTGCCGGTCGATGTCCCGCCGGCGACGAGGATGTTCTTCCGTGCGGCGACCGCGTCCTTCAGGGTCCTGCCCTGCTCCGAGGTCATGATGCCCCTGGCGACGTAGTCGTCGAGCGTAAACACGGCGACGGCCGGTTTGCGGATAGCAAAGGCCGGGGCCGCAACGACCGGAGGCAACAGACCTTCGAAGCGCTCCCCGGTCCCAGGCAATTCGGCCGAGACCCGTGGCGAGCCGGCATGCACCTCCGCACCTACGTGGTGCGCTACCAGACGAACAATACGCTCGCCGTCCGCTGCGGAGAGAGTTTCGCCTGTGTCGATCAAGCCATTCGACAACCGGTCGATCCACAACCGCCCATCCGGATTGAGCATCACCTCGATTATCGCTTCGTCTTCGAGGTAGCTGGCAATCGCAGAGCCAAGCGCGCTGCGCAGCATTCGCGCGCCGCGCGAACTTGCTTCCGATTGAATGGAATGGATTGCCACCGTTCGCCCCCACCGAATGAGGACGTCCAACGAGCGTCCTCATATGGGGATGATTAGAAAAGGCACCGATGGACTTGGCGCAACAAGCGCTTTCGCGTGATCGTAGGCTGGCGTAGAAAAAGGAAGATTGAAAACTGATACTTGGCGGCTGCTTAATGGTATCCGCTCGCCGCGAGTGTCCGCTCACCACTCCGCATCGTCATCCTCGGGCGGGAGGATGACCGAATCCTCATACAACCCAACTGACGCGACGGTGCAGGAAACATTAGCCTGCTTGTAGACGAGGATTGAACTCATCCACGGAGCGATGGATCGGCGCCAAGGCAGCGCGAACCAAACGAACGCCGCGATCTGAACCGCTACGCTGACGCCGAACGCCACCTGATAGGCTTGGACGATCCTATGGCCATCATTCGTGGGCCATTGCTCCAGGATCAGGCCTGTCGCGTATTGCGCCAGAAATGCCCAGCCAAAGTGCAAGACGTTTAAAGCGCCGTTGGCACGACCAGCAAGCTCCGGTGGAAAGTAATCTGCTATCACCGCGAAGCTGATCACGGTTGCTGTTCCGACAATTGCGATGACAGACCAGGGCACAATGGACGGCAGAGGCGCTCGCAGGATCAAGGCTAACTCGGCTGCGATAAACAGCACCGCAACCATCGCCAATACCGTCTCCGCCCCGATTCCTCTTCGTTTGATGTAATGGACCGCCATACCGAACGAGCAGGCACCGCCGCTCAATACGATGGACATTATGAACAGCTGTCTGACGAGACTTGCGCGATCAAGCCCCTCCACCTCGGTCAACCACGGTGATGCCCACAATCCCTGCAGAGACCAGGCTGATCCGACGCACGTCGCCGACAACGGGGCCATTCGCCAGAAGCGCCGATCGCCGAGAACGGAGCCAAGAGTGGCGCGCGCTGCTGATGGGACAATGCCTTGCTCAGGCACGACGGCATAGATGAGAATGGCCGTCGCACCGGTAGCGGTCGCCAGGACCTCAAAAATTTGCCGCCAGCCCATCCAGGCGAGCAGGTTTTCGACGGGCACCGTAGCAGTCACCGCTCCTAGGGATCCCAGCATGACCATGTAGCCGTTAAGCAAGGCGACACGCTCCCGAGGGAACCAGAGGACGATCGACTTCAGTCCTGCGGTCAACGCCGCCGCCACGCCAAGCCCGATCATTGCACGCGCGATCAGAAGCGACAGGAAGTCAGTCGATATCGCGAAAAGGCCGGCGCCTGCTGCGGCAAGCAAGAGCAGAACACTCTGGACGCGACGCGGACCAAAGCGATCCAACAATATACCGATGGGCATCTGAGCGGCCGCGAAAACAAGAAAATACACTGACGTAAGCAACCCGAGGTCGGCAGCCCCAAGCCCAGCATCCGAGATGAGATGACTGGCGATCAAAGCGTTGATCGTTCGAAACAGATACGAAAGATAGTATCCAACCGCAAACGGGAGAAATACGCGCGCGGTGAGGCGCCATGCCCCTGAAATCTGCATGCTGACCCCTGTTGCTGGCAACTCGCGCAAGCCGATAGCGTGACCAGCTTTTCGTCAGTTCAGCAAAATCGCTGCGGGCGTAGGCTAGCGAAGAAAAAGAAGGACTGGCGAAATGGCCTGCCTACGCAGTTCAATCAGGTTTCTTCAACCGTCTCCTGACTGCGGATATCTTCCGGAATCTCGCGCAGAAAGCTTTGGCCCTTTTGCAAGCGACGCCCAAGCGCCTCGACAAATCCTTCGAAGCGCTCCCTGCCCTTTGCCTGCGCGGCCGCCTGTGCATCGTTGGGCAACGGTGGCGTAATAGTCAGCCAGAACCGAATGAACAGAGCCAAGGTCTCCGCCGTCAACCCAACGTCGCGCTCGAGCCTCTGCATCTGACGCGACAGCCGGTCGAGGCGCCGGGTAAACGCGGCCTCTCGCCGATCAGCGCCGTCCGGCGATAGAAACGAAGCGACCGCAGCTTCCACGATCGCAGACCGAGAAAGCTTCTTGCGATCGGCAAGCTCCGAGATCTGTTTCAGAAGCTCTGGCGGGAAATAGACATTCATCCGGTCGCGCATATCGCCTCAGAGCTCCATACCGTCATTTGGGTCCATGGCGACTTGACGGGCGACACCGCGCATCTGTTGGCGTATGAGCCGGGACTGGCGGACAGCATCCTCATCATCGTCAAGAACGGCGGCAAATTCTTCTGCCGGTGTCGATTCGATTGTTTCCCTGACGATAGCAACGTGATCGGGGAGTTCGGGTTCACGACGGAGTCCGCTGTTCGCCGTGTCTTTCTCGGCCTCCGCGGCTTTGTCAGTTGGACCTCCCGTCGGCTCCAGCGCTCCGAGCGCTGACCATCCGTCCGTTCGCGAGGATCGACCGGCCCTCGCCGGATCCGGCGGCGGCAAAACCCGCTCGGTGAATCGCCGATCCTCATAGTAGCGGACCTTCTTCGCCCGGATCGGCGCCGTCCCCGCCACCATGACGATCTCGTCCATCGGCGGAAGCTGCATGACTTCGCCCGGGGTCAGCAGCGGCCTTGCCGTCTCCTGGCGCGAGACCATCAGGTGCCCCAGCCAGGGGTTCAATCTGTGCCCGGCATAATTCTTCATCGCTCGCATCTCGGTCGCGGTGCCCAGTGCATCGGACACCCGCTTGGCGGTCCGCTCGTCGTTGGTCGCAAAACTGACGCGAACGTGGCAGTTGTCGAGGATGGCGTTGTTGGGCCCATAGGCCTTCTCGATCTGATTGAGCGACTGCGCGATCAAGAAGCTCTTGATGCCGTACCCCGCCATGAAGGCGAGCGCGGACTCGAAGAAATCAAGCCGCCCCAGTGCCGGGAACTCGTCGAGCATCATCAGGACTCGATGCCGACGGTCGCGGGCGTGCAGGTCTTCAGTCAGGCGACGACCAATCTGGTTCAGCACCAGACGGATCAGCGGCTTGGTCCGCGAGATATCGGAGGGCGGAACCACAAGGTAAAGAGTCGTCGGGTGGCTGTCCGCGATCAGATCGGCAATCCGCCAGTCACAGCGGCAGGTCACCTGGGCGACGACGGGATCGCGGTAAAGACCGAGGAACGACATCGCAGTAGATAGTACGCCGGAGCGTTCATTCTCGGATTTGTTGAGGAGTTCGCGCGCCGTCGAGGCGACCACGGGATGGGCGCCCTGCTCGCCAAGGTGCGCGGTGGTCATCATCGCCTTCAGCGTCACTTCAATCGGCCGCTTAGGATCGGACAGGAAAGCAGCGACGCCGGCCAAGGTCTTGTCTGCCTCGGCATAGAGGACGTGGAGGATGGCGCCGACCAGGAGCGAATGACTGGTCTTCTCCCAATGATTCCGCTTGTCGAGTGAGCCTTCGGGATCGACCAGAACGTCGGCGACGTTCTGCACATCGCGAACCTCCCATTCCCCGCGCCGGACCTCGAGAAGCGGATTGTAGGCCGAGGATTTCGGGTTGGTCGGGTCGAACAACAGGACGCGGCCATGCCGCGAGCGAAAGCCAGCGGTCAGCTGCCAGTTCTCACCCTTGATGTCGTGCACGATGGCCGATCCCGGCCAAGCCAGTAACGAAGGAACGACGAGGCCAACGCCCTTGCCGGATCGGGTTGGTGCAAAACACAACACGTGCTCCGGTCCGTCATGGCGGAGGTAGTCGCGGTCGAGCTTGCCGAGCACCACACCATCCGGACCGAGAAGTCCGGCCGCTCGAACCTCTCCCGCATCAGCCCAGCGGGCGGAACCATAGGTCTCGACATTCTTGGCTTCTCGCGCCCGCCAGACCGACATGCCGATCGCCGCCGCGATCGAAACGACGCTCCCTGATGCCGCGATGAAGGCTCCCTCGACAAAGACCTGAGGCGCATAGGCATCGTAGACGAACCACCACCAGAAGAAGGTCGGCGGATAATAGAACTTGAAGCCCAACAGTTCGAACCAGGGCCGCCCAAGCTCGGGCTGGTAGGCAAGTCGCCAGGCTGTCCACTCGGTTGCTCCCCAGATCGCCAGCAAAACGATCAAGCCGACAACGATCACTTGACCCCACAGGATCTTGGTTCCGGACATCGCGAACGCCCTTCCGCAACTGGATTGGTGAGATTGTTAGAGACCGAGGTCGCGCTTGCGACCAAAGCCCCACTCGATGCCACCGCCGTCCTTCACGACGCCGGTGACGTGTTGGCCAAGGCGCTTTTCGAGTTCGCGTGACCAGGGCACGAGCTGGAAGCCGAGCCCATTGTCGATCATGGCGAAGCGTCCCGAACTGAGCGTCAGCCGCTGGCGGTACGTGCCCGCCACATGCTCCCCTGAGGCGGTGTTCACGTGAGGCAGGCCGGTGTGGGCTGAGACCTTTGATGCCACCTCGTCCAGTTCACGCCGGCGTAACGTGTTCAGGAGGTCGCGCTGCAGGATGATGCGCTGGCCCTGCCGCCGCGCCAGGCCCTCCTGGATCAGATGCTCGGTACGGGATTCCATGGCTTCGCGGGTCTCGCGACCGAATCCGCCCATGGCTAGCGGCATGGGGTCGCGTTCGACCAGCCGGTGGTCGAGCCAGGTGGCTCCTCGTGCGGTGATCTGGCTACCAAGGTCGAGATCGGAACGGGTTGCTAGCACCATGGTCGGCCGCGGATCGTTGGATTGACCGAAGCATCGGACTTCGACAATGCCGCCGATCGGTGGCGCCTCGTCGAAAGCCGCGAGCCCGCGGAAGCGCACGTGATGCGCCCGCCCGTCCGTTCCATCGATCAAGGCGTAGGCCTCGCCAGTCAGTTCGTCATGCAATCCACGATCGACAAGACGTCCGATGATCTGGGAGGTCTCCAGTCTACCCTCGATAACGAAGTCGGCAACGCCGCGCGCTTCCCCACGCTCGGTAAAGGTGCGGTGCATCGTTTTGATGATGTCGCCGCGCATGCCGAGGTCGCGCAAGCTCCCCTCGGCCTCGAGCCCGACCATCCATTCCCCGGGTAGCTCGGATGAGGCAAGGCCCATCTTCTCCAGGTGTTGAAGGCGACCAACCATCAGGCGCCGGATCTCGGGGTCAGAGCTCTCGTGATTCTCCGGCCGAAGATCGATGTAGCCGGTCTCATCTGCCGTCAGCCGGATTTCCCGATCCAGCCGCGTCCATCGCTCCGCCGTGACTTCCCTCTCCAGCGAATTGCGGATCTCGTGCTCCGGTTTTGGTCCCAGTTCGATAGCGACCAGTTCCTCGGCACGTGAGCGCAGGCCGTGGCTGATGTAGTCGCGGGAGATCACGAGATCCGCCCCTTCCTCATCTATCCCCCGAACGAGAAGATGGACGTGAGGGTTGTCGGTATTCCAATGATCGACAGCCACCCAGTCGAGCCCCGTGCGGAGATCGATCTCCATCTGTTTGGCAAGATCACGGGTAAAGGCCTTCAGATCTGTCATGTCGCCGGCATCCTCGGGCGAGACGATGAACCTGAAATGATGCCGGTCGTCCTTGCACCGGTCCGCGAAAGCGGCGCTATCGGCTCGGTCGCTCCCCTCGTCAAACATCTCGGCCCTCTCGCCGCTCCGGGTCACGCCGTCGCGCTTAAGATATGAGAGGTGGGCGGTCATTGGCGCTGAACGGAAGGCTCGCCCCTTATGACGAACCACCCGCGCTTTCACCACGACGCGCCGCGTCGGGCTGAACAATCTGGCGCGACTAAAGGCGAGGCGCCCCCGGCCGAACGCCGAGCGCCCATAGGCCGCCGAACGCCTGCCGGCAACGGCCTGACCCGAGGTGTGTCCTGCTTTCTGCGCGGCGCGCAGGACCTGATTGATGAAGCTTTTCTGCTTCGGCGCGCGGGTACCGCGAATGCGCCCAGGCCGAATACGCAGATCGCTGTCGCCCACGCTCACGGCAGGACCTCCCAACGATCAAAAGCGAACAACGTGCCGTAAATGCCCTTGATTGCATTACGCAAAATGCAAAGCGCGGCACGCGCTCCGACCGACCGGCACGCCAGAACCCAAGCCATGCCAATGGCTTGCGGTTCGACCGGCGAGCCCCTTTTATCTCGCCTTCCTAATCGGGCGTTCAAAGTCAACTCATTCCTACGCTTTTCTTCGACTCTTCGCACTTCGGCCATGACAGACTCCCTGCATCGACAACGCACACGCGTCACCGCAACGCTTGCGATCAGCATTCACCAGGCGGGGTCCATGCGTTCCTTCGCGTTCAGCACTTCGGCCGTCGCATGCTCTTCATCAGGTTCGTAAACAGGGCTGTCCAAGCAGTCCGGCGCTCTCGTTCCCGAAGGACGGCAGCAGGCAAGAGATAGCGGACATTCCCCGTTTCGCGGCCCCGCCAGGGGACGCTCACCGCGCGCGCGGATCTCTAAATTCGTTCCCTCCTCAGCATGCTGGGAGCGGTCCCAGCCGCCTCTTCCTATGCTCGTCTACGTAGCTGCTACTGCGCTGGCTTTAGGCGCAGCCGTTGCGTTACCTTGGCGCCGAATCCGACGTGGAAGTCGGTCTCGCTGACCCACATCCGGTGGAGAATACCCGCGAGCTTTCGCGCGACCGCGGCAATCGCACACAGCATGCTCGACCGCTTGGCTATCCGCAGGCCCCACGCCCGCAAGGCCGACCATTTTCTGACCCGTAGCAGCAGACTTGCAGCCGCCTCACACAGCGCCTCCCGCACGGAGATATCGCCCTGTTTGCTGATCCGACCCTCAAAATCGATCGATGTACCGGATTGGTGGCGCTTCGGCGTCAGGCCAAAATGGGCGCCCACGGTGCGGGATCGGGCAAAGCGATGAGGGTCATCAACGCCAACCTTGAATGACAAAGCGACGACCGGACCGACGCCCGGAACCGTCATCAGACGCCGGCAAACAGGATCATGCTGGACCACCTGCAGGAGCACGCGATGCAGCCGATCGTAGCCCTCGAGGAGTGCGCGGCGCACGTCCAGCATGACCTGGATCGACATCACAAAAATCGGGTCGCTGTGCTCGATCAGCTCGCGGACACGGACCTCAAAGGCACCTCGGGCAACCGCTCCGACGAGCAATCCATAGGCCCGCAGTGCACCCCGAACATGGTTCTCGAGGTCGATCAATTTGCGCTTGAGCAGCTTCCGGTTGGTCAACAACGTACGCATTTTCTGCATGTCGATATTCTTGACATGCACAGCGCGGTACCAACCCAGCCGCATCATCTGCGCGATGCCGCGCGCATCGTTTCGGTCGGTTTTGTTGCGCATTGTCGACAGCGAAACGCGCATATGGCGCGCTTCCACGACAATGATTGGAAGCCCGACTGGCTGCAATTCGCGATACAGCCAGATGCCAAGCGATGACGCCTCGACCCCGACCCTATCGAGGCGATCCGCGTAGCCCTCTACAGCGGAGCGGATCGCCTCTGGCTCCGTGCTGACCTTAATTTCGCGGACCGTGAGACCCTCGCTATCGACGATGCAAACGCTGGTTTCTTCAAGGCCGACGTCCAATCCAACATAGAGTTTCATCGGAGCTCTCCCTTGTGGCAACGACCTTCCAAGTCGTTGCACCAGGCTCCGGATTCGGCCACGACCGTCTTATCCCCGTGCACCGGTATCTCGAAGCCCGATTTGAAGAGCCGTCCTACCGTCGTGGTTTCCCGGTTGCCGGTTCCCAATAGAGCCGCCGCGACTTGGCAGCCAACTCGCGAAGCCCCCGCTGCTTCAGAGCGCTTGCGATAGCGATCGTTACCCGAAGGGCCGAGACACCCGAAGGGTGGCTCGGTGAGGAGCGAAGCGACGAGTAGAGCGCGGGCCGAAGGCATCGCCCATACGCCATCAGCTTGCGAACTCGCACAGTTGGTCATTGCGATGCTCCCTAATCTGATCGAGGGACGAACACCCCAATAGGCCGAGCGACCAAACGCGAAACATCGGGCGCCGAAATTGCGGTCGTGACACCGCTGAACGGCATGAGCGCCGGCAGCCGATCGCGCGTTTTAATGAGATTGGCTCGCACGACGAACAACGTCGCAGCTGCCGATGACTGTCCGCTGGACGTCCACCTCGGCGGCAGCTCGATGGCAAGCAGATTTGCAAGCTTTGCGACGTATGCTCGTGTCTCGTCTGGCAGAGAGCCGCCTGCGAGATGCTCTTCATAGCGAGATGGTCCCGCATTGTACGCGGCAAACACGCAGGCGAGCCATACCGATCGAGTAGTTCGCGCAAGTACGCCGTACCGGCCAGAATGTTGTCGTGTGGGTCGTAGGGGTCGTTCCCGAGATTGTAGCGCTCGCGAAGTTCTGTCCAGGTCGCCGGCATGATCTGCATCAGGCCCATTGCGCCTTTTGGCGATCTGGCGTGCACGTCACCAGCACTCTCAATGCTTTCGACTGATCGGATCCAGTTCGGCGCAATCGCAAAACGTTGTGAGGCTTCATTGATGAAGCCGGCAAATGAGTTCGCCGTCAGACTGACCGCCGGCTGGGCGGCTGATCCGCTCTGGGCTAAAGCAGCACTGTCGAAAGCGGCCAGAAGAAGCATCAGGGGTACGACAGCACAAACGCGCGTGCCCAACCGACCCAAGCACGCGGTCGGGCTCGCGCCAGCCTTGCAGTCATCGATCGCGACGGATGAATGATCCCGCAATCCATCAAACAAGCGAATGGCGAGGAATACACGCCGAATACGCACGATCACTCCTCCCACGTCCACACCGGCATCGCGCGGCCGATCACGCTGGATGCCGGAAGAAATCCAAAATACCGGCCGTCAAGCGAATCGTCCGACTGCCAGTTCATTAGAAACAGCTCGCCGTCGCCGACGACGCGGCAGCCCTGCCATTTCGGCAGCGGCCTGCCGCGTCGGTCGCGATCCCTCGCCTCGCCCACCGCGACGTCGTCGACCGAAATCGTGAGGCCGGTTCTGCAAACACTCTGCCCCGGAAGGGCAAGCACGCGCTTCAGCATGGGGGCGCCAATGGGCAAATAGCCGTTAAGGTCGAGGAAGGTCGCGAGCGGCTCCGGCGGCTGCACGGCGACCAATTCAGTGACTTGGAATTGGTCCGCCGGTCGGAGGCGGTAGAGACCGATCGGCACGCTCGCGGATGCGTTCCAGATGTAAAGCGGAAGCGGCTCCAGCACGATCGTTGTGATGAGCGCAGCAGCGACCCCAATCGTCACGGCCAGCATCATGAGGCGGCGCGTCATCGCATCACCTTTTGGCGATGAAGCCAAGCCTGATGGCGCGCCTTCGTATACGGACGCGGGTTTTCGTTGACGGACAAGCGGTTGTGAACGTGATGCCAATGATCAGGAGCGACGTCAGCCGGATCAATGTCGAGGGCCTCAATGGCGTCGACCATCTGCAGGACCCGCTCGACCTTCGGCCAGCCGGAGAGCCGCAGCAAAATCTCCCCACCCGGCTTCACATAAGGAACGGTCGAGCAGCGCTGTCCCGGAGCGACTGCGCGCAAGATGTCGATCCGCGAAATGATCGTCCCAAAGTCGTTCGAGGTCCAACGGACGAAGGCAAAGATGCTGCCGGGCGCGAATGACAGGACGCGCCGATGGCGATCAAGCTTCCGTTCCTTGACGACGCGACCGAACCGAATGCGGTTTTCGATGCGCTTCTCGAGCCACAGGACTTCCACTTCGGTAAGATCGCTCATGCCGTGGCTCCCATACGCTCGAACTGGGAGCCGTCCGCTTTGGCGGAGGGGAAGGGCGTGTACGGCTTGTGAAGGCCAGCAGGACGGACGGGCCGGCTTTGCCGGCCACCTTCCATTCGCTTTGCGGCTTGGTCCGTTAGAAGAAATCCGAAGGATTTCTGGTTAGTAAAGTTAGAGCGGCCGGAAAGCGCGAGGAAACAAGCTCTTAAGCTCGATTCCGGTCCCCGATAGCACGAGGATCGGGTCCCCGATAGCACGAGAGTTGCGGTCCCCGATAGCACGAGCTGATTCACAGGTTGTCCTCCGAATTTGGAATGAGACCGCGCCGGCGCAAGCGTGCCGTTAAGGGATGAACAGGCGTTGGCGTGAAGTTCAGCCGCTCGGCGCCGTCAGGATCGCGCGTGAGCACGAGCTGATAGCCGGGCAATGTCTGGCGCTGAACGATCTGACGTACGTCGTAAGCAAAGTGCTTGAGCGGCGAGAGGATGCCGGACTTGGCGTGGAGGTACACAAGATCAAAACTCCAGCCGCCGTCCTGTTGACCGCCGTGCTTGCGCACCAGGCGATAAAGCCAGCGCTCAAGGCCACCCGTCAGATCGAAATAAGCGCGGTCGATCGTCAGCACGAGCGCGTCGTCGATGACGCCGGCATAGAACCAATCAGGCAGGATCAATTCGAGTCCAAAGGGGCGACCATTTGCATCGGCGGTTTCCTTCCACTCATTGATCCAGGAAAAGCGATGTCGTCGCCGTTCGGCCGGCTGGCGGATCGACGTCAGCACCGTCGTTGACTGAAGTCTGTCGAGGCCCGCCTTCAGCCGGTCATAGTCGCGTGCGCTGGCGCCGCGGCCGACGAACGTCAGAATCTCGTATGGCGTTGCAGCCATCAGACGCGACGTCTTCAGGCCTGCGTCACGGGCTTCGACGATCTGAGACGCGGCCCAGATCAGAACATCTGCATCCCAAATGGTCGCCATGCCGTGTTCCGGCACGGCTTCGACACGAATAGCGATCGCACCCGCGCGGAAATCGATCGGCACGATCCGCTTTGTTTTTGCAAGCGAGAAGAACGGATAGGCCATCAGATCCTGCGCATCGCGCGGCGCGAGATCACCGGGTAGCGCCCGAAAGAGCTCTAGCTGGTCGCGCTCGGAATGGTCTTTGCGCCGCATAATCACTGCTCACACGCTGACATCAGCGACGTTCCTGACCTGCGTAGGGACGGAGGGCCGGATGCTTCTTGGCCGGCAGCACGGTCCCCTTGCCGGGGTCGGATGTCGACGTCTTGGCGCCGCGGTCGGCCCACGCTTTCAGGTCATCGACGGCGTAGACAACACGTCCGCCAATCTTCCGATACGTCGGTCCAGTACCGTACGTGCGGTGCTTCTCCAGCGTGCGGCCGGAGAGGCCAAGATAGCGCGCGGCCTCAGGTGTACGCAGGAATCGCGGGGGAAGACCGGCCATCGGATCGGGCATTTGAGAACTCCAGGAGGACAGCGCACCACGCCTGGCTAGGCCGGCGTGTGTGGGGTCATCATGGAGAAGCGCGATATCGGAGGGGGATGCCGAATATGGAGGGGACGATTTTCGATACCCCGAGTGGAAGGGCTACTCGTCCTCACGCCCGGGCCGCAGGAGTTTGCGGTAACCACCGCGCATCAACGCGAGGCCACCTTGCACCAAGCGGATCGTTCGATTGCGTAGATCGTGGGTCTTCCAGGCGCGATCGGGGATGCGCTTCTGGCCGAACAACGCTTCGGCGATAACGCGATAACTGCCGCCGGCGCTATGCGCATCGAGCGCGCGGATCGCGGCGCTCAGACGTTCGCGCCGCTGTTTGGATAGTGTGTGAAACGCCGGGCCTGGCGGGCGCCCATTCATCGCGCGCCACAGCCGGCGGGCTGCATAGACGCGCTCTTCTAAATCGCCGTCGAATGGCAGCTCGGCCGCATATGATGCGCTGAGCACCGGCGGCTCTTTGGACCAGACACGGTGATCTACCGCACCGATGCGCAGCACGGCGTGCCAGCCGTCGACAGCGCGGCGCATTTGGCCAGCTGTAAGGTCAAGGAGTGGCTGAGGCGGTAGACCGCGGTCGTCGGCCATTGCGACCTTGACCGGAACGACCGCCGCTAGAACCTCAGGCGCCCAAAAAATTGTCTGCTCGTCGAAGGACCTCTGCGGGTCATGGGCGAAAGCAGATACCCCATTTCCTCCTGAATTCGTCGGTCACTTCGCCGTTGGGACTGTTGGCAATCATCACCTCGTACTCACGCCGATAGTCGGCGTTGCGGCGGAGACATTCCCAGGCGATGTCGGTGATTTCGCAGTCTTGTAGGCTCTTGTAGGAATCCGGCGACCGCCAGTCGAATTCAGGCATTGCTTCCGCCCCATTGCACGCAGCTAACAAGGATTGCGGCGCAATAGGTATGAACGAAGCGGTTGTAGGAAGCCCCTAGTTTGGCACCACGTGGTGCACCGGAATGACCACTCGTTAGCAAAAGAAAATCGTTCTGCCCGCAAGTCGTCAGCCGGCGATTTTCTTCTATTTCGAGCCGGTGCCGCGCAAGAGTCGCCCTTGCTCAGTCATCCATTTGGCGCGCGCAAGATGACTCTCATATACGCGCCGCGCACGATCTGGCTCTCGCTCGGGGTCCATATGCAAGACCAGTCGAGCAACTTCGCGCCAGTCCGCCCCCTCACCCTCCGCCTGCAGAAGCCGAATGTACGTGACGACATGCTGTTCGTCATAGACCGACAGCGCCGGCTCGTTCGGCGCGACATCCGCGACGTCAGGATCTAGTTGCGGTTTTGTCATAAGCATCCCAACAAACAGCGAATGATTCTAATCTCCCTGGTTGACCGAGATTGTCCGCTTGTCTCATTTTAGCCCCATTGCGGACTAGACGGCCAGCAGCCAGGTCGAAATACATACTATAGGAGATAAACCTCATAGTATGTAAAGCTCCAATTTGCGCCGATGGACATGCGCAAATTGGTCGGCCGGAATTTCGCAAGACTGCGGAAGCAGAAGCGCTTCACGCAGGAGAAATTCGCCGAAGCGTCCGGATTCACCCAACAGTATATCAGTGACCTCGAGCGTGGCCGTCGCAATCCAACTGTCGTCACTCTATTTGAGCTCGCCAGCACGTTGGGCGTTAGTCATGTCGATCTAGTCCTCCCAGATGAAGAAGTGCGAGAGGAACGGCCAAAACCTGGCAAGCGGCGGTGATTGTGCTGCAAAGCGCTCGCTATGCCCAGTCGGGGATGGCCCCTAGTGCGTTTGCGACGAGAACGAACGCGGTGTTGCAGCTGAAAGTGCGAAAAGAAAGCTCAAGGCTGCACAGCTCGATGCGCGATGCAAGGACTGAGGCCGGGTTTTTAAGAAGCCCCGCCCGGTGGACCGGACGGGGCTTGGTGGGGCGCTCTTACTCGCCGGTCTTGCGCGGCCGCGACCAGAGGAGCGTGTAGCCTTCACCGCCTTCGTCGTCGAACAGGTTCGCGTAGATCGGCGCGTTGAACGAGGGGTCATCGAGCTTGAGCGAAAGGTAGTCGCGGCCCTCTTCGGAGCGCTTCGACCAGGCCGCGCCGATCTCCGCGCGACCCACATAGATGCGGTGGCTGGGAGCGTTGTCGTTGGAGCGGTTGGTCCCGGCGACGATGCGGACGCCCTTGGCCTTCAGGCTCAGGGTCACGATCTCGCCCTGGAACTCGTTGCCGACCTTCTTGAAAGAACCGATGTTAGCCATGTCACTTCTCCTGTTGTGTTTCGCGCCCGCGACCACCGCGGCCTCGATGGCGATCTGCAGGCCGAAGACGATCGGCGACGCACCCGCTCGCGGGCCGAAGCGTAGCGGAGGACGCCGTTGTGGCGACTTTCTTGTCTCGCGAGGAATGGGCGAAGCCCAGGGGAAGAAAGTCGCATCAACGGCGTTGCGGCTCAGACGATCAAGGCGAAGCCGGTCTTCGGCCAGATCAAGCCATCAACGAGGCCACGTGCGTCCGCGTGCTGAACCGCTCTTAAGGAGAAGTCGTGGCGTATCTCGGTTGTGCTGAACAAGAGTGGGAAGGATTGGGAGCGAAAAGAGAAACAATCTGCTGCAAAGGGCGGAATCGTCTCCGACGAAATGATCGAGACATCCCCGCTCCGCCGCGGCTTAGTGGACCGGCGGAAATGGGCTCTTGGTCAAGGCCCCGAGGGGGACTGCCTCAAAGAATGAGCTGGGATCTCGAGTGATATCCCAGCAACTGAGGGAGGAAGCCCCAAGGAGCCGCAGTCGTTTGCCAACAAGTTTGTTGGCTCCGCAATCGGCGGAACGAGGAGAGTCAACGCCTCCGAATGGTTAACACGGGCCAAGAAGAGATAACGCTTATCTGAGACCAAGTTATTGTTTGCGCCTTGGCGCATCGTATTCCACCGAGGGCAAACGTCTAACCCAATTATGGTTGCTGGCGAGACTCACATCCTAGATGGCGCGGTACACCGCGGTTTCATAGTCCTGGAATGTAGCCACCGCTTTGTCGTCGAAGAATGGAAGCACTTGCGTCGCATACACACCGGCAACCTTTTTCGTGGGATCAATCCAATAGTATGAATTTGCCAATCCTGCCCAGGCGAGCGATCCAGCCGAGCGACCCGTGGACATCGGTGTTGGATTGATGAGGAAGCTGAGGCCCCACTTCATCCCGTCTACGAAATCCACGTCATTGCTAAAGGGAGGCGCCGCGCTCTTCATTGGGCGGCAAGATATGCTGTCCATTGCGTTCTGGGACATGAGATCAACCGTCTCTGCCTTCAGCACGCGCGTGGTTTCGAGAGCACCGCGCCCAAGTATGGCACGAACAAATTTGAGGTAGTCGCCGACCGTCGAGTAAAGTCCGCCGCCGCCCATCTCGAACTCAGGCTCCTGCGGAATCTCGGTATCGGTCGAGACGAGGCCCTCGGGTGTGCGGGCATGGATCTTGGCGAGCCGTTTCCGCTGCGCTTCCCCAATCTTAAAGGCCGTATCGTTCATACCCAGCGGGTCAAGCAGATTTTCTTTCATGTACAGGCTAAGTTTCTGCCCGCTGGCCGCTTCGACGGCCTTGCCTGCCAAATCGATACCGATACCGTATTCCCACTGTTCACCTGGATCGGCCATGAGCGGAATGTTTAGGGCGGCGTTCTCGCAGGAGATAATGGCCGGCGTAGCTGTCCCTTCCATGTATCGCCTCATATCGGCGTTCCAAATATCGTAGACGTATCCCGACGTGTGTGTAAGCAAATGACGCAGCGAAATATCCCGCCGCGCTGGGCGCAACTTCGCAATACCGCCAGTATCAAAGCCCTCGAGGACTTTCGGGTTCGCAAGCTGGGGCAGTACCGATTTGAGCGGCTCGTCCAATGAAAGCTTTCCCTGCTCGACAAGTTGCATCGCGCAGGCGCCTGTTATCGCCTTTGTCATTGACGCGATCCAGACAACCGTGTCGGCAGTCATCGGCTCGCCCGTGGTGAGATCACGCGCCCCGAACCCTCCTTCGAAAATTGGCCCATCGGTTGTAGCCGCAGCTGCGGCCACTCCAGGGATATCCCCGTTTTCCGTCGCACGACGGAGTACCGAGGCGATTACATCTGTATTGACCATGATCTGCTCCCCCTAGCTAGACGGCCCTATCGCTGTGAAGTTCGAACGGACATTCATCTCGCTATCAAGCGATTGGTCCGTCGCGAGTATCCACCGAGTGTTGCCGCAATCTCGTTACGAGGCCGTGCACTTGGGCCGGTGCCTTTCCAGGAGAGCTCGACGACCTCATGGCAGCCGGCAGCGTACGAGGCAGCGCCTTCACGGCGGCGCGGCCGCGCCTGGATACACCGACTGGCGGTGAACTTCACGGCCGCTCTCGTCGATGACGACGATCTGAAGCTCGGAATGACCCTTCGGCCTCTCTCTTCGCAACTTGTCGGCAAGGACTTTGCTGTGGGCGATGGCGGCGCCGTCACTCGCAAGCTCCAACCCTAACCTGTCCCGGACAGGCACGCCGTTCCTGAGATCGAAGTAATAGGTGCGCATCAGCTCCTTCGCGTCCTAATCAACTCGATCAGTTTCAGTTCGCTCGGGTTCACGCGAAGCGGGCAGCAAGCTCAGTTGACGCCGTGCTTGGCTTTCACCATCATCACCCTACCATGCGCTCGCGGCCGGCCCAGAAGCCCGCGCGCAGGACCTTCTTGTCCACCTTGCCAACCCCTGTCATCGGCAACTCGCGTGCGAATTTAATCTGCTTCGGCGCATGAGCTGAGCCTTTGCGCGCCTTGACCAGCTCTATCAGCTCATTGGCGTCCGGATTGGCGCCCTCACGGGGAACGACCACCGCCGTGACGGCCTCGCCCCATTTCTCGTCAGGCACGCCGATCACTGCGACCATCGCCACGTCGGCATGCTGGGACAGGACATCCTCCACTTCGCGTGGGAAGATGTTGAATCCGCCGGAGACGATCATGTCCTTTTTCCTGTCCAGGATGAACATGTAGCCGCGCTCGTCCTTGCGGGCGACATCGCCGGTGTGCAGCCAGCCATTCTTCAGCGTCTCCACCGTGATGTCGGGACGCTTCCAGTATTCGGCCATGACGTACGGGCCGCGCACACAGATTTCGCCAGCCTCGCCGGTTTTCACTTCCTGATCGTTTTCATCGAGGATCCTGACGTCGCACGCGGCAACGGGGAATCCGCAGGAGAGGAACAACTCCTGCTTCCGCGGATCATGATCGGCCTTGCGCAGCACCGACACTGGGTAGCACTCCGACTGACCGTACAATTGAGAGAATACCGGTCCGATACGGTCGATGCCCTCGACCAGCCGACTCGGGGACATCGGCGAGGCACCGTAAAGAACGAGATCAAGCGACGACAGGTCTGTCATGGGCAATGCGGGATGATCCAGCAGCACGTAGATCATCGTTGGTACCAACAAGGTGAAATTGATGCGCTCGCGTTCGATGGTCCGCAGCACCGCGTCGGGATCGAACCCCTTCAGCATATGAACTGTGCCGCCCAGCATCAGCGTAGGCAACACCTTGGTGCCGGCGACATGGCTGATCGGCGCGACCGCGAGAAATCGCGGAGCTCTCGGGATCTCGAAATCGGCAAGGATCCCGCCGGCGATGCCGACATACTGGCGGTGATAGCGTAACGCGCCCTTGGACTTGCCGGTCGTGCCGCCAGTGTAATTCAGCGTCGCGACGTCGTCGGCCGAAGCCAGACAGCGAGGGCTTCCTGTGCCGCCTGCCTCGGCTGCGGCCAGCAGATCCTTGCCGTACGGAGCGGCTCCCATCGTGAAGATCATCTTCAGTCCGGGCGCCGGTGCGGCGAGTTCGCCGCCGCGGTCGCGAAATCCGGCGGCGTCAACAACCAATAAGACTGCTTCTGAGTCGGCGATCTGGAAGAGCTGATCCTCCAGCGATCCGAGTGGGTGAAGCCAGGTGATCGCAAGGCGCGATAGCTGTGCCGCGACTCCGGCACACCAGGTGTCCGCGCGGTTCGTGGTCAGCAATGCGACGCGGGAACCCGGAGGAAATCCCAATCGAACGAACACATTCTGAATTCGCCCTATCAGCTCAGTCGCGCCTTGATAGGTTAGCGAACCTCCAGGCCAGCTAAATGCAATGCGGGAAGGATGGCGTGCCAACGCCCGCAACGTTTGTGCGCTTGCAGTGGGAGAGGCATGGACCTGATCGGACATCTTTTCTTCCCCTATGGCTCAATCTGCAATGACGATGCGACCACCGTCGATGATGTCGCCAAACAAAACCCAGCGACTTCCGGTAAAGCGGACCAACTGCATCTGCTCGATCGGATAGTGATCGGTGCGCGAGGTATTGATGCGAATACCTGGGAGTAGCATGTCCAATTCGACATTCTTGAGATTCTCGGCTGCGGCCATCACGTCACTCCGGGCGACATTACGGCCGACTTTCTGCAAAATCTGGGCAAGCAGTTCCGCGTACATGTAGCCGCTGACGGTGTTCAGATCGTGCTGATCGCCTTTCGGGTAATATTTCGTCATGAAAGCGCGCCAGCGCACCACCCCGGCATCGCTTTCCCACTGCGGATCATCGGGATCTTTCGAAAACGCGGCCGAGATCACATCCTGCACGTTCGACAAGCCGGCCGCCGTCATCACGGCAGCGACCGACGACGAGGCGCCGGCCAGGAAACGCTGTGGATTCCATCCGATCTCAGCGGCTTTCCGCAGGGCCTGCGCCGAAAACTTGTTCGAGGAAAACAACATCAGCACGTCGGCTCCCGACGACCTCAGGTTGACAATCTGCGAGTCAACTGTGGGCTGGCTCGTCTCATAGGAGGCCTCCGCCACCAGCATCTTCGGAGCCAACTCGCCGAGCCCTGCTCGCAAACCGATCAGGTGGTCTCGACCATAATCGTCGTTCTGAAACAGCACCGCGATCTTGGCATCTGGCTTCGTCTTCAGAATGTAATTAGCGAAGACCTGTCCTTCGGTTTGGTAACTCGGGCGAAATCCCATCGTCCACGGATTCTTCTTGTGGTCACCGAAGACGGTGCCGCCCGTGGCGACAAACAACTGCGGCACCTTTTTGGCGTTCACATAGCGCATGATCGCGACGTTGGTGGGGGTTCCAAACGTGCAGTACAGCAGCAGAACCTCGTCGCTCTCGATCAGCTTGCGTGCTTGCTCGACCGTCCTGGGAGGTGAATAACCATCGTCATAGGAAATCACCTTGACCCTGCGGCCGTTAATCCCGCCTTCGTCATTGACCTTGTCGAAATAGGCGATCGCCGTCGTTCCGAACGCGCTGTAGGACGAGGCCGGGCCGCTAAGCGGCAGTATGGTCCCAAGCGACAGTTCAGTGTCGGTGACGCCGGGCGTCTGCGACAGGGCCGGCGAAGCGAGACTCAGGGCGGCCAGCGTCAGGCCGCGAATCGCGATTTTCATTTTATCGTCCCCTCTTGAATTGAGTGCGATATTTCAAAGCGGTTTCACACGCGCAATACGTCGGTCTTCATCCTCGCCTGCATTGCAACCACGGCATCGCGATATTCACGCCGCGTGCGCTCGACGAGCTCGGCAGCGGGCATGACGGCAGCGACCCCTGAAACCGAATGGCCAGCGCTCCACGTGTCACGCCAGCGTCTGACGCTCGACGAGCCGTTGCGGCCGTAAAGCGCGTCCGCCGCCTGTTTCGTCATGTCTGTCGGGAGATTTTCTGGATCGAGACCGGCAGCAATGATCGAGGGGACGAGCGTGTTGGTCTCGAGGCCTGTGAAGGCTTTCGACAGCAACACGTCGTCGAGTTCGGACGAGACCAGCATCGCCTTGTATTCGTCGACGGCCATGCTCTCGCACGTGGCGATGAATTTTGTTCCCATGTAGCAAAGGTCGCATCCGAGCGCCTCGGCGGCGTGCACCGCATATCCGTCGGATATGCCACCCGCCAGCACGATGGGCCCATCGTAGAAGCCACGCACCGCTCGGACAAATGCGAAGCCGTTGGCCCATCCGGTCTGACCGCCGGCGCCAGCCGTCAGCAGCACAAGACCGTCTACACCCGCCGCGATCGCCTTCTTCGCATGACGGATCGAAGCGACGTCGGCGAAGACAAGGCAGCCGGCATCATGCAGAGGCTGCACCACTGGATCAGGCGGGCCGACGCTAGTGATGACCATCTCGCATCCGTGGCTGATGATCGCGGCGAGATCCTCCCACAGGGTCTCGCGGCGAATGATCAGGTTGGGGCAGAATGGCGCATCTTGCATCCGGAGGGCTGCAGCGATCTTTTCGATCCAGCCGTTGAGTTCGTCCTGCGTCCGACAGTTGGCCGTCGGAAACGACCCAATCGCACCGGCGCGGCATGCCGCGATCACAAGGTCCGGCCCGGACACCCGGAACATCGGCGCCGCGATGACAGGAACGGAGAGGCGACGAAGGATGTGCTCAAAGCGTCCGGCTGTGGCATGCATTAGGCGGCCTCCACACGCTTGCTTGCGAGTTCCGCGGCAGCAGCGCGGTGTAGGCACGTAATGATCACGGGGCCCCGATGCTTGACGCAGATTTCCATGTCGGCGTGCAGCCGATCGTTCGACGGATGGCAGATCTGGTTGACCGCGAAACGCGCCACGGAAAGCGCGGGATTTTGCCCGGCGCATGTACCGGGTTTGTCCTTGGCGCGCGCGAGCCTGTCGTCCAAGGTCCCTATCGGGCGGGCATTGAGCGAAGGAAATGAGTCTAATATTCCGGCCTTGCATTGCTCAATGACAAGTTCAGATCCGGAGACAATAAACAACAGCGATGCCATAACCGGCAGCGAAAGTCGCCTATCGAACAGGGGCAGAAGTGGCATGGCGTTTCCATCGATTATGTTTCGCCCAGCCTAGTCGATGTGCGCTCGGGATTGTCTTCCATTTCCGGATTTACGAGATTCCAGACCTGGAAGACCAGATGCCGCTCAGCAAACCGCGGTCGGCCCTGCCCTGTGCGATGATGTGATTCAGTACGGCGCGAACGTGCGGCGCGCTGGACAGATCGGGGTGCGATAGAAGCCAAACGTCGGTTGCTTTGTAGAGCTTGGCCGGCGAAATACGCTGCAAGCTTTCATCTGCATCGCCAGTGATACACATGAGGGGTCCGCAGCCGACACCCGCACGGATCGCCGCGAGAAGATCCGCGTGCGACGAGCACTGCAACTGTCGATGCGCACTTCGAGATACGCTATCGAACCATTCCATTAACGGGTTCGGCGTGACGATGCCCACCGTCGAATGTCCTTTCCATTGATCCCGTGTCAGCGGCAAGGGCCGGCTTCGCGCATATGATTTCGCGCAGTAGATTGCAGCACCGAGCCGAGCGATCTTGCGGCCGACCAGATTTTCCTCACCGGCACCGAACAGGCGCAGCACGACATCCGCTTCTCCCCTCTTGATACGAGCTGGCCAACCGTCGACGTAGATATCAAGATCGATACCCGGATGACGGGCAGCGAAGCTGGGTAGACTACGGATCAGCCACGGACCGGAGAGAACTTCGGTGATCGACAGGCGCACGCGCCCGACCGGGCGTTTGCCCGCCTCGGCGAGCTCCGCCTCGATGGTTCTCGCTTGCGCGCGCATTTCTTCCGACTGATTATAAAGCCGCTCGCCAGCGGGCGTGAGCGACAGGCCTGCCTCGCCACGCGCGAGGAGGCGAACGCCGGCAAGTCGTTCAAGATCGGTGATCCGGCGGCTTACCGTCTGGGCGCTGATGCGCAATCGGCTGGCAGCCCAGGAATATTCGCAGAAGGTCCCAATCCATTGCAATCTTGATCCGGGCATCGAATTATCTGGTTCGCTATGTCGGCTCCGCTAATCGTCGAGCGGCATCGAATGGAACATTCAGTTCTTGCTTGTGCTTCGACCCATCGGGAATTACCGCCGTTACTATTACATCTTTCTAGCCGTACAGAATGTAAAACTGCGCTCGGCCGCCCGAGCTATATTGCCGGCGTTGCTGCTGGCAGGTGCAATAGCGCGCCTTTGCCCAGCTTGCCGATGCCTCGCGGCGATGCGTTCCTCTTCGTTTCGAACGTTCTCGCCTTAGTGAGTGGCGACCATGGTCTGACCTGCCACCCCGACGGTTGCCGCAGCCCGCTCGAGAATTGCGTTACGCCGGCCTTGAATGGACTCAAAGCCCGACCTGATCTTCGGCTGCATGGACGCTCGCGCTCTAATGGACATCTTGCCCTTCGGTGCAGGCGGGCTTGTCGCAATTCTCCGCAAGTGTCGGGGTCTTGGGCGCGAAGGCATGCGGACCCAGGGCATACTTTTGCTCGTGCGGCAGGTAGCTCAATTGGCCGATCTGGGTGAGGGTCGACGTGAGACGAGAGACCGTCGACCGAGGAAGACCACACCGGTCGGCGATATCGCGATTACCCAGACGTATGCTTCGATTTTCGAAGCAGCGCAGGATATCGAATGCGCGCGAAACGACCTGTATCACGTGCCTATCTTCCGGACCAGCCGACGGCCCCTCTTGCACCATCAGTTTCTCCGATCGACGCCCTTATTTGCGTAACGTACGCTTCCCATCTCGCGCGGGTGCGCAAATCTCTCAACCTATTGATCAATTCCCGATCTCGCAGCTCTCGTGGCATCAGATCACTGCCGCCAGCCGGGTTGCCTGATCGATCGCGCGCTTGGCATCCAGTTCTGCCGCCTCGTAAGCGCCGCCGACGAGGCGCGATTTGACGCCATGCGCTTCAAGCTCGTCGTATAGATTCCGGAACGATGTCTGCCCGGCGCAAACAATAACCGTGTCGACGTCAAATAGCCGGGGTTCCCCATTGACGCGGGTGTGCAGACCGGCATCGTCGATCTTGAGATACTCAACTCCGCTCACCATGTGCACACCGCGCCGCTGCAGAACCAGGCGGTGCGTCCAGCCGGTGGTACGACCGAGGTTTCGACCGACTGAATCGGACTTTCTCTGCATTAGATAGACTTCGCGCCGGGAGCTGGCGATCTCAGGCTTCACGCCTGTCACCCCGCCGCGGGGATGATTCCTGAAGTCTATGCCCCACTCCCGCGCGAAGACTTCGATATCCAGCGCAGCCGAAGTACCGGCATGCGTGATAAGCTCAGCAACATCGAAGCCGATACCGCCAGCCCCCATGATCGCAACCTTCTGCCCGACTACCCGACGGCCGCGAATGGCGTCGATGTAACTTACGACGCTCGGATGATCGATACCCTCGATCTTTGGAACGCGCGGCTCAATTCCGGTTGCGACAATCACCTCGTCGAACCCGTCGGCTTTCAGCGCATCGGCGGCGGCACGCGTGTTGAGGCGCAGTTCGACGCCGCGTACCGCAATCATGCGCCGGAAATAGCGCAGCGTTTCGTCGAATTCCTCCTTGCCCGGGATCTTCCGCGCAAGGTTGAACTGGCCGCCGATCTCGGGAGCCGCCTCGAACAGGGTTACCCTGTGGCCGCGCTCCGCTGCCGTCGTGGCGAAAGCAAGGCCCGCAGGTCCAGCACCAATGACCGCAATGCGCTTGGGCGCCGGCGTTCGATGGTAGGTTAGCTCCGTCTCGTGGCAAGCACGTGGATTGACCAGGCAGCTGACCATACGACCTGTGAACGAGTGGTCTAGACAGGCCTGATTGCATGCAATGCAGGTGTTGATCTCGTCCTCGCGCCCCTCGGCCGCCTTACGCACGAGTTCTGGATCCGCAAGCATCGGACGCGCCATCGAGACGATGTCGCCATCGCCACGCGCGAGGACGTCTTCGGCGACGTGCGGCATGTTGATGCGGTTCGAGGTGATCATCGGAACACCGAGCTCCTTGCGCAGCCGGCCAGTCACTCGCGTAAAGGCCGCGCGAGGAACCATCGTGGCAATCGTCGGGACGAAGGCTTCGTGCCAGCAGAAATGGGTGGAGACGATGTTGACGCCCGCGGCGACGACCGCTTTGCCAAGCGCAACGACCTCGTCCCAGGCAAGCCCACCTTCAAGCATATCCATCGCGGATATGCGGAAGATCACGATGAAGTCGTCGCCGACTGCCGCGCGTATTCGTCTGATCACTTCGACCGGGAAGCGCATGCGGTTTTCGAACGAACCACCCCAGCAATCCGTGCGACGGTTGGTTTTTTCGACCAGGAAAGTAGAGATCAGATAGCCGGCCGAGCCGATGATCTCGACGCCGTCATAGCCCGCTGACCTCGCGAGTGCGGCGCAGTTGGCGAAGTCGACGATCTGCTTTTCGATGCCCGCTTCATCCAGCTCGCGCGGCACGAACGCGCCGATCCGCGACTTCACGGCCGAGGGCGCGACGCAGTCCGGCGTGCGCGCCAAGGGACCCGAATGCAGGATCTGGAGGCAGATTTTCACGTCAGCATCGGCTGCACGCACCGCGTCAGTGATCACGCGGTGCTGTTCGGCCTCTTCCGGGGTCGACAGTTTGACGCCATGGCCGCTTGCCTCGACATTCGGCGGAACCCCGCCGGTGATGATCATGCCGACACCGTTCCGCGCACGCTCGGCAAAGAATGCGGCCTGCCGGACAAAGCCATTCTCGGCTTCTTCAAGGCCGGTGTGCATGGAGCCCATGAGCGCCCGGTTCTTCAGCTTAGTGAAGCCAAGATCAAGGGGTGAAAACAGCTTCGGATATTTCTGGCTGGCCAGCATCAGACGTATCCCCTCGGGTCTTTAGTTAATCGATTAATTAACTCCTCACTAAATTCACGAGGGCTGCGTGTCAACCCGTCCCGTCACGACGATCTCCTCAGCCGCGGAGCATGTGGATCAGCTATTTCCGTCTCCCGGGAGGGGTCGGCTACCCGAGGGTCGGAGCGGTTTGTTGGGCTGCGCGCCTCACAATTCGGTTAACCTGGCTGTTAAGACGTTCGGCTTCTGGACAGCCGACAAGTGCCAGCGTCGTGTCAACTTCGGCCGTAAGGATTTCAAGCGCGCGGAATCGCCCCGGTAGAGGCCTTCACGCCGCGGCGAGAGCTTCAGATGCCTCGACGGGATGCCTTCGCACGAGCCGGGCAATCGCAGCCCCGGCGATCCGCAGATGGGACTGCTGTGAATACAGGCTCATGTGCGAGACCTGCGGAATGACGGGATTCAGCGCTAGCGACGGGAATGAGGTTGCGGGTGGCTGCAGGACGTAAAGACGTGCGGACGGGATTAAAGAGGCCCCGTCCGATCTGTTCGGGCGGGGCTGGATTGAGCGCTCCTACTCGCCGGTCTTGCGCGGCCGCGACCACAGGAGATTGTAGCCTTCACCGCCCTCGTCATCGAACAGGTTCGCGTAGATCGGAGCGTTGAAGGAGGGATCGTCGAGCTTGAGCGAGAGGTAGTCGCGGCCTTCCTCGGAGCGCTTCGACCAGGCTGCGCCGATCTCCGCACGACCCACATAGATGCGGTGGCTGGGAGCGTTGTCGTTGGACCGGTTGGTCTCGGCGACGATGCGGACGCCCTTGGCTTGCAGGCTCAGGGTGACGATCTCGCCCTGGAAATCGTTGCCGACCTTCTTGAAGGAACCGATGTTAGCCATGTCACTTCTCCTGTTGTGTTTCGAGCCCGCGACCACCGCGGCCTCGATGGCGATCTAGGGCCGAGGACGATCGGCGACGCACCCGCTCGGGCCGGAGCGCAGCGGAGGACGCCGTTGTGGCGACTTTCTTGTCTCGCGAGGAATGGGCGAAGCCCAGGGGAAGAAAGTCGCATCAACGGCGTTGCGGCTCAGACGATCGAGGCGAAGCCGGTCTTCGGCCAGATCAAGCCATCAACGAGGCCACGTGCGTCGCGTGCTGAACCGCTCTTAAGGAGAAGTCGTGGCGTATCTCGGCTGTGCTGAACAAGAGATGGAAAAGATTCGGCGCAAAAAGAGAAACAATCTGCTGCAATGGGCGGTATCGTCTCCGAAGAAATGATCGAGACATCGCCGCTCCCCCGCGGCTTAGTGGACCGGCCGAAATCGGGCTCTTGGTCAAGGCCCCGAGGGGACTGCGCCCTCCCCGTTCAGGTCCCGATCATCCCTCGTTCAATGCTTCGATCTAGGCGAGCCTGCTCGACGACGAAGGCGGGAGCGGTCATCCCTCGCGCGTAGCGGCTGGAAGAACTGGGTATGATGGATTCTCCACCAGCCCAGCCAGTTCGAGCGGGCGTGGCTCTGCAAAAGCAGTCAAGCGTGTCCACGTTGTGCCCCCAACACAGACCGCGCCCAGGCAAGCGAGGATCTCTCGCCAAGCCAGCGAGGGCATGCCGATCTGGGACAGGGCGAACGCCACATGATAGCCGGCGACGGCAGCGGGGACAGCAAATGCTGTCGCGATCGCGATGCGCAAGGCCAAGGATCGGGTAATGGCGACGGCGGCCTGACCGACGGCAAGCGTCAACGCTCCACCGGCCGTTCCAAGAAGCAGCGCGCCGATGAGGCCGGCACCGCTCTGAAACGCCGTCATCCCGATACTCAGTGCGACGAAAAACGGCAGGGCATACACAGCGAGCGCAAAGATCGCCCAGCAGAATAAGCCAATGCCGAGTGTGTTGAGAACAAGCCCAAGGGCGAGCATGGTGGTGGCTCCATGTGCATAGAAGTACCAGTCGCGCCTTCCACCACCACCACGGCGCAACTCTGGATATGAGACTGAAAGGAGGCGGAGTTGCGGCGTGAGCAATTTCGCGTCGATGGCTTGGAGTCGAGAAGACGGCGCTCACGCGCCGCCGAACCTCCAGACAGGGATGCCGAGCCGCTTCGCCTTGTCGGCGAGGTTGTCCTGGATTCCCGTGCCCGGGAAGTGCATCACGCCGATCGGCAGGAGTTCGAGCATGGCGTCGTTGCGCTTGAAGGGCGCCGCCTTGGCGTGCTTGGTCCAATCGGGCTTGAAAGCGATCTGTGGCACCTTGCGAGTAGTTGCCCATTTGGAGGCTATTAGTTCGGCCCCTTTGGGCGAGCCGCCATGGAGCAGGACCATGTCGGAGTGCTTGGCGTGAACCTTGTCGAGGCGATCCCAGATCAGATGATGGTCGTTGAAATCGAGCCCGCCAGTGAGCGCGATCTTCGGCCCCAGCGGCAACATGATTTCGGTCTCGGCGCGACGCTTGGCCGCGATGAAGTCGCGCGAGTCGATCATCGCTGCGGTCAGAGTGCGATGGTTCACCAGTGATCCGGAACGAGGGCGCCAGGACGATCCGGTGTGAGCCTCAAAGCGCTCGATGGCCTGATCGCGGAAGAGCTCCAGGCAGTTGCGGCGCTCGATCAAAGTGATGCCCTCGGCCGTTAAGCGCTCGAGCTCGACTGATCGTACCTCGGAGCCATTCTGCTCGCGCTGGCTCTTTTGCTGCGCCTGCTCGTTGTCGTCGAGATGGCGTTCGATGCGGTCGACGGCACGATGGAACAGGTTGACGGTCGACCAGAGCAGATCGTCGAGATCCGGCTCGAGCCGCGTGTCGCTCAGTGTCGCAACCAGGGCGTCGAAGATATCGGCAACGGCGCCAGCGATCATCTTGCCCTCGGGAAGCGGCCGTGGATCAGGCTGGTCGTCGAAGGGACGGTAGCCGAAGAGCTGTAGTTCAGTGAGGACGTGGTCAGTTGGAGAAGAGGTGTGCGCCGGTTCGATGTCGTTGTGGTCGGTCATTGGAAGGACCCTTTGCCGGTTCGGCCGCGCCCATCGCGGCCTTTGTGGCGATCACTCAGACGGCGGGCGGAACGGGCCAGAACCCGCAAGGGCCGAAGCGGCAGCGGAGGATGGCGGAGGCCGGCTATTTTGCTTCGCGATGCAAAGCGCTCCGGTTTGATGGCTGATGTTTTCTCATCGCCGCGCGCGGCGGAAAATAGCCGGTCGCAGCCATTGCCGGCCCGGGCCGGTTGCCGTCCGATCGCCCTCTAGAAGGCCGAGGTCGCGTCCTTTTCCGGCATTGGTGCCTCCGCCGCCGACGCGTCGACGCCGATCGAAACGCCAGAGCTATTCCGCGACCACCGTCGACGAATGCAGGAAGCGGGCGACGTCCTCTGGCACGAGTTGAAGCCGCAACTCTGCTCGGAGTGCCTCGATACCGAAGATGTGCAGGTCTTCGTTGAAATCGCCCAGCCGAGGCGACAATGCAATCGCTTCAACGCCCGCGTCTTCCGCTCGCTGGGTGAGAGTAGCCTGCACGGCATCTCCGGCGGCATCGGCGTCACGTGCGATATAGAGCCGGCGCAGGCCAGACGGCAGCAATATGGCTGAGAGGTGATTGGCCGAGAGCGCCGCCGCCATCGGCATTGTCGGCAGCACACAGCGCAATGAAAGCATGGTCTCGATCCCCTCGCCGGCGGCGAGCACGTCGTCCACCACGCCGAAGCGAACGGCGTTGCCGAGCAGGTCGCCCATGGCCCGTCGTGGCGTGTCGATGGGAGCCTTGCCGAGACGAATGCGATCAAAGCCGTCTGGATCGAGCCAGGTTCGGTGCGCTCCGGTGATCCGCCCTTCGAGGTCCGTGACGCGGGCAATCATCGCCGGCCAGGTTTCGGTCGGCGAATGATCGTCCGGTCGATAGTAGCAACGTGGGTGGAAGCGCAGGCTGCCGCCATGGTGGATGAGGGCTATTCCGCGGCGCTGCAAATACGTCTCGACCACCGTCCCCTCGATCGCGCTGGATATCGCAAAGAGCCGGCGGGCGGCTTGCTGCGTTCCAGTTGGCGCCACCGAACGAACGGGCTTCGAGACCAGTTGCGGCTCAAGACGAGGCAGCTTCAGAAACCGCCTCGCTTCCTCGGCGGCCGTGCTGTAGTCGCGCAATCCCCGGCATTCGCGGATGATGTCGAGGAGATCGCCATGCTCGCCGGTCGCAGCGTCAGTCCACTTGCCGGCAGGGCCCTTTGGCGATTCCTGGAGCCGCACGAACATCGAGCGGCCCGGCGTGTTGCGGACGTCGCCGACGACCCAGTACCGCCCCGCCCGCTTGCCGTTGGAGAGATAGTATCGGCACACGGCCTCGGCCTCGCGCGCGAGGCGGCGTGCCAGTTCGCAAGGCGCGGAGGACATCACGCGGCCTCCCGCTCACTGACGCCCGTAACCGGATAGGTGTCGAGCACCCTCGACAGGACCTCAATGCCGCTCGCGTCCGTGGGTACGAACATGCGCAGCTTCCAGGAGATGATCTCTCCAAAGAGGCCGTAAGCACGGAGGCGATCGCGCATCGTGTCGTTGAATCCCGACAGCTCGATGCGATATGAACCCATCACCCGGGCTCGACGAAGCTGGAGCCCCTCCGTTAGATCGAGGACGGTCCGTCCTTCCACCAGCGCGGCAAAGGCAGCATCCGGCGTCAGCGAAGGCGCGTCCGCCGCAAGGACGCTTGCGACCCAGACAGCAGAGACCTTGCGTCCGATGATGCGTTCGCCCGCATCGGTTTGGAGCCGATAGACGCGGGTCGACTCGTTCGGCAACCGCTTCCAGATCGGTAACAGCAGACCCGCCACAACGTGGATCGTGCTTTCCGTGAACTCCGGCACCTCGGCAAGCTCCGCCAGCCAGGTCGAGGCGAAGCGTTCACGATCCGCTTCGTCCCAATGACTTTCGGCCATGGTGGTCAAGGGGACCGTGTGCTGCTCCATCGGCCGGATCAGACGGACGCGCCGCTCGATCTCGCCGTCATCGAGCATGATGCTCGGGGCCGAAACCTGCACGGCGGCTCGTCCCGAGCGCTCATTGACCAGCAGGACGGCCTGACGATCGGAAAGACGAGCAAGAGCATCATCCAGACTCCCCGGATGATTGCGCAGGCGCTGAGCGACCGTGAGCAGCCGGGTCTCGGCGCCGGTCCCCGGATGGTCATAGATCGTCCGCCGGTCGGTGACGACAAAGCTTTCGGCGCGGAGCGTTTCCAGGCCCAGGTCATAGGTGCCCGACGCGACAGCGCCTTCGATCCGACCGGTCAAGAGCTGCTCGAAGGCAGTGAACAGGACATTCTGTAGGTCGATCGTGAGCGCCAACAACCTGTTCAGGAAGGTCGTGATCGGCGGCAGATCATCCCTGAGGCCATTGGTATCCGTCAGTTTCAGGCCGGTCGCATTCTCGAACCTCTCGAGCGAGCAACCTCCGACCTTGCCTCGGACGAGCAGCGTGTAGAGTTGACGCAACGCATCGCGCCCGTACTGGCTTTCGAGATTATCCTCGGGCCGGAATAGCCCCTGCCCTCCGGTCTGGCGCTGGCCGCGGGTGATGGCCCCCAATGTGTCGAGCCGGCGCGCAATGGTGCTGAGGAAGCGCTTTTCCGCCTTCACGTCGGTGGCGATGGGCCGGAACAGCGGCGGCTGCGCCTGATTGGTCCGGTTTGTGCGGCCGAGCCCCTGGATCGCGGCATCCGCCTTCCAGCCGGGCTCGAGCAGGTAATGGACCCGCAAACGGCGATTCCGGGCTGAGAGTTCGGCGTGATAGCTCCTCCCCGTGCCGCCCGCGTCGGAGAACACAAGGATACGCTTGACGTCGTCCATGAAAGCCGAGGCCTCAGCGAGATTGGCCGAACCGGCGCGGTTTTCGACCACCAACCGGTCGCCCCTACGAATGATGCGGCGCGAGCGCCCGGTCACTTCGGCGACCATCTCGGTGCCGAAGCGCTGGACGATTTGATCCAGCGCGCCGGGTACCGGAGGCAGCGAGGCGAGTTTCTCGATGAGGCGGCCGCGCCGTGCGACGGCCTCCCGGCTCTCGACCGGCTGGCCATCGCGATAGACAGGCCGAGAGCAGAGGTTGCCCTCAGAGTCGGTGAACGGCTCGTAGAGCTGAACCGGGAAGGAATGGGCGAGATAGTCGAGCACATACTCGCGCGGGGTGATGTCGACCTGGACGTCACCCCAGTCTTCGGTCGGGATCTCGGCGAGCCGGCGCTCCATCAGCGCTTCGCCCGTTGAAACAATCTGGATGACAGCGGCATGTCCGGCGTCGAGATCGCGCTCGATCGATCGGACGAGCGACGGCGTCTTCATTGAGGTCAGCAGATGGCCGAAGAAGCGCTGTTTGGCGCTCTCGAAGGCGGATCGGGCCGCGGATTTTGCCTGCCCGTTCAGCGTTCCGGTTTCGCCGGTGATGTTGGCCGCGCGCATGGCCGCATCGAGGTTGTTATGGATGACGCTGAAGGCACTGGCATAGGCGTCGTAGATGCGGACCTGCTCCGGCGTAAGCTGGTGCTCGAGGAGCTCATACTCGACGCCTTCGTAAGAGAGCGAGCGGGCCGCATAGAGGCCGAGCGCCTTGAGATCACAGGCCAGCACCTCCATCGCCGCGACCCCGCCCTGCTCGATCGCTTCGACGAACTCGGCACGAGTGGCAAACGGGAAGTCGGCACCGCCCCAAAGGCCGAGGCGTTGGGCATAAGCGAGATTGTGGACCGTGGTGGCACCCGTCGCCGACACATAAACCACGCGAGCATTCGGCAAGGCATGCTGGAGCCTCAGGCCCGCGCGTCCCTGCTGAGAGGCCGCCTGATCGCCGCGCTCGCCCTTGCCCCCGACCGCGTTCTGCATGGCGTGGCTCTCGTCGAAGACGATCACTCCGTCGAAGTCCGAGCCCAACCATTCAACGATCTGCCTGACACGCGAAAGCTTTTCGCCACGCTCGTCGGTGCGTAGCGTGGCATAGGTAGCAAAAAGGATGCCTTCCGAAAGCCGGATCGGTGTGCCCTGGCGAAACCGGGACAGGGGCGTAACGAGCAGTCGCTCCATGCCGAGCGCGGACCAGTCGCGCTGGGCATCTTCGATCAGCTTGTCGGATTTGCTGATCCAGACCGCACGGCGGCGGCCCTTGAGCCAATTGTCGAGCAGGACCCCGGCGACCTGCCGTCCCTTGCCCGCGCCAGTGCCATCACCCAAGAACCAGCCGCGGCGAAAGCGGACGGTATCTTCTGCGTCGTCGCGCGCGGCGGCCACAACGTCAAACGTCGCATCGACCGTCCAAGCGCCCGCAAGAAATTCGGAATGCGCCTCGCCAGCATAAATGACACTTTCGATCTGGGCGTCCGACAGAACTCCGTCTGCCAGCAAACTTGCAGGCAGATGCGGACGGTACGACGGCTTCGGCGGCGCAACGGATGCCATCGCCGCAGACTGCACGAGCTTGGTCGGATGTGCGCACGATCCGGGAATACGGATAGACTGCAATCCGTACTCCTCATAAAGAGCATCGGTGAGGCGGGCGTCTTCCGGCGGCGACCATTCGACGGTCTCGTACGTGAGTTCGACGCCATTTGGCGCTGCGCTTTCCGAAGTGGACGACAGACATGATACGGAAGCGCGCACCGATCGGGGCATTGCAGGGCGCCTGATGACGCCGGCCACAACCGGCGCAGCGACGGGCAGCCTCAGAGGCACATGCTGGGTTACCCAATTGAGCAAGGTGGCGACATCGCCGGCCATGCCCTGCGACGCAGGAAAAGCCTTCGGATCGGCAGCGGGCAACTTATCGATTACGAGCAGCCTCGTGTCCGTCTGAGTGCCGTGCTTGGCGTAGACGGCGCCGTCGATCGCGGCAGAAAACACGACCCGTCCGCGCTCCTGGAGGCGAACAAAGGCTTCTCGCCACGCCGGATTATCCGGCGCAAGGCCGGCGCTAGCGATGGCGACGAGGCGTCCACCGTCGCAAAGACGCGCGAGCGCCGAAGCGACGTGCCGGAAAGCGGCGTCCGCCATTCGTCGATCGACATTCGCCACCGCGGAGAACGGCGGGTTCATCAGAACGACGCTAGGTACTACATTCGCATCGAGGTGATCATCGATCTGCGCAGCGTCAAACCGCGTGACCTCAACGTTGGCAAACAAATGATCCAGCAGCGCCGCGCGGCTTTCGGCTAGCTCGTTCAACATCAGAGAGCCGCCGGCGAGTTCGGCAAGGATGGCGAACAAGCCAGTCCCCGCGGATGGCTCCAGAACGCGGTCGGCAGGCGTTATACCGGCTGCGGTGCATGCGGCCAGCCCAAGCGGGATCGGCGTCGAGAATTGCTGGAACGCCTGACTGTCCTCGGATCGCCGCGTATGGGTCGGCAGACAGCTCTCGATTCTAGCGAGCATTGGCAGCATGGCAGCCGTCGAGCCAGCCTTGGCGCGCATGGCCGGACCGAACTTGCGAAGGAAGAGAACGGTTGCCGCCTCGCAGACGTCATACGCGGTCTTCCAGTTCCAGGCGCCGGCCGCATCCGAGGCGCCGAAGGCCGCTTCCATGGCGCCACGCAGGACGGCGGCATCAATGCGACGGCCGCGTTCCAGATCAGTCAAGATCTGTCGGGCGGCCTTGATAGCAGCAGAGGTGAGAGCAGCAGCGGCACGCATCGAGAGCGGCGCGGCGGCAGCGCCGCCCGCGAGAGATTCGGTCATGACAGGAGTTCTTTCGGAGAGCGGGAACGGGTCGAACCATCAGGCGCTCTCCTTTGACCCGATGGCTCAAACCCTTCTCGGCCCTCCTCTTCCTCTCAGCCCTCGCCTCATAAAAAAGGGACCGGCGTTGCACACCGGTCCCCAAGCAACTGCGGGATGGCCGGAGCCGTCCGCTCTGTGTCACTCAGCCGCGTCGAGCTGTTGCGGATCGTCGTCGCCGGCTTTCTCCCGTTCCTCATCGTCGCCGAGGAATTCCGGCAGCGGGCCCGCTTCGCCCTCCTGCCCCACCGGCGCTGCATCGGGATCAACGAGACGCAGCGGCTCCGGCAACCAGCCTGAGCCGTCCAGAAGGCGCTCGGCCTCCTTGGCCATGTCGGCCTTCTTCAGATGGTCGATCAGTTGCGCCGACGACTCGCCCTTGACTTCCCGCACCGCCTCCAGAATTCGCGGCTTGGTGACCCGGCCGAGATAGTTGTCGACGGTCGGCCGCCAGCCAGCCTGCACCATGTCGAGCCCGATCGCGCGCGCCAGCACATCCGCTTGGTCGAGACGGGTGCGGACACCGTGAGCTGAGACACGGCCCTGATTGTATCGATTAGCCGGCTCATAGACGGCATTGACCGCAAATGATGCACAGTGGGCGAACAGCGACGCCTGTGCACCACCATCGAGAGCCGTCAGCGCATCCCAGAGATCGTTCTCGCTCTTCGGCAACCGTGCCTTCCAGGCCTCATGCCGCGCCTCGACGGCCTTGGCGGAGACGCTTTCTCTCAGCCCCGGAGCTTGAGCTGGAAAGTTCGGCGTGCGAAGGCCGATCTCAAGACAGCTCCGGGACGATGCGAACCGGTAAAAGGCCGTCAGCACGAAGTTATGCAGCACCGCTTGGAACGCGATCGCAGGATTTTCTGCCAGCGCATCGCGCAATGCCAGCGTTCGATGCGCCGTCAGCTCGGTGATCAGCCGATCCGGCAGAGGCCTGGCCGCATCCTCATCATCTTCTTCAGCATCGGGAGCACTCCCCGCGACCGCGATCACCGTGCGCTGGACGGAAGCGCCCTCTTCTTGACCTTCGGTCGACAACGCACCGGCGTCCTGCCCGACATCGCAATCAGTTGCCGGCACCTCGTCCTCTGGCCGGACGTAACCCCGGTCCACAGAGAGGCGCCCCTCGGGATCGATGCCGATGAAGATACCAGCTCGGGCGATCTCGGTCGGATCGTAGTGCATCGGCCGATTTTCGAATGCCGCCAGTGCCGCCTCGATTTCGCCGAGACGCTGGTCGATTTCGTCGGGCAGCTCGTCTGCATCCTGATAATCGGTTTCCAGCTTGGCTTGCTCGGCATTCAGGGCATCGATGGTGGCCTGCTCCTCAGGCGAGAGATCGACAGGCTTGCCTTCGATTTCTCGCAGGCCTTCAGTGTGACCGTAAGAGAACTCTACGGCGACCGAGATCCACTTCCAGCCTTCGGCCGCGATCGTCTCAGCTTCGGCTTTGAGCTTTTCGGTTACGAGGCGGTCGAGCAACACGACGTCCTGAAGCCAGCCGCCGTCGTCGTGCTCGAACAAATCCCGCAGAACGCCGCCACCGGCCTGCTGATAGGCATCGAGGCCCACAAACTGCGCTCGGCGATCGGACCCGCGCACTGTGTTCTCAGTGAGCATGCGGCGGATCTGGTATGGTTCATCATAACCGGAGCGGCTGACGTTCTCCCAGACTTGCTCCTGGCGGGCATGATCCGCAGTGACTGAGAACGCCATGAGCTGCTCGAGCGTCATGCCATCCTCGGCATAGACGTCGTGCAATTTCGGCGAGACCGACGCCAGGCGTAGGCGCTGTTTGACTATGGCAGGGTTTACGAAATGGCGCGCGGCAATGTCTTCTTCGCTCATGCCGAGATCGCGGAGAGTCTGGAAAGCCCGAAACTGATCGAGGGGGTGCAGACCGACCCGCTCATCGTTCTCCGCCACCGAATCGTCCGCGGCAATGCCCCCTTCACGCACAACGCACGGCACCGCCTGCGTCTTTGACATGCGTTTCTGTTTCACCAGAAGCTCGAGGGCACGATAGCGCCTGCCGCCCGCCGGCACCTCGAACATGCCGGTCTCGTTGCCATCTGCATCAACGACGGCTCGGACACTTAGACTTTGCAGAAGCGTACGCTGCGCGATGCTCTCGGCTAGCTGTTCGATCGAGACACCGGCCTTGACGCGGCGAACGTTCGACTGGCTGAGCACGAGCTTGTTGAAGGGAATGTCCCGGGAAGGCGACAGCGTGATCTTTTGTACGGCTTTCGTCATTTTGGCTCTCCACGACGGGCGGCCGTGAGACTCTCTCTCGGCTTCCAACCCGTCGCGAACAGCCTCCCCTCCTCTCACTCTCGCGCGGCCACGAGGCGGAGCATCATGCCGCCTCATGATCGGCCACAACCGAATCCAGCGGCGCGGGCTCAATGGACCCGGGAACGAAGCCGAGCAAATAGTCCGCGGCCTTGCTCGCCTGCGAAGCGGCACGCACGATGGCCCGATTGTCTTCGCGCAGGACTTCAAGCCAGGAGCCGATATAGTCGGCATGGCGCACGGTCGGGACGATCCCGAGCGAGGCGCAGCTGAATGCGGAGCTCAACTCGGCAACCAGTTCTTCGAAGGCATATTTCTTCGTACCATAGGATCCGCTCTGGTCGCGGTTGAGACGCGAGGGATGCCCGGTCGCATGACCGAGCTCATGCAACGCAGTGCGGTGCCAGTTGATGGGTTCGAAGTAGGCCTGCGGCGGTGGGACCTGAACATAGTCTTCGGCTGTTGCGTAGAATGCGCGATCTCCACCGATCCGAAATGGAATTCCGCTGGCCTTGATCAGGGCGTCGACCGTGGGTTCGATGAGGCCAGCCGGCGGTGGCGGCGCAGCGGTGGCAATCTCGTCAGGCAGATCTGCGCACTGATCGACGTTGAAAACGGTAAATCGTTTGAGGAATGGAATCGCCTGGGCGTCTTCGCCGGTCTCAGCGGCGCGTCGCCTTTCGTCATTCGGCACGAAACGATCCGCGTAGACAACGGTGGTACCGCGCTCTCCTTTGCGAACGTGACCACCAAGCGAGAGCGCCTGGCGGAAAGTGAGCCAGCTTTGCCCGGTGAATCCGCGTTCGATCACGGCTCCCCAGAGAATGAGGATGTTCACGCCACTGTATTGCCGATTGGTCGACGCATTTTTCGGCATCGCCAGCGGCGCTTTCGCCGCAGCCGTCCCCCAGGGCTGAACCCAGGGGACGCGGCCGGCCTCAAGCTCGGCAATGATCTTGTCGGTGATTTCGTTATAGAGGTTCGCGCGGTCCTGGCCGGCGCGCGCACCAACAGTAGGGTTTGGCATCGCGGTTCTCCGCGACGGGCGCCGCGAGCCTCTCTCGCAGCTTCTAACCCGTCACGGAAAACCCAGCCTGCACTCTTACTCTGAGCTTCGTGCAATCTGCCTAGGGCCGCAGGCGTGATCGGGCGTGCGCCAGGGGCGCATCGCCTTAAGAAAAAAGCCACCCGCAGGAGCGTGAGCATAGCGACGCCGAAGGCGGCACGCGGGACCGAGTGCAGCGACGAGATGAAGTAACCGGGCACCGACCACTCGGGCGCATAATACGCCGATCGATTCGCCCAACAAGATGAGCTGGAGATCCTGATGAATTACTTCGCTGGACTCGACGTGTCTTTGAAGCGCACCGCGATCTGCATCGTTGATCGAGATGGAAATATCGTCCGGGAAGGAGTGACGGATACCGAACCCGAGGCGCTAATTTCTTGGCTAAGAAACACCCGCTTCGCTTTGCAGCGCATTGGGCTAGAAGCCGGCCAATGTTCCTCCTGGCTGCACAAGGGGCTTTCGGAAGGCGGATTACCCGTCATTTGTGTTGAGACCCGGCACGCAAAGAGCGTGATGCAAGCTCAAACTGTCAAGACGGACCGCAACGATGCTCGTGCGCTTGCGCAAATGATGCGAACAGGGTGGTTTAAGGCGGTTCACATCAAATCTGAAGGCAGCCAAAAGCTCCGAGCTCTGATGGGCAGTCGCCGGTGCCTGCTCGACAAGCAACGCGACCTCAACAATCATATTCGGGCGGCACTTCGAACCTTCGGATTCAAAGTGAGTCTTATCGGCCAAAGCCGCTTTGAAGAGCGTGTACGCGAGCTTATCTTGGATGACGGAGATTTACAGGCCCTCGTGGTTCCATTGCTGGAAGCTCGGCGCATACTCGGCGAACAAGCACGCGTGTTGACGCGCCTGATTGGGCGCCTGGTTCGCAGCGATGCTACTTGCCGCCGGTTCATGACGGTTCCTGGCGTTGGCCCCCTGACAGCATTGGCATTCAAGACGACCATCGATGACCCAGGCCGCTTCCGTAAATCCCGGCACGTTGGCGTCCATCTTGGACTGACCCCAGGCAAATACGCGTCCGGAGAGGTCGACTACAACGGGCGTATCACCCGATGCGGCGATGCCTTTGCTCGAGAACACCTCTTCGAGAGCCGCTCATTCATTGATGGTCAACACAAGACGGTGGTGTTCGCTAAAGGCATGGGGCATCCGCATCGCCAAGCGAAGTTCCATGAAAAATGCGCTGGTCGCGGTGGCTCGCAAGATATCAGTCATCCTGCACCGTATGTGGTGCGACGGCAGCGACTTCCGGTGGGAGAAATCAGAGGCCGC